>JBGALY010000035.1:0-48366 GCA_044223435.1 Nakamurella sp.
TACGCGTTGGCCTACATCGAGACGGTCAACACACCAATCATTGTCATCGGCGGGATGGCCATCCCCAACCCCAACAAACTGACCGACAACAACGTCTGGCTCACCACGGACCACGTGACGTTCCAGCTGCAGGCCGACAACGCCAACGGGTCGGCGTCCGCGTTCGGTCTCATCCACGACCGCAGCTCCGTGCTGGCGGGCCTGGACATCCGACACACCCTGGACTTCGCGGTGCACGACGACGCGGGCACGGTGGTCGGCACGCACCGTGAGGTGCAGGTGGCGGGCGGCGCCGCGCTGGATCCCGACGCGGTGCAGGAGCGAATCCTCGCTCGCGCCGCAGCCGCATCGCAACGATCCCTGTCCGTCGCACCGGTGGACCTGACCGATCTGCCGGCCGGTTCAGCGTTCCGGATCGATCCGCGCACCAAGCGTGTCAGGCCGCTGGAGGGCACCGCGGGCTCGCCCGCCACCGCGTGAGCCGGCCCGGGGTGAGCCCGTCCCCTTACTGGTCCGGATTCACCCCACGCCGGACCGCTGCGCGCCCACGGGTTCGGGCCGGTATCGCTGGTCGATCGCCGACTCGGGCTGCGCGGTCCCCCACAGATCACCCAGCGCCCGGTCACAGCCCAGCGACGCCGCCGACCGGGCCTGGTCGAACGAGCCGATGCCGTCGATGACCACGCGCTGCTCCAGGGCGTGGGCCACCTCTGTCACAGCCCGGATCAGCTTGTCCCCCACATCGGTACCCAGCGCGGCCGTCAGGGCCGGGTCCAGGCGGACGGCGTCGCCCGGAAAC
Source organism: Nakamurella sp. (assembly GCA_044223435.1). Classification (GTDB taxonomy): domain Bacteria; phylum Actinomycetota; class Actinomycetes; order Mycobacteriales; family Nakamurellaceae; genus Nakamurella. The sequence continues at coordinate 800 of JBGALY010000035.1, forward strand.
CACAGCAGCTGATCCAGTCCGGCCCAGGCGGTGCCGAACTCGTCGCGGAAGATCCCGAAGCCTCTGTCCCGCAGGCTCTTGACCGTCGCCAGCGCTGCGGAGTCGGTCGCCGCCCAGGCGGGCGGTTCCTTCAACGTGATGTTCACCTGGACCGGCCTGATCCCCGCCTGCACGGCGAGCTGGGTCAGCGTGGCGACGCAGTCCGGGCGGGCGATGATCGGTGCCGCGATGTTGACGTTGACGCTCAGCTGCGGGTCGTGCTCCTGCCAGCGGCGCACCACGGTCATGGCCCGGCCGGCCACCGTCAGATCCAGTTCCACCAACTGGTCGGGACGCGAGATCAACCGCCGGCGCGGGTCGGTGGTCCGGCCGTCGGAGCCCTCGCGCCGGGCCAGCGCGTCGAAGCCGAGGATCCGATGGCTGCTCAGCCCGACGATCGGCCGAAACCAGGGCACGACCGCCCCGAGGCCGGACGGGCCGGCATCCGCCGCCACCGCAGCGGCGTTCCGGTCGTCCGCGTGGGCCTGCCGGAGCTGGTCCAGCTGGTCCTCGATGATCGGCACGAATCGCTGCAGTCGCCGGGTGTCCTCGTCGTCGAGGACCCGGCCGATCGGGTCGATCACGCACAACGCACCGATGGTCTGCCCGTTCGGCCCCCGCAACGGCACGCCGAGATACGCGCCGATCTCACCGGACACCACCGAAGGCAACCCGGAGAACCGTGGGGCTCTTGGGAACCCACCGCGGTCCGAATCCGCCTCCGTTCCGAACAGACACGAAATGGCCCGGGCGGGTCAGTCCGGTCGCACGACCATCGCCGAACCACCGCCGCGGCGGGAGGTCTCGGCGGCCGCCGCGAACCGGCCGTCGCCCAGGAGCCGGATCGCCGTGGCCGCCCCGATCTCAGGGGTGCTGGCCAGCTGATGGCCCATGGCCGTCAGCCCCGCGCCCAGGGCGCCGCCGACGATCGGCGGTTCGGCCTGGGTGGTGCCGTTGCGCGAGGACAGGCGCGGCGCGGCGATAGCGTCCACCAGCGACAGGTTCCGGTCGAGGTGGCCCAGCAGGACCTGGGTGACGGTGGTGATGATCGTCGCACCGCCCGGCGATCCGACGGCCAGGACCGGGCGCCCGTGGTCGAGCACGATGGTCGGGCTCATCGACGACCGCGGTCGCTTGCCCGGCCCGGGCAGGTTCGGATCCGGCACGGCCGGGTCGGCCTGCTTGAAATTGAAGTCGGTCAGCTCGTTGTTCAGCAGGAATCCGTAGCCCGGCACGGTGATGCCGGAGCCGCCGGTCTGCTCGATGGTCAGGGTGTACTCGGCGACGTTGCCCCACCGGTCCGTCACGGTCAGGTTCGTCGTGCCGTGTTCCTCACCGTCGGGCGCCGCGAGCACCGACGGCTGCGCACAGTCGACCGTGGAGTACCGACCGTCCGGATCGCCGAACGGGATCGGTCGGGTGGCGGCCTTCATCGGATCGAAGAGGTCGCAGGCCCGTTCGTCGGCGAAGCCCTGGGACAGCAGCTCCCGGGTCGGCACCCGCCGCACGTCGCCGACCCAGCGGTTGCGGTCGGCGAACGCGGTCGCGGTGGCCTCGGCGAAGCGGTGCAGGTACTGCACGTCATCGACCGCGGACAACGGTCGGCCGGTCATGCGCTGGTACGACTCGATGAGATTCAGGGACTCGCCGACGGCGATCCCGCCGGACGAGGGCACCGGCATCCCGTAAATGTCCAGGTCTTGGTACCGGGTGCGGGTCGGTGTAGGCGTCAGGGCCCGATACTGCCGAAGGTCGCGGCTGGTGATCTGGCCGGGGTAGACGCTCACGCCGGGTGCGGTGGCCGGCGTCCGTGCGGCCCGGACGACCGCGTCACCCATGTCGCCCCGGTAGAGCTCGTCGACGCCCCGGTACCGCAGGGCCCGGTAGGCGGCGGCGAGATCGGGGTTGCGGAAGGTACTCCCGACCACCGGCAGCTGGCCGCCGGGCAGGAAGACCCGGGTCGTTTCGGGGAACTTGCGGAACCGGGTCTCGTTGTCCTTGGTCTGCTGCGCGAACGTGGCATCGACGATGAACCCGTCCGCGGCGAGCTGCTCGGCCGGCCGGAGCAGGTCGCGCATTGACCGGGTGCCGAACTGCCGGGCGCTTTGTCCCACAGCGCCGGCGTCCCCGGCACGCCGACGGACAGTCCCGAGCTGACCACGTCGGCGAAGACCAACGGGGCGCCGTTCCCGTCCAGGAAGGTGCGCTCGGTGAAGCTGGCCGGAGCCGTTTCCCGCCCGTCGATGGTGAACACGCTGCGGCGCCGAGCGTCGTAGTAGACCAGGAAACCGCCGCCGCCGATGCCGGCCGAGTACGGCTCGGTGACCCCCAGCGCCGCGGCCGTCGCGATCGCCGCGTCCGCCGCGTTCCCGCCCGCCCGCAGCACGTCGATGCCGACCTGGCTGGCGTCCCGATCGACCGTGGCGACCGCGCCGCCGCTGCCGGTCATCGCCGGCTGCTTCGGCAGATCGGCACCCCCACCGTGGTTCCCGCCGCCGCGCTGGTCACCTCCGGCCACCGGGTACGGGCCGGCGGCGGCCGGGACCGCCGGGGCCAGGACCAGGGCGACGGTCGCGGCGATCAGGGTGACGAGCGTGCGAGAAGCATGGTGGCGCATCCTCAACTCCAGCGGTAGACCCGGACGAACGGCTCGCCATCACTCACTCAGGGTGGCTGTGCCCTCACTGTGCGCCACATGAGGGCTGGGCGCCACCCTGCCGAGCGAATGATCCCCGCAAGTCCGAGTCCGCCCGCTCACCCAACCGCGGCCACGTCATCGGACGTGCGCCGCGGAGCCGGTCGACCCGGGCCGGACCGCCCGCCGGCCACCTTCCCGGCGCAACAACCACAGTCCGAGCACGAGCAGGATCACGTCCTGCCCGACGAGGATCGGAATTTTCGGCAGGGCACCGACCGCGGCGAACAGGTCCGTCAGCGAGTGCAGCAGCATCAACGGCCAGATGGTGCCGATCCGCAGGGCGATCGCGGCGTACCCGACCCCGAAGCAGAACGCGCCGACCGCCTGCGCGGCGACGAGCGCGACGCTGTCCCGGAACAGCACGTTGGGCAGATGGGCGGCCCCGAAGAGCAGCGACCCGACAAGCACGGCCGGCAGCGGGCCGGTGGGCCGCAGCACCCGCAGGACCAGACCACGCCAGAGCGCCTCCTCCATGAAGCCGGTCAGCGCGTACCCGACGATCAGCGTGGCCAACGCGTCGACCGGCCGGAACCCCGCCAGCAGCGGGACGAACGCCAGCACCGTCGGCAGGATCAGCAGGTGCAGGTTCCGCCAGCGGCGCGGTCCGGTGAAGCCCGCGGCCCGGAAACCGCTGACCCGCCACACCAGGCCGGTGACGACGACGGCGAGCACCGCGGTCACGATCAGCGCGGCGGTCAGCGGCGGCATTCCGGGCGCGGCGATCCGGATGACCGCCGCGGACACCACCACGATGCCGACATCCACGACGAGCAACGCGCAGGCCAACCGGCGCGGATGCACGCCGGACACCGTGGAACCGATCACGCCGTGCCGGTTGTCGACCGGTCGCTCCAGCAGGGGCGTGGACATCAGGCCGCCACCTCGCGGCGGGCGGTCACGACCCGGGCGTGGACGGCCGTGACCGCAACCCGGGTGAGCACCATGGCCAGCGCCATGAGGACGAACGCCGAGGTCCAGGCGGCGGCCCCGGTGATCTGCTGCGCCATCGAGAACTCACCGACCGGACTCGAGGCCCATCCGGTGGCGGAGTAGGCGAAGGCGATCCGGCCACCGATGACCGCGATCCACAGGACGGCATACCCGATGCCGGCGGTGGTGACCGGACGCCCGGCGGCGTCCCGGCGAACCGGCATCAGGGCAGCCGCCGCGATCCCGAGGACCACCCCGATGAGGGCGCCGGCCAGTTCGAGTCGGGCGTCCCCGCCGGCGGTGGGCAGATCCTGGAGGAAGACCCAGCCGGCGACCAGCACCAGGACCACCGGCAGCAGGAGCCGCCGTCCGGTCACCGTCCGGGTCCCGAGGTTGGTGCCGAGGACGAACGCCAGCAGACCGACGTTCAGGATCAGCTGTGCTGTTGACATTTGTTGTGCTCCAGACTGTCTCGGTGTCATCGGGCCGGTCTTCCGGCTCATGCGACACAGTAGGAGCGGGGCCGGGGCAGGTGGATCGGCGTGCGGGTTGATCTGCGGGGCCGGGTGTCTCCAACCCAGGGTGCACGCCGGCGGTCCCGGAATCCCTCGGCCGGTGCACCCGCCGCTCAGGGGGTGGCCAGTCCGTGCCGGAACGCGTAGGCCACCAGCTGGGCCCGATCCCGCATCCCGGTCTTCGCCAGCAGATGATTGACGTGGGTCTTGACGGTCGCCTCGGAGACGAACAGGGCGGCGGCCACCTCGGCGTTGGACAGCCCGCCGGCGATCCGGGTCAGGACCTCGACCTCGCGCGGGGTCAGCCCATCGGGCACCGGTACGGTCGCGGCCCGATCGGCGGGGACATCGGCGGCCGTCCCCACCGGCGAGCCGGCGGCCAACGCCTCCAACAGCCGGCGTTGGACGGACGGGTCGAGCTGCGCCTGCCCGGCCGCGACGGTGGTGATCGCGTGCCGGATCTCCTCGGCACCGGCGTCCTTGGTGAGGAATCCGCGGGCGCCCGCGCGGAGTGCGGCGAACACCCAGTCGTCGTCGGAGTAGGTCGTCAGAACGACCACCCGGGCCCGGGCGCCCGCGGTGGTCAGTTGATCGGTGGCCTCGACGCCGGTGCAGTTCGGCATCCGCAGGTCCATCAGCACGACGTCCGGGTCGAGGCGGCGCACCTGACGGACGGCGTCATCGCCGTCGATCGCGACCCCGACGACGTCGATCCCGGGGAGCAGGCCGAGCAGCATGGCCAGGCCGTCGCGGACCACCTTCTGGTCGTCCGCGATGAGCACCCGCACCTCCGGCCGCTCCGCTTCGGCCGCGCCGCCGAATGCATCCGCTGTCGTCATCGCATCCCCATCCCACATCGAGCCGCAACCCATGTCACGACTCGGCCCACCACGCCCGGCGCATGCGCCGGTCACCGTGCCCACGGCCGTTCCCCCGGCCCGGGCCGGGCCGGGGGAGGGCACGCGAACGTCGCGGGGCCGGACGGCCCCGGATCAGTCTGGGCCGCCGGGAACGCGCCCGCCATCGACCCGACGGTCGACGGTCCACCGTCCGCCGTCCACCCCAGGGTGGACAACCCGGACGCCGATGCGCCCGGGCCGGGCACCTGGAACGGTGGTCGCATGATCACCGGATCCAGCTCGCCGGGCGATCCGTCGCCGTCCCGGTCGGCCTCACGCTTGCTGATCCCGCTCGGGCTGGCCGTCATCGCCGTGGTGGTGGTCGACGCCGCCCTCGGCCCCGTCGGCTTCGGAGCCGGCGGCCGGTCCTTGCTGCTGACCGTCGCGTCGGCGGCGTACGCCGTCGCGGGCTCGGCCTTCCTGCGCGGGCTCACCGCCGTTCCGGCCTGGGTGTTGATCGCCGTGATGATGGCCGGCCTGTTGGGCATGGTCGCCACCGATCCGACCGGACCGGTGATCGGCCTGTTCCTCGTCGCGGCGCTCGTCCCGCTCCGCCCACCACTGCGGATTCCGGCGATGGTGCTGATCGCCGGAACCGCGGCCTACAACCTCATCCAGCTGCTCGTGGCGTCGGAAACGATCCTGCTCACCATCGCCACCGACGCCGGGGTGGCGTTCTTCTTCCTGGTCGGGTCGATGCTGCGGCGCGAGCGCCAGCAACGGGAGGAGCTGGCCCGGTTGATGGGGCAACTGGCCGAGAGTCGGCGCGCCGAACAGGCCGCCATCGTGGTCGCCGAACGGGCCCGGCTCGCCCAGGACCTGCACGACGTGCTGGCCCACACCCTGTCGGGCCTGGCCCTTCAGCTGGAGGGCGCGAACCTGCTGGCCAGCACCACCCCGGCCGACCCCCGACTGGTCGACGCGGTCAAGCGGGCCCACCAACTGTCCAAGAGCGGGCTGGTGGAGGCGCGGCGGGCGGTCGGCGCCCTCCGTGGGGACGAGCTGCCCGGACCGGAGCAGATCACAGACCTGGTCGCCGAGCACCGGCTGTCCAGCCGCGGCTCCGTCCGGTACACCGAGACCGGCCGGCCCGTCCCGCTGTCCCCGGAGGCCGGATTGGCGTTGTACCGGGCGGCGCAGGAGGCGCTGTCCAACGTTCGCAAGCATGCGGGCAACGCGGATGTCGAGGTGGCACTGGCCTGGGCCGACGGGCAGGTGGAATTGACGGTCCTCGACACCGGCGGCGGAACCTCGGATCTGGGCGGATCCGGTTACGGGCTGTCCGGGATGGCCGAGCGGGTCACCGCCGCCGGCGGCCGCGTGGCATGCGGCCCGCGGCCCGGTCGGGGGTTCCAGGTGCACGTCACCATGCCCACCGCCGGGTGAGAACCCGTTGTCCGCCCAGGGGTTGATCTCACGGCGCCGCCGGTCCACCCGCGGGCCGACGACACCGGCCCGCGCCGGCGGCAGGCTGACTCCCGTCATCCACTGCGGCCGACCGGACCCGCGCTCGGGGTGGCGGGACGAAGGGAGAACATCGTGGAGAACGTTCTGCAGGCCATCGATCTGGGTCTGGCCGGCACGGGCCGGATCGTCGGCCTGGTGCACGACGAGCAGTGGTCCGCCCTGACCTGCTGCGCCGGGTGGGACGTCCGGGACGTCACCACCACATGGTCGGCGGTTTCAACCTGATGGCCGACACCCTGACCCACGGCGGGCTCGATGGCGACTTCGACCGCGACTGGCTCGGCACCGACCCGGTCCGGGCCTATCGCGCTGCGGCGCAGTCGGTGTCCGCCGCCTGGCACCGTCCCGACGCGCTGACCGGGCCGGTGACGCTCACCTTCGGCACCGTTCCCGGCCCGTTGGCGGCCGTCATCCATCTCACCGAGGTGGTGGTCCACGGGTCCGACATCGCGGTGGCCATCGGCGCGGAGGATGCGATCGACCAGGAACTGTGCACCGAACTGCTGACGACGATGCGCCGCATCGGCATCGAGGGTTTCCGGGTGCCCGGGATCTTCGATCCGGCCGTTCCGGTGGACCCGCAGCTTCCGTCGCACCGGCAGCTCATGGCCTACCTGGGCCGCACCGTCCGGCCGGCCGCAGGGCGGTCCGTCCTGGCGCTGCCGGCCACCGCGGGGGCCGGGAGCGCCTGACGGGGCGCGGGTCTGGAGCCAGGAGTCGTCAGGATTCGCTCATCAGCGGCATGCCGTCATCTCGATGGTGACGGCACGCGACTGTTGCGGCGGCCAGGCCATCACGATGCAGCGGCGAAATCCTTTGCCATGGCTTCGACGGTCTTGATCTCGGCAATCGGTTCGGAGGCTTGCAGGTAGGTGGATGCCAACAGGGCGCGCGCCTGATACTCCGCGGCGGTCACCGAAGCGCGGGCGCCGACGTCGGCCCGCACCATCAGCGCAATGGCCAGGATCGTTGCCGACAGGATCACGGCCAGCGCTCCGACGGCGACGAGCTGCAGCGGCACGTTGTCGCCGGCATTCAGGGCGGTGACGGCAGTGCCGATGGAAGCCATCAGACCGGCGGCGCCGCCGATCGAGGCAACCCATTTGGTGGCGCTCGTCGCGCCCGCCGTGATGACCTGCAGGCTCCAGGGAGTGGACCACAAGCTGTTCCCGCGCAGCTGATCATCCTTGGTCTCCAGCAGGTTGAGGTCCTCGAGGAGAGCACGCGCCGGGGAGGTGTTCGGCGGCCAGCTTGCTTGGTTGTTGGAATCGGAAGGCATTTTCCCCACCCTTTCGCGGATGCCCGGGCGGGACGGCTGATTCCGGCTACGGTCGCACCATCCCGCCGGACGGTGGAAGGCGTGCGGCCGAACGCGGGGCCGCCGCCGGTCTGTGGGTGGGATTCCGGCTACCGGCCTCGCCGGTCAGCCCCACCCGGGCGCTCATCTCTTGCCGGCCACCGCACGCGACCACCCCCGTGAACCGACATACGCCTGCTCAAAGCAGACGATCGACGATACCGCCGCCAACGGCCGGCTCGACAGAGTCATACGTCCTGACGAGCAGTCCGAGTTGGCTCCGGGCCGCGGTCGGCCTTCCGTTCATCAGACCGGCCGCTCGACCGGCGCGAAATCGGACCTGGTGAACCAGTGCGGCAGGTTCCGCTGCACGGAACCGGGTCCGTCGACCGTGAGTTCACCGGATCGGAACGCCTGGGCCCAGCCGACGTCGCCGCGCCACACCCGGGTGAACAGCCGCAGCGGAGTGTCGATGCGGCCGGTCACCGGGTGCCCCGGATCGAAATCGCAAAGATCGACGGCTCCCTCGCCGACCACGAGCCACCAGTCGCGCTGGCCCGGCGGAACGTCGCGGAAGCGGAACTGCAGGACGGTGCGTCCCGGCGGCAGGGCGTCGACGTCGACATGCCTTTGTACGTCCCACATCAGCAGGTGCGGGTCGTAATCCTGATCACCCAGCTCGGGCATCCACCGGATGCCCCACCGGCCGATCGATTCGATCACCGGCTGCAGCTCGCGCCCGGCCGGCGTGAGCGTGTAGTACACCCGCTTACCCTGCTCGTGCCGGTCGATCACCCCGGCCCGGGCCAGGGTGCGCAGCCGCGTCGTCAGCAGCGTGGGCGACATCTTCGGCACTCCTCGCTGCAGATCGCCGAAGGTGCGGCTGCCGGCGATCAGCTCGCGGACGATCAGCATCGTCCACCGTTCGTCGAGCAGCTCCATTGCCTTGGCCACCGGGCAGAACTGGCCGTACTGGGTCATGCCCACGCTCCTTGGTCATTCCCGACCCTGTAGTGGACCACTATGAAAGCCCGCCGGGCCAGCGAACAGGAACCAGCGGCACCCCTGGGGACCTCCGGCGGCAGCGCCGACCCGCTCCGCGATCCGGAGTCGCCACCGGCCGCCGGCCCGTCACCCGCCGGCTCGCTTCGCCGGGTTCGTCAGATTGAGTGGCGGCCACCCGTTACTCGTTGACATCGGTGGCGGTGGGGCGCCGATCTGGTGATGAGCAGGCCGGTTGCCGCCGCCACGATGGGGAAGGGATCGGCCCGACCGTGAGCGAAGGGCAGCCGGGTTCCCGGTGCCGTCGATCACGCCGGCTTGTGCAGCACTCCGCCGGTCGGCGTCACGCGAACGTCCTCGCCGTCACATTCGGCCCCGCCGTCCACGATCAACGTCATCCCGCCGGCCCGACGTGGCGGCCAGACGACCGTGGCGACCGGGTTGGCCCGAACGTTGGCCAGGGACCCCCGTCCGGGCCCGGTCAGCACCAGCGTGCCGTCGACCAGAGCGGGCCGCACCGACACGACTTTCACGCGGGCCGGAGAACCGAGCGGGTCCACGGTCAGCAGGTAGCCGACGTCGAAGTCACCCAGCACCCGCGGCAGGTCGTCGATCTCCACTTTGATGCTCACGGCGCCGAGGCTACGTCGCTGGATGTTGGGCGGCCAGAGCGCGCGGAGTGCTCGATCGCTCGGCGGGCACGACGATGAAGGGGTGAGCATCCGCACGGTGCTGGTGGTGGGCGCGGGCATCGCCGGTTCGACGGTCGCCGGCCTGCTCGGCCGCCGCGGACCGGCGGTCATCGTGGTGGAGCGGTCGGACGGCCCACGCTCCAGCGGCAGCCCGGTCGACGTCCGCGGTCCGGCCCTGCGGGTGGTCGAGCGGATGGGTCTGCTCCCGCAGGTCCGGGCGCGCGCCACGGCGACCACCCGGCTCGCCGCGGTGAACGCCGACGGCGCCGTGATCGGCTGGATCCCCACCCAGAGCGGACCCGGAGCGATCGAGATCCCGCGCGCCGATCTGGCCGCGATCCTGACCGCTGCCGCCCACGATCACGCCGAGTTCCGGTACGACGACACCATCACCGAGCTGCACGAGGACGGCGACGCCGTCCGGGTGACGTTCGCGAGCGGAACCGAAAGCCGGTTCGATCTGGTCATCGGCGCCGACGGCCTGCACTCGACGGTGCGCCGCCTCGCCTTCGGTCCGGAGGAACGGTTCGCCACCCACCTCGGCCTGTCCATCGCGACGCTCATGTTCGACGCGCCCGCCGCCGACCCGGGGACCGTCTTCATTCACAGCGCACCCGGGCGGGCGGCGATCGCCCACCCGACGAACGGGCGCGAGGGCGCGGCGTTGATCTTCCGGCCCGCCCGGTCGACCGCCGACGCCGCCCGGGACCAGGCTGCTCGGCTCGACCTGCTCACGGCCACCTACCGCGGCATGCGGTGGCGCGTGCCCGAGTTCCTCGAGCGGTTCCGAACCGCCGACGACGTCTATTTCGACGACGTGAGCCGGATCCGAGTTCGCCACTGGTCGCGCGGGCGAACCGTACTGGTCGGTGATGCGGCCGGCTGCGTCTCGCTGCTGGGCGAGGGATCGAGCATGGCCGTCGCGGGGGCCGCGACCCTTGCCGCGCACCTGCTGTATCGGCCGGACGACCTCGCCGCCGCATGTGACGGGTACCAGCGGGCCCACCGGGCGCGGCTGCGCCCGCATCTTGCCGGCGCCGCTCCGGCCGGACACCTGCTGGTGCCCGCGTCCCGGGCCGGTCTCGCCGTCCGGGATGTGCTGTTCCGGACCTGGGCCGCCACGGGCGGACGGAGTCCCGGCCGGCGGGGCTGAGCTCGGTCGCGCGCTCCGACCCGCCGAGGGCGGTCACTGACACCACTGACGCCAACGGTGACACCACGTGCCAGCAGGATGTGCGCCGGATGTCAGCGCCCGGGCGCACAGTGAGGTCGGACATCACGGCGACAGACGGAAGGAGGCCCCCGATGAGCCTCATCATCGAGGCCGAGGGCCTGCGCAAGGCATTCGGCAAGACCCAGGCCCTGGCCGGGGTCGACCTCGCCGCCCAGGAGGGCACCGTGCTCGGCGTGCTCGGGCCCAACGGCGCCGGCAAGACCACGGCGGTCCGGGTGTTGGCCACGCTGCTTCGGGCGGATGCCGGCACGGCCCGGGTCGACGGGTTCGACGTCGTCAAGGACGCCGGCCAGGTGCGCCGCACCATCGGGCTCACCGGCCAGTACGCCTCCGTCGACGAGGACCTGACCGGGACCGAGAACCTGGTCATGATCGGCACCCTGCTCAACCTGTCGACCCGCGACGCCAAGGCCCGCGCCCGAGAGCTGCTCGACTGGTTCGGGCTGGCCGACGCGGCCACGCGCCGCGCGAAGACCTACTCCGGTGGGATGCGACGGCGCCTCGACCTGGCCGCCAGCCTGGTCGGCCGGCCACGAGTGATCTTCCTCGATGAGCCGACCACCGGTCTGGACCCGGCCAAGCGCGAGGACATGTGGGACGTGGTGCGGCGCCTGGTGTCCGACGGCTCCACGGTCCTGCTGACCACCCAGTACCTGGAAGAAGCGGACGCCCTCGCCGACGAGATCAGCGTCATCGACCACGGCCGGGTGATCGCCCACGACACCCCCGAAGGTCTCAAGCGGACGATCGGCGGGCAGCGCATCCGGGTCCGGCCGACCGACCCGGGCCGGCTGGCCGACGTCGCCTCGCTGCTGACCGAGATCGCCGGCCGGACACCCGAGCCGACCGGCCGCAACGAGCTGACCGCCGCCGTCGACACCGGCGAGCAGGCCCTGGCGGCGACGGTGGGCCGGTTGGCGGAAGCGGGCATCGGCGTGACCGAACTGTCCCTGCATCTGCCGACACTGGACGAGGTCTTCATGACGTTGACCGGCCAGCGCGTCGGCTCCGACTCCACTGACATCCAGAAGGAGGTGGCGGCGTGAGCGAGCGCCAGCGAGCGAATCGTCAACATGGTCGGGCCGGCGCCCTGTTCGGGGCGACCGAGCCTGCGAGGTGCCCCGAAAGGACGGCGGCCTGATGTCTGTCACGACCACCCCAGCGAGCGGCCGGCAGGCCGCCGCTCCCACCCCGAGTGAGACCCCGGCCGGCGGCGCGATCGCTTATCCGCGACACACATTCGCGCTGGCCAAGCGCAGCCTGCTGAAGATGCGGCGCACCCCCGAAGCGCTGATCGACGTCACCCTGCAGCCGATCATCTTCCTGCTGATGTTCACCTACATCTTCGGTGGGGCGATCGCCGGCAGCTCGTCGGACTACTTGCAGTTCCTGCTGCCCGGCCTGCTCGGCCAGTCCATCGCGATGGCCGGCGTCGCGCTCGGGCAGAACCTGAACGCCGACATCGAGAAGGGGGTCTTCGACCGGTTCCGATCGCTACCCATCGGCCGCTCGGTGCCGCTCGTCGGAGCGGTGGCCGCCGACATCGCCCGGTACTTCATCCTGTGTGTGGTCACGCTGGGCTTCGGCATGATCATGGGCTTCCGGGTGGAGACCACTGCCGCAGCGGCGGTGGCCGCGGTGTTGCTGGCGATCGCGTTCGCCCTGTGCTTCTGCTGGATCTCGGTGTTCGTCGGCATGAAGGCCAGGACGTCCGGTGCCGTCCAGGGCATCATGTTCCTGATCGTGCTGCCGCTCTCGTTCGCGTCCAACACCTTCGTGCCGACGTCAACCATGCCGAGCTGGCTGGCGGCCTTTGCCAACTTCAACCCGATCTCCCAGCTGGTCACCACCATGCGGGGCCTCATGGTCGGCGGTCCGGTCGCCACCAGCCTGATGTGGACCCTGGTCTGGATGGCCGTCCTGCTGGTGGTTTTCGTGCCGCTCGCCCTGCGCGGGTACCGCCGCCGGGTCTGACCGGCGGCCCGGGCCCGGTGGCCCATCGGTCAGGGCGAACTGACCGGGTCGACGACCAGGACGCGGTCGGGGTCGATGGCCCCGATCGCGTCCTCGCGGCTCAGGGTCTTGCCGTGGTCGTAGTGCTCCGCGAAGGCCGGGCCGAGATCGCCGCGCAGCCGCTCGGTCAACCGCGCGACGATCGGGTCGAACGCGTCGTCGCTTCCCCGCAGCCGGGCGGCCGCCCCCAACACCCGGGCCGCGGTCGCCGTGACACCCTGGGCCGCGGCCACCCAGGCCACGGCCACTCCCACCGTTGCGAGCACCGGCATATCCTCCGTCGCCCGGCCCAGCGGGTAACCGACCCGCAGATCACCCACGGCCAGGTCGGTCTCGCCGATGTGAACGGCGATGACCGCGGTGCTGGCGCAGACGACGGCCATCGCGTGGCCCTCGATCACCTCGACCCGACCGGATCCGCGGTTGGCCCGAAGCTCGGCCGCCAACTCCGCCGCCCCGGCCAGATCGCCGCCGAGCAGCCGGATCATCGCCCGCATCCCCGAGACGAACAGCTCCCGGTCGAAGCCCGGTGTGCGGTTCTGCATCTGGTCACGAACCTGGTCGATCAGGTCCGAGGCCCGGTCCAGCTCACCCGCCCGCATCAGCAGCCCGGCCATCCGGACCCGGACCATCGCCTGGTCGTCGGCCGACCCGAGTTCCTCGGCCAAGGCCAGCGCCCGCTCGTAATCGGCCAGGCCGCCGGTCGTGTCGCCATCCATCGCGCGCAGGTTGCCCCGCGAAGCCAGCACCGACGACTGGCCCCAACGATCCCCGATCCGCTCGAAACCGGCCAGCGCGCGGTCGATCTCCTGACGGTGATCGTCGATCCGGCCTTCGTTCTCGGCGAACAGCGCATGACCCATGGCCAGCGCGGCCGCGGTCCATTCGTCACCCGTCGCCCAATCGACCCGCATGGCCTGCTCGGCGGTCTCCGGGTCGTTGCCGAACAGCGCGAGGATCGTCGGCAACATCGCGAAACCGGTGTTCGGCGGCGGCGGGCCGGTCATCAACCCGCGGGCCAGCCGCCGGCTCGTCGCCCGGACCGCCGGCGACTGCGGATCGCCCCCGGGTTCCACGAACGCACCGAACAGCGCCACCATCGCCACCGCCCACGGCCGCTGCGGGTGGTCCGCGCAGGCCGCAAGCGCCAACGACATCCCGCTCGACGCCTCGGCGACCGCACCGGTCATCTGCCAGAACCAGGCCATGGCCATGGCCAGCTCGAGGCCGGCGGCCCGGTCGGCCGGGTCCTTCGATTCGGCAAGATACCGCAGCGCCGCGGCGATGTTGTCCCGCTCCGCGGTCAACGTGGCGATCGCAGCGAGCTGGTCGGCGGTCCGCAGCAGCGGGTCCATCCGGTGCGCGAGCCGGGCGTAGTACCGCGCGTGGCCCAGCCGGGCCGACGCGACCTCCTCCCGTTCGGCGAGCCGTTCCACCCCGTACTCGCGAATGGTCTCCAACATCCGGTAGCGGGTGGCCGATCCGTCGACAACGGTCAGCAGGGACTTGTCGACCAGGGACAGCACCAGGTCACCCACATCGTCGGCGGGTAGCCGGCCGTCCGCGCACACCTCGGTCGCCGCGTCCAAGGTCGCACCGGCCGGAAAGACGGCCAGCCGCTCGGCGACCAGCCGTTCGTCATCGCGAAGCAGCCCCCAACTCCACTCCACGACCGCCCGCAAGGTGCGGTGCCGGGGCATCGCGGTCCGGCTGCCGCCGGTGAGCAACCGGAACCGGTCAGAGAGCCGCGACGCGATCTCCGCGATCGGCATCACCCGTAGCCGGGCGGCGGCCAACTCGATGGCCAGGGGCAGCCCGTCGAGTCGCCGGACGATTTCGCCCACATGATCGATGTTGGCCGGCGTCACGGCGAACCCGGAGGCGACGGCCCGGCCCCGTTCCACGAGCAGCCGGACCGCCGGGTACTGCGCGGCATCCTCCGCCGCCACGCCGACCGGCGGCAGCCCCAGCGGCGGGACCAGGCACAACGACTCGCCGACGATGCCGAGCGGCTCCCGGCTGGTGGCCAGCACCCGCAGCCCGGGACTGCGCGCGAGCAGCGCGTCGACCAGTTCGGCGACCGGAGCGACCAGATGCTCACAATTGTCCACGACGAGCAGGCAGTCCGTGTCGGCGAGCACGTCGAACAGGTACTCCGCCGAGTCCCGGGCGGTGCGCTCGGACCGGCGGTCGACGGCGCGGGTGTCCAGCAGCCCGAGGGCGCCGATCATCGCCGGCACGATCCCTTTCGGTTCGGTGACCGGGGCCAGCTCGACCAGCCACACGCCGTCCCGCCGGCCGTCCGCGATCTTGGTGCCGACCTCCTGGGCGAGCCGGGTCTTTCCGGCCCCGCCCGGTCCGACGACGGTGACCAGACGGCCGTCGGCGAGCAGCTCGGCGATCCTTCGCACCTGCTCGTCCCGACCGATCAGGCGGGTCAGGGGCACCCGAAGGTTGGTCCGTCGCCGCTCCCGCCGGCTGGTGGCATCGCCGGTCGCGGCCGGCGCGATCTCGCCCCGCAGCACGGCCAAATGCACCGCCTGCTCCTCGGCACCCGGATCCACGCCCAGCTCACCGGCCAGCCGATCCCGGAGCCGCTCGTGCACGGCCAGCGCGTCGGCCTGCCGGCCGGTCATGGCCAACGCCCGCATCAACTGCCCGGCCAGGCGTTCCCGCAGCGGGTGCTCGGCCACCAGCTGTTCCAGGTCGGTGATCACGTCCGCGGCCCGGCCGAGCTGCAACCGGGCCTCGATCAGATCGATCTGCGCGCTCAGCCGAAGTTCCGCCAACCGGGCCCGGGCGGCGGTCGCGTACGGACCGTCGGCCGCATCGGTCAGCGCCTCGCCTCGCCACAGCCGCAGCGCCTGCGCCAGCTGCTCCTGTGCTTCGGCCGGCTGGGCCTGTTGCAGGTCGCGGCGGCCGGCGGCGACCAGCGCGCCGAAGACGGCTGCGTCGACGTCGGCGGCGTCGACGGCCATCCGGTAGCCGCCGGGGACCGGTTGGATCGCGGTCGCGTCGCCCAGGGCGCGGCGGACCCGAGACACCAATGACTGCAGGGCATTCGTGGGATCGCTGGGCGGCTGGCCCGGCCACACCGCGTCGACCAGCTCGGCGATCGCCACCGGGTCGGGGGCGACGACCGCCAACCGGGTGACCAGCGCACGGAGCCGGCTGCCGGTCACGGCGACCGGACCGTCGTCGGTCCGCACCTGAAGCGGTCCGAGGATCCCGATCTGCACCTCACCACTGTCCCAGAGCCGGCCGGCTGGGTCGGGACCGGCCAAACCGGGCGACTCGGGACAGTTAAGCCGATCAGGACCAAAATTCATACAAACTAGGTGGGCCCGTTGCGCTCAGATGTGCACCGGCTGGACCGATTGGTTGACACAATGGTCAGAATGGACGACGACTTCGGCTGGGTGTCTCGGGCACAGCGCATCGCGGACGATGTCCTGTTCCCGGCGGCCATGTCGGTGGAGCGGGCGGACCGGGTGCCGGCCGCCCATCTGAACCTGTTGGCCGACGAGGGTTTCTACGGCCTCGCCGCCCCGACCGAGGTGGGTGGGGTCGGGCCGGCCGGGTTTCCGATCGTTTCCGACGTCATCGCCGCGCTCGCCGGCGGCTGCCTGACGACGGCGTTCGTCTGGCTTCAGCATCTGGCGCCGCTGATGGCCGTGGCCGGCGTCGCCGGTGAGCGCGAACGGGCGGCGTGGCTGCGACCACTCGCCTCCGGCCGGGTTCGCGCAGGACTGGCGATGGCCCGGCCGGACCTCATCCACGTGCGTGCGGTGCCCGGTGGCTATCAACTGACCGGCGAGTCGGCCTGGGTGACCGGTTGGGGACTGGTCGACGTCCTGCTGGTCGGCGCCGTCGACGACCGCGGGCTGCTGCACTTCTTCATGATCGACGCCGCCGGTTCGAGCAGCCTTGTCGCACACGACTCGGACCTGCTCGCCGTGCAGGCGAGCCGCACCGTCTCGCTGCGCTTCGCCGACCACTTCGTGCCGGCCGAGCGGCTGGGACACACCCAGCCGGTGGACACGTTCGTCGCCTCCCAGATCCCCGGCATGCGGATGAACGGCTTCCTGGCCCTGGGCGTGGCCGGGCGCTGCGCCCGGTTGCTCGGCGGCGCACCCGATCTCGAGTCCGACATCGCCGACGCGCGGTTGGCATTGCTCACCGCCACGAGCGACGAGGTGCCCGAGGCCCGGGCCAACTCCAGCCTGCTCGCCGCCCGGGCGGCCGCTCGGCTGGTGGTGGACAACGGCAGCCGCTCCGTGCTCGCCGATCACAACGCCGGCCGGCTCTACCGGGAGTCGGGGTTCCTCCTCGTCTTCGGTCTGCGGCCGCCGATCAAGCAGGCCATGCTGCGGCGGCTGTCGGCGCCGGTGGCCGCGCCGGTGTAGCCCTGCGGCGCCGTACCGGTGCGGCTGCGCTGATCCCGTGCTGGTGCGGCGGCGCCGTGCTGGTGCGGCGGCGCCGTGCTGGTGCGCTGATCGTTGCGTCACCAAAGCGGGCATATCGGGCGCGAAATCGACGCGAAGATCAGCGCAGCACCTGGGGGGCGCTCGGGCGTTCGGGACGCAGCAGACTCGGTCGATCGGTCCTGGGTGTCCGGCCGCGCGGCCGAGTTATCCACGTAGTTATCCACAGGTTTCACACTGGTCGCCCGCGCCTGCGCCAATGTCCGGCACGCTCTGCCGATGCGTCGGACCCGCGTGCCCCCGGAGGTAGCGACGGCGATGGCGGGGGGCTGCGGACTGGTTCGACGGGTGGAAATCGAACGGCTGGGGCTCGCGCGGAGCATGGTCGACCGCCTGATCCGAGGGCAGGTTCTCGTCCCGCTCGCCAACGGCGTCTACGCCGACCCGGGCAGGCTGGCCGGGATCAGCTCGTGGGACCTGCACCGCCTGCGGACCCGGGCGTTCCTCATGATGAGCCCGCCGAACACCTACGCGGCGGATTGGTCGGCGATCGCCCTCCACGAGCTACCGACGATCGGTGACCCACCTCCGGTGCCCAGCGTGATCCGGCCGCGGCCCGGGCGCAGTGGATCGAACCGGACCGTGCACGGTCGCACCCGATTCACTCCGGTACCGGACAGGTGGCTGGGAACGATCGGCGACATCCCGATCATCGGCGCCGCATTTGCCGCCGTGGACCTCGGACGGCGGGCGGACCGGTTGACGTCGCTGGTCCTCGCCGACGCAGTCGCGGCGAGGCACGGCGGCCGGGAGCAGCTGGCCGGCGCCCTGGGCGACATCGACGGATGGTCGGGCGAGCGGCACGCCGCGTGGGCGGTCCGGCATTGTGACGTCGACGTCGAATCACCGTTGGAGTCCGCCGGTCGGTTGGCCTTCATCACCGCCGGCCTCCCACCGAGCAGGTCGAACGAATGGGTCGGCGAGTACGTCCCCGAGCTGCGCCTGGACCACTACTGGCCGGAATACCGGGTAGGGGCGGAAGCCGACGGGCTGACCAAGTACGCCCACAACCCGGCCCTCGCGATCCGCAACGAGAAGGACCGCGAGTGGCGCATCCAGCGCCTGGGCATTCGGGTCATCCGCTACGGATGGCGGGTGGCGGTCGGCTCGCCCGACGCTCTGGCCGGTCAGGTCCGCGAGCTCCTGAACGCGCCGCCGCTTCCGGCGCGGGGCCTGCGCACCTGGTCCAATGCGCAGGGCCGAGCCCTGCTGGGAATCGGGCCCAGCTCCTACGCTCGCGCTCCCACCTGGACGCGCTGATCGTCGCGTCACGAAACCGGGCGTTTCGGGCGCTAAATCAACGCAATGATCAGCGCGCCGAGGCAAGCGTTGGACGCGCTGATCATGGCGTCACCAAAGCGGGCGATTCGGGCGCAGATTCGACGCAATGATCAGCGCGCCGAGGCAAGCGTTGGGCGCGCTGATCATGGCGTCACGAAACCGGACGTTTCGGGCGCCAAATCGACGCAACGATCAGCGCGCCGAGGCAAGCGTTGGACGCGCTGATCATGGCGTCACTGAACCGGGCGTTTCGGGCGCCAAATCGACGCAACGATCAGCGCGCCGAGGCAAGCGTTGGACGTGCTGATCATGGCGTCACCAAAGCGGGCGATTCGGGCGCAGATTCGACGCAACGATCAGCGCAGCACCGGGTGCCCCGACGCAACGATCAGCGCAGTGCCGGCCCGACGCAACGATCAGCGCAGCATCGGGTGCCCGACGCAACGATCAGCGCAGCATCAGTGTCCGAGCACCGGCCCACGCCGGATCGGCTCAGCCGTCGCCTTTCACACCGGCCAGGAGCATCTGGGCGACGTCCATGACCTGGACGTCGGCGACATCGGTGCGGGTGTCGGCGGTCGGGGCGTTCTGCCGGGCGGTCAGGCCGTCGGTGAGCATGACACGGCAGAACGGGCACCCGGTGACGACGGTGTCGGCGCCGGTGGCCAGGGCCTCGTCGGTGCGTTCCAGGTTGATCCGTTTGCCGGTCTTCTCCTCCATCCACATCCGCGCCCCGCCGGCCCCGCAGCAGAAGGAGCGGGCGCTGTTGCGCGGCATCTCCGACAGGGTGACGCCGGCCGCGCCGATCAGCTCCCGCGGCGGCGAATAGACCTTGTTGTGCCGGCCGAGGTAGCACGGGTCGTGATACGTGACGTCCCGCGCACCGGACGCGGGGCGCTTGGGCACCAACCGGCGCTCCCGGACCAGCTTGTTCAGCAGCTGCGTGTGATGGACGACCTCGTAGTGCCCGCCCAGGTCGCCGTACTCGTTGCCCAGCGTGTTGAAGCAGTGCGGGCAGGTCACCACGATCTTGCGCTTGGCCCGGTCGCCGAACGCGTCGTTGATCGTCTCGACCGTGGCCTGCGCCAGCATCTGGAACAGGAACTCGTTGCCGGCCCGCCGGGCCGGGTCCCCGGTGCACGTCTCCCCGGTGCCCAGCACCGCGAAACCGACGGCGGCCATGTGCATCAGCTCGGCGACGGCGCGAGTCGTCCTGCGCGCCCGGTCGTCGAACGCGCCGGCGCAGCCCACCCAGAACAGGTACTCGTGATCCGGGTCGATCGTGTCCGTCACGACCGGAACCTCGAACGGCAGGTCCTTGGCCCACTCCAGCCGGTCCTTGTTGTTCTGCCCCCACGGGTTGCCCTTGTTCTCCAGGTTCCGGAACAGGCCACCCAGCTCCGAGGGGAATTCGGACTCGATCATCACCTGGTAGCGGCGCATGTCCACGATGTGGTCCACGTGCTCGATGTCGACCGGGCACTGCTCCACGCACGCCCCGCACGTCGTGCAGTCCCACAGGATCCCCGGGTCGATGACGCCGCCGATCTGGTTGCCCGAATCGTCGACGTCCGGCGGCCCGACCAGCGGACGGCCGGCCTCCAGCATGGCGAGCGGATCAGCATGCGCGAACGCCGCCAGCTCCGCCTCGGACAGCTTCTCAGACCCGTCCGGCGTCGTCCCCCCACCGGCCGCCAGGTATGGCGCCTTGGCGAACGAATGGTCGCGCAGGGAGAGGATCAACAACTTGGGCGAGAGCGGCTTGGCCGTGTTCCACGCCGGGCACTGCGACTGGCAGCGGCCGCACTCGGTGCACGTCGCGAAGTCCAGCCAGCCCTTCCAGGAGAAGTCCTCGACCTTGCCGGCGCCGAACGTGTCGACCTCCGGGTCGGCCTCCTCCAGATTCAGCACCTCCCCACCGGAGAGCATCGGCCGCAGTGCCCCCAACGCCGGCCGGCCGTCGTCACGGCGCTTGAAGTAGATGTTGAAGAACGCCAGGAACCGGTGCCAGGCCACGCCCATCGACAGGTTCCGGGCGATCACGATAGCCCAGACCATCGAGATGATGATCTTGACCAGCGCCACGAACGACACCGCCGCCGGCCACGCCGGCAACCAGGACCCCAGCCAGGTGGAGATGGGCGCTGCCCACGCCGGATACGGCAGGTATCCGTTGGCCGACTGGAACCCGCGGATCAGGAAGATGCACACCCCGACACCCAGGATGATCAGCTCGACGAAATACGCCTGCGCGAAGTTCGACCCGGCGAACCGCGATTTCCGCTCGACGCGCCGCGGATGGTTCAGCTGCCGGATCGTGATCAGGTAACCGATGCCCAGCACGGTCGTTGTCGCGATGATCTCCACGAACAGCCCGTACCAGGCCTGATACCCCAGCCACGGGATCTCGAACGGCGGGTAGAACGTCTCCCCCGCGGCCTGCACCAGCGTCAGGAACAACGCCCCGAACCCGATCATCACGAACCAGTGGGCGACCCCGATCCACCCCCACTTGAGCATGCGGGTGTGACCCAGGAACTCTTTGACCAGGGTGCCAAGGCGGGCCCCGATCGGACCGGCCCGGTGCGGATCCGGCGCCCCCAACCGCACGTGCGCCACCATCCGCGCCGCCGCCCGGATCAGCATGCCGAAGCCGACGACGAGGAACGCCAGCCCGATGACGCCGAACGTGATCGACCACCAGGTCATGCCCAGACCTTCCCGTTGCGCGGAGTCGTGCCCTCATCGCACCGGTCGAGGCCCGGAACGACAAGCTACTAGCCAGTAACTTACGCGAGGTCGAACCGGCCACCCCGGATCGACGTCAGGTGGCGGGCCGCTCGGTCTCGTCCTGGCGGAAGTTGAGGTAGGCGCGTGAGGGAGTCGGCCCGCGCTGCCCCTGATAGCGCGACCCGGCTTCGGCCGAGCCGTACGGGTGCAGCGCCGGCGAGGTCAACCGGAACAGGCACAGCTGCCCGATCTTCATTCCCGGCCACAGTGTGATCGGAAGGTTGGCCACGTTCGACAGTTCGAGGGTGATGTGGCCGGTGAAGCCGGGGTCGATGAAACCGGCGGTCGAGTGCGTGAGCAGGCCGAGCCGGCCGAGGGACGACTTGCCCTCGAGCCGGCCGGCCAGCGAATCGGACAGGGTGACCCGCTCGAAGGTCGACCCCAGCACGAACTCGCCGGGATGCAGGACGAAGGCGTCGTCACCCGCCACCTCGACCAGGCTCGTCAGGTCGTCCTGCTGGACCTTCGGGTCGATATGGGTGTAACGCGAGTTGTTGAAGACCCGGAAGAAACGGTCCAGGCGCACGTCGATGCTGGACGGCTGGATCAACGAGGCGTCGAACGGGTCGAGGGCCAGCGATCCGGCGTCGATCTCCGCGAGCAGGTCCCGGTCGGACAGCAGCATAAGCGCGCACTCTATTGCGTCGGCAGTCACGCGTGGGGGGCCCCCCGCGTCGGCGCCCCGGCGAATGGTGCATCTGCACCAGAGCGCCGTGGTTCATCACGACCAGCATGAGTCGTTCGGCCCGTCCCGGTGAGGGTCATCCGGTCGATGTGCGCCGCGTGGTCGGCGAACTACCGTCGGCGACAGCACGCAGTAGTGACCGTCCCGCGGGCCCGGTCCGAAGGCCGGCCACCGGAGCTGCCCACCGGCCACCTGGTCACGAACGTGAAGGTCAACGCCACTGAGTGGCCTTCATCCCGCGCCGCCCGGAGGTCGCCCCATAGGCCACCGGGCGGCGCCCCGGGGCCCGGTCCGAGCCACCTGGCGGCGTCAGCCGGCGTGCTCGATCCGCAGCAGGTGCCAGTCCCACCCGCCGAGCCGGACGAACATCCCGTCGACCAGGTCGTGGCCGTTGCGGTCGTACACCACGTCGTGCGTCGGATCGACCAGCCGCCAGGTATGCCCGTGCAGGTCGTCGAACGGGACCCGAACCTGGCCGGTCACCGGCGCGCCGCTCAGGTTGACCACGACCAGCCAGCGGGTGTGGCCGTCCCAGCACCAGGCGACGAGATTCTCGAACCCGGATCCGGACCAGCCCGATCGCTGGGCGAGTTGCCAGCGACCGTCGTGGAACGTCCGATCCGCGAGCACGGGCAGGAAGGTCCGGTAGAAGTCGGCGATGCCGGGATCGATCGGTTCGTCGGGGAAGCGGCCGAGGAAGACCGGCAGCCGGACCCGGCGGCCGGCGAGCTGGCCGTCGTGGATCAGGCGGGCTCCGGTCTGGGTGAGCGCCGCGACCGCGATGACCGGGACCCGGCCGGCGAACGCGGCGGCGGCGCGAGGTTCGTCATGATTCTCCACGAACCGGACGAGGCGCTGCTGGTAGCCGACGTCACCGGACAGGTGCCCGTTCACCTGGCTGGCCGGGCCGTGTTCCAACCGGTCGTAGAGCCGCTTGTCGTAGCAGAAGTCGAAACCCTGTTGCTGCAGGTCCCATTCCAGGTCCCAGTAGGCCTCGGCCAGGAACCGGAAGTCGGGGTGTTCGGCGCGGACGGCGGGGATGACGGTGGGCCAGTAGTCGGTGTCCGGGGTCGGTCCGACC
Organism: Nakamurella sp.; assembly: GCA_044223435.1. GTDB lineage: Bacteria > Actinomycetota > Actinomycetes > Mycobacteriales > Nakamurellaceae > Nakamurella. Next base: position 23,907 of record JBGALY010000035.1, read on the forward strand.
CGGTCGCCCCAGGTGCGGCGGACGACGTCGTTCATCATCAGCATCGCCATGTCGCAGCGGACGCCGTCGCACTGCTCGGCGATGCCGCCCAGGGTGTCGATCACGGCGGCCCGCAGCCGCGGCTCGAACGGGTTCAGCTGCACCACGTCCGGCCAGGCCGGAAAGTAGGGGTCACGCCCGTTGGCCAGCACGCAGTCGCCGACCTTGATGAACGACTTCGGGTCGGTGTCCAGGTCGGCCTGGGTACCGGTGACGAACAGCTCCGGGTGCGCGATCGTCCACGGGTGGTCCGGGGCGACGTGATTGGGCACGAAGTCCAGGATGAGGCCGATCCCCCGGGCGGCCAGCGCGGCCCGGGCCGCAGCCAGGCCGGCCGGGCCGCCCAGGTGGTCGTCGACGACGTACTCGCGGACGCAATAGGGTGATCCGACGACGTCGTCGGGCGTCCAGTCGGGCAGCGCCTGGGTGAACGACGCGGTCAGGTCCGGATTGGCCAGCGCGATGGCAACGCCGGCCGGGCTGCGCCGCCACACTCCCATCAACCAGACCGCGTCGATGCCGAGAGCGGCCAGCTCGTCCCAGGTCTCGTCCGGCACGCGGCCCAGATCGATGTCCCGGCCGCACCGCCGGCGCTGCTCGTGCAACCAGGGCCAGGTGTTGATCTCGTAGACGACCGGGTGCGCGGTCTGGGCCAGGCGGGTGGTCATGCGCGACTCCGGCTGCTCGGGGTGATTCGTGGTGAATCCCGCTGCCGCCCATTGTGGGAGACGAAGCGACTGCGCGCCGTCACTCGATCGCGGACGGCTGGATCATTCGGACCGTCACCGAGCCACTCGGGCCGATGAACTCGGCGCAACAGGGGGCAAGCCGCGCACGATCTGCCGAGCAGATCACCCCAGGAGCGTAGGTTCGACCGGGTGACGGACCGGAACTGGGCCCGGCGGGCCGATCAGCTCTCCGCGCAGTCGTACGCCGCCGGGGAGCCGACGGCCTGGTTCGACCGGCTCTACGCCGAGGCCGCGGCGGGCGCGATCGACATGCCGTGGAGCCGCGCCGACCCGCACCCGCTGCTGGTGGCCTGGTTCGACGAACGGCCGCGCACCGAGCCGGGCCGGGCCTGCGTGGTCGGCTGCGGCCTGGGTGCGGACGCCGAGTTCCTGGCCGGCCGGGGCTGGCTCACGACCGGCTTCGACCTGGCCCCGACGGCCGTTGCCCAGGCCCGGACCCGGCACCCGGGTTCGATGGTGACCTATCGGGTGGCCGACCTGCTGGCCCTCCCGGCCGACCTGGTCGGGGCGTTCGACCTGGTGGTGGAGATCCACACGCTGCAGGCCATGCCGAACCCGCCGCGGGCCGACGCGGCCAGCGGGGTCGCGTCGCTGCTGGCACCCGGCGGCACGCTGTTCGCCGTCCAGTTCCGGGATACCGGCGTCGCCACCCAGCCGCCGCCGTTCCCGCTGACCCGGAACGACCTGGCCCTGCTCGAAGTGGGCGGGGTCGTCCCGGTGCGGGTGGACGAGGTGGACGGGCCGCTGTGGCGGGCCGAGCTGACCCGGCCGCGCCGCCGGGTATAGTGAACGGGCCCTGCGGGCGTAGTTCAGTGGTAGAACTTCAGCTTCCCAAGCTGATAGCGCGAGTTCGATTCTCGTCGCCCGCTCCACGCAGTGTCAGCTGTCGCCCCGCCACTTCGGCGCGCCCAGCAGCAGCGGCTTCTCGGTGATCCATGGCTGGTCGTCGCGACCCATCTCCGCGTCGATCAGCGCCTCCAGCTTGGCCAAGTAGGTCGCGACCAGCTCACGGTTCACCGGGTCGGCGGCCAGGTTGACGGTCTCCTCCGGGTCGGTGAGCCGGTCGTAGAGCACGACGTCGTTCTCGGCCAGCAGCTCCTCGACGGTCCGCGGACGGTTCGGCGCCAGCGGGCTGAAGTACCGGCCGAAGGTGTAGCGGTGGTCGGTGTAGCCGCGCAGGAAGCCGCGCTTGCGCCAGTCGGGGCGCAGTTCACCGGACTGCACCCGCTGCCCGACGTCGGCGAAGCCGAATGCCCGCCAGAAGTCCGCATCCAGGGTCAGGACGGACTCGACCGCGGTCAGCACCCCCTCGCGTCCCGTGGCGTTGCCGTCCAGCGCCGGCACCAGCGAGTGACCGCCCAGACCGTCGAACCGGTCACGCAGTTCGTCCGGGTCGACGCCGGCCAGGTGCAGGATCGTCGGCGCCAGGTCGACCGCCGATCCGAGGGCGTCACTGCGGGCACCACCGTCGACGTCCGGGTGGCAGATGATCAGCGGGACGTGGAAGTTCTCGTCGTAGACCAGGTTGCCCTTCTGCCGCAACCCGTGCGAGCCGGCCAGTTCGCCGTGATCGGAGGTGAAGACGACGACCGTGTTGTCGGCCTGCCCGGACGCGACGAGTGCGTCGAGCACCAGCGCGACGCTGCGGTCGACGTCGCGGATGCAGTTGACGTAGAAGTTCAGCCCCTTCCGGAAGTCGTTGGGGTCCTCCACCTGTCCGAACATGGCGTCGGCCAGGCCGGCGAATTCGCGCACCGCCTGCGGGGCTCCGGACAGGTCGTCGGTGGCACTGGCCGGCGTGTCGATGTCCCAGTCCTTGCTGTAGAGCGGGGTTTCCGCCGGCGGCTTGACCTTGACCGCCTCGGCCAGGTTGGGCGGCGGGGTGATCGTGCGGGTGGTGCCGTAGTCGTAGCTCATGATGTCGTGCGGGTTGACGAAGTTGACCGTCATGAACCACGGCTGGTCACGGACCACCGTCGGGGCCTTCTCGCGGAGCCATTTCACCGCTTGCCCGGCAATCACCGGATCGACTTTGAGCCCGGCCCACGCACCGCCGTCGATGTCACCCCAGTCGTTGAACTCGGTGAACCCGTACGGCTGCAACGCCTTCTCGGTCGGATCGGGGTTCTCGGGCGTCCGGTAGGCGTTCGACAGGTGCCACTTGCCCTGGTAGGCGGTGTAGTAGCCGGCCGCCTGCATCATCGTGCCCAGGGTGGCCATCGCCGTGTCGAGCGGCCGGATGTAGGGCATGTTGTCGTTGTCGTAGATCTTGGTCTTCGTGACGTGCTGGCCGGTATACATCACCGACCGCGACGAGCTGCACATCGCCGAGGCGACGTAGTAGTTGTCGAACGAGGTGCCTCGCCGGTGCAGCCAGTCCCGGGCCGGCAGGCTGAACCCCTCCAGCCGGGGCAGCTTGTACCGCTCCTCGTCGGTGGTGATCAGCAGGACGTTCGGTCGCCCGGAGGCACTGCCGAAGGATCGGTCGGTCACGGGGGTCTCCCTGCTCGGTGCGGACTGCTGGGTGGGGACTGCCGGAAAGGGCACTGCTCGGTGCGGGACTGCTGGGGGGTCAGCGGGGTGCGGCGAGCGCCGGGAGGGGCCGGTGGGCGACCTCGAACGCGTCCGGCGCGGACAGGCCGAGGGTGGTCAGGACGGTGGCGGCCAGATCGTCGGCGTCCGCATCGGTCAATCGGCCGGCGGCCCCCTCGGCGGTCAACCGGATCTGCACGAAAGCCAGCACGCTGCCGGCCACCACGGCGAGCGCCAGGACCGGGTTGGGCGCGCTGAACCGCCCGGCCCGGACGCCGTTGACGATGTCCCGCAACGCCTGCGGGGCCAGCCCACGGTCGGCGATCAGGAAGTGGGGCCCGGCCAGGACCAGGATCCGGGCGACCTCCGGTTGCGACCCGGCGAGCCGGCAGGTCAACCGGATGCCGACGCTGAAGACCTCGGCCGGGTCGTCCATCCCGGCGCAGGCCTCGTCGAGCGCCGCCCCGAAGTCCGACAGCAGCTCGAGCACCGCCTCCTCGAACAGCTCGGCCTTGGAGGAGAAATGGTTGTAGAAGGAGCCGAGACCGACGTCGGCCTCGTCGGTGATGTCCTGCACCGCCACCTCGGTGGTGCCACGGCGGGCCAGGATCCGTTGCGCCGCGCCGATCAGCGCCCCGCGGGTCCGGCTCTTGCGCCGGTCGGTCCGGCCGGCGCGGGCGACCTCGGTGGTGGGCACGGGTCGAGCCTAGGGTTGATCTGAGGATTTCGTCAGTTCTGACGATGACATCACCCTAGTCGGGTGAGGTCTCCGGCCCCCCGGCGCTGCGGATCGAACGGCTACCGCCGATGCCCTGCCGATCGCCGGTCAACCAGGTCTCGGCCCGCTCGGGTCCCACCAGCTCGCGGACGGAGCTGTTCAGGAGCTCGCGGTAGCGCACCAGTACCGGGTGCCGGTCCGGCGGGAGGTCGGCCAGCAGGTCGTCGAGCAGCCGGCTGAGCCGGCGGGTGACCTGCGGCGATGTCGCGCCGGCGTCGATCACCTCCCAGACCGCCAGATCGACGATGTCGGACCACGACGGAGCCCGCACGACCACGCCGCCGGACCCCGCCGGGATCCTCGCCGGACCCAACCGGAGCGCTGCCGCCGTGCGCAGCACCCCTTCGACCTCGTCCAGGGCACGCACGGCGGTGGTCGGATCGTTGATCGCGGGCGACAGGGCGCGCAGGCCGATGTCGGTCAGGATGCGCAGGGCGTACCCCGGGTCGTAGGCCAGGGATCGCTCCCGGTGCACGATCACACAGCGGTCGAGCGTCTGCGCAGCGGCCGTTCCGTCCACCCGCGCGATCACCGTCCCCGGCACGACACCGTCACCGATGCCGACCTGGAATGCAACGAGCGCACCCGTGTCGGCCGCCAGCCGCGCGGCGGCGGCCACGTCGATCCCCACGACCTGACCGACCCGACCGCGGTGCCGCACGACGGTCCCGCCCGGCGCCGGGTCGACGGGGCCGGCGCCGTCGTCCACCGGCGGCCCGAACGATCGGTTCCGGTTCAGCGCTCGCCCGGCCAGCCGGCCGAGCTCCGACACCAGGGAGTCCACCCGGATCCGCCCGGCGACGCTCTGGATGAGGACGAGGAACGCAACCAGGCTCACCAGCAGCAGGATCAGGCAGACCAGCACGCCGGCCACCGGGACGTAGCTCTCCCGTCCCGACCCGATCGAGATCAGGGCGAGGAAGGCATAGGTGATGGTGGCCAGGAAGATCCCCAGCACCGTCTGGGTCACCCGTGACCGAAGGAAGTACGACACCGTCCGCGGCGAGTAGCTGGACGAACCGAACTGGATGATCAACAGCACCACGGAGAACACGAATCCGGTGAACGTGACCATCCCGCCGCCCACCGCGGCGAGCAAGGTCACGGCCGAGGACGGGGACAGCAGCGCGGAGGAACCGAAGGAGTCGGCGAGCGACTCGTCGATCCCGTCGACCAGCTGATCGGCCAGCACGGCCAGCACGATCCCGGTCAGCGGGATCACCCAGAACGCCCCGTCCCACCACATGCGCAAGCGAATCACGCGGGCGTTCACGATCACCTTCCGTCCAGGCCCCGGACGCTCAACGACCGTGGCACCGCCGGCATCCCGGTGCATCATCCCGCACGGCCCGCCGGGCGGGAGGGGGACGTGCCGTGGCGCTGTGCGACGACGGCCCGACCGTCGGCCCGGCCGGGTGCAAATGCAGCCCCGAAGGAGTGGCGGGGCCGCCGATGCCCGCCCCCCGGTGCTTCGCTGGAACGCGACCGGCCGGCGATGATGCCGCGCCGGTCTTCGACCAGCCTGGAGGCCCGGTGTTCCATCACCAGAGCGCGCCCGACCTGACCGACCTGCCCACCGGGGCGTACCTGGTGCGGCGCAAGCTGACCAGCCTGGAGGGTTTCCTGGTCTACGACGCCACCGACACGCAGGTCTTCCACTTCAAGGGCCACCTGGCGTTCCCCGGGGCGAGATGGAGCATGCTCGACGCGAGCGGGTCCGAGGTCGCGAGCCTGGTGCGCCCGGCCATGCACATCCATCCGACCTTCACCGTCGTCCGGCCCGGCCGGGCCGACGTGACGATTCGCAAGGCGAACTTCGCGCCGATCCACGAGACGTGGCGGATCGAGGGCGCCGAGGAGGGCGACATCGACCTGCGCGGTGATGTGCTCAACCACGAGTACACCTTCGAGCGGGCCGGCCGCCCGGTGGGAACGACGACGCGGCGGTGGATCTCGCTCACCGATGCGTACGCGGTGCAGGCGAGCGGCATGGACCCGGTCCTGGCGATCGCCACCGCCGTCGGTATCGACTCCGTGGAGAACGAACACAACAGCTGACCGCTGGACGGGCCGACGTCAGTGGTGGAAGGAATCGGCGAGCTGCTGGGCATCGGTCTGCTGGTCGGGCGTCAGCTGGTGGAGGAAGGCCTGCGTCTGCTGCTGCCTCGCCCGCTCGACCAGACTCAGAAACGCCGGGGCGTACTCGTCCTCGTGCATCAGCCGGATGAGTGGATGCGCCGGCAGACCGAGTCCCTCGACATCCCCGACGTGGTGCTCGCCGACCTTCCAGATGGTCAACCGGGGAACGATGTCGACGTGGGCGGTGAGGCGGTCGATCATCTTGATCGACCGGAAGTACGCGGGACGGTCCGCCAGGCCGGCCGGCAGCCCGTCCAACTGCAAGCCCTCGCCGATCGTCACCCGAACCCCCTCGATGTTTGCCCGGATCTGCCTGCCGATCGACTCCGATCCGAGTTGCCGTTGGAAGTCATCGGCCTGGAAATAGGTCCGCACGGATGCACGGAGGCTGTCGGTGTAGCCCTGGACCACCAGAGCACACTGCAGGAACGGCCGGAGCTGCTCGTCGGCGGCCGCTTCCCCTCCGACGACGGCGACCTGGTCGATCAGCGTGTCGGCGTACAGGTCGATCTCGTCGACCAGGACCTTCTGATCGGCCCGATTTCGGTCCTGCATCCAGGCGGACAGGTGATCCCGCAGCAGCGCTCGGATGTTGGCCGCGCACGACAGCACACCCATGAAGGCGGTATCGAGCCGGACCGCGAACACGGGCCCCAGCCCCCGCCGGACCTGGATGAGGTCGCTCTCGTGTATCACGTCGATCCCGTACTGCGCCCAGATCTGCTGTTCCATGACCTTGTCGAACCGCCCGTGCGTCTCGCCCGCCATGATCACGCGAGCACCGGTCAGGAACGCGTCGCGCACGCCGTTGGCCTGGACCACAGTGGGACGCGGGCGCGCCCGGGTCAATGCGGACGGATCCCGCCGGGCCGCGGCGGACATGTCCAGGGCACGTCGGCCCATCACGTCGGCCTCGTGTTCGAGGGCCGGATCGGTGTTGACCCTGGCGCCCGCGGCCAGCATCCGACCACCCGGCACCCGGCCCCTCGCCTGCTGGGCGACATGCCATGCCTCGTGCGGTAGGTCGCTCTCCCGGCCCGACCGGAGATAGATGTCCTGGCCCTGCGTGTATGCCAATGCGTGCAGACCGGCGGGCCGGGCCGAGTCGCGGTGCACCCGGACACCGTCCATGGCCACCCCGGACAGCTCCTCGATCCCGTGCCGCAACCGGTCCGGTAGCCCGCCGGAACGCGGCTCCACGGTCCGCGCGGGCGTCACGTCCGCCGGCCGGGACCGGATCAAACCGGGCACCGGCACCCCCGTCACCCGGGACGTCCCCGGTTCGGCGACCCGCTCGCCCTCGCCGGCGCGGGCGGCGCGAGCAAGGCGCCGAGAGAACTCGAAGGACATGGACCATCCACCCCTTGATGCGCCACGGCACTCCCGAGCAGCGTAACGCCATGATCACGATTCACCGAGGGTGCTGGGCCACCCAGCCCGACCACCGGGTGACCGTCGCGCCCACCACCGGCCCGCTCGGCATCCGGTCGCGGTAGGGCGGGTACTTGCCGGCCAACGCGGCCAGGGCCGCGTCCCGGCCGGCGCCGTCGAGAACCTCGGCCCGTGCGTCCGCCCGTACCCACCACAGGCGGGACCAGTCGTCGTCGTACTCGTCGACCAGGAAGCACACCGCCGGATTGGCCGCGATGTTGCCGAGCCGCCTGAGCCTGGTCGTCGTCTTGGGTTTGTGATCGACGGCGAAGACGAGCACATCCGCGTCGCCGCGCACGCAGGCGAACGTGACCGGGACCAGGTGCGGCACACCGGACGCGTCGGCGGTGGCGAGCCGCGCGACGGATGCGGCCAGGAATCGTTCGCGGGCCGGCGCCGCGGGGATCCGCATGCCCCCGAGTGTGCCGGGCCGGGTCAGGTCATGCGGCCGATCCGCGGAACATTCACCGCCCCCAACCCGGCCAAACATCCCAGCCACCCCAAGACCCCCACCGGGGCGCCACCCGCCGGTGCCGAAACGCGGATTCCCCGGCAGGCTCGCCCTGGTGGATTTAGTGTCCTGATGTGCACCCGCCGCCGCCGCACCGACCGGACGCGCTGCTGGCGCGGCCCGCGGCGGTGGTGATGGTGGCCTGCGCGCTGGTGCACGGGTGGTGCGCCGTCCGCCACTGGTCGCCGGTGTTGTCGGTGCTCACGATCGTGGTTGCGCTGGCCTGCCTGCACTGCATGCCGCACCTGTGGCGGGCGCCGCGAACTGTCGACTGGGTCTGGGTCACGCTGGGCAGTGCCGCGATGCTCGCCCTGCAGTTGACCATGCTGGCCGAGCCGCCCGGCCCCGGGCACCGGCACGGGGCGGCCACCATCACCGCCGGCAGCAGTCTGGATGCGCTGACGGCCTTGGGCCTGCTGCTGCCGCTGTTCGGATTCGGTCTGGCCTGGTGGGCGCTCGGCGCTCGGCCGCACCGATCACTTGGCGTCGGCGTACCGGTCGACGATCACCGGGCGGACCGGGGTCAGCACCGCTGATCCGGGAAACACCAGCCGGCGGGCGGCGTCGGCGGCCCGTTCGATCAGTCCGGCTACTTCGTCGGCCGCGGGCGCCGGGGTGTGCACGATCAACTCGTCGTGCTGGAAGAACACCAGCTCCGCGCCGTCGACGTCGGCCAGCGAGGTGCGCAGTGCGGCAAGCCACACCGCGGCCCAGTCGGCCGCGGACGCCTGGACCACGAAGTTGCGGGTGAACCGACCGCGATTCCCGGCCAGCCGATCCGCGCGCTTGCGCTCCGCCGCCGTGGCGTCCTGCTGCCGACCGATCCGCACGGCCTCCCAGGAGGTCCCCGGTGGCGGGCAGGCCCGCCCGAGCACGGAATGCACGACCTCACCGCGCTCCCCGGCCCGGGCCGCCCCGTCCACGAACCCCATGGCCGCGGGGTACCGGGCCCGCAGGGTGCCGACCAGCCGCCCGCCCTCCCCGGTGGTCTGCCCGTACATCGCGCCGAGCATGGCCACTTTCGCCGACGCCCGGTTGCCCCCGAAGCCGTCCGCCGCCAGCCCCGCGTACAGGTCATCATCGGCCGACACCGCCTGCAGCGCGGCGTCCGCGGAGATCGCGGCCAGCACCCGGGGCTCCAGTTGGGCAGCGTCGGCAACGACCAGGCGGTACCCGTCGTCGGCCACGACGGCCTGCCGCAACAGCCGCGGAACCTGCAGCGCCCCGCCGCCCCGGGTGGCCCAGCGACCCGACACCACCGCCCCCGAGAGGTATTCCGCCCGGAACCGGTCGCCCCGAACCCACTGATCGAGCCAGGCCCAGCCGTTGGCCGAATGCAGCCGGGCGAGCTCCTTGTACGCCAGGACGGGGCCGACCGCCGGATGGTCGATGCCCTTGATGACCCAGGAGCGGGTGGTCTCGATGTCGTAGCCGACCCGGCGGAACGCCTCCCGCAGGTCGAGTGCCGAGTCGGGATGGACCGGAAACCCGAAGGCGGCGTCGATCTCACCGGCCAGTTCGACCAGGCGCGGCGGACGGCCACCGAGCGCGGGGCGCGGGCCGAGCAGCTCCTCCAGCACCGCCAGGTGCACCGCTCGGCGCCAGGGCAGCCCGACCGCGCCCATCTCGGCCGCGGCCAGCGCGGAGGCGTTCTCGGCGGCGAGCAGCAGCGCGAGCGCCCGGTCGTCGGCGGCCCTGCGGCGCTGGTCCCGGTAGGCCAGCCGCAGCAGCTCCAGCGGGTCGGAGTCGGCCGGCCCACAGTCAGCGCCGGTGTCGGTGTCGGACCATTCCGGTCCGAACGCGTCCGGCCCGGACCAGCCACCGCCGGTCCCGACCGAACCCGTCGCGCTCCCCGACGCGGCCCGGAGCGCCGGGGCGGGGGCCATCGGGGCCGGCTGGAATGCCCGGGCCAGGTCGAACAGCGTCGGGGTGTCGTCGGCCGGTCCGGCCGGCCCGGCCGGCCCCGACGGGACGGGCTCGCCCCGAGACCGGGCGACCACCGCCGCCGGCGTCCCCGGATCGCCGAACGCGCCCGCCCGACCGAGCAGGATCCGCTCGACCGCGGCGACGTCGTGGCACCGAACGACCCGTTGCCCGGCGGCGAGCAACGTCGGATAGTCCTGCGGGGTCGACGCCCACAACAGGCGCTCGTCCGGCGCGCCGATCAGCTCACCTGCCGGCCGCACCTCCGGATCACCCGCAGGCTCCCCGTCGTCGGTCAGCCGCCGGACCGCCCACCGGCCGTCCGCCAGCGGCACGCAGGCGAGCACGTCAGCGGATGCTCACGTGGTCGAACCGCCGGACAGCGAGCGGCGGATCGCCGCCAGCCGGTCTTTGGCCGCCTGCTCCCGCTCCTGCTGGTTCTCGGCCGCGGACCGAGCCTCGGGGGTCTCGGCGGCCAGCTCGGACGAGCCGAGGGACTGCGCGTACCGGCCCTCGATCTTGTCCCGGACGAAGTCCAGGCTGGGCACCCCCTGCGCCGAGTAGTCCGGCGGCGGGGCGACGACGCTCGGGACGTCGGCGTCGAACGCCGGATCCGGCACCGCGGGATCGAGGGGATTGGCCATGCCCCCATCTTGCGCCGACTCGCCAGATCCGCGGCTTCGCGGTCCGCCGGAAGCTGCGGATGAGGCGAGTCGGCCCCGCCACCGGGCGCCGGTCAGGCCCGGGAACGGCCGTCCACGAGCTGCTCGGAGATCTCCCAGATCCGCCGGGCGTCATCGGGGCTGCGCAGGCGGGAGTACAGCTCCTGCTCGGCCGGCGGGCCGCCCAGGTGCCCGGGGCCGCTCGGCCCGTAGAACCGGCCGCCGGCCGCATCCGGCGAGGTTGCCGCGTACACGGCCGGCAATCCGGCCGACGCCACGGTGCCGACCAGCAGCCCCCGATCGGCCAGCAGTTTGACCAGCCGCCCGCCCAGGGTGGCCCGCGACCGTCCGACCTCCGGCCGGGCGGCCAGCAGGCTGGTGGCCGCGACGCCCGGGTGGGACAGGTTGCTGGTGATGCCCCAGCCTTCGGCCGCGCTGCGCCGCTCCAGCTCCAGGCCGAACAGGCCGAGCGCGATCTTGGACTGGCTGTACGCCTTCGTGCCGTTGTACGAGCGCTCCCAGTTCAGATCGTCCCAGTTGATCGCGCCCCGGTTGGCGGCGATGCTGACCTGCGACGTCACCCGGGCCCGCCCGGTCCGCAGCAGCGGCATCAGCTCGCGGACGAGGGCGACGTGGCCGAGATGGTTGGTGCCGAACTGCAGCTCGAAACCGTCGGCGGTCACCTGCCGGTCGGGCGGGGTCATGACGCCGGCGTTGTTGATGAGGATGTGGATGGGCCGGTCCTCGTCCCGCAGCGTCCGCCCGAGCGCCGCGACCGAGGCGAGCGAGGACAGATCGAGTTCCCGCAGTGAGACGTCCGCGTCGGGCGCCCGGTCGCGAATGGCCGCCAGCGCCTGGGCGCCTTTACGGGGGTTGCGGACGGGCAGCACGACCTCGGCGCCGGCGGCGGCAAGCCGGCCGGCCAGGCCGAGTCCGATGCCGTCGCTCGCGCCGGTGACGACGGCCCGCCGCCCGCGGAGGTCGGGGACGGTGATGTCGATCGGGGTTCGGGTCATGGTGTCGTCGCTCCTCGTGGTGTCGGTGTCTCCACCGTCGCTGCGCCGCGGGCGCGCATCCAGGGACTGTCGATCCGCTGCTGCCGGATCTACCCGAGAGACAACCGGCCGGGGTGGGGCGGATCGACGATCCGTGGCTCCGGCGCGCGGCCGCCGGTACAAGGGTAGGCATGGAGATCGATCGGGCCGGCCTGGCGGCGTTCCTGCGACGGCGCCGGGAGACGCTGCAGCCGGAGGACGTCGGACTGCCGCGCGGGCCGCGCCGGCGCACCGACGGGCTGCGCCGCGAGGAAGTGGCGCTGCTGTGCCACATGTCGACGGACTACTACGCCCGGTTGGAGCGCGAACGGGGCCCGCAGCCGTCCGATCAGATGCTGGCGTCCATCGCGCAGGGCCTGCACCTGTCGCTGGCCGAGCGGGACCACTTGTTCTTGCTGGCCGGGCACCAGCCACCACCGCGCGGGGCGACCAGCGATCACATCGGGCCCGGCCTGCTGCGCATCCTGGACCGGCTCGACGACACCCCGGCCGAGATCGTCACCGAGCTGGGCGAGACCCTGCGGCAGAGCCGGCTGGGCGTCGCGCTCATCGGCGATGCGAGCAGGTACTCCGGCCCGGATCGCAGCTTTCCCTTTCGCTGGTTCACCGACCCGGCGGCCCGGGAGCGGTACGCGCCGCAGGACCACGACCGGCTGTCCCGGTTGTTCGCCTCGGGCCTGCGGGAGATCGCCACCCGGCGCGGGCCGGGCTCCCGGGCCGCGGTGTACGCCGAGCTGTTGCTGGGCCGGAGCACGGAGTTCCGCGAGCTGTGGGACCGGCACGAGGTGGGTGTCCGGCCGGACGCCGTCAAGCGCTTCCGGCACCCCGAGGTGGGCCTGCTGGAGCTGAACTGCCAGTCGCTGCTGGACCCGGACCAATCGCACCGGTTGCTGGTCTATACCGCCGACCCGGGCAGCGAGAGTTACGAGAAGCTGCAGCTCCTCGCTGTGATCGGGGCGCAGCCGATGCGCTGAGGTTCCACCCTCCGGGAGCGAGGGGAGCCGCCCGGGCGGGGGTGGGTTACCGTGACGTCATGGGTCGCATCAGCGTGCTGGACTGGCCGGTCATCCGGCAGTTCCGCACGGGCGACGTGTTCGGCCGCGGCCCCGCCGTGATGTCCGAGAAGACCAAGGAGATGACCGCCCGCACCACCACCGCGGACCGGGTCGCGCGCAGCGTCTGCCCCTACTGCGCGGTCGGCTGCGGGCAGAAGGTGTTCGTCAAGGACGGCAAGGTCATTCAGATCGAGGGCGACCCGGCCTCGCCGATCTCGCGGGGCCGGTTGTGCCCCAAGGGCAGCGCCAGCGAGCAGCTGGTGAACAACCCGGGCCGGCAGACGACCATCCTGTACCGCCGCCCGCACGGCACCGAGTGGGAATCGCTGGAGCTGGACCGGGCCATCGACATGATCGCCGACCGGTTCCTGGAGGCGCGGCGCAACGGCTGGCAGGACGTTGATGACCACGGCCGAGCGATCAACCGGACCATGGGCATCGCCTCGCTCGGCGGCGCCACCCTGGACAACGAAGAGAACTACCTCATCAAGAAGCTGTTCACCGCGGCCGGGGCGATCCAGGTCGAGAACCAGGCCCGTATTTGACACTCCGCCACGGTTCCCAGTCTGGGAGCCTCGTTCGGACGCGGCGGCGCGACGCAATCGTTGCAGGACATGGCCAATGCCGACTGCATCGTGATCCAGGGCTCGAACATGGCCGAGTGCCACCCGGTGGGCTTCCAGTGGGTGTCCGAGGCCAAGGCGCGCGGGGCCCGGATCATCCACGTCGACCCCCGCTTCACCCGGACGAGCGCGATCGCGGACAAGCACATCCCGATCCGGGCCGGCTCGGACGTGGTGCTGCTGGGCGCGCTGATCAAGCACATCCTGGACAACGACCTGTGGTTCCACGAGTACGTCGTGCACTACACCAACGCGGCGACGATCATCGGTGAGGAGTACCGGGACGCCGAGGATCTCGGCGGCCTGTTCTCCGGCTTCGACCCCGAGACCGGCGCCTACGACCTGTCGTCCTGGGCCTACGAGACCGCCGATGACGCCCACGCGGACGCGGCGGACGACGAGCACAGCGCCACCGCCTCCGACCGGGCGGCGGGCGACGAGCACGGCAGCGGCGGCCCCACCCTGCCGCACGCCAAGGTGCGGCGGGACGAGACGCTGCAACACCCGCGGTGCGTGTTCCAGATCCTCAAACGGCACTACGCCCGGTACACCCCGCACATGGTGCACGAGGTCTGCGGCATCAACCCGGCCGACTTCCGGTACCTGGCCGACTCGATCACGGCGAACTCCGGCCGCGAGCGCACCACCTGCTTCGCCTACGCCGTCGGCTGGACCCAGCACACCCTGGGCGCCCAATTCATCCGCACCTCGGCGATCCTGCAGCTGCTCCTGGGCAACATGGGCCGACCCGGCGGCGGCATCATGGCGCTGCGCGGGCACGCCAGCATCCAGGGCTCGACCGACATCCCGACCCTGTTCAACCTGCTGCCCGGCTACCTGCCGATGCCGATGGCCGGCCGGCACGACACCTATGCCGAGTACCTGGACGCCATCTCGTCCAAGCAGCAGAAGGGCTACTGGGCGGCCGCCGACACCTACGTCGTGAGCCTGCTCAAGGCGTGGTGGGGCGACGCCGCGACGGCCGAGAACGACTGGGCCTACGACTATCTGCCCAGACTGACCGGTCCGCACGGCACCTACCAGACCGTGCACGACATGCTCGAGGACAAGGTCGACGGCTACTTCGTCCTGGGCCAGAACCCGGCCGTCGGGTCGGCCAACGGCCGGATGCAGCGGCTGGGCATGGCCCGGCTCAAGTGGCTCGTCGTCCGCGATCTGAACCTGATCGAGTCGGCGACCTGGTGGAAGGACGGCCCGGAGATCGCCTCCGGCGAGCTGAAGACGGAGGACATCGGCACCGAGGTGTTCTTCCTGCCGGCAGCGACGCACGTGGAGAAGGCCGGGACGTTCACCCAGACCCAGCGGCTGGTGCAGTGGCGGGAGAAGGCCGTCGACCCGCCCGGCCAGGCACAGGCCGAGCTGGAATTCTTCTACGAGCTGGGCAAGCGGATCCGGGCCAAGCTGGCCGGCTCCACCGACCCCCGGGACCGCCCGCTGCTCGATCTCACCTGGGACTACGAGCTCGACGAGCACGGCGAGATCGACCCCGAGTCGGTGCTGCGGGAGATCAACGGGTACCACCTCACCGGCCCGGACGCCGGCAAGTCGCTCACGTCCTATCTGCAGATGCGCGCCGACGGGTCGACCGTCGGCGGCTGCTGGATCTACACCGGGGTCTGGGTCGACGGCGTCAACAAGGCGGCCCGGCGGACGTACCGGGGCGGCGGCGGGGTCAGCCAGACCGAATGGGGCTGGGCCTGGCCGGCCGACCGGCGGATCCTGTACAACCGCGCGTCCGCCGATCCGGACGGCAAGCCGTGGAGCGAGCGCAAGAAGCTCGTCTGGTGGGACGCGGAGCAGGGCCGCTGGGTCGGCGACGACGTGCCCGACTTCGTCCCGGACCGGGCTCCCGGCAGCCGGCCCGACCCGGAGCTGGGCGGCGCCGCCGCGCTGGCCGGGGACGACCCGTTCATCATGCAGGCCGACGGCAAGGGTTGGCTGTTCGCGCCCAAGGGCATGCTGGACGGCCCGCTGCCGACGCACTACGAGCCGCAGGAATCGCCGATCCCCAACGCGCTCTACCCGCAGCAGCAGAACCCGTCGCGGATCCTGATGCCGGGCAAGGACAACCTGTGGGCGCCCAGCGCCGGCGAGCCCGGATGGGACGTCTACCCGTACGTCTTCACCACCTACCGGCTCACCGAGCACCACACTGCGGGCGGGATGAGCCGCTGGCTGCCGTACCTGGCCGAGCTGCAGCCGGAGATGTTCTGCGAGGTCTCCCCGGAGCTGGCCGCCGAGAAGGGCCTGGAGAACTACGGCTGGGCGACCATCGTCTCGCCGCGCACCGCCATCGAGGCCCGGGTGCTGGTCACCGAGCGGATGACCCCGCTGGTCATTCAGGGCCACACCGTGCATCAGATCGGCCTGCCCTACCACTGGGGCGTCGGCGGCGACGCGGTGGTCAGCGGGGACGCGGCCAACGACCTGCTCGGCATCACGCTCGACCCGAACGTGCAGATCCAGGAGTCCAAGGCCGGCTCCTGCGACATCCGGCCGGGCCGCCGGCCGCAGGGCGAGGAGCTGCTGCGGTTGGTCGCCGAATACCAGTCCCGATCCGGAGCGACGGTGCAGACTGACAACCAGCGGGTCACCCATCCCGACCGGGAGACCGTCGATCCACCGCCCGACGAGCCGCCCCAGGAAGGCCGATCACGATGGTGAGCGCTCGGCTCCTGCCCCTGACGCGGCGCCGGCGTGAGCGCACCGTCCCGCCGGCCACGCACGGCGAGGGCGGCGTGCACCTGGCCCATCAGCTGTCCGGGCCGGCGGATCCGGCGTTCGCGGCCCGCTGGTCGGTGGACCGGGAGCGGCGCACCGGGTTCTTCACCGACACCTCGATCTGCATCGGCTGCAAGGCCTGCGAGGTCGCCTGCAAGGAGTGGAACCACAACCCCCGGGACGGCGACCTGCAGATCCTCGGGTCGTCCTACGACAACACCGGCTCGCTCGGCGCGAGCACCTGGCGACACGTCGCGTTCATCGAGCAGACCGGCGACCGGATCGAGCAGGCCCGGGAGTCCGGCCGGGCGTTGGTCGGGTTGGGCATGCCAGGGATGGGCGGGCGGGACCGGAACGGCTCCTCGTCCACCCCGGCACCGGTGGACACCGCACCCCCGGACACCGACGAGTTCCGCTGGCTGATGTCCTCGGACGTGTGCAAGCACTGCACGCACGCCGGTTGCCTGGACGTCTGCCCGACCGGGGCGCTGTTCCGCACCGAGTTCGGCACCGTGGTCGTGCAGGACGACGTGTGCAACGGCTGCGGCACCTGCGTGGCCGGCTGCCCGTTCGGCGTCATCGAGCGACGGTCCGACGGCACCTTCGCCACCGGGGCCCGATCGGACTCGCCCCACGTGCGCAACGAGGGCGTGGCCCAGAAGTGCACGCTGTGCTACGACCGGATCAAGGACGGCCAGACGCCGGCCTGCGCGCAGACCTGCCCGACCACGTCGATCAAGTACGGCGACCACTACGAGCTGGTCGCCCAGGCCAAGCAGCGGGTCGCCGATCTGCACGAGCAGGGCATGACCGAGGCCCGGCTGTACGGCGCCAATCCCCACGACGGTGTCGGTGGCACGGGGTCGGTGTTCCTGCTGCTCGACGAGCCCGAGGTGTACGGGCTGCCGCCGGACCCGCGGGTGCCGACCGCCGACCTGCCCCGGATGTTCAACCGGGCCGGGGTCGCCGGCATCGGGATGATCGCCGCTGTCATCGGGTCGTTCGTGTTCGGCCGGCGGCGATGACGACATCGGACTTCGACAGCTTCCGGCCGCCCGCACCCGGCGGGCGGCGCCGTCGGCGCCGGGGTGGTGCCGGCGGCGGCCCGGGCGTGGCGGGTCGGCCGGGCGGTGCCGACGGCTCCCGCGAGATGCCGATGGTGCCGGACGCCCAGTTCAGCTCGTACTACGGCCGCAATGTGGTCAAGCCGCCGCCGTGGGGTCACGAGATCCCGGCGTACCTGTTCCTCGGCGGGGTGGCCGGCGGGTCCGGGCTGATCGCCGCCGGGGCCCAGTTCACCCGGCGACCGGCACTGCGCCGCAACGCCCGGCTCGGCGCGATCGCCGCAATCGGTCTCGGCAGTGTCGCGCTGGTCAAGGATCTCGGCCGGCCGGAGCGGTTCCTGAACATGCTGCGCACCGTCAAGGTGACCTCGCCGATGAGCATCGGCTCGTGGATCCTGGCGCTGTACAGCGCCGGCGCCGGGGCCACCGCGGCGATCGAGGTGGACCGGCTGACCGGCTCCCGGTTCCCGCTCGGTCCGCTGCGCAAGCTGATTCCCGCGGTCGAGGTCGGGGCCGGCCTGTGGGCGGCCGCGTTCGGCCCGCCCCTGGCCGCCTACACCGCGGTGCTGCTGGCCGACACCGCCAACCCGATGTGGAACGCCGCCAAGGACGAGCTGCCGTTCATGTTCGTCGGGTCGGCCGCGCTGGGCGCGGGTGGCCTCGCGATGATCACCACCCCCGTCGCCGAGACCGGGCCGGCCCGCACATTCGCCGTCCTCGGCGCCGTGGCGAAGGTCGGCGCCTCGGAGGTGATGAAGCGACGGATCGACCCGACCATCGCCGAGACCCTGCATCACGGCGGGGCCGGCCGGATGATCAAGGCGAGCGAGATCCTCACGGTGATCGGGGGTCTCGGCGCACTCCTGGCCGGGCGGCATCGGGCGGTCGCGGTCGCATCGGGCCTGGCCCTGGTGTCGGCGTCCGCGCTCACCCGCTTCGGCATCTTCGAGGCCGGGATCCACTCGGCCAAGGACCCCAAGTACACGATCGAACCGCAAAAGCGCCGCCTCGCCGCCCGTCGGGCCGCCGGCGTCACCGACGACTCCATCACCACCGCCGGCTGACCGGGTTTCCGGGATCGGCCGCCGGGTACTGAATCCGGGACATGGTTCGTTGCCGTCCCGGCCGGCCCGATGCGGCGTGCCGCATCCAGGGGGCCGGCGGCTGACCGGAGGGGTCCGACATGAAGGCACTGACCTGGCACGGCAAGCGCGACGTCCGGGTGGACGACGTCCCGGACCCGGTCGTGCGGGAACCCACCGACGCGATCGTGCGGATCACCTCCACCGCGATCTGCGGCTCCGACCTGCACCTGTACGAGGTGCTGGGCCCGTACCTGGCCACCGGCGACATCCTCGGGCACGAGCCCATGGGCATCGTGCAGGAGGTCGGCAGCGAGGTCACCCACATCGCGCCGGGCGACCGGGTCGTCGTCCCCTTCAACATCGCCTGCGGCCACTGCACCATGTGCTCGGAGGGCCTGCAGTCGCAGTGCGAAACCACCCAGATCAGGGAGAGAGGCACCGGCGCCGCGCTGTTCGGCTACACCTCGCTCTACGGCTCGGTACCGGGAGGTCAGGCCGAGTACCTGCGGGTCCCCCAGGCGCAGTACGGGCCGATCAAGGTGAGCCCCGACGGGCCGGACGAGCGGTACCTGTTCCTGTCCGACATCCTGCCCACCGCCTGGCAGGCGGTGCAGTACGCGGCGGCGCCGGACGGGGGCACCCTGGCCGTCTTCGGTCTCGGCCCGGTCGGGCAGTTCGCCGCGCGGATCGGGGTGGCGCTCGGGCACCGCGTGATCGGTGTGGACCCGGTGCCCGAACGCCGGCTCATGGCGGCCCGGCACGGCGTGGAGACGATCGATCCGGACCAGTTCGACGACGTGTCCGCCGCCCTGGTCGAGCTGACCGCCGGGTACGGCGCGCACGGCGTGATCGACGCGGTGGGCATGGAGGCGCACGGCGGGGCGGGCTCGACGGCGGGCAAGATCGCCCAGACGGCGGCCGGCCTCTTGCCCGACAAGGTCGCCCAGAAGGTGATCGAGACGGCCGGCGTCGACCGGCTGACCGCCCTGCACCAGGCGATCGGCGCGGTCCGCCGCGGCGGCACCGTGTCCATCAGCGGCGTTTACGGGGGCGAGGCGGACCCGATGCCGATGATGAAGCTGTTCGACAAGCAGGTCCAACTGCGGATGGGTCAGTGCAACGTCAAGAAGTGGATCGACGACCTGCTTCCGTACGTCGAGGACCCCGCCGATCCGCTGGGCGTGCTCGACCTGACCACCCATCAGCTGCCGTTGTCCGATGCCCCCGCCGCGTACCAGATGTTCCAGGAGAAGGCGGACGACTGCATCAAGGTCGTGCTCAAGCCCTGAGCCCGGTGCAGTCAGCCGGGCGGGCGGTCGGACCGGCCCGCCCGCGGAATATGCACGCCTGCGGGGAAGCCGAAGTTTCCGCAGCCACCCGAACACCGTCCACTCCCGAACCGCCGCGCCGAGCCGATGACCTTCGACCCTTCAGCCGGGCGACGGGTGGGTCCAGGCTGGGGTGGTGACCAACGCTGACCCGGCACATCCGACCGAAACGAGGGACCGCGGCGCCCGCCTTCCGCCGCGATGGATCGTCGTCCTGTTCTGGCATGCGCATCGGGCGCTGGTGCGGATCACCCGCGGTCGCTGGGGGTTGTGGCGGCCGAAGCCGGATGGCTGGGGGGTGCTTCGCCTGACGACGACCGGTCGCCGCACCGGGGAGTCGCGAACGGTGCTGGTCGGCTACCTCAAGGACGGTGTCAACCTGACCACGATGGCGATGAACGGCTGGGGGCCCGGTGAGCCAGCCTGGTGGCTGAATCTGCAGGCCCATCCGGAAGCCATCGTGCAGACCCGTGACGGCGTTCGGCCGGTGCGTGCGCGCCAGGCCCGCGGGGCCGAGCGGGAGCGGCTGTGGGCGCGGTGGGCGGAGGTCGACAACAATCTCGACGGCTACGCGGCCCGGCGCCCGCAGGAGACGGCCGTGGTCGTGCTCGAGCCGCGGGACACGGTCACCACCTGACCTCGGCGGGCCGGCCGGGGCGACGCGACCGGTGGCTCGACGACTGGACCGCAGCGCCGGGCACGCAGCGACTCGAGCTCAGCGCACCTCGATGCCGGCCCCGGGCACCGTGTGCCCGATGACCGGGTACCCGGGCAGCTCGCCGACCACCAGCAGCCCGCCGGAGGTCTGCGCGTCGGCCAGGATGACCAGGTCGTCCTCGGTGACGTCGACAGCGATGGTGAGGTGGGGCCGTACCCAGTCCAGATTGCGCCGAGATCCGCCGGGGACGAACCCGTCCCGCAGCGCGGCCCGGGCGGCGTCCAGCACGGGCACCGCGCCGCGGTCGATCACCGCGCCCACCCCGGACGCCCGCAGCATCTTGTGCAGGTGCCCGAGCAGGCCGAAGCCGGTGACGTCGGTGGCCGCCCGCAGACCGGCCGCGACCGCCGCGGCGGACGCGTCCCGGTTGAGCCGGGTCATCGTCTCGATCGCCTCCGGGAAGACCTCGCCGGTCTGCTTGTGCCGGTTGTTCAACAGGCCCAGACCGAGCGGCTTGGTCAGCGTCAACGGCACCCCGGCGGCCGCGGAGTCGTTGCGCAACAGGTGATTCGGGTCGATCACGCCGGTGACGGCCATGCCGTACTTGGGCTCCGGGTCATCGATGGTGTGCCCGCCGATCACCGGGCAGCCGATCGAACCGGCCACGTCCACCCCGCCCCGCAGCACCTCGGTCATCAGCTCCATCGGCAGCACGCCGCGCGGCCAGCCGACGAGGTTGATCGCGACGACCGGGGTTCCGCCCATCGCGTACACGTCGGACAGTGCGTTGGCCGCGGCGATCCGGCCCCAGTCGTAGGCGTCGTCGACGACGGGCGTGAAGAAGTCGGCGGTGGAGATGACGGCCAGGTCGTCCCGCAGCCGGACGACCGCGGCGTCATCACCGCTGTCCAGGCCGACCAGCACGTCGGCGCCGGCCTGGCCGACCAGCCCGCGGACCGCGTCCTCCAACTCGCCCGGCGGGATCTTGCACGCGCAGCCGCCGCCGTGGGCGTAACCGGTCAGCCGGCGGACGTCGGACGTCGCCGCCGGACCGGAGGTCGCCGCCGTGGATGTCGCCGTACTGGATGTCGCCGTCGTGGAGGTCACGCTGCGAGGGTAGAGCGCGGCGGTCCGCGCCGGCGGTGGGTTCCCGGCACCGGTAGGTTGGCCGGGCTGGGCAGCGGGGAGGCGTCTGGGTTCCTGGTGGTCCCCTCGGTCTTCAACACCGGTGAGGTCGAGCATCTCGGCCTGGCGGGTTCGATTCCCGTCCGCCTCCGCCACCCGCCTGCCGCATCGACGGCGTGGTTGACGCCGGTCAGCCGGTCGGACGAGGGCCGAAAGTCACCCCTGGATGCGCGGCCGACCAGCACAATGCAAGGCGTGACCCAGACCGACCCACGCCGGCTGATTCCCCGGACGGATCACCTCCTTGCGCTGCCCGCCGCCCGCGCGGCCCGTGGCCGCCTCGGCGATGGGATGGTCCGCGGGCTGGTGCACGACGTGCAGGAACGGGCCCGCAGCGGGGCGCTCCGGCCGGACGAGGTCGAAGCCACCCTGCTCGCCACCCTCGAACGCCGCGCCCCGACGAGCCTGACGCCGGTGCTCAACGCGACCGGCGTCATCGTGCACACCAACCTGGGCCGCGCGCCGCTGTCGGCCGCGGCCGTCGAGGCGTTGATCGGCGCCGCCGGATACGTCGACGTCGAGCTGGATCTGAGCACCGGGACCAGGTCGCGCCGCGGGGCCGGCGCCCGGGCCGCGCTGCTGGCCGCCTGCCCGGCCGCGGAGGGGGCGCTGGTCGTCAACAACGGCGCCGCCGCGCTGGTCCTGGCGACAACCGCACTGGCCGCCGGTCGCGAGGTGGTGATCAGCCGCGGCGAGCTGATCGAGATCGGCGCCGGATTCCGGTTGCCCGAGTTGATCGGGTCGACCGGTGCGCGAATCCGCGAGGTCGGCACCACCAACCGCACGCACCGCGGCGACTACGCCGCGGCCATCGGCCCGGACACCGGTTGCCTGCTCAAGGTGCATCCCAGCAACTTCCGGGTCGTGGGGTTCACCGCCGCGGTCGGCGTCGCCGAGCTGCACGGCCTGGCCGGGGAGTACGGCGTGCCGCTGGTCGCGGACATCGGCAGCGGACTGTTGGCTCCCGACCCGCTGCTCCCGGACGAGCCGGACGCGGCCACGGCACTGGCCGCCGGTGCCGACCTGGTCACCGCGAGCGGGGACAAGCTGTTGGGCGGACCCCAGGCCGGCGTGGTCCTCGGTCGTGCGGACCTGATCGACCGGCTGGCCCGGCACCCGCTGGCCCGGGCGGTCCGCGCCGACAAGTTGACCCTGGCCGCGCTGGAGGCCACCGTGGCCGGCGGCCCGCCACCGGTCACGACCGCCCTGCACGCGGACCCGGGCCGGCTCCGTGATCGGGCCGCCCGCCTCGCCGACGCGGTGGGCGGGCAGGTGGTCCCGCACGACGGTCGGGTCGGCGGGGGTGGCGCGCCGGGCCGTCCGCTGCCGGGGTGGGCCGTGCGGCTGCCCGAAGCCGCCGCCGCCCGGCTGCGGGCCGGTCGGCCCGCCGTGCTGCCCCGGGTGCACGACGGTGCCTGCCTGGTCGACCCCCGGTGCATCGCCGAGCCGGACGACGACGTGTTGCTGGCCGCCGTCCGGGCCGCGCTGGAGCTCTGAGCGGTGCCCGACCCACCTCAGGTGGTGGCGACCGCCGGGCACGTCGACCACGGGAAGAGCACGCTGATCCGGGCGCTCACCGGGATGGAACCCGACCGGTGGGCCGAGGAGCGGCGCCGCGGGCTGACCATCGACCTCGGCTTCGCCTGGACGACGCTCCCATCCGGCCGCGAACTCGCGTTCGTCGACGTGCCGGGGCACGAACGGTTCCTCGGCAACATGCTGGCCGGCCTCGGCCCGGCGCCGGTGGTGTGCTTCGTCGTCGCCGCCGACGAGGGCTGGCGGGCCCAGTCGGGCGACCACCGCGACGCCATCGCCGCCCTGGGCATCGAACACGGGCTGATCGTGATCAGCCGGGCCGACCGGGTCACCGACGGCGGGGCGGCCGCCCTGGCCCAGGCCCGCGCCGAACTGGCCGGCACCGGCCTGCGGGACGCGCGGGCGGTCGTCGTCTCGGCGGTCCAGGGCCGCGGGCTGCCGGAGCTCCGCGGTGCGCTCGACGACGTGCTGGCCCGCCTGCCCCCGCCGGATCCGGCCGGGCGGCTGCGACTGTGGGTGGACCGGGCGTTCAGCATCACCGGGGCCGGGACCGTCGTCACCGGGACCCTGACGGCCGGCCGGCTGGCTCGCGGTGACCACCTCCAGGTGCTCGGCGAGGAAACCCTCCCGGTCACGGTGCGGGGGCTGCAGAGCCGCGGTCGGGCGCACGAATTCCTCGGACCCGTCGACCGCGTCGCGCTCAATCTCCGCGGTGTCCCGGCCGACCGGGTCCACCGCGGTGATGTCGTGGTCGCTCCCGATGCCTGGCCGACCACTGCGCTGCTCGACGTGCGGCGGGTCACCGGCATCGCCCTGACCCAGGCACCCGAACACCTCACCGCGCACGTGGGCACCGCGGCGGTTCCGGCGCGGTTGCGCCCCTTCGACGACGAGCACGGCCGGCTGACTCTGCAACGGGCGCTGCCGCTGGTGGCCGGGGATCGGGTGGTGCTGCGGAATCCGGGGACGCGGCGGATCGTCGGCGGCGCCCAGGTGCTGGACGCCGATCCGCCGGTCCTGCAGCGTCGGGGCGCGTCGGCGAGTCGTCGCGCGGTGCTCTCGGGCCTGGATCCGGCGGGGGATCTGCTGGCCGAGGTGGCCCGGCGCGGCGCCGTCCCGGAACAGCACCTGCGACGGCTCGGGCTGCTGCGCGCTGCCGCCGACCCCCCCGAGGGGATCATGGTGGCCGCCGGCTGGTGGGTGCACGCGCCCGTGCACCGGTCCTGGCAGCACCGGCTGCGGGCCGCACTGGAGGCGCGGCACGAGCGGGATCCGTTGGCCGACGGGCTCACTCGCGGCGCCGCGGCGGATCTGCTGGCCCTGCCCGACCCGCTGCTGCTGGATTCCGTCGTCCGGGCCGCGGGA
>JBGALY010000003.1:0-216223 GCA_044223435.1 Nakamurella sp.
GGGGGGGGCTGGGGGCGGCCGGCGTGACGGCGCCGGGGTGGGGGGGTGGTGGGCCCACAACCCCCACCCGCCGCCGGTCCGCATGCCGGCCTGGGGGCCTCGCGAGCTCGGCCAACCAGGAGAGCCTGAGCAATCCGGCTCCGCCGTCGCCGAACCGCTTCCGGACCCTTCTGCGGTGTTCTGTCGTGGCCTCGCACGCTCGGCCAACCAGCTAGGGGGCGGGGCCGCCGGGCATCGGCCGCGGCATCCCGGGCACGATCCCGGTGCGCCGAGCGATGTCGTCGGCCCAGGCCCGAATCTGTTCGTCGTCCCAGGTCAGCCGGCCCTCGGCGATGTCGTCGACGACCGATTCGACCCACCGGTACTCGGCCTGCAGCATGGCCAACTGGTACTCGGTCTCGATCAGGAACAA
The DNA here is from genome assembly GCA_044223435.1 of Nakamurella sp. Lineage (GTDB taxonomy): Bacteria > Actinomycetota > Actinomycetes > Mycobacteriales > Nakamurellaceae > Nakamurella. The sequence goes on from JBGALY010000003.1 coordinate 413, forward strand.
GCGGGGCAGTCGGAACCGCTCGTTGAGGTCCTCGGTCACCGAGCGGATCGCGGCGATGCCCTTGCCCAGGGCGACCAGACGCGCCGTCAGCTCGGCGCGGGCGTCGGGCGCGGACAGCAGCGGCAGGAACGACAGCGCGGCCGGAAACTCGGGAAACTCGTTGCGGACCTCCCGGACCATGGTGGTCAACCACATCTCGGCGGTGTCGCGACCGTCCTCGGTGATCCGGTAGACCGTCCGCTCCGGACGCCGGCCCTCCCGCTCGGTCTCGACCGGTTCGATCAGGCCGGCGGCGGCGAGCCGTTCCACGGCCGGATACAGCGACCCGCGTTGCACCCGCACGACACTGTCCTTGCCGCGGGCCTGCATGACCCGCTGCATCTCGTACGGATGCATGGGCGCCTCGGCCAGCAGCACCAACACCATGAGGGTGAGTGGGCTGGGCCGGATAGCCGTCCTACGCGGATTAGTCATGCAGTGACTATCCACCCTCGCGCCGATGACGTCAAGCGATATCGCGAATGGTGCCATTCGGCGTCGTTGCGACGTCACCGGTGACGTCACACCGGCCAGTGGGACAGGAACGGCATCCCGCGGTCCGGCATGGCAGGCTCTACGGTGGCCGAGCTCGCGAGGCCACCATCAGCACCGAAGGAGGGCACCGGACACACTCGGCGACGCAGGAGCCAAGTTTGTCCAGTGCCGTCCAGGTTGGCCGAGCTCGCGAGGCCACCATCAGCACCGAAGGAGGGCACCGGACACTCGGCGACGCAGGAGCCAAGTTTGTCCAGTGCCTTCGTCGTTCTCGCGCCGTCGTGACCAGGGAGCAATCGATGACCTCACCCCTGCCGGATCCCACCAGCTGGCTGACCGATCTGATCAAGACCCAACCGCCGATGGTGCTGTGGCCGACCGGCGACGTCGCGAACACGCCGGCGGCCCTGTCCGCAGCGGCCGCCCCGTGGACCAAGGCCGTGGCCCAGATGACCCAGTGGCAGATGGACACGATGAAGTCGTTCTGGGCGCCGTTCCTCGGCGCTGCCGGCCAGGGCGATGCAATCAAGGACCGCCGGTTCAGCGACGACGCCTGGAGCAAGGATCCGCGTTACGAGCTCGTGGCCAAGACCTACCTGGCCCAGACCGACCTGGCCCAGAAGGCTCTTGAGGCGTCACCGATCGACGAGCGGTCGAAGGCGCAGTGGAGCTTCGCGCTGCGACAGGTGGCGGACGCGCTCAGCCCGGCGAACACGCTGCTGACCAACCCGGAGGCGTTGCAGCTGGCCATGGAGACCGGCGGGGCCAGCCTGGCCGAGGGCATGAAGCTGTTCACCGAGGACCTGGCCAAGGGCCGTATCTCGATGACCGACGAGAAGGCCTTCGAAGTCGGCGTCAACGTCTGCACGACGCCCGGCAGCGTGGTCCTGCAGAACGAGCTGATCCAGCTGATCCAGTACACGCCGACCACCGAGAACGTCTTCAAGCGGCCGCTGCTGATCGTGCCGCCGTGCATCAACAAGTACTACATCCTGGATCTGCAGCCGGCGAACTCGTTCGTCGGGCACGCAGTCGAGCAGGGCCACACCGTCTTCCTGGTGTCCTGGCGCAACGCCGGCCCCTCCCAGGAGAAGGTGACCTGGGACGACTACCTGGAGCAGGGCGTGCTGACCGCGATCGATGCGGCGCTCAAGATCAGCAAGGCCGACAAGATCAACGCGCTCGGCTTCTGCATCGGCGGAACCTTGGTCACCAGTGCGCTCGCGGTGCTGGCCGCCCGGGGCGAGAGCCCGGTCGCCAGCCTGACCCTGCTGACCACTCTGCTCGACTTCAGCGACACCGGCGAGATCGGTCTGCTGGTCACCAAGGAGGGCGTCGCCGCCCGCGAGGCCGCGATCGGCAACGGCGGCCTGCTCAAGGGGAGCGAGCTGGCCCAGGTGTTCGCCGCGCTCCGCGCCAACGATCTGATCTGGCCGTACGTGGTCAAGGGCTACCTCAAGGGCCAGGCGCCGCCGGCGTTCGACCTGCTCTACTGGAACAGCGACGACACCAACCTGCCCGGCCCGATGTTCTGCTACTACATCCGCAACACCTACCTGGAGAACAAGCTGCGCGAGCCGGGCGCGCTGACCATGCTCGGCGAGAAGGTCGATCTCGGTGCCCTGGACATCCCGGTGTTCGTCTACGCCTCCAAGGAGGACCACATCGTCCCGTGGACCTCGGCCTATGAGAGCACCCAGCTGCTGCGCAACGCCTCGTTCGTGCTGGGCGCCAGCGGGCACATCGCCGGCGTCATCAACCCGCCGGCCAAGATGAAGCGCAACTTCTGGATCGCCCGCGAGGGCGGCGGCACGCCGGCCGATCCGAACGCCTGGTTCGAGGCCGCCGAGAAGGTGCCCGGCAGCTGGTGGCCGACCTGGTACGAGTGGCTTGCCCCGCACGGCGGCACCCAGGTCAAGGCCCGCACCAAGCTGGGCAGCGCCCAGTTCGCCCCGCTCGAGGAGGCCCCCGGCGCGTACGTCAAGCAGAAGGCCCCCTGATCGTCCACGCACCCCGGCGCACACCGGACGCGGCGACGCGTTTCCGGTGTGCGCCGTTCGCGTTGATCTGGTCACAAAACGGGATCTTTTGCCCACGAACCCGGCTATACCTGACGCAGCACCATCGAGCGCGATCCGAGGGAGCGGCGTCATGGCCCATCAGTCGCGACCGCCGGCCGGCGACGACCTGCTCACCGCGGCGCACATCCGCGAGCACACCGAGCGACCGGCCGGCATCCGGGGCGGCTTTCGGCTGGCCCTGGCATCCGGCCAATGGTGGTGGTCACCGGGAGTCTTCCAACTGCACGGGGTCGGGCCCGCGGGCCGCGGCTTCGTCCGGCCGAGCACCCGCCTGCTACTCACCCGGCGGCATCCGGCCGACCGCGCGTCGTTCGCCGAGGCGTGGCGGCACCTGCTGACCGATGGCGGCATGGTCGCCGTCCGGTACCGGATCGTCGGGGTCGACGGTCGGGTGCGTCCGGTGTTCGTCATGGCCTACCTCAACGAGACCGCCGGCCGCGGGCCGCGGTTCGTCACCGGCGTGATGCAATCCGAGGAAGACGCCATCGCCCCGAACGACCCCCGCTCGATTCCGCAACAGAATGTTGAACCCTCTGCTTGACCTACCGCGCAGTGCTTGGTAGACTACGCAGGACGGTGTTGATGAGGAACCACCCGAGTCACCACCACTCCGACAACCGAAGGGAACCATCATGTCCGACTTCGCCGCCCAGGCTCAGGAAGCCGCCGAGCAGTACCTCGCCGCGATCCAGAAGATCCAGGATGCCTCGCTCGACGCCATCTCCCGCGTGACCTCCTCCATCCCGGAGGCCGCCAAGGATGCCGCCAAGAACGTGCCGTCGCTGCCGACCCCTGAGGGCCTGCCGACCGTCGAAGAGGTCTCCGCGGCGTACTTCGACTTCACCGAGAAGCTCGTTGCCAACCAGAAGGCCTACACCGAGAAGTTCCTGACCGCGGTCAAGCCGTCCGTCTGAACTGCTCGCTGACGCCGCCGAAGGCTCGCCTCCGCTGACGGCACCACAGCCGAGAGCTCCCGCTACCGCCCGGTTCGGATCCCGCAAGGGGTGCCCGAACCGGGCGGTTCGGCATTTCGGGACGCCGCGCTACAGCACTGCCATGCCCTGCAGCGGTGACGACGCCTGCGCGTGCACCCGTTTCGGGATCCGGCCGGCCCGGCGGGCCGCCCGACCCCCCAGCACGGCATGGCGCATCGCCGCGGCCATCAACGCCGGATCCTGCGCCCGGGTCACTGCGGAGGCCAGCAGCACCGCGTCGCAGCCGAGCTCCATGGCCAGCGCCGCGTCCGAGGCCGTTCCGATGCCGGCGTCCAGGACGACCGGCACGGTCGCCTCGGACACGATCAGTTCGATGTTGTGCGGGTTCGTCAGACCCAGACCGGTGCCGATCGGGGCGCCCAGGGGCATCACCGCGGCGCACCCGGCCTGTTGCAGGCGGCGGGCCAGGATCGGGTCGTCGTTGGTGTAGGGCAGCACCACGAAACCTTTGGCCACCAGCTGCTCGGCCGCGTCCAGCAGCTCCAGCGGGTCGGGCAGCAGGGTGAACTCGTCGGCGACGACCTCCAGCTTGACCCAATTCGTCTCCAGGGCCTCGCGGGCCAGTTCGGCGGTGAGGATCGCCTCTCGCGCCGTCCGGCAGCCCGCGGTGTTCGGCAGGATGCGCACCCCGTGCCGGTCGAGCACATCGAGCAGGGACCCTTCGGCCGCGACCCCGTGCCGGCGCATGGACACGGTGCACAGCGCCGTGCCGGACGCGGCGATCGTCTCCTCGATGACCGTCATGCTCGCGGCGCCGCCGGTGCCGAGGAGCAATCGGGAAGCCAGTGGCACGCCGGCGATGACGAACGGATCGGTTGCGTCAGTTGGCTCATCCACCGTGTTCATCCGCCCTGCACCGCCGTCACGATCTCCACCACACTGCCGTCCCGCAAGGTGGTGTCGGGCCACATCGAGCGGGGCACCACGTCCCCGTCCAGCGCGGCCGCTCCCCCTCGGCCACCGCCGGTCTCCCCGCTGACCAGCGCCTGCAACGTGGTGCCGGCCGCGATCTCGCGCGGCCGGCCGTTGATCGTGACGTTCATCGAACCTCCTGGGGTGCACGTCGTTCCGGCACAAAGGGGAGCAACTCGGGCGGGAGCGCGCCGTCCGCGATCAGGTCGGCCACGCCGTCGCCGGTGATCGGCGACAGCAGGACCCCGTTGCGGTAGTGCCCGGTCGCGATGATCAGTCCGTCGAGCCCGCAGGTCCCGATCAGTGGCGCGTTGTCCGGGGATCCCGGCCGCAGCCCCGTGCTCACCTCGACCAGCTCCGCCTCCGACACCGCCGGCAGCAGCGACTGGCCGTCGCGCAACAGCTCGTAGACGGCCCCGGCCCGCGGCGTGCAGTCGAAGCCGGCCTCCTCCGTCGAGGCACCGATCACCAGCTCACCGGTGGACGGTCCGCCCTGCGTGCTCGGCGCGCGGGGTACCAGGTAGACCGGCGTGCCCTTGACCGTGCCGCGCACGATCAGCGGCGGCATGGTGTCGGCCGACATCCGCAGGCGCAGCGTCTGGCCCTTGACCGGGTGCACCCGTGGACGAGCGTGGTCCGGCAGCCCGGCGATCCGGCCGGAGTGGGCGCCCGCGGCGAGCACGACGGTCCCCGCGGTGAACGAGAGCCTGTCGGCGGTCGTCACACCCCGAACCCGTCCGGCGACGACGTCGATGCGGGCGACGGGTGTCTCGATCAAGGACGCACCGGCTCCGGACGCTGCCGCCAGCAGCGCGGCGTGCAGGCGCCGGTTGTCGACCTGATGGTCGTCCGGGGCCAGCAGCCCGCCGGGGAGGCCGGGGGCGATCCCCGGCACCAGCGAGCGAAGCTCACGGCCCGTCAACGCCTGCACCGGTTGCCCGAGGGTGCCGGCGAAACCGGCCAGGTCGCGCAGGCCGGCGAGGTCGGCGGCGTCCCAGGCCGCGACCACCGTGCCGGTGCGGCGATACCCCACCGGCCGGCCGGTGGCGTCCTCGAGTTCGGCCACGAACGACGGGTAGCGTGCGGCCGATGCGAGATTGAGCACCAGCAAAGACTTTTCGCCGTAGTGCAACTCGGTGACCGGTGCCAGCATGCCGGCCGCGGTACGGGAGGCGCCCGAGCCGGGGGCCGGGTCGACCACGGTCACCGACAGGCCCCGTCGACGGCAGCGCCAGGCGATGGACAGCCCGATCACGCCGGCCCCCACCACGAGAACGTCGGCGCCCGCGCCCATCCGCCCGATGTGGTCCACCGGCTTCCCTTCCCTCGGCGGTTCGAGGGTGACCAGGTGCCGATCCGTCCGGCCCGGGTGAGGGGCAAACTCCCTACGCCGGCATGATCCGGTTCAGGTCGGACGGTCGGCGGCTGGCAGCCACCCTCTCAGCCCGATCCATCGGGCTCCCGCGTGCACCGCCGACCCTACGGCACGCGACGTGGATGCGGAACGGCCGTGCGACCGGGATGCAACCGGTGCGCCCGGCGACGCCACCGCCGGCACCGGCCCGGACGTGCGACCGGGCTGCCACCCGCGGCACCGTAGGGTGTCGCCGATGACCGTGCCCGCGCCGCACCCCCCGGATGCCCGACCGGACCCGACCGAGCCCCGACAGGCCCTGGCCGGCGCCCGGCTGTACCTGTGCACCGACTCCCGAGCCCGGCAGGGCGACCTGGCGCAATTCCTGGACGCCGTCCTGGCCAACGGCGTGGACATCGTGCAACTCCGGGAGAAGGGCCTGGAGGCCCGTGACGAGCTGCGGCTGCTGGAGGTGTTCGCCGACGCGGCCGCCCGGCACGGCAAGCTCTGGGCGGTCAACGACCGCGCCGACGTCGCGTTCGCGGCGAAGGCACCGGTTCTGCACCTGGGCCAGGACGACCTACCGGTGCCGGTGGCTCGGCGGATCGTCGGCGATGCGGTGCTGATCGGCCGGTCGACGCACGACCCGGGTCAGGCGGACGCTGCCCGAGGCGAGCCCGGCGTCGACTATTACTGCACCGGGCCGACGTGGACCACCCCCACCAAGCCGGGGCGCCCGGCGGCGGGGTTGTCGCTGCTGGACCACACCGCCGCGCACCAGGACGTGCGGCCGTGGTTCGCCATCGGCGGCATCGAAAACCTGCACCGGTTGGACGAGGTCATCGCCCGTGGCGCCCGCCGGGTCGTCGTGGTGCGGATGCTCACCGAGGCAGACGACCCCGGCGCGGCCGCCCGGGCCGCCGCCGACCGGCTGGCCCGGGTGTAACCCATCCCGCCGACCAACACTGCCGCGTGGCCGAAGTCGCCCACTCCTTCTGCCCCGGCACTGTCAGGGCATTCCTTGTTGACGCGCGCGGTCAGGGTTCGGCGACCACCGCGGCCAACCGGCGGGCCCGGGCGGAGGTGAAGACCTCCTCCAGGCTCAGCAGGACGCCGTCGGGTCCGCTCAGGGGCACTCGCCAGTTGGGGTACTCGTCTATCGTGCCCGGCTGGTTCTGCGTGCGCCGGTCCCCCACCAGGTCGGTCAGGCTCACGCAGATCAGCCTCGACGGCGTCCACGTCAGGTAGCGGTGCAGGGCGTGGATGGTGGCCTCGAGCTCGAGGCCGGCCGGGTCGGGGGCGCCCGGATCGAGCGTGTCGGAGATCGCCGACGCGGTCGCGTCGGTCAGCGCCCCGCGCACCCGCAGCTCGTTGATCCACGCGGCGCGTTCGGCGTCGTCGGCGGCCAGTTCCTCGTCCAGGGCCCGGGTGAGCAGGCCGAGCGAATCACGGAGCCGGACGTGGTCCCCGGCCAGGTAGCCGGCGGTCGGCGGCAGGTCGTGTGTCGTCACGGACGCCAGGCAGTACTCGCGCCACCACTCCGGTCGCAGCGGCCGCCCGTCGCCCTCGAACTCGAACTCGAACCACAGGATCGACGTGCCGAGAATGCCGCGTTCGGCCAGGTACTCGCGCACCCAGGGCTCCACGGTGCCCAGGTCCTCGCCGACGACGACGGCGCCGGCCCGCACCGCCTCCAGCGCCAGGATGCCGATCATCGCCTCGTGGTCGTACCGGACGTAGGTGCCTTCGGTCGGTCCGAGCCCCGCAGGGATCCACCACAACCGGAACAGCCCGATGATGTGGTCCACCCGAACCCCACCACCGGACCGCAGCACGGTGCGGACCATGTCGCGGAACGGCGCGTACTCCGCTTCGGCCAGCCGATCGGGCCGCCAGGGCGGCTGCGCCCAGTCCTGACCGGCCTGGTTGAACGCGTCCGGCGGTGCGCCGACCGTCATCCCCGCCGCGAAGACGTCCTGCAGACTCCACGAGTCGGAGCCCTCCGGGTGCACGCCGACCGCAAGATCGTGCATGACGCCCATGCTCATCCCCGCCCGCCGGGCGGCGTTCTGGGCCTCCGAAAGCTGCTCATCGAGCACCCACTGCGACCAGCGGTAGAAGTCGACATCCCGCTCGTTGGCCGCGCGGAATTGGACCACCGCCGCTGCGTCGGGGTGCCGCAACTCGGCCGGCCACTCGTGCCAGTCAGCGCCGTGCCGGTCGGTCAGCGCGCACCAGGTCGCATAGTTGTCCAGCCCCACGCCCTCCCGCGCCCGGTACGCGGCGTACGCCAGCTCCCGGCCCGCCGTCCGAGGCACCGCATGGACCAGGCGCAATGCGGCCACCTTGGCCGTCCACGACCGGTCCCGGTCGATCGCATCGAGCCCGTCGAGGTCGGTGTGCAACGCGGCCCGGAGCTGCTCCACGGTCGCCCGATCCGCGGCGGACAGATCGGCGTACTCCGCGATCCGTTCGACCCGCAGGTAGATCGGGTTCTGGAAGCGCCGGGTCGTCGGCAGGTACGGCGAGGGTTCCATCCGGCCGGACGGTTCGGCCGCATGCAACGGGTTGACCAGCACGAAGTCCGCGCCCAGCTGCGCCGTCCCCCAGACGGCGAGGTCGGCCAGATCGGCGACGTCACCGACACCCCAGGACTGCGCCGACCGGACGCTGTACAGCTGGGTGGCGATCCCCCATGAGCGCCCGCCCATGCGCTCCGGGATCCCGACCCAGGGCGGCGTCACGATCAGCGCACAGGACGCCTCGTCACCGGCCGACCAGGCCTTGAGCCGGTGGTAGCCGGTGGGCAGGTCGTCCGGGATCCGGAAGGTGGCCTCACCGACCAGCCGGTCCTCGGTCGGGCCGGCGATCACCCGCGGCGGCGCCCAGTTGTCCTCCTGGCGCAGGTTGCTGCGCTGCCCGCCGCTCTCCAGTTCGATCCACACGGCGACGTCCTCGCCGTGGCGCACGTGGACGTCGACCGTCGGCCCCCACCCCGACCGGATGACCATGGTCGGCGGCAGCATCCGCGTCCAGTTCGCATCCTCCACGGCCCGCAGCGCGCTCTCGGCGGCATCCGGCGTGCCCGCATCGACCCCGAGCGCGGTCAGGACCCGCGTGATGGTCCCGTCCGGCACCGTCACGTGCCGGCCCTGCCAGTCCCAGAACTCCGTGGCGATCCGGTGTGCCTCGGCCAGCCGGTGCAGCGATTCGTGAAGGTCCATCGGCGGTATTCCTCTACGTGGCTCGGGCCGTGATGCGAGAGATCACATCACAGACGCCCATCCGCCGCCCGGCGCGAGACGTCTGCACCAGGGTGGACCGGGCCGACCGGTCCCCGCCTCACGTCCGACGCCACCGATCCGAAAGAAGTCAGGGGAAGTCCAGCATGCTCACCACCGTTCGCCGTCTTGCGGACGCCGGTCGCATCCGCCTGCGCCTGCGCGGGCGGGCCGCGGCCGGTCGTGCCCTGCGGCTGACCGGAGCGGCGGTCGCCGCCTTCGTCGTCGCGCTGCTGCTGGTCCCCGGCACGGCGCCGATCCTGGCCCCGCTGACTGCCCTGCTGGTCGTCGAGATCACCCTCAAGGACAGCCTGACCAGCAGCCTGCAGCGCATCGTCGCCGTCGGCGCCGGCGTGCTGCTGGCGGTGCTGTTCTCCAGCGTGGTCGGACTGACCTGGTGGTCGCTGGGCGTGCTGGTCGCGTCGGCGATCCTGCTCGGCCAGTTGCTGCGGCTCGGACCGCACATGCTGGAGGTGCCGATCAGCGGCATGCTGGTGTTGGCCGTCGGCGGCGCGCAGGCCGCGGCCATGGACCGGATCTTCGAGACGCTGATCGGGGTGGCGGTCGGGCTCGCGGTCAACCTGGCTCTCCCACCCCGCATCGGCGACGTGTCGGCGGCCCGCGCCGTCCACCGCTTCGCCGGTCAACTCGCCCGGCTGCTGCGGACGGCATCGACCGAGCTGGCCGAGCCGATCGGCGAGCAGCAGGCGATCCGGTGGATGGACGATGCCCGCCGGCTCTCCCGCAACGTGCCGGAGATCGATCAGGCGCTGCGGCAGGCCGAGGCCGGCCGCCGGCTCAACGCCCGCGCCCTGGTCGAGCCCGACACCGGCGGCAATCTGCGCGCCGAGCTGGATGCGCTGGAGCACACCACGGTCACCGTGCGCAGCATGTTCCGCTCGATCCACGACGGCGTGCGCGACCAGCCGACCGTCGACCCGACGCGCGGCGAGGATCTGCGGCTGGTGTTCGCCGCACTGCTTGCGGATGTCGCGGCCAGCATCGAGGCCTTCGGTGAGTTGGCCCTCGATGAGGGGACCGACGACGTGGCGGGCAGCGAGCGCGCGCTGGCCGTGGCCCTCATGCGGTTGCGGGAGGCTCGGGATCGGGCCGACGATCTGCGGCTGATGGACGCCCGACCCGATGGACCGGGCAACGGATGGGAGCTGTCCGAGCCCGTCCGGCAGGCCGTCGAGCGGGTCCTGCGCGACCTCGACGTCCTCGGCCAGGCCCGGCGGCCGCGGCCGGCCCGGCCGAACCCGATCGCCGAGTCGCTGGAGATCATCCGGAACGCGGGCCACCTGCTCCACCCGCCGCGCCCCGGGCGTCGCCCGGTCCCCGGACCCCGCGACCGCCGGGCGATTCCCGCGGATCAGACCGGTCCCCACCGGTTGCCGCTGGGCCGGCCGGCCGGTCACCGGGCCGGTCGAGCGGTTCGCGACGACTCACCCCTGGACACCGGACGGATGCGGGCGGTCTCCCGCCCGGTGGGGCGGGCCAGCTCCGGGCCCGGCGGTCGCGGCTGAGCTCGTGCCGCCAGGGGGGCCGATCTCGCCCGACCTCGGCGGACCCGCCGCGCGGGCCCACCCGCACCGGTACCACCCCAGCCGGACCCACCATCGCCCGTGCGGAACATCCACCGCCCCGCCGAAATCTCCGCACACAGGCTGTACCACCGCCCGGACGCACCCGCCACCCTGCCTCGCGGACCATCCAACCGCCCCCAGCCCGGCCGAACCTGCGCACACGGGCCGCACCTCAGGCAGCCGCACCGGCCCCCACCCGCTCCGGCCGTCGAGCCTCGGGCGGCGCTGTTCAGCCGGTGAGCCGGGCCGGTTCGTCCGTCGGCAGGATGCGACCGCGGCCGCCGTCTAGGTAGCGGCGCAGGTTGGCCGCGGCACCGCGGTAGGCGGCGTCGTCGTCCCAACGGCGTTCGGCGGTGAAGAAGGCGGCCTCCGTCACCGACGAATCGGCACCGCCCATCGGGCGGACGTAGGGCCGGATCAACCGGTAGATCCCGGTGCGGGAGTTGACCAGCGTCCCGTCGAACCGCGGATCGGCGGCGACCCAGTGCTGCAGCGCCCGTAGCCGGTCGCCGCCGGCGCCCGGCCGGGCCGCGCGGAACAGGACCCCGTGCTCGTCGGCCTTGCCGGCCAGCCAGTTCAACGAGATGTCGGACAGGCCGGAATCGGGGTACCCACCGCCGACGTTGCTGTGCACCCCGCTGAACCAGACCTGCTCGACCCGCTGGTCGACCGCACCCGAACGGGCCTTGTCGGACAGCTGCCACAACGTCGGCCGGAACGGTCCGCGCCGCTCGTCGATGGCCAGCGCGTGGTAGGCGGCTCGGATCGTGCTGCTCAGCTGCGTGTCGTGGAACTGCCAGCGGCGGTTGATGACGTTGAGCCAGCGAAGTCCGCCCAACGGGATCCCGAGGGCGCCCACCGTGTCCCAGACACCGACGAAGTGGATGGGGGGACTGTAGGAATGCTCCCGGCGGAAGCCGACGGCCTGGTCACCATCGGGCCGCAGGGCCGCCGACCCCCGATTGCGGTAGATCGTCATGGCCCGCCGGTAATGGCTCTCGTCCCGGAATCCCGGCTTGAGCACCCCGACGTTCCGGATCATCCCGGCGGTGCTGCGGGCGGTGTATGCGCCCCGGCTGAACCCGAGGAGGTAGATCCGATCCCCCTCGGCATAGTTGTCGACGACGCTGCGGTACGCCTCCATCAGACGGGCGGACAGCCCGAAGCCGAACGCCCCGCCGAGGAACCGGTCGAAGACGCCCGGGTCGGTGCCGACCCCTGGAACGTAGCTGACGACCTGCTGCGCCCCGTGGACGGCGGCGGCGCGAAACTTCTCGACGTTCGTCGGGCACTTCTGGTCCGCTCGGTTCCACGTCCCGTCGCACAGCACGACGATGTTCTTCGCCATGGCCCCTCCGGGGTCGACCGGGCGGCCTCCGGTGGCCGCCGTCCGCAGAACCAGGATCGCGCAACCGGACATCGAGGCGGAACGGAATAAACAACCTGACGACCACCGGCGGCAGTTCCCACCGGACTGAGGCGACCGTCACATCGGTTTCTCATGAACGCATCCCGGATCCGGAATGCGCGTCGTGCATGGGGGGGTTGGTTCAAAGGTCAACAAATCCCCGGAGAGGTCTTTTTTTATGTCTGTGGCCGTGCGCGCCAGCCGGATTCCGGCGTCGCTGATCATGTTGCTCGGCGCGCTGACCGCGATCGGGCCGTTCACCATCGACCTTTACCTGGCAGCGTTTCCGCAGATCACCGCGGACCTGACCACCGATCCGGCGGCGGTGCAACTGACCATCACGGCGACGCTCGCCGGTCTTGCGCTCGGTCAGCTGGTGATCGGCTCGGTCTCCGACGCGCTCGGGCGCCGGATCCCGCTGCTGGTTTCCCTGGGGGTGTACGTCGTCGCGTCGGCGGCGATCGTCTTCGTCGGCTCGGTCGGCATGCTGACCGCGCTCCGATTCCTCCAGGGCTTTACCGCAGCGGCGGGCATGGTGCTGTCCACCGCGATCATCCGGGACCGCTTCGAGGGGATCCAGGTCGGCAAGGCGCTGGCCCGGATGATGCTCGTGGTCGGTGTCGCGCCGAGCATCGCGCCGATCATCGGCGCGCAGGTGTTGACCTGGAGCACCTGGCGGACGATGTTCGCCGCGCTGGCGGGAGTCGGCGCCATCCTGTTCGCGCTGGCCGCGGTCTTCCTGCGGGAGTCCCTTCCGGTCGACCGCCGCCGGTCCGGCGGCCTGGCCGCGGCCGGCCGGTCCTACGTGTCCCTGCTGCGCGACCCGGTGTTCATCGGCCTGGCGCTGGTCGGCGGGTTCTCGTTCGCCGGCATCTTCACCTATGTGTCGTCGGCGACCTTCGTCTTCCAGGAGGGCTACGGCCTGTCCACCCAGCAGTTCGCGTTCATCTTCGCGGCGGGCGCCGTGGGCGTGACCGCCGGGACCCAGATCAACGGCGCGCTGCTCGGCCGGGTCCGGCCCGAGCGGATCCTGCTGGCGGGGGTCTCGTTCGCCGCGGTCGTCGCCACCGTCATGCTGCTCGTCGCGCTGCTCGGACTGGGTCCGTGGGCGCTGGTCGCCACGCTGATCTTCACGCTGCTGACCGCAGGGCTCCTGCTGCCCGCCGTTCCGGTGATCGCGCTGGCCCACAACGCGCATCGCGCGGGCAGCGCCGCCGCCCTGCTCGGCGCCGTCCAGTTCGCGGTGGGCGCGTCCATCGCCCCGATCTCCGGGCTGTTCGACGCGACGTCTCCAGTGGCCATGGCGGCGGTCATCCTGGCCTCCGCCGTCGTCACGCTGGGCCTGGTCACGGTGCTCCGCCGCCCGCTGGCCGCGGCCGGGCGGCCGGCGAGCGACCGGGAAACCGTGCTGGCCGCCGGCGAGGCCGTCGCCGCGCGCTGACCTGGACCGGCGCCCTCACGCTGTCGACCAGCCGTCGGGAACGGTCATCTCCCGGGCCATCAGCTCGGCCCGGATCCGGTTGCGCAGCCCGGGGTCCCCGGCCAGCCGACCCTGAGCGGCGCGCAGACCCCCATCGCCCACCAGATCCCGGAACCAGGCGAGCGTCCGCAGCCGCCCGAACAGCCGGGCCTGGGACGTCGCCCTCGCCGGCCGGTCCTCGCCCGGCCAGCGCAGCGCCCCCCAGCGGCCGCGGTAAGCCGCATAGGACAGCGCGGCGACGGCGGTCGACCCGTCCAGCGGGTGCCGCCGGCGGTCGATCGGTACCAGGACGTAGTTCGGTTCGGTGGCGTCGAGCACCGCGCGCTGCCGGTCGTCCAGCCACAGCAGCGCGCAGTCGACCCGCGACCCCGGTGCGGCCACCAGCACCCAGGGCATGTAGCCGGGACTGCTGACGTGCGGTGAATGTCCCACCGCGAACCCGGTCAGCCGGGCGCGGGTGACGGCGATGGTTCCGGTCGCGGACCCGAACTTGGCCGCCAACTGCGCGGGCGCCGCGTTGGAGCCGAAGGCGACCACGGCGTGCCGGCCGTCCAGCACCGGAGCCGGATCGACCGGTAGCGGATCGATCCGATCGCCGCGGAGCAGGAAGTCGAACGCCAGCCGATCCCCCGGGTAGCGGGCCGGATCGCGGCGGGGCGCCGGCCCCAGGCGGCCGCCGTCGAGACCGGCCATCGTTGCCTCCAGTGGGTCGGTCCACGGTCGGGCCCGCCCCCGTTGCGTGCCGTCCTGCCCATCAACTTCGGCTGTGTCAGGCTGGCCGGGTGCGCATGCAGTTCGCGACCGGCCCCGATCCCACCGACCTGCTCACCCTGCCCTGGTCCACGCCGTTGGAGAAGTGGCCCAAGGAGAAGCTGGTCTCGCTGCCGCGCGGAATCAGCCGGCATGTCGTCCGGTTCGTCCGGATCGGTGGCATCGTCTACGCGATCAAGGAGATCAGCCAGGGCCTGGCCGAGCACGAGTACGGCATGCTGCGCGAGCTCGCCAAGTTGCAGCTGCCGGTGGTCCAGGCGGTGGGTGTGGTCGCGAACCGGATGACGCCCGAGGGTGAACCGCTCGACGCCGCGCTGGTCACCAAGCATCTGAAGTTCTCGCTGCCGTACCGGGCGTTGTTCTCCCGCCGGATGGACCCGGATCTGGAAGGCAAGCTGCTGGACGCGCTGGCCGAACTGCTGGTGCGACTGCATCTGGTCGGTTTCGCCTGGAAGGACTGTTCCCTGTCCAACACGCTGTTCCGCCGGGACGCCGGGGCGCTGGCCGCCTACCTGGTCGACGCCGAGACCGGGGAACTGCGCGAATCGCTGTCCCGCGGGCAGCGCCTGCAGGACCTGGACATCGTCGAGACCAACGTCGCCGGGGAACTGCTGGACCTGCAGATGTCCGGTCTGCTGCCCGAGACGATCGACCCGTTGGAGACCGCGATGTCGGTGATCGAGCGGTACGACCGGCTGTGGGAGCTGCTGACCGCGCCGCAGACCATGGGCGACGACGAGTGGTGGCGCATCGAGCAGCGGCTGCGCAAGCTGAACGAACTGGGCTTCGACGTGGCGCAGATCCACATCGACGAGTCGGGCGGCGACCCCCATGTGATGGTCCAGACGCAGGTCGTGGACGCGGGCCACCACCGCAAGCGGCTGTTCTCGCTCACCGGCATCAACGTCCAGGAGAACCAGGCCCGCCGGATCCTGAACGACCTGGACACCTACCGGTCGCAGGCGGTCATGCCCGGGACGGAGGTCGACGAGGACACCGTCGCGCACCACTACGTCACCGACGTCTACGACCCGGTGATCGAAGCCATCCCGGCCGGCCTCGCCGAGAAGCTGGAGCCGGCCGAGGTGTTCCACGAGGTCCTCGAGCATCGGTGGTTCCTGTCGCAGGCGGCCGGGCAGGAGGTGTCGATGGACTACGCGACCCAGTCCTACATGCAGACGGTGTTGCGGCACCGGCCGGACGAGAAGGCGTTCCTGGACTCCAGCCTGATGGGCGTGGGTGCGCTGGACGCCGACGACATCCTGGACGAGGCCGAGGACGACGAGCTCGGGACCGATCGGGACGAGGCGAACGAGGATGCCGGATCGGCCGGCGGCGCTGCGGCCACCGGCGGGACCGGTGGGTGGGACGAGGTCGCGCGCTGACGTCCCGACCGGGACCGAGGTCACTCCCGCCGAGATCAAGATGTCACCCAAGATCGACAATTTCGTACATCTGCATTGATAGCGTCATGGTGACCCGCAGTAGTGCGGGGTGACCGAACGTGCGGGTGCTCGCCCGCTCTCAAGGAGTGCATCATGACGACAGACGTCCGCGGCATGGGTCAGCTCGCCGCCAAGTACTGGTGGGTGATCCTGGTCCGCGGGATCATCCTGATTCTGCTCGGCATGGCCATGCTGATCTGGCCGAAGCAGTCCCTGCAGGTCTTCGGCATCATCTTCGTCGCTTACCTGTTCGTGGACGGCGTGATGTCGATCTTCCAGGGATTCTCGGCACGGAAGCAGGGCCAGTCCGGAGTGGGCGACTTCGTGGTCGGGGCGCTGGCCATCGTCGCCGGCATCGTCATCCTGGTCTGGCCGCAGTGGAGCGTGGAGGTGCTCGCCTACCTGGTCGCGTTCTGGGCGTTGCTCGCCGGCATCTCGGGGCTGGCCGGCGGGCTGGCCCTGCGCAAGCAGCCGGGATCCGGATGGGGCTGGTTCGTCGCCTGGGGTGTGCTGGCCCTGATCTTCGGCATCATCGTGCTGTTCAACCCGGCCGCCGGGATTCTCAGCATCCTGTGGCTGGTGGCGATCTGGGCGATCATGGCCGGCATCGTGTTCGTCATCGCCAGCTTCTTCGTCCGCAAGGCCGGCAACACCATCCTCGACCAGACCGCCGCCTGAACCTCGCCGTTCCCCGGGGCGGGCGCCATGACCTGGCGCCCGCCCCGTTGCGTCGGTCGGACGGGAGCCGGTGTCGGTGGCCCCTCCTATGGTGGAGATGTCCCACCCGGACACCGCCAGGAGGAGATCGCCGACCATGTCCGAACTCGCCACTGCCCCCGCCACCCCGAGCCGCGCCGAACTGGAGAGCCGGCTGGAGGACCACCGCCGGGAACTGTCGGGTTACTGCTACCGGATGCTCGGCGCCGCATTCGAGACCGACGACGCGGTGCAGGAGACGATGGTGCGGGCATGGCGGGCCTTGGACAAGTTCGACGGCCGCTCGTCGTTGCGGACCTGGCTCTACCGGATCGCCACCAACGTGTGCCTGGACTCGCTCAACAGCCGGAATCGACGCGCCCTGCCGATGGACTTCGGCCCCGCGTCGCCACCCGTCGCCGAATCGTTGGGTCAGCCCCGGCCGGAAGCCACCTGGATCCAACCGATGCCCGACGGTGAGGTGTTGTCGCCGACCGCGGATCCCGCGGACCTGGCCATCCAGCGGGACTCGGTACGGCTCGCATTCATCGCTGCCCTCCAGCACCTCCCGGCCCGGCAGCGAGTGGTGCTGATCCTGCGCGAGGTGCTGCGCTGGAGCGCCGCCGAGGTCGCCGAGTTGCTGGACACCACGGTGGCCTCGGTGAACAGCGCGCTGCAACGGGCGCGGGCCACGATCACCGAGGTCGACGCGGACGCCGATCGCTCGGCCGGCCCGATCGACGACGCGCAGAAGGTCCTGCTGGACGACTACGTGAAGGCGTTCACCAGCTACGACATCGATGCACTGGTCCAATTGCTACGCAAGGACGCGACCGCCTCCATGCCCCCGTTCGCCCTGTGGCTGGACGGCCGGGACGACATCGCCGCCTGGCACCTCGGACCGGGTCACGCCTGCCGACATGGCAAGCTCGTGCCGCTGGCGGTCAACGGGTCGCCGGCGTTCGCCGCCTACAAGCTCAGTCCGGACGGCAGTCACCTGCCGTTCTCCATCCAGGTACTGGACCTGGACGGCGATCGGATCGCCCGGATCACCTACTTCCTGGACCCGTCGCTGTTCGCGCGCTTCGGCTTGCCGCCCAAGCTGTAGCCGGACGGCAGGCGGTCAGTCGACCGGTTCGATCCGACCGGTCGAGCTTGCGGGGCCATCATCGAGCACCACCTGCTCCCACTCGCCCACACCGCTGATCTTGGTGATCGCGTAGTGGGCGACCACGCCCGGTGGCGGGTCGGGGAACGGCGGGAACACCGTGCCGGGTCCGACGTAGGTCTGCGCCAGCCGGGACAGCAGGTCCGGCGCGCCCCCTTGGGTGAGGCGGACCCGGGCATGCAGGATCAGGTTCTCCCGGAGCCCGATGGCGTTCACCGCCGGAGCCTCGAACGACAACGCGACGCGGGGGTCGCGGGCCATGTTCCGCATCTTCAGCTGCCCCGGATCAAGGTGGCCGCTGACCAGCTCGGCACCGTCCAGGCCGACCCAGATCACCGACACCTGCGGTGACCCGTCACGGTTCAGCGTCACCAGGTGGGCCAGCGGGCCGGACGCGATGAGCTCGCGCGCGGCGGCGTTCAGGATGGGCATGCGGGCTCCCGGGGGTCGTCGTGGCGCCGAGGTGTCCGGCCGACGGTCGCGGTCGCTCCGGTCCCGGTCCGCGCCGTCATGGGCGCAGCCAACGGGTCGTCGACGGGTCCGCGAGCGCGGCCCACGCCCCCTCGAACTCGCCGACCGCCGACATCCCGCGGACCTGTTCCAACGCGTGCAGCCGTCCGATGGTGAACGCGTTGTCCCCGTCCAGGTGAAGTCGGACCCCCAGTTCCCGCAGGGCGCTGCGCGCGACCACGCTGTCCTGATGCTCGCCGAGCACTTCCTGGAGGGCCTCCCCCCGCTCGGCCAGCACGACCGCCGGCTGGCCGAACGCCGGCGCCACCGACTCCCCGGCGTACCGCAGGCGCTTGGCCGCCTTCCGGATCTCGTGGTACCACCCGTCACGCTGCGCCGGATCCTCCGGCGGGCCGTGCTGCACGAGCTTCGACACCCGCCGGTACGCCTTGCGCACACACGTGGTCAGGACGGTACGGGCCTTGCCACCCGCGTCCGCGGTGAACGGCGGGTCGAACACGAGCGCGTCCAACCTGTCCAGCAGCCGGAAGTACCGGGTGGAGTTCAGCGCCTCGACCAGCCGTCCGTGCGCCCGCTGGTGATCGCTCTGCAGTTCGGTGCTGATCCGGGACGCGATCGGACCGAGCACCAGCTCGTCGGGTTCGGCGGCGATCTCCGCGAGCAGGCGCTCGCGGAGCACCTCGGCGTCCCGGGCGCCGCCGAGTTCGGTCGCGATCCATTTCAGCTCGTCGCGCAGCGGATCGGTCTGAGCCCGGTCGAGCAACGGCCGGAACGTCGCCAGGGCGCTGCGCAGCCGGCGAGTGGCCACTCGCATCTTGTGCACGGCGTCGTACTCGTCCGTCCGGACCTTCGGATCCCATTGGATGATCGCGCCGACCTGTTCGGCCAGATGCGCCAGGACGACGTCGCGGGCCTTGCTCTTCGGGGTGAACCCCCCGAACTCGGGTCGCCCGGGCAGCGCGGCCAGTCGACGGTCCAGCGCCTGCGCGAGCTTCGAGGGGTACGGCGACGGGGTCGCCCCGGCGCCCCGGATGAGCTCGTCCGCGGCGTCCATCAGCTGGGCCGGGCCGGCGACCAGCTCGATCTCCCACTCCCGCCAGGCGATCAGCTCGGCCGATCCGGCCTCGCCACGCCCGGTCGCCGTGACGACGTCGTCGGCGGCCTCGGCCAACACCACGTCGCCCGCACCGAGCAGCTTGTGCACCGTTCGCCGGCTCTTGATCCCGGCCACCGGATGCAGCGGGTGATCACGCACGTGCACCCGGATCCGGTCCACCAGCTCCGGTGGCACGGCCGTCGGGCTGCCCAGGGGTTCCCCGAACTCGGTGCGGGCGCCGCCTTCGGCGGGCAGCTTGAGATGCCAGCCCGCGTCCGAGCCGCCGGTGCGGCGACGAAGGGTGATGCCGGCTCGGATCAGGGCCAGGGCGTCGGTGTCGTAATAGGTCGCGTCGAGGAGTTTCTCGGTGGGGTCGGCGAGCGTGCTGACCTGCGGTAGCGAACTCAGGTCCACCCATGGCAGGTCCTGCGCGACGTCGTACTTGCGCTCGATTTCCAGATGCTCGGACGTCATGGGACCGGTCTACCAGAGGGGTCTGCGGGCGTGGAGAACCGTACGGCCGGAGGGCGGGGGACGAAGGTCAGCGACGGCTGCCGGCGCTGCGGTGGGCGGCCAGCACCCAGCCGGCGACGACGGAATCCCAGACGATCGGGGTGCCGGCCCGGTAGGCGGTGGAACAGCAGTCGCATTGGCCCGCGCGGGTGGCGGGAACAGGGGCGCTCATGGGTCGGGTCCTTCGAGTTCGGTGGGACGCCCGACGAGTCGCCGGGCGAGCAGTGCGGGTTCGCTGATCACGGCATCTCGACAGAGGCGAACTCTGGGGCCGTTGATGCGGTTCGGTCGGAGATCACCGCCACGGCGGCGGGATGCGGTCCGATGCCCCTTCAGCTAATCAACCGGGCCGGTCCCGAGCAAGCCGGGACATGTAAATTTCCCGCTACCCCACCGTGTCGTGTCCCACAGCCGGGCCATCGCCGCAGGTGGAGCCCCGTTCCGGCCGACGCCCGCCGCCGATGCGCCGCCGGATCCCGCACGGGGCATCCGCCGGACCGGCCGGTGCGCCGCACGCTGTCATCCCGGGTGATGCAGCGCCCGGCCGGTCGCCGCATCGAACACGTGCGCGGCGGCCGCGTCGATGGACAGCCCGATGGTGTCGCCGACCCGGACCCGCAGCCGTCCGTCGAACCGGCCGATCAACCGCCCGACGGACACCTCGACCGTCAGGAACGTGTCCCGGCCCGTCCGCTCCACAGCCCGCACCCGGCCGGTGAGCACGGTGGCATCCGGGTCCGGATCGGGCGGCACCGCCGTCACCGACTCGGGCCGCAACCCCAGGGTCACCGCACGACCGACGCTGCCGGCCAACCCGTCGGGCAGCTGCCGCCAGGTCATCAGGGTCCGGTCGCCCACCCGGTAGCCGGCCAGGCCCCCGGAGACCACGACGTGAGCGGGCACGATGCCGAGCGGCGCCTGGCCGACGAAATCGGCGACGAACAGGTTGACCGGCCGGTCATAGATGTCGGCGGAGGTCCCCTCCTGTTGCAACCGGCCGGCGTCGATGACGGCGATGCGGTCCCCGATGGCCATCGCCTCGGTCTGGTCGTGAGTCACGTAGATGGTGGCCGCGCCCGAGGCCTTGACGGTTTCGGCGATGACCCGGCGCATCCGGGACCGCTCCGCCAGATCCAGGTTGGCCAGAGGCTCGTCCAGCAGGAAGACCTTGGGCTCGCGCACCAGGGCGCGGCCGATCCCGGCCTGGCCTCGCTGACCCATCGAGATCTCCGTCGGCTTGCGCCGCAGCAGTCCCCAGATCCCGAGCCGCTGCGCCTGGCGGTCAACCCGCTGCTCGACCTCGGCGGCCGCGGTCCGCCGTTGGGTCAGCCCGAAACCCATGTTCCGGGCCAGGTCAAGAGTGGGAAACAGCGCCGTCTTCTCGAAGACCATCGCGACGTCGCGGCCCGGTGGCTCCAGCCGGGTGACGTCACGACCCTGGATGAGCACCCGGCCCCTGCGTAGTGGCTGCAGCCCCGCGATCGCCCGCAGCAGGGTCGACTTGCCACACCCGGACGGGCCGAGCACCGCCAGCAGTTCGCCCCGCCGCGCCAGCAGCGTGAAGTCGTCCAGGACGACGGTGCCGTCCGCAAGCGCGACGACCGCCCGATCCAGGCCGGTCGCCTCCGCGGTGTCCGAGGGCGGTGGTGGGGTCATGTCCGATCGGCCTCGAGTCTGGTCCTCGCGACGTCCAGGACCAAGACCGCGGCCCGGATGTGCACCACCGCGGCCGGGTCGGTCAGGTCCAGACCGGTCAGCGACTGGATCCGGGCCAACCGCTGGGTGACGGTGTTCGGGTGCAGGTGGAGCGCCGTGGCCGTGGCCCCCCGGTTCTGGCCGTGGTTCAGGTAATGGCGAAGGGTGTCCAGCAGGTGGGTGCCGCGGGCGGAGTCGTGCTTCCGGACGGCGCCGAGGGTCTGGTCGGCGAACGCGATCAGCTGCGCGGTGTCGTCGAGCTGGAGCAGCAGGCCGGCCACCCCCAACCGGTCCAGGGTCACCGTGACGTCGGTGTGCCCACCGGCCACGGCCAGTTCCAGCGCGCCGCGGGCGGTGCGGAACGCCTGGGGGTGTCCGGTCACCGGGCCCACCGTCGCCACCGTCGCCGCCGCGACGCCGGGCACCGACCGCATCGTCCGCCGGACCAGATCGGCCTCCCCGACGAACGCCGCCGGGCCGGCGGCGCCGGACCCGCCGGACCCGCCGGACCCGCCGGGGGACAGTGGTGGGGCAACCCGGTCCGTGGGGGCCGACGGCCAGAGCACCACCAACAGCCCGCGATGGGAGCCGACGAGCGGGCGGGGCCGATACCGGGCCGCGAGATCGGCGACGGCGGCCACCGTGCGGTGGTCGACCAGCGGCCGGCGGGCCGGGTCGACCGGCTCGGCCCGGCCGACCATCGCGACGGCCGCCCCCGACAGGTCATGACCCAGCCGCCGGGCGCGATCGCGGATCGCCGGCGACTCCACCGCGGCCCCCCCGAGCACGTCGGTCAGCAGCTCGCCGCGCACCCGCAGTTCGACCTCGACCCCGGTGCGCAACCGCGTCAGCTCCAGCGACACCACCAGGGAAGCGTGTTCGACCGCCCGCCGGTCCAGCGGAGTGAGGTCGACATCGGGCACCCAGAGTCGGGCGGCGACGTCGCCGGAAACCACCACCGACCAGACCCGGAATCCCGGCACACCGATCGGGTCGGTGGCGGGCCGGGCGCCGGCCTCGGCGACCGGGCCGTCGAACCCGGCGGGCGGGCCGTCGAACCCGGCCGGCGAGCCGCCGGACCCGGCCGGCGAGCTGCCGGACCCGGCCGGCGGGCCGCCGGGCCCGGCCATCGGTTCGCCCGGCCCGGCGTCGAGCGGGACGGACCGGCGCAGGTCGGGATCCGGCAGCCGGGCCGCGTCCCCCGCGGCGGCGACGACCCGCCCCCCGGTGTCCTCGATGAGCACCGGCCGGCCGATCAGCTCGGCCAGCGCGTCGGCGATACCGCGCAGACCACCGCCACTCAGGGCGACGTCCAGCAGCTGCCGGTGGATCCGTTCGGAACGGGCCAGCAGATCGGCCTGGTCGCGCAACCGGTCGACCAGCCGCGCGGTGGTCAGCGCGATCGCTGCGTGGCCGGCCAACAGGGTCAGCCGTTCGGCCTCGTTCTCACCGAAGGTGTGCACCCGCGCGTGGTAGCCGTTGAGGGTGCCGAGCACGGTGCCGTCGGCGACGAGCGGGACGGACACCATCGCCCGGTAGCCCTGATCGCGGGCCACGCCGCCCCAGGGGACGAACTGCGGCTCGGCCGCGATGTCGGCGATGGCCACGATGCGGCCCGACGAGAATGCGCGGCCCGACGGCGCCTGACCCGCCCCGCCCAGGGCCAGCCGCACCGGCCGGTCCGCGTTCACGCTGGCCACGTACTCGTCCGACAGCCCGCTCCAGCCGGTGATCACCAGATGCTCGCCGGTCGGATCGGGCAACAGCACCGCACAGAAGTCGTACCCGAGCAGCTCGCGGGCGGTTTCGGCGACCAGGTCGAGCACCTCTGGCAGACCGGCCGACGAGTTGACCGTCCGGGTGAGGCGGTCGACGGATGCCAGCCAGCGCCGTAGTTCCGTCAGCGCGGGTTCGTCGGCGAGCACTACAGCAGCCTATGTCCGCGGGCACACCAAAGTGAAGAGACAGTGGTTCTCCCACCATAGATCGGCACGCCGGGACGCTGAATACTTCTCGATATTCCACCGAGGTTTTGACCAGCAGGGCCCACCACCCGGTTGAGAGGCGATCCAATGACGGATACCAGCACCGCTCCCGCATCCCTGGCTCGGACGGCGGCCGAGCCGTTGTCCTCGGCTCGACCGATGCGGTCGATCATCAACCCGGCCACCGGCGAGGTCATCGCGACCGTTCCCGAGCAGGGCGCTGCGCAGGTCGATGCGGCAGTCGCGACGGCCAGGGCAGCTTTCGAGACCGGCCCGTGGCCGACGATGGCTCGCAGCAAGCGGGCCCGCCTCCTGCTGAGGCTGGCGGACGCCGTGGAAAGCCACAGTGGAGAGCTCTTCGAACTGGAGACCCGCAACAACGGCCGGCCGATCACCGAGACCCGCGCCCAGCTGTCCCGGGTGCCCGAGTGGTTCCGCTACAACGCCGGGCTGCTGGCCGCGCAGCGGGACGCGGTGCTGCCCAGCGACGGCGAGTACCTGACCTACCAGCGCCGGGCCCCGCTCGGCGTCTGCGGCATCATCACCCCGTTCAACCATCCGATGCTGATCCTGGCCCGCAGCCTGTCCGCCGCGCTGGCCACCGGCAACACGGTGGTGGTGAAGCCCTCCGAACTCACCCCGCTCACCACGCTCGCCCTGGTCGAGATCCTGCACGCCGCAGGTCTGCCGGCCGGCGTGGTGACGGTGGTGACTGGTGGTCGGGAGGCGGGTGAACGCCTCACCCGTCATCCCGACATCGCCAAGATCACCCTTACCGGCGGGACCGAGGCGGGTCGGGCGGCCGCGCTGGCCACCGCCGCCCGGTTCGCCCGGGTCACCGCCGAGCTTGGCGGCAAGACCCCGATCGCCGTCTTCGACGACATCGACCCGGTCGTCGCCGCCGAGGGCGCCGCGTTCGCCGCGTTCGTCGCGGCCGGCCAATCCTGCGTCGCCGGGTCCCGCTTCCTGGTCCAACGCGGGATCTACGACGAGTTCGTCGCCGCCCTCGCCGCCCGCGCGAACGCCGTCCGCATCGGCGACCCGGCACTGCCGACCACCCAGCTCGGCCCCTTGATCAGCGCCGCCCAGCGCGACAAGGCACTGCGCTACGTGCAGATCGGCCTGGCCGAGGGCGCGCGGCTCGCCGCCGGCGGCACCGTGCCCGACCTCACCGCGCCGCTGGATCGCGGCTTCTACCTCCGGCCGACCGTGCTCGCCGACGTCGACAACGGCATGCGGGTGGCCCAGGAGGAGATCTTCGGGCCGGTCGCCGCCGTCGTGCCGTTCGACACCGAGGCCGATGCGATCGCCATGGCCAACGACAACCGGTTCGCCCTGGGGGCCGGGGTCTGGACGCGCGACCTGGCCCGCGGTCACCGGGTGGCGGACAAGATCGTCGCCGGCATGGTCTGGGTCAACGACCACCACCGCCTGGAACCCTCGCTGCCCTGGGGCGGCATCAAGGAATCCGGCATCGGCAAGGACGCCGGCACCGAGTCGTTCGACGACTTCACCTGGATCAAGACGGTCGTGGTGCGCACCGCCGCCGACGACGTCGACTGGTACGGCCAGGCCGACCCCGGCCGGCTCAACTGACCCACCCGCCCCCCTTTCGTCCCTGGCGGCCGCGACGACGCGCCGCCGACCCGAGGAGCTCCCCACATGAGCCTGCCCACCACCCCCGCGCCGGGGACCTGGCGCACCGAGATCACCCGAGTCCAATGGCTGGTGCTGCTGGGCACCACCCTGGGCTGGGCGCTGGACGGCTTCGCCGGCAGCCTCTACGCCCTGGTTCTCGGCCCGGCGATGACCGATCTCCTGCCCAACAGCGACATCCCGGTCAGCGCCGGCAGTATCGGCCTGTACGGCGGGATCACCGTCGCGCTGTTCCTCATCGGCTGGGCGACCGGGGGCATTCTGTTCGGCATGCTGGCCGACTACGTCGGCCGCACCCGGGTGCTGTCGGCCGGCATCCTGACCTACGCCGTGTTCACCGCCGCCGCCGCTTTCGCCGACACCTGGTGGCAGCTGGGCATTCTCCGCTTCATCGCCGGCCTCGGCTCCGGGGTCGAGGCCCCGGTCGGCGCCGCCCTGGTCGCCGAGGTCTGGCGGAACCGCTACCGGGCCAAGGCCTGTGGCGTAATGATGTCCGGGTACGCGGCCGGTTTCTTCATCGCCGCCCTGGCCTACGCCGTCCTGGGCAGCCACGGCTGGCGGATCATGCTGGCGCTGGCGGTCATCCCCGCCGTGCTGGTCTACTTCATCCGGCGTCACGTGCCCGAACCGCCGGAGATCACCTCGCACATCGCCGGCCGCCGCTCCCGCAAGCGCTCCGGCCAGCAGGCCGAGCAGGACCAGTTCGTGTTGCGGCGCCTGCTGTCCCCGCCGCTGCTGCGCAACACCCTGGTGTCCACCGCGCTGGCCACGGGTTCGCTGGTCGCGTTCTGGAGCGTGTCCACCTGGTACCCGCAGATCATCCGGGTCGCCGCCGCGGGCGAGGCGCTGCCGGTGGATGTCGGCAACAGCCGGGTGGCGATCGCCTCCATGCTGTTCAACGCCGGCGGCATCGTCGGGTACGCGTCATGGGGTTTCATGGCCGACGCGATCGGCCGGCGCAAGGCCTTCCTGGTCACCTTCACCGTGTCGGCGGCCGCCGTGGTCTTCCTGTTCCCGTTCGAGCACGGCTATGGCACGTTCCTGGCGATGATGCCGGTCCTGGGCTTCGGCCTCTTCGGCAGCCTGTCCGGGATCATCGTGTACGGCCCCGAGATCTTCCCGCCGAGCGCCCGGGCCACCGGCATGGCGATCGCCAACGGCGTCGGCCGGTACATCACCGCCGCCGGGCCGATGATCGCCGGCATCATCGCGGTCGGTTGGTTCGGCGGCGACCTCGGGCTGGCGACCACGTGTGTCGCGGCCTTCGGGCTGATCGCCCTGGTGGGACTGGCCTTCGCCCCGGAGACCAAGGGCGCGCCGCTGCCCACCGACCCCGATGTCCCCCCTCCCCCGTCCGCCGCACCGGCCCCCGTCGAGGCGGCCGCCACCTCGCAGGAGCACACGTCATGACCAGCTACGCCGGCGCCCGCGCCCTCGTCATCGGCGGGTCCATCGGAGGCCTGACCACCGCCCTGCTGCTGCGCGACGTCGGTTTCGACGTCACCGTTCTCGAGCGCACGCCGACCGTGCTGGACGGCCGCGGCAGCGGCATCGTGCTCCAGCCGGACACCCTGCGCTGGTTCACCGAGCGCAGCCGCACCGACCCGGCCGCCCTGTCCACCAGCACCCGGTGGGTGCAGTATCTGGACGGGGCCGACCGGGTGGTCCACCGCGAGGAGCGGACCTGGAGCTACACCGCCTGGGGCACCTTCTACCGCGCCCTGCTGGACGACTTCGGGCTCGACCGGTACGTGCTCGGCGAGTTCGCCACCGGCTTCGACCAGGACGAGAACGGCGTCCAGGTCAGGTTCGTCAGCGGCCGGACGGAGCGCGCCGACCTGGTCGTGTTCGCCGACGGCATCACCTCCATGGCCCGCGGCCGCATCGACCCGACCGCGACCATGAGCTACTCCGGCTACGTCGGCTGGCGCGGCACCGTGCCCGAGCACGCGCTGTCCGCCCACGCCCGGGCCACGCTGGCCGACGCCATCAGCTACACGGTCGTGCCGAACTCGCACATCACGATGTACCCGATCCCGGGCGAGCGCGGCGTCGGACCGGACGACCGGCTGATGAACTATGTCTGGTACCGGAACGTCCCGGCCGGCCCGGATCTGGCCGAGATGCTCGTCGACAAACGGGGTTTCACCGGTCCGGTGTCGATCCACCCGGGGCAGGTGCAGGACCGGTTCGTCGACGAGATGCGGGCCACCGCCGCGCAGGTGTTCGGCCCGGCCATCGCCGAGGTGGTGACCGGGACGGCCACCCCGTACGTGCAGGTGGTGCAGGACGTCCGGTCGTCGAAGATGGCCGACGGTCGGGTCGCCCTGATCGGCGACGCCGCCTGCGCGGCCCGGCCGCACGCCGCGGCCGGAACGGCCAAGGCGGCCGCCGACGCCTGGGCCCTGCACGACGCCCTGCAGCAGGCCGACGGCGACATCACCGCCGCCCTGCGCAAGTGGGAGCCGGCCCAGCTGGCGCTGTCCGCCGCGCTGCTGGAGCGCGTGGTCGACATGGGCGAACGCGCCCAGTTCCGCGGCACCTGGACCCCCGGCGACCCGTCCCTGCGGTTCGGGCTGTACGCCCCCGGCCGCTGAGCGAACCACCGACGCCCCCCACCGACCCTTCTCGAGGAGATCCGATGACCACCTTCCTGGCCGACCTGCCGCTGGCCGGCACGCTGATCGGCACCGACTTCGCCGGGTGGACCCCCGAGCTGCACGCCGAGTTCGAGAACCACTCCCACGACGGGCATGTCGGATCCCGGCTGCTGGCCCAGACGCCCCGGGCCCGGGTCTGGGAGATCCGGCTGGCCCCGGGCGAGCGTTGGCACGCTCACCGGCACGTGCTCGACTACTTCTGGACGGCCGTCACCGCCGGCACCAGCCGGCAGCACACGTTCGACGGCACGACCCGGGAGGTCGGCTACGCCGCCGGCGAGACCCGCTACTTCCACTTCGGTCCCGGCGAGTACCTGCTCCACGACATCGAGAACGTCGGCGACACCGAGCTGATCTTCACCACCGTCGAGCACCTGGACGGCGACAACGCACCGCTGGACCTGGCGTGATCGGGCCTGTCGCGGACGGCGTGGTGGACGTGCACGCCCACTGGCTGCCCCGCGAGCTGTTCCACCTGCCGCCCGGCGCCCCCTACGGCGCGCTGGCCGATCGGGACGGCGAGTTGCACCTGGGCGAGGTGCCGCTGTCCATCGCGGCGGCCGCGATGAGCGACGTGGCCGCCGTCCGGGCCGACATGGACACCGCCCGGGTCGGCGTGCGGGTGCTGTCGGCACCGCCGTTCGCGTTCCCGGTCGGCGACCCCGCCGCGGGGCATGACGCCACCGACTACGTGACCTCGTTCAACACGGCGTTGTCCCGGGTGGCGGCCGAGAGCGACGGCGCGCTGGCCGGTCTCGGGCTGATCCGCCTGCACGACGAGTCCACGGTGCGGGCCGACCTCGCGGACCTGGCCCGGATGCCGGGGATCGCCGGGGTGGCCGTTCCCCCGCTGGTGCGCGGGGAATCGCTCGACCGGGGCGTGCTGCGGGCGGTGGTGACCGGTGCGGCCGAGCTGGATCTGGCCGTGCTGGTGCACCCGATGCAGCTGCCCCGGCCGGAATGGTCCTCGTACTACCTGGCCAACCTGATCGGGAACCCGACCGAGACGGCGACCGCCGTCGCGTCGCTGCTGCTGTCCGGGCTGGCCGAGGAGTTGCCGCTGCTGCGGATCTGCTTCGTGCACGGCGGCGGCAGTGCCCCCGGATTGTTGGGCCGGTGGGAGCACGCTTTCGGACGGCGGGCCGACGTCGCCCGGTCGGCCAAACGCGGCCCGCGGGAGGCGTTCCGGGACCTGTTCCTGGACACCGTCACCCACGACGCGGACGAGCTCGACCTGCTCGTCGCGCGGGCCGGGAGCGACCGCGTCGCCGTCGGCAGCGACTACCCGTTCGACATGGCCCAGCCGCACCCGGTCGCGTTCGCCGTCGACAACGGCCTGTCCCCCACCACCCTGACCGCCGCCGGCCGCCGCTTCCTCGGCCTGACCCCGGAGCGCTGACCCGATGCCCGGCCTGTTCGACCCGATCACCCTGCGGGGTATCACGTTTCGCAACCGGATCTGGTTGTCCCCGATGTGCCAGTACAGCGCCGCCGACGGCGTGCCCACCGACTGGCATCTGGCCCACCTGGGCGCCCGGGCCATCGGCGGCTTCGGCCTGGTGATGACCGAGGCGACCGCGGTGGTCCCGGAAGGCCGGATCAGCCCGCAGGACACCGGGTTGTGGACCGACGGGCAGGCCACTGCCTGGCGGCGGATCGTCGACTTCGTGCACGGACAGGGCGCCTCCGCCGGCGTCCAGCTGGCCCACGCCGGCCGCAAGGCGTCGACCTACGCGCCGTGGCGGGGCACCGGATCGGTCGCGGCCGCCGACGGTGGTTGGAGGACGGTCGCCCCCTCCCCGATCGCGCACGGCGAGCACACCGCGCCGCATGCGCTGTCCCGGGCCGAGATCAGAGTCACTGTCGACGCTTTCGCCGCCGCGACCCGGCGGGCCGACGCCGCCGGTTTCGACGTCGTCGAGCTCCACGGCGCCCACGGTTACCTGCTGCACCAGTTCCTGTCCCCGATCACCAACCGCCGCACCGACACCTACGGCGGGTCGTTCGACAACCGGATCCGGTTCGTGCTCGAGGTGGTCGACGCGGTCCGGGCGGTCTGGCCGGTGGACAAGCCGCTGATCATGCGTATCTCGGCCACCGACTGGATCGACGGCGGCTGGTCCACCGTCGAGAGCATCGACCTGGCCCGGATCCTGCGTGAACGCGGGGTCGACCTGATCGACGTGTCGACCGGCGGGCTCGATCCCGCGCAGCGGATCACCGTCGCGCCGGGATACCAGGTGCCGTTCGCCCGGGACGTGAAGGTCAAGGCCGAGGTCCCGACCGGCGCGGTCGGCCTGATCACCGAGCCGGCCCAGGCCCAGCAGATCCTGGACGAGAGCGCCGCCGACGTCGTCTATCTGGCCCGGGCCGCGCTGCGTGACCCCGGCTGGCCGCTGCGGGCCGCCCACGAGCTGGGCATCCCGGCCGCCGGCGCGCCCTACCCCCCGCAGTACCTGCGCGGCGCCTGGCGCGGCTGACGACACGACAGTGCCCCGGGCCGGGGCCCGGGGCACGCAAGAGTGGGTCGGTCGATTCGTCCCGGTCATCCACGGCGGCGGGGTGTCGCTGCCGCAGTTCTGGTTCCACTCGGCCTTGGTCATCGGGTGGGTGTTCTTGGTCATCGACGCCTGGCCCAACGACTGCCCGTTCGCGTTCGTGCCGGCCACCCCGGAGTCGTTCACCCTGACGTCGTCGAAGGAGTAGGTTGAGCCGCCCAGTGTCGCGGTGAAGGTGCCGGTCGCCGACCCGATGGTGGAGGACCCAGAACGGGGTCGCCGCGTAGCCGTAGCCCGCATGGATCGCAGGTGGCCAGGCCATTGGCCCCGTCGGTGGAGCAGATGTCGATGAGCGCCTGCATGAACTGCTCCTTCGCCTTTGGCGAGAGGTTCATCTGGGCGGCCGAGGCTGGCACGTCGAGCGTGCAGTTGTTCTCGCCGGGGGTCTCGGTCACGTCGCACGTCCAGTCCGCCGAGTTGGTGCCGGTCACCGTGCAGGTCGGCGTCGGGTCATCGGTGTTGGGCTGGCTGGCGTGCACGGTCTGCCCGTCGCCCTGGGCATCGGTGAAGGTGTCGTCGACGTTGAACGGCGAGTTCGGGGTCAAGGCCACCCACCAAGCGGGAGGCGTCGACGGCGGCTCGCACCAGGTCGATGCGAATCCCGGGGACAGGGCCGTCTCGATCGTGCACGCAGCTCAGGCCAGCTGCGGCCGATTGCGCCAGGTCCGATCGGCCGGAGTCCGATCAGGCCCCGGTGAGGGTCAGCCAGATCAGGGTCAGGTTGAGGGCGATGACCAGCGCGACCACGACCACGGCGACCACGGTGGTCACCGGGTGGTTGGCCGCCGACCCCATGGCGGCGCGGGACCGGGTCAGCATCACCAGCGGTATCAGCACGAACGGCAGACCGAAGGACAGCACGACCTGGCTGATGACCAGGGCCAGCGTGGGGTCGACGCCCAACGCCAGGATGACGACCGCCGGCACCATGGTGATCACCCGGCGGGCCAGCAGCGGGATGCTCCGGCGCAGCAACCCGGCCATCACCACGGCCCCGGCGTAGCAGCCCACCGACGTCGAGGCCAATCCCGAGGCGAGCAGGCCGATCGCGAACAGTGCCGCCACCACCCCGCCCAGGGACTGGCCGACCGCATCGTGGGCCGCCTGCAGGGACAGCTCATCGGTGCTGCCACCCAACGAGGTCGCGGCGACCAGCAGCATGGCCAGGTTGACGGCGCCGGCCAGCAACATGGCCGCCCCGACGTCGAACCGGGTGGCCCTGAGCACCTTCGGCAGCTCGGTCGCGGACGGCCGGCCATGCCGGTCGCGGGCCAGCGCCGAATGCAGGTAGACGGCGTGCGGCATCACGGTCGCACCGAGCATGCCGGCGGCCAGCAACACACTGCCGGTTCCGTCGAACGCCGGCACCAGGCCGCCGATCACCGCGCCGGGGGGCGGCGGCTCGACGAACAGGCCGGCGAAGAAGCCGACGGCGATGACGACCAGCAGCGTGGTGATGACCCGTTCGAACGAGCGTTGGCCGCGCCGGTCCTGCACCAGCAACAGGCCGGTGGACACCACCGCGGTGATCACCCCGCCGAGCAGCAGCGGGAGATCGAACAGGATATTCAGGGCGATGGCGCCACCCAGCACCTCGGCCAGGTCGGTGGCCATCGCCACCACCTCGGCCTGCGCCCAGTAGGCCAGCCGGCCGCCGGTGGGCAGCCGATCGCGGAGCGACTCGGGCAGCGTCGACCCGGTGGCCAGACCGAGTTTCGCGGACAGGTACTGCACCAGGCAGGCCATCAGATTGGCCAGGACGACCACCCACACCAGCAGGTACCCGTAGACGGCGCCGGCAGTGACATTGGTGGCGACGTTGCCCGGGTCGACATAGGCGATGGCGGCGACGAACGCCGGACCGAAGAGCGCCATCGTGCCCCGGGCACGGCTGACCGCGGAGGACAGGGACATCATGGTGAACCTATCCCAGAACCGCACGCGTTCCATCCAGTGGTCGGCGCACCGCTGACAACCGCATGATTCAGCCGAATCTGTATCATCGAGGAGTGATCATCCGGACCGAGGCGGCGCGATGAGCGGCGGGCACTCCCATGCCCACGGCCCGGCCGGCGGCGGCGACCACCGAGCCCGGCTGGCGATCGCACTGGGCCTGACCTCGGTCGTGCTCGTCGTCGAGGTGATCGGGGCCTTCATCTCGGGCAGCCTGGCCCTGCTCGCCGACGCCGGGCACATGCTCACCGACGCGGCCGGGCTGGTCATCGCGCTGATCGCCGCGCAACT
This sequence comes from Nakamurella sp., assembly GCA_044223435.1. GTDB lineage: Bacteria > Actinomycetota > Actinomycetes > Mycobacteriales > Nakamurellaceae > Nakamurella. The sequence continues at coordinate 33,002 of JBGALY010000003.1, forward strand.
GGCCCGCCGGGGCCCGACCGACCGACGCACCTGGGGCTACCTGCGGGCCGAGGTGCTCGCCGCGACCCTGCAGGCGGCGATCCTGCTCGCGGTCGGCACGTTCATCCTGATCGAGGGCATTCAGCGGTTGTTCGCGCCACCCGAGGTGGCGTCCGGCCTCATGCTGGTCTTCGGCATCGTGGGCCTGGCGGCCAACCTCGTCTCGCTGCTGGTCCTGGCCGGCGGGCGCGGCGCCAACTTCAACATGCGTGCCGCATTCCTCGAGGTGCTCAACGACGCGCTCGGCTCGCTGGCCGTCATCGTCGCCGCGATCGTCATCGCCACCACCGGATACGAACGGGCCGACGCCATCGTCTCGATCCTGATCGCCCTGCTGATCCTGCCGCGCACGGTCACGTTGCTGCGGGAGACGACGGCGGTGCTGCTCGAGAGCACCCCGCGCGGCCTGGACCTGGCCGACGTCCGCCGGCATCTGCTGGAGCTGGACCACGTGCAGGCCGTCCACGACCTGCACGCCTCCCAGGTGGCGACCGGGCTGCCGGTGCTGACCGCGCACGTCGTCGTGGACGACTCCTGCTTCCAGGACGGGCACGCGCCGCAGATGCTCGACCAGTTGCAGGCCTGCGTCGCCGAGCACTTCCCGGTCAGCATCGAACACTCGACCTTCCAGCTGGAACCCGCCGGCCACCGCACCCACGAGCACGGCGCCCACGCCTGATCGGCACCTCCGCGTCCCCCTTCCGGCAGCGCTCCGTCGCCGGCACCCCTCCCCCAGCTCCCGGCCGCCGCCCCGCCCCACCCATTCCCGGCGCCGCCAGGCCCACCCACACCCGGCCGGGCGACCGGGCGGTCCCCCGACCGGCGGACCGGCCGGGCAGCCGGGCAGCCGGGCAGCGTTGCCGACGCCGCCCCCGCGGGCGTACCGTCCAGGTCGGCGCGGCAGGGCGCCACCGGTCCGCGGGCAGGGCTCAGCCCACCTGAACACGTCAGTCGCGGCACACCTCTTTCGCTCCCGAACGCGCGGACCTCGGGACTGTGCGAAGGAGGCGTCATGGCCCGATCGGCACCGGCACCCGCCCGCTGGACCCTGCCCGATCAACCCGACCTCGCGTGGCTGCGCGGGCGCGCCAAGCGCCTGCGGCGGGCGGCCGAGCACGGCGAACCCGAGGCTCTCGACCTGCTGGCCGCCTACGACCCGGGGGACCTCCCGATCACCCTGGCTCGAGCCCAGCGGGTACTCGCGCGGGCCCACGGCTTCGCGGGCTGGACGAAGCTGGTCGACCACATCGAGGTCCGGGCGGCGCTCTCCCGGCCCATGGACCCGACCGGTTCCGCCGGCGGGCCCCCGGACTCCGACGCCGACCGGTTCTTGCGGCTGGCGTGCCTGAGCTACACCCAACCGTCGGTCGCGGGCGATGCCCGGGCCATGCTGGACGCGGACGCCTCGCTGTCGACCCGGTCGGCCGCAACGATGGCCGCCTGCAGCCGAGCTGCCGACCTGGCCCGGCGGCTGCACGCCGATCCGGGGGCGGCGACCCGGGAGGACGGCCCGCACCGCTGGCCGCCGTTGCTGTACCTGTGCTATTCGCGGTTGGGTCTCGGCGACCCGGTGGCCACGCTCCGGGTGCTGCTCGACGCCGGCGCCGACCCGAACAGCGGGTTCCTGTGGCGTGGCCTACCGTCCCCGTTCACCGCGCTCACCGGAGTGCTGGGTGGGGGCGAGCGGGATGAGCCGCCGCACCCCGCCGCCGCCGACCTCGCGGAGATCCTCCTCGCAGCCGGAACTGACCCCAACGACAACCAGGCGTTCTACAACCGGCAGTTCCGGCCGGACAACAGCCATCTCGGCCCGTTGCTGCGGCACCGCGCCGGCCACCCCCGTCCATCCCCGTGGCGGAATCGACTCGGCACGGCCTACCCGTCCCCCGAGCAGATGGTCGGCGAACACCTTCGATCGGCGGCCCGGAACGGGTTCGACGAACGGGTGCGGATCCTGCTCGATCACGGTGTGGACCCGAACACCCGCGGCTACCACCCGATCCTGGGTGACCAGACGGCCTACGAGGTGGCCGTGCGGTTCGGCCACGCCCGGGCCGCCGCCATGCTCGAGACGGCGGGTGGTCGCAGTGACCGGCTCGACGAGGTCGACCTGCTGCTCGCCGCGGCGTACTCCGGCGACGCGGGCACGGTGGCCCTCCTGCGCGATCGGGTCGGTGATCTCCCCCGACGCCGCCCCGGGGCACTGCGGACCGCCGCCGAATTGCACGACGTTCCCGCGCTGTCCCGGCTGCTCGAGCTCGGCTACGACGTCGATCGGTCCGGCCCGGACCGGATCAGCGCGTTGCACGAGGCGGCGCTGCGCGGAGACGCAGCCATGTGCGCCTGGTTGATCGCGCGCGGCGCCGACCGCACCGCCCGGGACCGTCGGTTCGATGCGACCCCGGCCGGCTGGGCCGCGCACGCGGGGCACCGCGACCTCGCCGACTCGTTGACCCCCGACTCGTTGACCCCCGACTCGTTGACCCCCGAGTCGTGACGACCGGACGTCGGCGAGCCGGCTCCCCCGCGTCCGGCTTCCCCGCGTCCGGCGCCACCGCCGCTCGGCACGACCACCCGGACCGGCCCCGACCCCTACGATGAGCCGGACGTACCCGTCGGATCCGCCGGCGGCGCGGGCCGAGAAGCAGGAGGCCGTGGGTTACACGTTGGGCGTGGACGTCGGGACGACGTACACCGCCGTCGGCATCTGCCGGGACGGGCGGGCCGAGATCGCGCCGCTGGGCAACCGGGGCTGGAGCGCGCCGTCGGTCGTCTACCTGGCCGCCGACCGGACCGTGCTCGTCGGCGATCCCGCGGTACGCCGGTCGGCCACCGACCCGCCACGGGTGGTGCGGGAATTCAAGCGTCGCGTCGGTGATCAGGTGCCGCTGCTGGTCGGCGGCGCCCCGGTCTCGGCCGACACGCTCACCGCAATCGTGCTGCGGGCGGTGGTCCAGGAGGTGGTGGCCCTCGAAACGGGGCCACCGGACCACGTCGTGGTCACCCACCCGGCCAACTGGGGCCGGTACAAGACCGAGTGCCTGTGGCAGGCCATCCGGATCGCCGGGCTGGACGAGCTGGGGCCCGTTTCGCTGATGAGCGAACCGGAGGCCGCCGCCGCCTTCTACGCCTCCACCGAACGGCTCGAGCCCGGTGATCTGGTCGCCGTGTACGACCTGGGTGGCGGCACCTTCGATGCGGCGGTGCTGAGACGCACCGGCAGCGGTTGGGAGCTGCCGGCACCGTCCGAGGGCATCGAGCGACTCGGCGGGATCGACTTCGACGAGGCGGTGCTCTCGTTCGTCGACGCGGCGACGGACGGTCGGTTGCGGGCGCTCGACCCGACCGACCCGACGACGATGGCGGCCCTGTTGCAGGTCCGCCGGGACTGCGTCGAAGCCAAGGAGGCGTTGTCCAGCGACACGGACACCGTCATCCGGGTCGCCGTGCCCGGGTGCCAGACCGACGTCCGGTTGCATCGGGCCGAGTTCGAATCGATGATCGAGCCATCGGTGCGAGTCAGCATCGACGCGCTACAGCGAGTCCTGCGGTCGGCCGGGGTGCCGCCCGAGCGGCTCCGCGCCGTCCTGCTGGTCGGTGGTTCGTCACGGATCCCGCTGGTCGGGCAACTGGTCGAACAGACCCTGCGGGTACCGGTCGCGGTGGACGCCCACCCCAAACACTCGATCGCCCTGGGTGCGGCGCTGACCGCCTACCAGCGGGCGACGGGCGGTCCGCTCACCCGACCGCAGCACACCAATCCGATGTCACCGGCCAACCTGCCCACGCCGCCGGTCGCGCCGCCGGGCCGGGTGCCGGCGGGTCCGCCCAACGGTCCGCCGGCCCACCCGCCCGCCGGTTCACCCGGCGGTGCGCCGGCCGCTCCGGTCAGGCGGCGCCGGTGGCTGCCGATCGCCGCCGCGGTCGCCGTCCTGGTGATCGGTGGCACCACGGCGGTGTTGCTGACCCGCGGAGGCAGCGAGGCGGGCGGCGGCGGCCCCACGTCGGCTGCGTCCGCCCCCACGAGCCCGACCGGACCGACCAGCTCCCTGTCCAGCGACGTCCGGGCCCTGCCGAAGTCCGCATTGCCACTTCCCGATTCCGAGCTGGCGTTCGCGAGCCGGCAGAACGACAACATGGACGTCTGGACGATGCAAGGCAGCGACGGAAGCGGCAAGAAGCGGCTGGTCAACGTCCCGGGCGTGGACGACTACCTGCCGGCGATCAGCCCGGACCGCAGGTCGGTGGCCTACATCCGGATCCGCGGGCTGCAGTCCGAGCTGCACATCGTCGCCGCGGACGGCACCGGGGACATCGCGCTCACCACCGAGCTGGCCCCCGACGCCCGGCCGAGCTGGTCCCCGGACGGCACCACCCTGGTCTTCGCCAGTGCGATCGATGGCCAGACCGACCTGTACACCGCCAGTTTCGAATTCAGCGACAAGCCGCCGCGGTTGGGTCCGCTGACCCGGCTGACCAACTCGCCGGCCACCGAGGCGGATCCGGCCTGGTCGCCGGACGGCCGGCGGATCGTCTACTGGTCCAACGCGTCCGGCGTGCAGAACCTGTACTGGGTGGCTCCGGACGGCGGGGCGGAGACCCAGCTGACCGACGGCCCGGACACCGACGCGGACCCGACCTGGGCACCGGACAGCCAGCGCATCGCCTTCACCCGCACCACCCAATCCGCTCCGTCCGACATCTATTCGCTGGCCATCGATTCCGCCGGGCGCGCGGTGGGTGCACCGACCAACTTGACCGCCGACCTGGCCGGCCCCGACGAGGACGCGTCATGGTCGGCCGACGGCGGCGCCATCGCCTTCGTGCACAAGGCGGACACCGGAGCCGACATCTGGGTGATGGATGTTGCCGGTGCCGGCAAGAAGCCGATCACCGACAACAAGGACTGGGACGGGCATCCCGCTTGGGGGCCGTTCGCCACCGAGTGACCGCCACGGTCATCGCAACCGGCGACGGGCCACCTCGATGACGTCCCGCGCCGCCTGTTGGCGACGCGAACCGTCCGGGGACAGCATGCGTTTGAGGGTCGGCCGGCCACTGACCCCCAGCACCAGATTCTCCAGTCGCCGGGACCCGGCAGTGGGCCGGTGTTCCACACCCGGCCCGACCGCGACCGGTACGACACCGTCGCCGTCCAGGCTGAGGACGCGCCGCCGCGGCTGGCGCAGGGCCTCGTCGAACAGCGCGACCAGCCGTTCGGCGACCCCCGCCCACGTGTGCTCGGCCGCGCGCTCGGCCAGCGCGGCGGTCAGCGCGGCGGCGGCGGCGCTGTCGTGCAACAGCTTCCAGGCCAGATCCGCCGCGCCGACCGGGTCGAAGCCGTCCAGCGCCGGAATCCGGTCACCCAGCAGCTCGGCCAGGCTTCCCCGGCGGGAGCAGATGGTGGGCGTCCCGTACCGGGCGGCCTCGAACGGCACCATCCCGAAGCCCTCGACCGTCGACGGATACAGCACCAATCCGGCATGCTCGTACAACCAACGCTTCTGGCCCTCGCTCACCTCACCGAGGTCGGTGACCTGACCGCGCAGGTCGGGATCGCCGAGCAACAGCTCGGCCTCGGCGGTCAGTGAGTTCCCGTGGGGCGGGGTGGGCCCGGCCAGCACGAGGCGGCCGGCCCAACCCCGCCGACGCAACTCGGCCCAGACCCGCAGGGTGAAGTCGCGATTCTTGTGCCGGTACGCGGCCCCGACGGCGAGCAGGAACCCGGCGTCGCCGGCAACTCCGGACACGGGATCGGCGACCGGGCCGAGCGGGTGGTCGGTACCGCAGGACACCACCGCGGACGGCTGCCCCTCCCGGCCCAGCCCGGTCGCCCGGCAGGCCGCCCGGGCGTGATCGCTGAGGAAGGCGATGCCACCGGCGAGTTCGTGCGCGAGACGGGTGAGATCACGGTAGGCGGACCAGGAGTCGTGGTTGGTGAAATAGGCCGGGTTGTCGAAGGCGATGGCGTCGAGCTGGTTGATCACGAAGCGTTCGCCCGCGCGGTGCAGGAACACCAGCTCGGCCGGTTCGCGCACCTGGTAGGGCCGGTACATGACGTCGACGACGCCTTCGGGCACCTCGCTGGGTGTCCGGATGCCGACGAAATCCACTGCCGGGAGTTCGATCTGCAAGGCCCGCACGACGGCCGGCGTCTCGAACGGCACGAAGGCGACCAGCCGGTCGATCTCGCGGCGAGCAGCCAGTGCCCGGATCGTCTCGATCGTGTTGACCTGGGTGCCCGAGGTGCTCGGGCCCAGGCACAGCGCGTCGATGCCCACGGTGTACCCGAGCAGCGACCGGCGGGCGACCGCGACGGCGTGGGCCAGGTCGGACGCCCGGTCCCGCTCGACCCGGTGCACCCACGGCTCGAACCACGGATAGCGCGCCTGGACCACTGCTTCGTGCCGGGCCCGGCGGGCCAGCACCTCGTACCGGTCGCCAAAGCTGGCCCCGCCGCGGTGGAAGACGAACACATCGTCCGCGGCGATGTGCCGGAAGCCATGCGCCACAGCACGTTGACAGAAGTCGACCTCCTCGCCGTAACCGGGCGCGAAGGCCTCGTCGAACGGTCCGATCAGGTCGAGCACGGCCCGCCGGATGAGCAGGCAGTGCCCGACGCCGGTCGGCAGGTGCGGTCGCAGCCGCAGCGATCCGGCGGCCACCCGACGGGCGGCCTCGTCGACGGACAGGTTGGCCGGCAGGGTGCGTACCGGGTGGTTGCGGTAGGGCACCGACACGATGGAGCCGTGGTTGGACAGGGCGGTCACGGTCGCCACCAGGTCGCTGGAATCGGCGGCGTCCACCATCCGTTCCAACCAATGTGGGCCGACGACGACATCGCTGTTGACCAGCACCACGTCCCGTCCGGGGGTCGCCGCGAACGCCTCGTTGCACGACCGGACGAAACCCTCATTGGTCCGGTGCTCGAGAATGACGACCTCACGGGTGATCCGGTCGGCCAGGGCGGTCAGTCGATCGACCAGCCGATGATCTCGGCCGGCATCGTCGACGACGAGAATCGCGTTGTCCGGACAGGTGTGGGCGAGAACCGACTCCAGGCAGCGGACCGCGTCGTCGTAGGAATCGTGCACCGGGATGACGACGACCGGCGAGAGCGCCTGCGCCAGAGCGGCCGCGGCCGCCGAAACATCGATGACTGTCGTCACGGTCATTGCCGGCTCCCCTGCTCCGCCCACTCGTCGCGCGGCAGGATGTCCGCCGCGTAGCGGCCCCACCGGGTCGCGACAATCAGCTCGGCCCGTTCGGGTCGATCGAACCAACGGCCGCGCTCGTTGACCAGATCCACGACGAGCTCGAAGCGGCCCGGAACGGCCGGAATCCGGACGAGCGCCTCCAGCTGCCGGGCGGCCCCGGACGGGACGTCGCACGGCAGCGGGGTGAGGGCCCAGGGCAGCACGGGCCGGTCGGTGCCCGGTTCGACCAGTCGGGCACCCACCCGAAGTTGCCAGCCGCGGGTGTCGCGCGACGGCAACGCCCGGGGACCCGGGTTGCGCACGTCGACGACGACCAGCGTGTCGTTGCCGGGTTCGGTCCGCCGATCCACCTCGACAATGTGCGCGCTGGCCGCGTACCCGTCGATCTCGGCCTCGTCGACCGGGTGGTGCCGGGCGATCTCCGCGGCGCCGACCAGCGGCACCTCGGCGGTGGTGGCATGCTCCGGTTGCTGGGTGGCGGCGAGCACCCGGGCCAGCCGCTCAGCGTCCTCCGGCGGTGTCGGGACGGGCCGCAGGGTGGCGAAATGCTCCGGAACATAAAGAGTGTCGTTCATCGGGCCACCACCGACGGCGCGCAGGCCGGGCCGGGCGCGCTCGTACTCGCGGACCCGTGCCCGGCGCTGGGCGAACGGCTGGAGCACGCAGGCCAGGTGGTAGAGCGGCTCCGGCACGTACCTTGCGGGGAGCGCCTCCCGTACTCCGCCGTGCATCCGCAGGTCGAAGTCGAGATCGGGGCCGGTCCGCAGGAGCCGCCGTTGGTGGTCCGGCCACCACGGCCGCTCGGCCAGCCAGCTGTCGACGTCCGGGAAGCACCATCGACGGACGAGCCGGAACTGAACGACCCCCTGATCGGCGACCAGGCCGGGCAGCGCGGCCCGCAACTCGGCGCCGGGCACCTCGTCACCGTCGATCATCAGGACGGTGTCGAACTGGCACAGTCCGACCAGCCACGGCCGGGCCAGCTCGGGCGGGTCGGTGAATTCGAACCGCACCAGCACATCCGCGACCTGCGCCAGCGGCCCCAGCCGGCGAGGATCGACGCGGCTGTCCACGGCGACGACGATCTCGTCGGCGACCTCGCGCACCGTGTCCAGGATCGCGGCGACCAGGCGCGGGTCGTGGCCGGTGAGGCAGCACACCGACAGGCCGCGGGGCCGGTCGCTCACCGGGTGGCCCGCGCGGGACTCGGCACGCCGACGACGGCGGTGCGGACGAACTCGCCGGCCGCGCCGGCGCGCGCCAGGGCGAAGGTCACCCGGGGCAGGTCGGGTCCGTGCTCGCCGGCCCGGGCCCGGCTCAACTGCTCGGTCGATGCGGCGATCTCGGTGCGGGCCCGGGTGAGCCGGCCGCGTCGGGTCCCGGCCGACCGCAGCAGATCGAACCGGGCGTCGCTGACGCCTTGCGCCCACGCTCGGCGGAACAGCCAGCTCCGGTGGATGCGGTCGGGCAGCACCTGCTGGACGACGGCGGCGGTCGGCTCGTAGCGCAGCTGCCAGCCGGCCTGCACCAGCCGGCGGCTCAGGTCCCGCTCCTCCCCGGAAAGCAGCCGGCGGCCGCGCCGTCCGAACTGCGCGTCGAACCCGCCGACGCCCAGCGCGGCGGACCGCCACACCGACATGTTGGTGCCGTACGGACCGTGGTCGTTCGGGTACGGCCCGGGCTCGTCGCCCAGATCGAGGGCGCTGTACCACTGCGTCAACTCGTCGACGACCCAGCCGGGCCGGCCGGTCGGCCAGTCCAGGCCCACCGGACCGCCGATCGCGCCGACGCCCGCCCCGGGCCGGTAACCGGCCAGGTGCGCGGCCGCCCAGGTGGGCGGGACCAACGCGTCGTCGTCCAGGAAGATCACCACCTCGCGCCCAGCGGCGTGCAAGGCCGTGTTCCGCGCGTTCGACAGCCCGACCCGTGGCTCGCTCACCCAGCGTCGCAACGGCTCTCGCGACGACCAGCGGCGCAGCAAGTCGGCGGTGCCGTCGGTGGAACCGTTGTCCACGACGAGCACCTCGACGGCGTCCGGCTCGTGCACCTGGGTATCCAGTGACGCCAGGCAACCGGCCAGCAACGCGGCCCGGTTCCGGGTGCAGACGGCGACGGTGGCCCGGATCACCGGTCAGCACCTCCCGCGCGACGGACCGATCGCCGGACCCGGTGCCCGTCGCGGCCGGCCGTCGGACGACGCGCAGCCCGGTCGTCGTCCCGCCGTCGCCCGCACGGGTGCGCGGAACCGGCGCGAGCCACTCGGACGCTGGGCATCGCGTCACTGTATCGAGGCCGGCCCGGCCCGGCCGGGCCTGGAGCGGCAACACCCATCCCTGGCAAGATACGGGCATGTCGTTGCGCCCGGGTGACGTCTTTGCCGGATACACCGTCGAGCGCGAGCTGGGCGCTGGGGGCATGGGCTCGGTGTACCTGGTCCGGCACCCCCGGCTGCCCCGGTACGACGCGCTCAAGCTGCTCAAGGCCGAGCTCAGCACCGACCCCATGTTCGTCAAGCGGTTCGAACGGGAGGGTCAGCTGGCTGCCCAGCTTGACCACCCCAACATCGTTCCGGTGCACGACTGCGGCGTCTACGAGGGCCAGCTGTGGATCAGCATGCGCTACGTCGACGGCACGAACGCCGAACGGGCGCTCGCGCATACGCCCGACGGCATGCCGCCGGACCGGGCCGTCCGGATCGTCAGCAAGATCGCCTCCGCGTTGGACTACGCGCATCGGCACCTGCTGCTGCACCGGGATGTGAAACCGGCGAACATCCTGCTGTGTGCCGCCGAGGATGAGGACGAGCCGGAACGGGTCTTCCTCTCCGACTTCGGGGTGGCCAAGCCCATCGGCGGCGGCCCGGGCGTCACGGCGACCGGCGACGTGCTCGGCACCCTGGACTACTCGGCACCCGAGCAGATCCGCGGCCTGCAGCCGGACACCCGGTCCGACATCTACGCCCTCGGGTGCGTGCTCTACAAGCTGCTCACCGGCTCGGTGCCGTACCCGGGCGAGACGCCCGCCGCGCGGGTGTACGGCCATCTGGACGGGGCGATCCCGCGGCCCAGCGATCGGGTGCGCTCGCTCCCGCCCGGGCTCGACGATGTCGTGGTCACCGCGATGGCGAAGAAGCCCGACGACCGGTACCCGACGGGCCGGGCCATGGCGTTGGCTGCGCGCGCCGTGCTCGCCCCGGCGAGTGTCTCCACGACCCCTGGCGACCTGACCGGCGGCCTCAGCCGGGTCGGCGCCCATCGCGCCGAGACCTCGGGGCCGATCGTGGTCATCCCCGGCGTCTCCGGGGCCTGGCCGCTCTCCGCCCTGGGCGGGCCGTGGCACTTCGCCCGCGGCCGGGTCGCGCCGACCGGCGGAACCGGGGTCCCGCCCGCCGCGGAGGGGCTGACGGTCCAGATCCGTCGCGGAGCACCCTGAAAGGCCCGTCGCATGACACGATGAACAGCGCCGTCGGATCACGCAATGAACAGACCCGCACGGGACACCCCGACGGCACCCGCCCTTGCCGCGCGGACGAGGGCAGCCACGGGCACCCCGACAACACGCGAACCTCAGCAGCGAGCAGGGCCGCCGGGTCGGTGAACGGCAGGCCCTGCGCCTGGGACTCGGGCTGGTTGATCTCGCTGGGGGACACGACGACGAGAGCGGCCATGCGGGACTTGTGAGGTTGCGGGGGGGGCGGCGCGGGCCACCTGGCCTCGGACGGGGCTCGCTACAGCTTGGTCCAGGCGTCGGCCAGCACCGATCGCAGGGCGGATTCGATCTGATCGAACTCGGCTTGGCCGCAGATCAGCGGCGGCGCGAACTGAACCACAGCGTTGCCCCGGTCGTCCGCCCGGCAGTACACGCCGGCCTCGAAGATGGCCGGGGCGACGAAGCCCCGCAGGACGCGCTCGCAGTCGGCCCGGGTGAACGGCTCTTTCGTCGCCTGGTCGCGGACCAGCTCGACGGACCAGAAGTAGCCGTTGCCGCGGACGTCGCCGACGATCGGCAAGTCCCTGAGCTTGCCGAGCGTCGCGCCCAGCGCGCCCTCGTTGCGCAGTACGTTGCCCAGCAGGTCGTCGGACTCGAACACGTCGAGGTTGGCCAGGGCGGCGGCGCAGGCGACCGGGTGACCGCCGAAGGTGTAGCCGTGCGGGAAGGTGACGGTTCCGGAGCCGAAGGGCTCAAAGATCCGGTCGGAGATGATCGCCGCACCCAAGGGGGCGTAACCGGACGTCAAACCCTTGGCGCTGGTGATGATGTCCGGTTGATAGCCGAACTTCTGGCAGCCGAACATGGTGCCGAGCCGGCCGTAGGCGCAAATGACCTCGTCGGAGACCAGGAGAACGTCGTGGATGTCGCAGATCTCGCGCAACCGTTCGAAGTAACCCGCCGGCGGCGGGAACGAACCGCCGGCGTTCTGCACCGGTTCGACGAACACCGCGGCGACCGAGTCGGGACCCTCCATCAGGATCGCCTGCTCGAACTGGTCGGCGGCCCAACGACCGAAGGCCTTCTCGTCGTCGGCGAGGTGTTCCGGTGCGCGGTAGAAGTCGGTATTCGGGACCTTGACGGCGCCCGGCACCAGCGGGGCAAACGGGATCTGGAAGCCGGGCACCGCGGTGAGGGACAGCGCCCCCTGGGTGGTGCCGTGGTAGGCCACCGACCGGCTGATCACCTTGGTCTTGTTCGGCTTCCCGGTCAGCTTGAAGTACTGCTTGGCGACCTTCCACGCGGTCTCGACGCTTTCGCTGCCACCGCTGGAGAAGAACACCTTGTTCAGATCACCGGGGGCCAGCGCGGCCAACCGATCGGCCAGTTCGATCGCCGGCGGGGTGGCGTACGACCACACGGGGAAATACGGCAACGTGCGGGTCTGCTTGTCGGCCGCGGCGGCGATCTCGTCGCGACCGTAACCGGCCTGCACCACGAAAAGCGCGGACAACGCATCAAGGTACTTGCGGCCGTTGGTGTCCCACAGGTAGGCACCGTCACCCCGCTCCATGACCGGTACCGGCTTGTCGGCGAAGGTGCCCATGCGGCTGAAGTGCATCCACAGATGGTCGGCGGCACCGTTCGGTCCCACGGCGGGTTCGATCAAGGCGGTCATCGCGGCGCTCCAGTTCTCAGATGTTTCGCGGGAAGCCGAGGTTGATCCCACCGGCGCCGGGATCGGGCCAGCGGGAGGTGATCACCTTGCCACGGGTGAAAAAGTGCACGCCGTCGGCACCGTGCGCGTGGGTGTCGCCGAACAGCGAGTCCTTCCACCCACCGAAACTGTACGAGGCCACCGGCACCGGGATCGGTACGTTGATACCCACCATGCCGACCTGCACCTCGTTCTGGAAGCGGCGGGCCGCACCCCCGTCGTTGGTGAAGATGGCGGTCCCGTTGCCGTAGGGGTTGCCATTGACCAGTTCCAGCGCCTGGTCGTAGCTCTCGACGCGGACGACGGACAGCACCGGGCCGAAGATCTCGTCGGTGTAGCAGCTCATGTCCGGGGTGACGTGGTCCAGCAGGGTGGGGCCGAGCCAGAAGCCACCGGCCGCCCCGTCGGCCTGTACCTCCCGGCCGTCGACCACCACGCGGGCGCCGGCGGACTCCGCGGCGGCGATGTACCCCGCCACCCGGTCCCGGTGCGCCGCGGTGACCATGGGGCCCATGTCGCAGTCGCGGGTGCCGTCACCGGTCCGGATCGCACGGGCCCGCTCGGCCACCCGAGCCACCAGTTCGTCGGCGACGGGGCCGACCGCGACGGCGACGGAGACGGCCATGCACCGCTCGCCGGCCGAGCCGAACCCGGCGTTGACCAGCGCGTCGGCGGCCAGCTCGAGGTCGGCGTCGGGCAGCACGACCGCGTGGTTCTTCGCGCCGCCGAGCGCCTGCACCCGCTTGCCGTCGGCCGTGCCGGTGGCATAGACGTAGCGGGCGATCGGGGTCGAGCCGACGAACGAGATCGCCTGCACAGCGGGGTGTGTCAGGAGCGCCTGGACCGCCTGCCGATCACCCTGCAGGACGTTGAACACACCGTCCGGCAGGCCGGCCTCGGCCCAGAGTTCGGCGATCCACAGCGCCGCCGACGGGTCCTTCTCCGACGGCTTGAGCACCACGGTGTTCCCGGTCGCAATGGCGATCGGAAAGAACCACATCGGCACCATGGCGGGGAAGTTGAATGGCGAGATGATCCCGACGACGCCGAGCGGCTGCCGCACCGAGTGCACATCGACGCCCGTCGAGGCATTCTCGGTGAACGATCCTTTCATCAGATGACTCAGACCGCAGGCGAACTCAACGACCTCCTGTCCGCGGGCGACCTCACCGGCGGCATCGGACAGGACCTTGCCGTGCTCGCTCGTGATGATCGCCGCCAGCTCCCCCTTGCGGGCCTGCAGCAACTCGCGAAACGTGAACAGCACCTGGGTGCGCCGGGCCAGCGAGGTGTCCCGCCAGTTGGGGAAAGCCACCGCGGCGGCGTCGATGACCGCGCGGGCATCCTCGGCACCGGCCAGCGCGACCCGGCCGGTCACCTGCCCGGTCGCCGGGTTCGTCACGGGCGCGGTGGCGGTCCCACTGCCGGGAAACGGCTTGTTGTTCGACCAGTGCACGATGAGCGGCTGAGCCGTACTGACCACGTGAGCGTCCTCGCTGAATCTCGTCCGTGCCAATCCCTTGACCAGCACCCTGCCAGAGCGAGTGCGGTCAGTCCGTCAAAGCGGGCGCAGAATTCTTTACACTGTGTCGGTGATTCCCACGGTGCGCGAGGTGCTCGCGCTGCCCGTGGTGGCGGCCGGCGCGCCGCGGGTGGTGGGCGGGTCCGCCCGCCTGGACCGGCGGATCCGCTGGGTGCATCTGAGCGATACCGCCGACCTGACCGGAATGCTGCAAGGCGGTGAGCTGGTGATGAGCACCGGCCTGACGCTGGCCGGAAGCCCCGATCGGGTCGAGGCCTACCTCCGCATGCTGGCCGGTTTGGACGTGGCCGCCCTGATCGTCGAGCTGGGCCTGCACGTGTCACAGCTACCCCCTGGCGTGCACCGGCTGGCCGACGAGTTGGCGCTGCCGGTGATCGCACTGGACCGGCCCATCCGGTTCGTCGACGTCACCGAACTGGTGCACCGGATGATCGTGGCCGACCGGTACGACGAGCTGCAATTCGCCCGGGCCGTGCACGAGGCGTTCACCTCACTGAACATCGGCCGGGCGTCGCCGACCGACATCGTCACCAAGGCATCCGAAATCCTCGCCACACCAGTTGTTCTCGAGGACCTGAACCGGCACGTCCTGGCGTTCTGCCGGGCCGGGAGCGGGGCCGCCGCCCTGCTCGACGGCTGGGCCGATCGGTCCCGGCGACATTCGGGCGCGGACGGCTGGACCCGCGTTCCGGTCGGCGACGGGGCCGAGGGGTGGGGCCGGCTGGTGCTGCCCGGTGAACCCGGTGAACCCGGTCGGGCCCGGATGGTGCTGGAACGCGCGGCCCAGTCGCTGCAGCTGCAAAGGATGCTCGAACAGGACCGGGACGCCCTGCTGGTGCAGGCCCTGGGCGGACTGCTGGACGATCTGGTCAGCGGTCGGATCACCGAGGAGGCCGAGGCGATCGCCCGCGCGGGCGCCCTGGGCCTCGCGGTCAGCTCCCGATACGTGCCGCTGGTCATCAGGATTCCCCGCGGGTCGGGTGACGTGATCGCCCAGGGCGCCACGGACCGGCGGGTCCTCGCTGCCGCGCGCCAGGCGGTCAGCTCGGCCGGGCTCACCGCGCTCGGCTCCATCCGCCGCGCGGGGACGGTGGCATTGCTGCTGACCTGCCCGTACCCGACCGCCGTCGACCGCTCGCTCGACGCCGTCTGCGCAGGGCTGGCGGACCGGCTGGCCGGCCGGCCGGGTCTGGCGGACTGGGCGGCCGGGACAGCGGCCGCGGCGGCCGGGTTGATCACCGCGGCCGGCGGCCTCGTGGAGGCCGAGCACGTCGCCGAGGTCGGCACGACGATGCCCGGTCGCCGGCGACTCTTCCGCTCGGCCGACGTCCGGCTGCCCGGCCTGTTCGCCCTGCTGCGCACCGATCACCGGGTGCAGGCCTTCGCCGAGACCGAGCTCGGCCGGCTGCTCGATCACGACGCCCGCACCGGCGAGCACCTGATGGCAGTCCTGCGCGCGTACCTGGGCTCCGGCGGGTCCAAGACGGACACCGCGCGGCTGGCCGGCCTGTCCCGGCCGACCCTGTACGCCCGGCTCGGCAGCATCGAACGGATCCTGGGCGTCCCGCTGGACACCGTCGAATCGCGGACGTCGCTGCATGCGGCCCTGATGATCCTCGACGCCGCTGGCCGGACCTGACCCCACCCCGGCGATCGCCCTGGGAGTCGATGGTGTCGACCGCCGGGTCGTTGCGTACTTTCCCGGAGCGGGACGCTGTCAGCCCCGGTGTCGGCTTCCGCGCTGATGGGCGGGCGCGCCCTCCGGCGAGGACGGCGCCGACCTGCCGGTGACCGGTGAGGAGAAATGTTCGGGGAGAGGCGGAATCGGCACCGTCCCCCGACCGGCCGGTACACCGGACAGCGCGGATCGACAAACGGTCGACGCATCGGGAGGACCTGGGTCCACATCCGGGCCCGGCCGGCGGCCGCATCGCCGGCCGGGGCATCACGACTCGCCGAGAGCCGCCGAGGGGACTTGAACCCCTAACCGCCCGATTACAAGTCGGGTGCGCTACCAATTGCGCCACGGCGGCTTGCGCTTCGGCACCGGAGTCCGGACGGAGGCGCGCGGCTAGCGTAACGGTCCGCACGTGGTCCGGGTGTCGCGCGCCGAGCAAGAGGGACCGCTCCTGCACACTCGGCGGGGATCAGGGCGGTCGGCGGGTCAGTACGGTCGGGGGATGGACGTGGACGGCACGGTCACCGGCGACCGGGGCATGGTGTGCTCGGTCGACGCGCGCGCGACGGCCGCCGGGGTCGACGTCCTCGACGCCGGCGGGAGCGCGGCGGACGCCGCGATCGCGACCAACGCGGTCCTGGCGGTGACCGCCCAGCACCTGTGCGGTCTGGGCGGCGACCTGTTCGCGTTGGTCCACGACGCCCACGGCGCCGGCGAGCCGCAGGCCCTGGTCGCGGTGGGCGCGGCCGGGTCCGGCGCCGACCCGGACCGGCTGCGTGCCGAAGGCCACCGGCAGCTGCCTCGCCGTGACGACATCCGGACGGTCACCGTGCCCGGTTGCGTCGACGGCTGGCTGGCCCTGCATGAACGCTGTGGCCGGCTCCCCCTGGCCGACCTGCTCGAACCGGCGCGGCGCCACGCGAACGACGGGTTTGCCGCTTCGCCACCGTTGGCCGCGGCCGCCGCCCGGATCGCCGGCCTGCCCGGGGCCGACGACTACGACCGGCCCGGCGGGCTGCGTCCCGGTGACCCGGTCACCCGCCCGCTCGTCGGCACCGCCCTGGCCGCGATCGCCGAGCACGGCCGGGACGGTTTCTATGGCGGTGCCTTCGGCGCGGGCCTGGTCGCGCTCGGCCGAGGACTGTTCACACCCGACGACCTGACCCGGTCGCACGCCCGCTGGGAACGGCCGGTGGGCCTTGCGGCATGGAACCACATGGTGTGGACGACGCCGCCGCCGTCACAGGGGTACCTCATTCCGGCGGCGGCCTGGATCGCCGACGAGCTGCCGTTGCCCGACGATCCGGACGACCCCGGGTGGCCGCACCTGCTGATCGAGGCCGCCCGCTGGGCGGGTCACGACCGGCCCGCGGTGCTGCACGAAGATGCCGACGGAAACGCCCTGACCGGGCCCGACCGGCTCATGCCGCGCCGGGCCGCCATCGACTCGCAGCGGCGCACCGCCCCGCAGGCGCCGGCCGCCGCGGGCGGTACGACCTACCTGTGCACCGTCGACCGGGACGGCCGGGGAGTCTCGCTGATCAACTCCAACGCCGCCGGCTGGGGTGCGCATCTGGTCGTCCCGGGCACCGGCATCTTCCTGCAGAACCGCGGTCTGGGGTTCACCCTCGAGCCAGGTCACCCGGCCGAGTACGGACCGGGGCGGCGCCCGCCGCACACCCTCGCGCCGGCCCTGGTCACCGACACCGGTGGGGACCTGCGGGCGGTGGTGGGCACCATGGGCGGCGACAGCCAGCCACAGATCGTGCTGCAGCTGCTCACCCGCCTGCTGCGCAACGGGCAATCGCCCGGCGCAGCCGTCGGCGCGCCCCGCTGGTTCCTGGGCACCGGCGGCTTCGACACCTGGACCGGCGGCGCCGCCGAGGATGTCGTCTCGCTCGAAGCCGGCGCGCCCACCGGTTGGGCGGCTGGCCTGCGCCGGCGCGGTCATGCCGTGCGGGAGAACGCGGACCCCGCCGGCCACGCGCACGCGATCCTGCGGGCACCGGACGGCGTGGTCACCGGGGCGGCCGATCCGCGCGCCGTCGTCGCTCGCGCCGCCGGGCCCTGAACGCCGCCCGGCCGAGCACGCACCCGGGCCGAGCACGCATCCGCGGCCGCCGAGCGGGTCGACCCCGGACCGGTTCGCCCCCGGCGGGCGCGTCCGCCGTCGCCGAGCGGGTCGACCCCGGACCGGTCAGCCCCCGGCGGGCGCGTCCGCGGCCGGGGCGTCGGCCGCCGGCGCGGCGGGGGCGGCCGTCGTCGGAGCGGCCGGCGGCGGCGAGCAGATCACGTTCTGCTGCCCGTTGTAGACGGTGGTGAAGTCCTCGCGCCGGATCTCGTTGCCCGCCAAGTCCTTGATCACCCGCGTGTTGACGATGCTGAACCCGGAGCTGCCGCCGGAGGGTGAGCAGGAGGTGCCGTACGGCTTCACGATCACCGGCGCCGAGGTGTAGTTGAACCGGTCCGATGAGATCGATTCGACCTCGACGTGCTTGGTCCCCCAGAGCCGCACGGTGATGTCGGACGGCGTCCAGATCGTCTCGATCAGCACGCCCGTGTCGTAGTCGTTCGAGAAGGCCAGTTCGATCTCGCCGTCGAACACCGTCGCCTCCCGGCCCGCCGGATACCGCGAGATGTAGAAGGAGTGCGGGGTGTGCGTGACGTCGCCCATCCCGGCGAAATAGGCGGCGTTGTAGGTGGTCGTCGCGAACTGGCTGATGCCGCCGCCGACGGCGGTGGACAGGGCGCCCTCCTGAATGATCGCCGCCGGCACGTAGCCCTGCGCGGTCCCCCGGGGCCCGGTGAACTCGTTCAGGCCGAAGGTCGAATGCGGCTGCACGATGGCCCCGTTCACCTTCTCGGCGACCACCCGGATGTTCTCCCCGGATGCGGCGGCGAACCCGCCGGTGGTGAACTCGCCGATCACCTCCTTGATCCCCAGGGCGTTGGCCTGCTCGGTGGTGAACGTCGGGTCGCTGAGCCGGTATGACAGCTCGACGGTGCGGTCCGGGGTCAGCACGGCCGCCCCGACCGCGCTCTCCACGGCCGGCCAATCAACGGCTCGGCCCGGCGCGCTGGGCTCGACGACCGGCGCGCCCCCGGAAATCACGATCTTGGCGTCGAGCGGGTCGCTCTGGGTGGCATCGATGGCGGGGGTGACGGGCTTGAGCGCCGCCGCCGCATCCACCGACACCACGAACCCGTCGGCGGCGTCCGGGGTAATGGTGGTCCCGGCGGCGATGTCGGCGACAGGCACCTCGACGGTCGTCCCACCGCCGGTCAGCGTCAGCGGCGCCGACAGGATGGTCCGCGCCTGCGCGGCCGCCGCCTCGGTCCCGTCGGCCGAGGCCCGCACCGGTGTCGCCGACACCGGCAGGACCAGCCCGTCGAGGCCGCCCGGCCCGTCGGCGATCCACGCCTGCGTGACGGCATCGACCGAACCGGGCACGTCGAGATTGCGACCGGTCACCGGGGTGACCGTCACCACCTGGGCGTTTTCGACGGTCACCGACCCCTCGACCGGGGCGAGGTCGGTCTGCGCAGCGATCTGTTCGAGGACGGCGGTCAGCGATGTCTGGTCGACGTCATCCACCAGCGGCCGGTCGGTCGAGGTGAAGAAGGAGCTCAGCCGCACGAACGGGTTGGCCGATCGGGTTCCCACCGACTCGACGGTGGCCGCGACGTCGGCGGTCAGGCCCGCCTGGGTCGGGTCGATCGTCGTCGGGACGCCGTGCACGTCGACCGTCATCGGAGCCGTGTACTCCGGCATGGCCCGGGCAGTCAGCTGGGCGACGGCCTCGTCCGGCGTCAGGCCGCCGACGTCAACGCCGGCGACCGTCGTGTTGCGTTCGATGGTCCCGGACGTGCTGAGCAGGTCGACCAGATAGAAGGCGGTGAGCAGTGCGAACGCGCCGCCGAGCACGGCGGCGATGATCTTGTTGCGGTGCGGGCGGCCGGATCCCGGCGGCTCCGCAGCCGGATCGGTGGGCAGATCGGCGGGCGGATCGATCGGCGGCTGCGACCCGGGAGCCGTCACGATGGTCTCCTCGGCCGCGCCGGCCGCTGACCCCGCGCCGGCCCCGGTCTCCGCATCGGCCGCCGCCTGCGCAGCGACGGCGCCCGGCCGTCCGAGCCGGCTGCGGTCGATCACCTCGGTCGTTTCGCCCGGATTGCCGATCCGGATGACTTCCGTCGGCGAATCGCTCCCGGCTGCGCCGTGCGGCTGGGTGGGCTCGTCTCTCACTGCCGTGGGTGTCCTTCCTCGCTGCGTCGGCCGGCGGCGCGGGAATACACCGCGCCAAGCCACGGTCTCATGGACGCACGAGGATCGGCCGCGGATCGGCCGGAATCACAGCTTCACCCGAATGGGGCAGGCGGATCGAGCAGCGGGTGACCGGCCGCACCGGTCACACCGTCGGAACGGGTCAGACCCCGTTGGCCGCGTGCGGTTGGGGAGAACGGCCGCGGCTGCTGGTCAGCAGCAGACGCCGGCATTCGTCGGGCCGAACGTTCATCAGGGCGGCCAGGGCGGCGATGGCGCCCTCGTCGAGGGTCATCGTGGTCGACGAGTTCGCCCGCAGTTCGAACCAGCGCTTCACCACCGACAGCCGGGGGTCCGGGCTGAGCATGACCTCGTTGACATCGACGGTGATCGAACCGGTGCCGTACGGCGACGGGCGGGTGGTGACGTTGCGCTCGGCCGCCGACAGCAACGCGCCCAGGTCCTCACCCAACGCACCCGCGATCACCCACAGCACATCCACCCGCAGGGATCGATGCCCGGTCTCGTAGTTGGCCAGCGCGGCCTTGCTGACCAATCCGTTGGTGCGCTGCGCCACTTCCGCCTGGGTGAGCTTCTGGCGGCGCCTGGACTCCCGCATCACGCGGCACACGGCCGCAGCGAAGGCCTGCTGCGACCGTGAATCATAAGCCTGCGACACCCGAAACTCCTCTGGTCGTTCCACGCAGGCGGGCACAGTGACCGACTGCAAGACTCTGTCACGCGATGATGCGATGCCGACCCGATATCACTCTCCGTTAGTGGGTGACCCGTGTGGCGTCTATCTGTGGACCAAACGGGCTACACCTAGGCGTGCTGAACGTGTCGACACCACATTTCTACCACAGAGTAACCACCGTTACACCCTTTTGGCCCATCCGTGTGAACGGGCAACACCAGGATGGGCGTATCGGTGACCGAACACAAGGGGAAACCGGAGATTCCGCGTCGGCGCGTGGCCAAGCGGGCCGCGCAACATCGGAAGGAGGAACACGATCCACGGGCCCGGGAAGCGGTCACCGGGCCCGATCGCCACGATCAGGTGAAGAGCGCTTTCCCGAACCAGTCGCCGGGCGCGCTGACTCCCGGCGGGCATCCCCACAGGCCCCCGCCGATGTGCGCGATGTACTCGTTCAGCAGGTCGGTCTTGCCCAGCCGGGTTTGCAGCACCTTGAACTGGGTCTGCGGATCGCGCTGGAAGGCGATGAAGAACAGTCCGGCCGCGAGCTTGCCCGTCGCCGGGTCCTGGCCGTCGGTGTAGTTGTAGCCGCGGCGCAGGATGGTCAGGCCGTTGTTCTGTTCCGGCGAGGCGAGCCGGATGTGCGCGTCGACGTCGATGACCGGCCGGCCGTCCGCGCCGACCGCGTCATAGTCCGGATCGGTGAACTCGTCGCCTCCGGTCAGCGGAGCCCCGGTCGCCTTGAAGCGGGCGAAGATCTTCTCCTGATCGTCCAACGGGTCGGTGTCCCAGGACTCGATCTCCATCCGGATCTTGCGGGCGACCAGATACGACCCCCCGCGCATCCACTCGTGCTCGGGAGCGATGGTCTGCGGGGCCGCGGCGCCGTCCGCGCCGACCCAGACGTGCGCGTCGAGGGCGGCCGTGTCGTCGGACCGGACGTTGCGCGTGCCGTCCTTGAAGCCCATCAGATTCCGGGGCGTCACCTGTTCGGCTCCGGTGGACGAGGCGCGGCCGAAGCCCAACTGGGACCAGCGCAGGGTGGCCGTGCCGCGGGCCGCCCGGGCGAGGTTGCGGATGGCATGGAAGACCACCTGCGGATCGTCCGCGCAGGCCTGGACGCACAGGTCGCCGTCGGACAGTTCCGGCCGCAGGACGGCGTCGCCGGGGATGGTGCCGAACGCGGTCAGCTCGGGCGGTCGACGGTCGGCCAGGCCGAACCGGTCGTCGAACAGGCTGGGACCGAAACCGACGGTGATGGTCAGCGAATGGGCGCCGAGGTCCATCGCCTCGCCGGTGTCGAACGGTGGCTGTTGCGGCTTGGTCGGCGAGTCGCTGACCTGCTTGCCCTCGGTCATCCGGGCGGCCATCGCCGACCAGCGGCCCAGCATGCGCCTGAGTTCCTCGACATCGGTGGTGGTGACGTCGAACGCGGCGAACATCAGCCGTTCCTGCTGGGGTGTGGTGATGCCCGCCTGGCGGGGACCGTAGAACGGCACCACGTTGTCCGAGACGGCCGCCATCTCGGCGGCCACCGCCTCGGGCACGGCGTTCGCGTCGGCGACGCCGCGCACGCCGTAGCCGGCGGCGAACCCGGCGGCCGCCCCCACGCCTGCCGCGGCGGCCCCGGTGAGGAACCGCCGCCGGGAGGTGCCCTGCTCCGTCATGTCCGTGCCATCCCGGTCACCGCACCGATCCTTACTGCGTGATCTTCTGCGCCACCGCCGACAGTGGCTCCTGGGCCGCCAGCAGCGCGTCGGTCAGGGCCTTCTTGTCCGCATCGGTGAGCTTGTCGTAGGTGACCCAGCCGCTCGGCGACGCCGGGTCCTTGAACGCGGCGAGCTCGGTGGTCAACGCGTCGAAGGCCGCGGAGATCTGCGGCACGATCGTCGGGTCGATCTGGTCGAGCGCCGGCTTGAGCGTGGCAAAGGCCTGCAGCGACCCTTCGACGTTGGCCTCGAAGTCCAGCAGGTCGATCTTGGAGTAGGCCTCCTCCTCACCGGTGATCTTCGACGCCAGCACCTCGTCGAGCAGGGTCGCCGAGCCGTTGGCGATCTCGAACGCCTGGTAGCCGCCGTCGGTACCGGCCGCGGTCGCGGCCGACAGCTTCGCGGCCTCCTGCTGCAACTTCTGCACGTTGGCGACCAGCCCGTCGGCCAGACCGCTCAGCCCGTCCGTGCTCTGCTTTTCCCACAGGCCCTGCTCGATCGGGTGGAAACCGGTCCATTCGGTGCCCTGCTCGACGTCCCCGATCCGCAGGTCGATCGCCGGGTCCAGGTCGGGGAACGACTCGGCGACGGGTTCGATGCGCTCGTAGAACGGCCGAGCCTTGATGTAGGCGGCCTGGGCCGCCGCCAGGTCACCGGCCTTGATCGCGGCCGCCAGTGCCTGCACCGGGACGATGAGGAACGTGATCTGGTCGTCGACGTAGGTGGCGTAGTCCTTGGTCGCCTGGGTCAGCAGGGCGGCCACGTCGGCATCCTGGGCGCCCGCCTGCCCGGTCACGGTGAACGCCGAGCGTTCCGTGCTCGCGCCCGGGCAGTAGATCTCGTAGCTGCCACCGTCCAACCGGGCCGAGAACGTGCTGTCGAAGCCGGGCGCGAGGTTCTCCCGCTCCCCGACGATCCGCTGGTCGGCGACCAGTTCCACCTCGGTGACCCCCACGGCGTCGACGTTGGTGATCACGAAGGTCACTTGACCGGCCGGCACCGTGTTCGGGGTGGTGACGCAGCCGTCGGCATCGGTCACGGTGACCGTCACCTGTCCGGGCGTGACGGAATCCGATGCGCTCGCCGACGGAGCACCGGAGGCCGGCGTCGACGAGCCGGACGACGCGGCCGAGCCCGACGACCCGCAGGCGGCCAGCGTCACGGCCCCGACGGCCAGCAGCACGGCCGGCATCAGTCGATTGGTCCGGAGTGTCATGAATCTCCCCAAGCTGGGTGCAGTGCGGTTAGTGGGCCTCGCCGATCGACGTCGATCGGCGATCGGTTCGGGCGCGGTTCGCCGATCGGCGCGGTGGGTCCGGCCGTCGGATCAGGCGGGTAGGGGGTGGCGGACGGTCGCGCCGGCCGTCACGGGCCGGCCGGCGGCACCGTCCCGGCCAGCGGCGCTTGCGCGGAATCCGGTTGATCCTGCGGCGGTCGCTCGGCCGGCGGGGTGGCCGGGGCGGCCGGCGATGTGGGCGTGGCCCCCGGCGCGGCCGGGGGGCGCCGGCGCAGGAGCTTGGGCAGGCCGAAGGCCAGCAACACGGCGGCGAACACCACGAGCAGGCCCGGAATCACCCGGCCCACCACCTGGTGGATGTCCCGGTCGCTCTCGAAGTCGGCCACCTGCGCCAGCGCGGGAGCGACCACGTCGGCCGGTGTGATCAGGGTCGTTTCCAGCACGGTGCCGACCTGGATCGGCGTGCGACCGGGAACCTCGACCTGGGCCGTGCGGGTCAGACGGATGCGCAGACCGATGACGATGCCGGCGTCCCGGTCGGCCGTGACGGTCGGGGTCACCGTGTCGGAGTAGGTGGCGCGGAACGGCCCTTCGCTCGATCGGACGCCGACCGGGAACCGGCCGCCGTTCAGTTCGGCGATCTGGTCCGCGGTCAGGGTCGCGGGTGCGCCGGCGGCATCGACCGGCGCGGAGATCGGAGTGCCGGCAAAGGTGGTCACGGTGGCCGTGGCGCCGCCGGTAGTCGCGACCGAGGCATGTCCGGTCGTGGTGAGGTCGGTCACCCCGGCGGTCGTCGACCCGCCCGTCTCGACCGACAGCGTCGCGGCGGTGACGTCACCGGTCAGCTGGATCGTGCCGGTCCCCGTGACGCCGCCGGAACCGGTGAGCGCGAACGGGCCCTGCACGGTCGTCACCGGCGCCGGCACGGGCGGGGCCAGCGCGACCAGCAGGCCCGCGACCACCAGTGCGGCGACGGCCGCGCCGACCAGGATCCTGCCGATCGATCGCGGGCCCGGAGTGCGCCGGGGCGGCCACAACACCACCAGCAGCATCGGCACCGCGTACAGCACGTAGGCAACCACCTCGACCACCGGCAGGGTCGAGCGGATCCCGAGCATCCCCGTCAGCAGTGATTCCTGCACCGAGCCCGGGCGCGCGATCGCGGTGAGGTCGAGCGCCTGCTGCTGGCCGACGACCAGCCAGCCGGCCTCGTACGCCGCCCGCAGGGTGCTCATCACCAGCCCGGCGGCGACCAGCACCAGCACCGCGCCGGTGACCCGGAAGAAGCGGGACAGGTTGAGCCGGATCCCGCCCCGGTAGACCAGGTAGCCGAGAGCGACGGAGACGCCGACGCCCAGGACCACGCCGATCGCCGCCTCCAGCGGCGATACCGCGGACTGGAACGCGGCGAGCAGGAACACCGACGTCTCGAAGCCCTCGCGGATGACGGCGAGGAAGGCCATCACGATCAGGGCGGCGGCGCTGCCCCGCGCCAGGGCGCTGCCCGCGGCGTTCTGCAGGCTGCTGCGCAGGTCCCGGGAGTGCTTGCGCATCCACAGGATCATGTAGCTGATCATCAGCACGGCGATGCCGGCGACGACGCACTCCAGCATCTCCTGCTGCTGCTGGGGCAGGTCGGACCGGAGCACCTGCAGCAGGACGCCGACGCCCAGGCAGATCGCGACCGCGACACCGACGCCGATCCAGACGTGCCGGATGGCGTCCGTCCGGTTGCTCTGCTTGAGGAAGGCGGCGATGATGCCGACGATGAGGGCCGCCTCGAGCCCCTCGCGGAGGCCGATGACGAACGTCGCGAGCATGCACACCTCCCACCAGCGCGTCGGGCCCGTCGGCACCGCACCCGGGGCGCGACCGTTGGTTAGCCTGCCCTAGCCAGGCACCATACATCCGCAAGCCGCTTTGCTGAACCGGGCCGAAGGTCCCGAATTCGCTCCGGCCGCATTTCGTACCCTGTTGCGATGACCATCCGCCCCATCGTGATCTGCGGCGAACCGGTGCTGCACAAGCCGACCCGCCCGATCACCGAGTTCGGCACGCCCGAACTCGACACGCTGATCCAGGACATGTTCGAGACCAACGAGGCCGCGCACGGCGCCGGCCTGGCGGCCACCCAGATCGGCGACGACCGACGCGTCTTCGTGTACGACTGCCCCGACGGTGGCACGCGTCGCAAGGGCTACATCATCAATCCGACGATCGAAACTTCACCCATTCCGACCAACATGCCCGATCCCGACGACGACAGCGAGGGCTGCCTGTCCGTGCCCGGAGAGAACTTCCCCACCGGGCGGGCCGACTGGGCGCGGGTGCAGGGCTTCGACAAGGACGGCGAGCCGATCGAGGTCGAGGGAACCGGCTTCTTCGCCCGCTGCCTGCAGCACGAGACCGATCATCTGGACGGCCACCTGTACCTCGACCGGCTGATCGGCAAGAACCAGAAGCGGGCGTTCAAGGCGGTCCGCGAGCACGGTTGGGGGGTTCCCGGGCTTTCCTGGCTGCCCGGCACCGACCCCGACCCGTTCGGCCACTAAGGCTCACCGGCCGCACAAGCCCGGCCGAGGCGGCTGTCCACCTTCGACCCGGGTGAATCGATCAAGCCGGGCCGAAGGTGGCCACTCGGCGCGGCGCAACCCGGTTCAGGCACCCACGTCTGTGACCCTCCGCGCACCGATGGGGTGGACACCCCTGGTTAGGGTGGGAACTGTGCAGACCGTGAAGAAGCCGACCGCAGCAGCGGCCATCGCGCCGGTACCGCACACCCCCACACCCGGGAAAGGCCGGTGAACGCCCGGTCGACGGCCGCAGACGTCGCCAGGAACGGCGGGCGCCGCAGCGGGGACGAGCACGAGCGCCCGGCCGACGACAAGAGCGACGACGCTGATCGCGTCGGCGCGCAGGCCGAGATGGTGGTGGTCGCCAACCGGCTGCCGTTCGACATCGAGAAGCTGCCCGACGGCAGCACCCGTGCCCGGCAGGCCCCGGGCGGTCTGGTCACCGCGCTGGCCCCGATCCTGTCCCGCCGCCATGGTGCGTGGATCGGCTGGCCCGGCTCCCCGGACGTCTCGTTGGAGCCGACCACCACCGATGGCCTGAGCCTGCACCCGGTGATGCTGACCGCCGACGAGGTCGACAAGTACTACGAGGGGTTTTCCAACGAGACCCTGTGGCCGCTGTATCACGATGCGGTCGTCGAGTCGCAGTTCCACCGGGAGTGGTGGGAGGCGTACCAGAAGGTCAACAACCGCTTCGCCGAGGAGGCCGCCGAGCTCGCCGCGCCCGGAGCCACCGTCTGGGTCCACGACTACCAGTTGCAGCTCGTCCCGCAATTCCTCCGGCGGCTCCGCCCCGACGTACGAATCGGCTTCTTCCTGCACATCCCGTTCCCGCCGGTCGAGCTGTTCATGCGGTTGCCCTGGCGCGCCCAGATCGTCAACGGGCTGCTGGGCGCCGACCTGATCGGGTTCCAGCTGCCCGGCGGGGCGCGCAACTTCGGTCGGCTGGCCAAGTCGTTGACCGGCGCGGTCACCACCGGCGGCACCATCGAGCACGAGGGGCGGCTGATCCGCGCCGCCGCCTATCCCATCGCGATCGATTCGGCCGCGCAGTCCGCGCTGGCCGCCACCCCGAAGGTGCACGACGCGGCCCGCGCCCTGCGCAACGACCTGGGCGATCCGAAGAAGATCGTCCTCGGAGTGGACCGCCTCGACTACACCAAGGGCATCGACGTCCGGCTGCGGGCGTTCGGCGAACTGCTCAAGGCGGGCGACCCGGCCGTCCAGGACGCGGTCATGGTGCAGATCGCCACCCCGAGCCGGGAACGCCTCGGGTCCTACCGGCGGATGCGCGAACAGATCGAGCAGCAGGTCGGTGCGCTCAACGGCGACTACGGCCGGATCGGCCGGCCGGCGGTGCACTACCTGCACCAGTCCCTGCCCCGGGAGGAACTGGCCGCGTTCTACGTGGCCGCCGACGTCATGACCGTCACCCCGTTCCGGGACGGGATGAACCTGGTCGCCAAGGAGTACGTCGCCTGCCGCGTCGACGGCGGCGGGGTGCTGCTGCTCTCGGAGTTCACCGGGGCCGCCAAGGAACTGCGGGCCAGCCTGCTGGTCAACCCGTACGACACGGACGGGGTGAAGAAGCACCTGCAGCAGGCGCTGACCATGCCGTCGGTGGAGGCCCGACGGCGGATGCGGTCGTTGCGCCGTCAGGTGCTCACCCACGACGTCGACCGATGGGCGGCGGCGTTCCTGTCCGCGCTGGAAAACACCCGCGACCACGTGGCGGACGCCACCCGCCGGTTGCCCGGCGAGGTCGTCGCCAAGCTGCACCAGGTCGCAGAGACGGGGCGGTTGATGGTCGCCACCGACTTCGATGGGTGCCTGGCGCCGATCGTGGACGATCCGGCGACCGCCCGTCCGTTGCCGGAGTCGATGGAGGCCCTGCAGGCGATGACGGTCACTCCGGGGACCGTGGTCGCGGTGGTCTCCGGGCGGGCCATGGCCGACCTCGAGATGCTGCTCGGGCCGGCCGACCGGATCCACCTGGTGGGCAGCCACGGTGCCGAGACATCCGCCGAGGACCGCGACGATTCGGCGCTGCTGAGCCCCGACGACGCCAAGCGACTGGCCAAGCTGCGGTTGGAACTGCAGCAGATCACCGCCGAGTATCCCAAGGTCCGGCTGGAGCTGAAGCCGACCGGCATCGCCGTGCATCTGCGCGGGGTGGACCCCGACGACGCCGCCGCCGTGACCAACGCGATCGAGGAGAACCCGGCGACGTGGCCGGGCGTGCACCTGTTGCGCGGCAAGATGGTGCTGGAACTGACCGTGGTGACCACCAACAAGGGCCGCGCCCTCAAGGCCCTGATCAAGGCGAACCACTGCACAGCAACGGTTTTCATCGGCGATGACATCACCGACGAGAACGCGTTCGGCGTGCTCGGCGACGACGACATCGGCATCAAGGTCGGCCGCGGCGAGACCGTCGCGGACGCGCGGATCGCCGACCCGGCCCGGGTCGCCGACGTGCTCAACGTGCTGGCCGACCTGCGCCGGCGGGTGATCAAGCGGCGCTCCCAGCACGCGGCCGGCA
This sequence comes from Nakamurella sp., assembly GCA_044223435.1. GTDB lineage: Bacteria > Actinomycetota > Actinomycetes > Mycobacteriales > Nakamurellaceae > Nakamurella. The sequence continues at coordinate 61,647 of JBGALY010000003.1, forward strand.
CGTCCGGGCCGGTGGCCAAGGACCAGCGCAGCTCGGACTGACGGGAGAGTCAGCCCGGTGGACCGGCGCCGCCGAGCTCGTAGATCGCCGTCGTCAACGACTCACTCATCGACGGGCCGCCGTGGCCGCTGTCGTCGAGGATGACCAGGCGGCTGGCCGGCCAGGCCCGATGCAGGTCCCAGGCGACGGACAGCGGGCCGCTGACGTCGTACCGGCCGTGGATCAACACGCCCGGGATGGTGGCGACGACCGGCATCCCGGGACGCACGCCGGCCGGCGGCAGGAAACAGTCGTTCGCCCAGTAGTGGATGACGAGCGTGGCGAACTGCGCGCGGAACTCGGGGTCCGTGAACCGGTCCCACGGCTCCCAGCCCGGCGCCAAGGACACGTGCACGTCCTCCCAGGCGCACCACGCGCGAGCCGCCGCGAACCGGACCGCCGGATCGGGGTCGGTGATCCGCTCCAGGTAGGCGTCCAACACCCGCTGACCCGGCCGTCGCCCGGCGGCCGCCGCGAAGTCGTCCCACTCGCGGGGAAAGATCCGGCGCATGTCCTGGGTGATCCACTCCAGATACTCGCGCGCGCCGTCGGTGATCGCGGCCAACGCCAGCCCGGTGACCCGGTCGGGATGTCGCTGCGCGTAGGCCAGGGCCAGGGTCACCCCCCAGGACCCCCCGACGACCAGCCACCGGTCGACGCCCACATGCCGGCGCAGCAGTTCGATGTCCTCGATCAGCTGCTGCGTGGTGTTGGTGGCCAGGGTGTCCAACTCCTGATGGGCCGGCGGGCGGCTGCGCCCGCAGCCGCGCTGGTCGAGGTAGACGACCCGCCAGCGGAGCGGATCGAACTGCCGCCGGTAGCCTCCGGACATGGGCGCACCGGGACCGCCGTGCAGGTACAGCGCGGCCGCGCCGGCCGGGTTGCCCGAGCACTCCCAGTACAGCTCGGCCCCGTGCGCCGCCGGCAGCATGCCCGTGGCGTAGGGCTCGATCGCCGGGAACATCGGGTCACGCTTCGGGTGGCCGGTGGCAGACCGCTTCGACGTTGTTGCCGTCGGGATCCCGGACGAAGACCGCGTAGTAGCCCGGGTGGTATTCGGGCCACACCCGTGGCTCGTGCAGGATCTCCAGGCCCAGCCCGACGGCCACCAGATGGACCGCGTCGACCACGTCACGGCTGGCCGCGGTGAACGCGATGTGCGACTGGCGGCCGCCCGGGTCGGTGGCCTCGCCCAGCCAGAAGGTCGGGTGCTCGGGTGGTCCGTAGCCGACGGCCACGCCGAAGTCCATGGCGCGCCCGTAGCCCAACGGCGCGAAGAACGCGTCGTACCAGGCCGTGGCGGCCGCCATGTCATCGCACTGGATGCCGAAATGATCGATCATGTCCGGCACTCTGCCACCAAGGTCCGACAACCACCGCCGGCCCACCACCCCTCGCCCGACCGGGAGTCGATCCTCGTCTGTGCGCCCTCGTCGAGCGCGTGCACCGGCAGACTGCCCCTGATCGACCACGGTGGGTGGGCCGTTCAGGACCCCTTCTGCGGTTTCGCCGCGGACGGGTCGGACGCATCGCCCAGGAACAGTTGCAGCCACCGGGCCTGCGGGTCGATGTCCACCAGCAGGCCCTTGACCAGCAGGCTGGCCGGAATCGCCAGGATCGCCCCGATCGGCCCCAGGATGTAGGTCCAGAGGATCAGCGACAGGAAACTCATCGTCGTCGTCAGGCCCACCGCGTCGCCGACGAACTTGGGTTGCAGCACCGACTGGATGATGAAGTTGAGCACGCAGTAGGTCAACAGCACGGCGATGGCGAGCCCCGGTCCGCCCTGCAGGAAGGCCAGGAAGGTCGGCGGGATCAACCCGATGATGAAGCCGACGTTGGGGATGTAGTTGGTGACGAAGGCCAGCAGCCCCCACAAGAACGCCGCCGGAACGCCCAGGATCAGCAGCGCCGCGGTGTCGAGCACCGCGACGATGCCGCCGAAGACGGTGGCCACGCCGAAGTACCGGCGGGTGCCTGTGGCGAAGGTGCGCAGCCCGTCGAACGCCACCTCGTGGCCGGGCCGGGCCAGCGCGAACCGCTTGGGGAACACCGTGCCGTCCACCGCGAGGAAGATCAACAGCACGACGGTGAACAGGACGCCGGACAGCGCGCCGGTCAGGCCGGACAGCAACGATTCGGCCAGCGAGGCGATCGTGCCGGGGTCGACCTGCTGGAGCAGCGACGAGATGTCGGTCGTCGACAGGCCCAACCCGGCCAACCAGGACTGCAGTTGATCGAGGGTGTTGCTCCACTGGCCGGCGTACTGCGGGATGAGCTGGACGAACCGGATGATGCCGTACACGGTCGAGGCCACCAGGCCCAGGACGATCAACAGGCCGGCCACGAACGCCGCGATCGAGGCCAGCCAGCGGGGCGCGTTCCGCCGAAGGAGCACGGCCCGGAGCGGGTCGACCAGGATCGTCAGCACCAGCGCGAGGAACACCGGGCCGAGAATCGCGGGAATCGCCCGCATGCCGGCGGCGACGACCACGATGCCGGCCACACCCAGCACGATCAGCAGACCGCGCGGGAGCGCGCCCGACCGCCCGCCGGCGGCCGGCCCGGGCGGAGTCGGCGGCGTTGTCGGTGGCGTTGTCGGGTCGGGTGCGTCCGCCGGTGGGGCCGCCGGTGCCACGTCGCCCGACCGACCCGACGTCTCGTCCTGGTGCTCGCGTGCTTGCGTCATTTTCCCGTCCGCCCGTCGCAGTGATGCCGCCGGGCATCAGCCTGCCGCGTCGGGGCGGCCGGGTCGGGGAGGTCAGCGCCGGGGTGGCGCGGTGGTGCGTCCGCTGAGGAAGGTGGTGGGCAGCACGATCCGTCGACCCGACGTCTTCCGGGCGGGGTTCAACAGCATCCGGCCGGCCTGGCGGCCCTTCTCGACCACCGGCTGCTCGACGCTGGTGAGCCCGGCGTCGACCGCCGCCTTGATGCCGTCGAAACCGGTGACCGAGACGTCCTGGGGGACCCGCTGGTGGCGCCGGGTGAGTTCGGCGATGGCGCCGAGCGCGAGTACGTCCGACGTGGCGATCAGCGCGGTGATCCCGGGGTCCAGGGCCAGTACTTCGGCGGCGGCCGAGGACCCGGCCTCGACGGTGTGCTCGAACCGTTCGACGACCGGAATGCGGTCCCAGGCCACGCCTGCCGCCGTACACGCCTCGCGCAGGCCGATCAGCCGGTTGCGTTGCACGTGGTAGCGGGCGGCGACCTGGCGATCGATGGGCACCGGACCGTCCAACCGGGCCCGGCCCAATCGCATGCAGATGACCCCGAGCCGGCGGTGGCCCAACCGCAGCAGATGTTCGGCCACCTGACGGATGGCCGCCTTGTCGTCGATGCCGATCGAATCGGTGCCGGGGAAGGTGGGCTGATCACAGATCACCGAGGGCACCGGACGGGCGAGCGCCGCGGTCAGGTGGGGGTCGTCGTCGGGCATCGAGTACACGACGAAGCCGTCGACGGCGGCCCGGGTCACCCCGGCGACGTCCTCGGACCCCGGTCGGGCGGGCACCAGGAGCAGGCCGACCTGCGACTCGTCGCACTCCAGGGTCAGCCCCTCGAGGAAGGCGACGGCACCGGGGTCGCGAATGGCGTAGGACACCTGCTCGGCCAGCAGCAACCCGATCGCGCCGGCCTTCCGGGTGCGCAACGAGCGGGCCATCGGGTCCGGACCCGGGTAGCCCATCTGACGGGCCGCCTCCATCACCCGCGAGCGCAACTGGGGCGAGAGCTGGTCGGGCCGGTTGTAGGCGTTGGACACCGTCGTCCTGGACACCCCCAACTCGGCGGCGAGCGACGCGAGCGTCGCCGGCGGCCTCGTCCGTGGGGGTCGGTCCATCCTCGACACGCTATCGCGTCGGCCCGCCGTCATCGGTATCCGGTCCGCCACCGCGCCGACGCCGGTCCGCCGACCCGGCCGGCCTTCTCCGACCGCCGCGAGTTGGTCGGCCCACCGGGCGCCCACACTGGGCACTGACCTCGCTGAGGCGCCCGGGTGCCGCCGAGCACACGTCGGGAAAACGTTTTCCAAACCCCTTCCGTTTGGCCCAACGGTCGGTTAGGGTCGTTCTCGATCGCCCTGACCTGCACCCTGCGACCGGTCCGGAATCTTCTCCGCACCGATGAAAGGACGTGATGTCCATGGCCGACGTCCAGTACGACGGAGCCTCCCGCGTCTACCCCGGCAGCCCACCGGTGCGAGCCGTCGACACGCTCAATCTGGAGATTCCGGACGGCGAATTCCTGGTGTTGGTCGGTCCGTCCGGCTCCGGCAAGTCCACCGCGCTGCGCATGCTCGCCGGCCTGGAGGACGTCAACGAGGGCCGCATCCTGATCGGCGGCCGCGACGTCACCCACGTGCCCCCGAAGAACCGGGACATCGCGATGGTGTTCCAGTCGTACGCGCTGTACCCGCACATGACGGTGGCCGAGAACATGGGCTTCGCGCTGAAGCTGCGCGGGGTGAACAAGACCGAGATCGCGGAGAAGGTGAAGGAGGCCGCCGGCCTGCTGGACCTGGAGAAGTACCTCGACCGCAAGCCCAAGGCCCTCTCCGGCGGTCAGCGGCAGCGCGTCGCCATGGGCCGGGCCATCGTCCGCGAGCCCTCCGTGTTCCTGATGGACGAGCCGCTGTCCAACCTGGACGCCAAGCTCCGGGTGGAGACCCGCGCCAACATCGCCGAGCTGCAGTCGCGACTGGGCACCACCACCGTCTACGTCACCCACGACCAGGTCGAGGCCATGACGATGGGCCACCGGGTGGCCGTGCTCAAGGACGGCATCCTCAACCAGGTCGACACCCCGCGGACCCTGTACGACAAGCCGGTCAACGTGTTCGTCGCCGGTTTCATGGGGTCCCCGGCCATGAACCTGCTGACCGTCCCGCTGGTCAGCGAAGGTGCCCAGCTCGGCGACGCGGTGTTCCCGCTCCCCCGTTCGGTGATGTCCGAGGCGTCCGCGGCCGGCCTCAAGGAGGTCACCTTCGGAGTCCGCCCGGAGAACATCACACTCGCCGGCAGCGGCATCCCGGTGACGATCGACCTGGTCGAGGAGCTCGGCGCCGACGCGTTCGTGCACGGGCACACCCCGGACGGCAACCGCCTGGTGATCCGCGCCGACGCCCGCATCCACCCGTCACAGGGCTCCACGGTGCACGCGCTGCCGACCGACGCCGAGCACTGCCACGTGTTCGACCCGAACACCGGCATCCGGTTCAAGTCCTCCGACGCCGTGCCGGCCGACGCCACCAAGGCTGCGGCGACCGCCGCATCGGTGGACCTGGGCAAGTAGCGCGACCCTCCTGGCCCGGGAAGCAAGCCGGCGACGCTGGAGCCGGATTGCGCAGGGCACTCCCGGTCGACGGGGCGGTTCCGCAGGAATGCGGGGCCGCCCCGTTCCGCGTCGCGGGGCCCGGCAGGCCGCGCGGGAGTCAGGCCACGGTCCCCGAGCGATCACCCGGACGTCGCCGGTCGGGCTCGTCGACCTCGGTCAGCCGGGGCTGCGCAGCACGGGCCAGGGTTCCGGCGATGGGGGATGGCGCTCGCCTTGATCGGTGGTGGCGACCGTCAGCGGGCGCCTGGCCCGACGGGCTCGGGTGCCGCCGGGGTGACGGGCTCGCGCCGCGACCATCCGCGCCGGGTCCGCGCCGACCCGAGCAGCCGGCAGACCACCCAGATCAGGAACGAGATCGTCGTGATGTAGGGACTGATCGGAATGCTGCCGCCCAGGGCCAGCAGGATGCCGCCCACCGTGGACACCATGGCGAAGATGACCGACAGCACGGGCACCCACAGCGCGGACGCGGTCACCCGCATCGCCGCCGCGGCCGGGGTGACCAGCAGCGAGAGCACCAGCAGCGCGCCGACGACCTGGATGGCCATGGCCACCGTCAGCCCCAGCACCAGCATGAAGACCGGGGACAGCGCCCGCACCGGCACGCCCCGGGATGCGGCGATGTCCGGGTCGACCGACGCGAACATCAAGGGCCGCCAGATGATCGCGAGCGCGACCAGCACGACCACCGAGATCCCGCCGAGCCAGACCAGCTGCGGGTCGTCGACGGCCACGATCTGACCGGTGAGCAGGCCGAACTTGTTGGCCGACCGGCCCGGGTACAGCGACAGGAACAACACGCCCAGCCCCAGCCCGAAGGGCATGAGCACACCGATGACCGACGACCGCTCCCGCGCCCGGACGCCGAGAAGCCCGATCACCAGCGCGGCCAGCAGTGAGCCGAACACGGACCCGACCACCACGTTGACCCCGACGAGAAGCGCGAACGACGCCCCGGCGAACGAGAGCTCGCTGATCCCGTGCACCGCGAAGGTCAGGTCGCGCATCATCACGAACACGCCGATGAGGCCACCGACCAGGCCGAGGATCGCCCCGGCCAGGATCGAGTTGTGCAGCAACGCGAGCAACTCGCCGTAGTCGGCGAAGTTGAAGATCTTCTCCCACACGGGCGTCACCGACCACCCAGTTGGGCGCCGTGGTCGTCGTGTGACTGGTGACCGACGCTCTCCACCGACGACACCACGATGATCCGGCCCTGGACGTTGAGCACGTCCACCGGCGCGCCGTACAGCTCGGACAGCCCGGCCGAGGTCAGCACCTCGTCGGGCGGCCCGAGCCGGAACGACCCCCCGGCCAGGTAGAGCACCTGGTCAACGTAGGGCAGCACCGGGTTGATGTCGTGCGTCACGAACAGCACCGCCGTCCCCCGCGAACGGCGTTGCTGATCGATCAGTGCGGCGATGTCCTGCTGGTGGCGCAGATCCAGGGCGGCCAGCGGTTCGTCGCACAGCAGCAGCGCCGGGTCGCTGGCCAGCGCCGCCGCGACCCGGACCCGCTGCAGCTCGCCGCCGGAGAGCATGGACACCGGCGCGTCCCCGAAGCCCTCGGCGCCGACCGAGGCCAACAGCGCATCGATGCGCGCGCGGGTGGCCCGCTTGCGGCGGCCGAACGCGATCGGAACCCCCCAGCGGTGGCCGTCCAGCCCCAGCCGGACCACGTCGCGAGCCTTGATCATGGTGGCGGCGTCGATCGCGATCCGCTGCGGCACGTAGCCGACGTCGGTGCCGCCGCGGCCCAACGGCCGTCCGCTGATGTCACCGGTACCGCTGGTCAGCCCGACCTCGCCGAGGATGGTGCGCAGCAGGCTGGTCTTGCCCGAACCGTTGGATCCGAGCACGGCGACGAACTCGCCGGGGGCGACCGTCAGGTCGAGATGGCTCCACAGCGTCCGGTTGCCGAAGGTCAGGCCGGCGTCCCGCAACCGGAGCGCGGGCCGGCGACCGGCGGCCGCTGCCGACGACGCGCGAACCTCGACGGTCGCCTGTTCGGTCATCCGCCCAGCGCCTGGCTCAGCGCCTGGATGTTGGCCTGCATCCACGACAGGTAATCCTGCCCGTCCGGCAGCGTCTCGGTCACCGGAACCGCCGGAATGCCGTTCGCCTTCGCCGCGTCGACGACCTGTTCGGTCTGCGGCCCGGAGGTCTGCTCGTTGTAGACCAGGACCTTGACCTGCTTGCCGGTGAACAGTTTGAGGGTCTGGTCCATGACGGCTGCCGGTACGTCGGTCTCGTTCTCGATCGCCTCGCTGAACTCGCCGGGAGTGACGTTGTCCAGCCCGGCCGCATCCAGCAGGTACATCGGGACCGGCTCGGTGATGGCGACCGGCGCGCCGTCGTGGGCCGCCTTGATCGCCGCAGCCTGGGTGGACAGGTCGCCGACCGACTTGTCGAACGCCTCCGCGTTGGCCTGATAGCTGTCCGCGTTGGCCGGGTCGATGGTCGCCAGCCGGGCCGCGACGGCGTCCACGACCTTGGCGACGGTCGGGAAGTCGTACCAGACATGCTCGTTCAGCTCGCCGTCCGTCGGGGTGATGCCGGAGACGTCGACCGCGTTGATCACCGGGACCCCGGTCCCCGCCGAGGCGAGCATCGTCTGCATGAAGTCGTCGTAGCCGCCCCCGTTCTCCACGATGAGCGCGGCCTTGGACACCGCGAGCTGGTTCCGGGCCGATGACTGGAAGGAATGCGGGTCCGCCGAGGGGTCGGTGATGATCGAGGTGACCGCCACGTGCTCGCCGCCGACCTGCTCGACCACGTCGGCCCACACGTTGGTCGACGCCAGCACCTGAACCTGGCCCGATGCATCGGCGGCACCCGCGGCCGCGCTCGACGGCGCGGTGTCGGAGCTCCCCCCGGAGCAGGCGGCCAGGGTCAGCAGGAGGACACCGGCCAGCACGCCCGCGCCCCGGCGCCGCCGTCCAGTCGAAGCGTTAACCGTTCTGATAATCACTCTCGACAGAGTAGTCGATCGGGCGACCCCGTTCACCCACCCGTCCGGGCCGGTCCGTGGTGCGGCCCCGCCCCCGCGCGCTCCGGCCCGTTGTCGCGGGCCCCGCACCCTCCCCGCGCCCGCACCCTCCCCCGCGCGAATCAGCTACGCCGGCGCGCCTGAACTCGTCAACTCGCGTCCCACCCGTCACATCCGGCATCAGTTCGTCCGCGCAGTTGTCCACACGACCGGTCCCACTCCCGCGCGAATGAAGTCGTTGACGTCCGGCCCCACCGGTCACAAACGGGGTTCGTTGACCCGCGCCGGCCCGGATGATCCGCGCGGGACGGGGCTGGCGGGATTGAGGCTGGCGGGATGGGGCGGCGCAAGCGGGGCCGGTCCGCCGGCGGGTCGGGTCAGCCGGCGGGTCGGGTCAGCCGGCGGCCGGGTTGTCGACCCGGCGGCGGCGGGCGACCTCGGCCAGCACGACACCGGCCGCCACCGACGCGTTCAGCGACTCCACCGCGCGGGCCATCGGGATCGACACGGTGACGTCGCAGACCGTCCGGGTGAGCCGGGCCAGGCCGCGGCCTTCGGAGCCGACCACCAGCACCAGCGGGGAGGTCGCCAGTTCGAACGAGTCCGTGTCGGTCGTGCCGTCGGCGTCCAGGCCGGCGATCATCAGGCCCTGGGCTGCGTAGTCCTTGAGCGTGCGGACGAGGTTGGTGCATCGGGCGACCCGCAGCCGGGCCGCGGTGCCGGCCGAGGTCCGCCACGCCGACGCGGTCATCCCGGCGCTGCGCCGCTCCGGCACCACGACCCCGTGCGCGCCGAACGCCGCGGCCGAGCGGACGATCGCGCCGAGGTTGCGAGGATCGGTCACCCCGTCCACGGCGACGATCAGGGCCGCCCGGCCGGAGTCGCGGGCACGGGCGAGCAGGTCGTCCGGGTGTGCGTACTGGTACGGCGGGACGACCAGAGCCACGCCCTGGTGGATCGCGTTGCCGGTCAACCGGTCCAGTTCGGGCCGGGAGACGTCCAGTTGCGGGATGCCTCGTTCGGCCGCCCCGGCGATCGCCTCGGCGACCCGTTCGTCCGATGCAAGTCCGCCGGCGACGTACAGCGCGGTGGCCGGCACCCCGGCTCGCAGCGCTTCCACCACCGGATTACGACCGACCACCGTTTCCGGCAGCTCGCCGCGCGACCGGGGGGCCGGCTTCGCCGGGCCCGGCGCCGGCTTGCGTTTCGCCGCACCGGCGGCCCGCCGGGAAGCGGGATGACCTTTGCGCATCTCGGCCGGTGGCGTCGGACCCTTGCCTTCGAGGGCGCGCCGGGCCCGGCCGCCGCTTCCGACCACCTGGCCCTTTTTCGTGCCCGTCTTGCGGGTCGCGCCGCGGCGCTGCGAGTTGCCGGCCATATCGATGTCCTCCGTGACGAATGCGGTTCAGGGCCGGCCGGTGGACCCGGCAACGGACCACACCGGACCGTCCTTGGTGTCCTCGATGGCGAAGCCGGCCGCCGCCAGTTGCGTGCGGATCTCGTCGGCTCGCGCGAAATCCCGGTCCTTGCGGGCCTGCGCCCGCTCCGCCAGCAGACCGTCGAGCAACCGGCCGGTGGCCGCCACCAGCCGGGGGTCCTCGCGCTTGGCCACCCACGGCTTCGCCCACGGGTCCAGACCCAGCACCGCCATCGTCGCCCGGACCGACGACGCAAGCTCCTGGGCCGTCCCGTCCTCGGAGCCGGCGAGCGCGGCGTTCCCCGCCCGCACCATCTCGTGCACGACCGCCAGGGCCTTGGGCACCCGCAGATCGTCGTCCATGGCCTGCCGGAAGGCGTCCGGAACGTCCCCCAGCGGGACGCCCTCGTTGCCGGCGCCGATGCGGTCGGCCGCCCGGTGCAGGAACGCCTCGATCCGCTCGAATGCCTTGGCCGCGTCGTCCAGCGCCTCCTGGGAGTACTCGATCGAGGAACGGTAGTGGACGCTGATCAGGTAATAGCGCAAGGCCACCGCGCGGACCTTCTCGGTGATCGACGGCACCGACAGGATGTTGCCCAGCGACTTGGACATCTTCTCGCCGGACATCGTCACCCAATGGGAATGCATCCAGTACCTGGCAAACACGTCGCCGAGGCCGTGCGACTGCGCGGCCTCGTTCTCGTGATGCGGGAAGATCAGATCGAGCCCACCGCCATGGATGTCGAATTCCGAACCGAGGTAGGCCCGGGCCATCGCCGAGCACTCGATATGCCAGCCCGGACGTCCGCGGCCCCACGGGGAATCCCACGACGGCTCGCCCGGTTTGGCGGCCTTCCAGAGGGTGAAATCGGCCGGGTCCCGCTTGCCACTCGCATCCGCCTCGCCCTGCACCATTTCATCGATACGCTGGCCCGAGAGGAATCCGTAATCGGGTTGGGTGCGCACCGCGAAATACACGTCGCCGCCGGCCGAATAGGCGTGGCCGGCGGCGATCAGCTCGGCAATCATCTCCAGGATCTGCGGGATGTGGCCGGTGGCCCGTGGCTCGACCGACGGCCGCAGGCAGCCGAGCGTGTCGTAGGCATCGTCGAAACTGCGCTCGTGGGTGGCCGCCCACTCCCACCAGGGCCGGCCGGCTTCGGCCGCCTTGGCCAGGATCTTGTCGTCGATGTCGGTGACGTTCCGCACGTGCCGGACCTCGAAGCCGTTGAATTCCAGCCAGCGGCGCAACACGTCGTAGACAATTCCCGCCCCACGCAGGTGCCCGATGTGCGGGTGCCACTGCACGGTGGCTCCGCAGTTGTACATGGACACCACGCCGGGTTGCCGCGGCTCGAAGGGCCGCACCGAGCGGGTGGCGGTGTCGTACAGGTGCAGGCTCACGTCACGGCCCGCCCACGCCGCCTCGCGGGCTCGGCCGCCCCGGACGGCCCGCCGACGCTCCGGTGCCCATGGTTCGCTCGCTGACGCTCGCTCACGTCACGGCCCGCCCACGCCGCCTCGCGGGCTCGGCCGCCCCGGACGGCCCGGCGACGCTCCGGTGCCCATGGTTCACACGCTGACGCTCACTCACGTCGCCACCCTATCGTCGCGGCGCTATCGCTTCCGCCGATACACCCTGGCCTCCCAGGGCCGCAGCAGCAACGTCGGCGCCGGGTCGGCGGCCGGGTAGTTACCGAGGACGAGTTCGGCGGCACCCCATTCGGATTCTTCCGGCACCGGCGCCGCAACCGATTCGGCCGAGAAATTGGCCACGACGAGGAGCGTGGTCGCCTCGAACTGCCGGGTGAAGGCGTAAACGGCCGGATCGTCCGGGAGCAGCATGGTGAAGTCGCCATGGGCGACCACCGGTTCCGCATGCCGCAGGGCGATGACGGCCTTGTAGTGCGCGAGAACGGAATCTGGATCGTCCAGCTGCGTGGCGGCATTGATCTCGCCATGATTGGGATTGATCGCGATCCACGGGTGACCCGTGGTGAAGCCCGCGCCGGGCGAGGAATCCCATTGCATCGGGGTACGGGCGTTGTCCCGGCTGCGAAGGCGCAGCGCCGACAGCACCGACTCGGGCTCGGCGCCCGCGGCGATCTCGACCCGGTAATAATTGACCGATTCGATGTCCCGGAAGTCGTCCGGGCCGGCGAACGGCGCATTGGTCATGCCGAGTTCTTCGCCCTGGTAGATGTATGGCGTGCCGCGATGCAGGTGAAGCACGGTCGCCAGCAATTTCGCCGATTCGATCCGATAGCGACCATCATCGCCGAAACGGGACACCGCCCGCGGCTGATCGTGGTTATCCCAGTAGAGGCTGTTCCAACCGCGCTCAGCGAGGCCGGCCTGCCAGCGGCCCAGGCTCGCCTTGAGATCCAGCAAGCGCAGCGGTCGGAGGTCCCATTTGCCGGCGGGCCCCGAGTCGAGACTGACATGCTCGAACTGGAAGACCATGTCGACCTCGCGGCGGGCCGGATCGGTGAACAGCACGGCCTCGTCGACGGTGACTCCCGGCATCTCCCCGACCGTGAGCAGGCGCCCGGGGCGACCGGCGAACACCTCGGCGTGCATCTCCTGCAGGAACTCGTGGATACGCGGGCCGCATTGAAAATAGGGCGAACCGTCACCCAGGACGCCGTAGGTCACCGCACCGTCGGGCAGCGCCGGGTCCTTCGAAATCATGTTGATGACGTCCATGCGAAAGCCGTCCACGCCGCGGTCGAGCCACCACCGCATCATCTCGTAGACCGCCCGGCGGACGTCCGGGTTCTCCCAATTCAGATCCGGCTGTTTACGGGAGAAAAGGTGCAGGTAGTACTCGCCACTGTTCGGATCGAATTCCCAGGCCGGCCCGCTGAAGAACGAGCCCCAGTTCGTCGGTTCGGCCCCGGGGGCACCGGCGGGCAATCCCTCCCGGGCGGGGCGCCACCAGTACCAGTCCCGGCGCGGGCTGTCCGGGCCCGACTTCGAATCGATGAACCAGGGATGCTCGTCCGATGTGTGATTGACCACCAGGTCCATCACCAGCCGCATACCCCGGTCGTGCACGGCCGCCAGGAGTTCGTCGAAATCGTCCAGATTACCGAAAACCGGCTCGACATCCTGGTAGTCGCTGATGTCGTAGCCGTTGTCGTCCTGCGGTGACGGGTAGATCGGAGACAACCAGATGACGTCGACGCCGAGTTGCGAGAGGTAATCGACCCGGTCGATGATCCCACGCAGGTCACCGATTCCGTCACCGTCGGAATCGGCAAAACTGCGCGGATAGATCTGGTAGACGACCGCGCTCTTCCACCAATCCGGCTGGTTCGTCATCATTCGGTGAAATCAGCCGACGGATTCCTCGTACCGCGACAGCACGTCCGCGGGAATTCGGCCGCGCGCGGACACCGTGATGCCGTTGACAGCGGCCCACTCCCGGACCGCTTTGGCGTCGATCCGAGCGGGAGCCGACGCCGCCACCGGCTTGCCGGCCGTCCGGGATCCGCGCACCTTCCGGCCGGCGGTGGTGAATTCCGACAGCACCTTGCGCAGAGCCGCCGCATTCCGCTTGTTCAGATCGATCTCGTACGACCGACCATCCAGGCCGAAACGAACTGTTTCCGCCGCCTTGGTGCCATCCAGGTCATCAGTCAGCGTCACCGTGGTTTGCTGTGCCATGTCGTGCCCCGTACCTTCCACTGCCGCCGAGAATAGAGACCGACTAATCCAGATCGGACAATTCGGATTCATTGATCACGCGGGATGCCCTGTGCAGCAGGAGACCCCGCGAGAATCACGTTCCGAAGACGTCGACCCAGGTCGGCATGCCGGGATGACCGGCGTGCATCCAGAGTAGCGCGTCGAACGGGATGCGGTTGCCCTATCCACCACAGTGCACCGACAAACTTCGGCGTGCGCGGCCGACCACCGGTCGCGCCTATTGTCAATCCCCGCTCGAATCCGCCGGGGCCTCCGACGTCGTCGCCAGATTCAGCCGGGCAAACGTCAGCGCCTCGGCCAGATCGGTCTCCCGGGCGTCCGCGTCCCTACCCCGGGTCGAGATCTCGACCACCACCGATCCGTCGAATCCGTTGCCGGCCAAACGCTCCAGGACCTCAGCACATGGCTGGGCGCCGCGGCCGGGCACCAGGTGCTCGTCCTTGCTCGAACCGGAGCCGTCGGCCAGGTGCAGGTGTCCCAGCCGCTCGCCCATCAGATCCGCCAATTCCACCGCGTCGGTCCCGGAGGTGGCGGTGTGCGAAAGGTCAAGGGTGAACCAGCGGTGGCCACCGGCGACCGGATTCCAATGCGGGCGATAACTGTTCACCACGGCACCGCGCACTTTCACCGGGAACATGTTCTCGACGGCGATCCGCACGTCTGTCCGTTCCTGCAATTCGGCGACCGCCTCGGTGAAGGTGGCCGCGGCTGCCCTCTGCCACAGGAAGGGCGGGTGAACGACGACCGTCCCCGCCCCGAGTTGCTCGGCCATGTCGATCGACCGGGCGAGTTTGACCAGCGGGTCGCTCGTCCATACTCGTGCGGTCACGAGCAGGCACGGCGAATGGACGGACAGCACCGGCATCGAATACTCGTCGGCGAGGGCCGCGAGGGCGATCGGGTCCTGGCTGGTCGGTTCGGTCTGCACCATCACCTCGACCCCGTCGTAGCCGAGATCGGCGGCCCGGGCGAAGGCCCGGGCGGTCGATTCCGGATACACGGCGGCCGTCGACATGCCCACCTTGATCGGCGGAAACCGGATCACCGCGGCCCACCCGCACCCTGCACGACGATTTCCCTCCCGGTCCGGCCACCAGCAACGGTACCGGTCCGGGCCGGTCATGATCCCGCTCGGCCATCGGGTGAGGTTCGGTCAGGCTTCCAGCTTGTACCCCAGGCCGCGCACGGTGATCAGGTATCGCGGGGCCGCCGGATCGGGCTCGATCTTGGCTCGCAGCCGTTTCACGTGCACATCGAGGGTCTTGGTGTCGCCGACATAGTCCGCGCCCCAGACGCGGTCGATCAACTGGCCCCGGGTCAGCACCCGACCGGCATTGCGGATGAGGTACTCGAGCAGGTCGAATTCCTTGAGCGGCAGCGAAGTCGGGACGCCGTGGACGCTGACCACGTGCCGGTCGACGTCCATCCGCACGGGACCGGCCTGCAGCACCGGGGAATGAACGTCCTCGACATCGACGCCGCGGCGGAGCACCGCCCGGATGCGGGCGATCAACTCCCGGGTCGAGTAGGGCTTGGTGATGTAGTCGTCGGCACCCAATTCCAGGCCGACCACCTTGTCGATCTCGGTGTCCTTGGCCGTGACCATGATCACCGGTACCGAACCCCTGACCCGCAACTGCCGACAGACCTCGGTGCCGCTCATCCCCGGCAACATCAGATCCAGCAGCACGATGTCCGCGCCCGAGCGGTCGAAGAGGTCGAGGGCTTCTGAGCCGTTCGTCGCGATCTCGGTGCTGAACCCTTCCTTGCGGAGCAGGAAGGCCAGCGGTTCGGCCATCGATTCCTCGTCCTCGACGATCAGGACCCGGGTCATGCCGCTCCTCGGTGGGCCGATGCCGGCTTCCCGGTCGCCGGGGCGGCCCCGGGGCCGCCGGCGCCGGCGAAGTTCGGCAAGCTCAAGGTGAAGGTCGAGCCCAGGCCCGGCCGGCTCCAGACGGTGGCGGTCCCGCCGTGGTTGGCCGCGACCTGCTTGACGATGGCCAGGCCCAGCCCGGTACCGCCGGTCGATCGGGACCGGGCGGGATCGACCCGGAAGAACCGCTCGAAGACGCGCTCGGTGTATTCGGGGGCGATGCCCACTCCGCGATCGGTCACCGCGATCCGCACCTGTCCCTCATTCGTCGTCCGGCTGACCGACACCTGGGTGCCGGCCGGCGAGTAGTTGATGGCGTTGCTGATGAGATTGGTCAGCGCCATGATCAGCAGCGCCCGATCACCCCGGACCAGCAGCCCGGAATCGGAATCGGCGACCACGGTGATCCCGGCCGCCTCGGCCGCAGCCGCCAGCCGACCGATCGCTTCGTCGACCACGGCGTCGATCTCGACGACGACCGGGTCGGACTGCGGATCGGCACCTTGCAGCCGGGACAGCGTGATGAGTTCGGAGACCAGCGAGCCCAGCCGGGTCGACTCCGAATGCAGCCGACCCGCGAAGTGCTGGACCGACGCCGGGTCGTCGGCCGAATCCAGAGTGGCCTCGGCCAGCAGCCCGATCGCAGCCACCGGGGTCTTCAGTTCGTGCGACACGTTGGCCACGAAGTCGCGGCGCACCGCCTCCACCCGCTGGGCAACCGATTCGTCGGTCACCGACACCAGGATTCGCTCGTCATCGATGCTCTGGACGACTGCGCGGATGGCCGTCGGGCCTGCCGTCGGGGGGTTCGCCGGGGCGGTCGTCGTGGTCAACGACGGCGGCTGGACCGGCTGCAGTTCGACGTCGACCGGTTCCCCGGAGACCGCCGCGCGCTCGGCTGCATCCAACACGTCCTGGTCCACGATGCCGCCGACCAGCACACCCAGTTCGCGGGCGCGCGGGTTGGTCAGCAGCGGCCGGCCCTGCGGGCTGAGCACCAGGTAGCCGGTCGAGGAGCGTCGCAGCACCTCGCGCTCCAACGGATCGGGCGCCGGCAGCTGATGGGCGGCAGCGGCCCGCCGGGGCCGCAGCACCAGCCAGCTGCTGAGCCACCCGACGGCACACCCGCCCACCGCGACTGCTACGTACCCCGCACCCGACACAACCGTGATGGTAGGGCGATCCGGACCGCGATCCGACGCCCCGGTGGCCGCCGGACCGCCATCCGGTGGCCGCCGGCCCAGGGATTCACCCGGAGTTCACCGGGCGTCCATGACGGATTCAACGCCCCTGGTTGGCCACCGCGGTGATCGCCGCGGCCGCGGCATCCGGGTCGAGGTACTCGCCGCCGGGCTTGATCGGCTTGAAGTTGTCGTCGAGCTCGTACTTGAGCGGGATGCCCGTCGGCAGATTCACCTTGGCGATGCCCTCGTCGCTGATCTCGTCGAGCATCTTGACCACGGCGCGCAGCGAGTTGCCGTGCGCCGTCGCGAGCACCGTCTTGCCGGCCTTGAGATCGTCGAAGATCGGGCCGTACAGGTAGGACTCCATCCGAGCCACCACATCGGCCAGACACTCGGTCTTCGGCGCGTCGTCGCCGAGGTCCGCGTAGCGGGGGTCGTCGGCCTGGGAGAACTCGTTGGTGTCGCTGATCGGCGGCGGCGGGGTGTCGTAGGAGCGGCGCCACAGCATGAACTGCTCCTCGCCGTAGGTCTCCAGGGTCTGCTTCTTGTTCTTGCCCTGCAGATCGCCGTAGTGCCGCTCGTTGAGCCGCCACGAGCGGCGGACCGGGATCCAGTGCCGGTCCGCCGCGTCGAGCGCGAGGTTGGCGGTGGTGATGGCCCGCCGCAGCAGGGACGTGTGCAGGACGTCGGGCAGCACCCCGGCGGCGGTGAGCAGCTCGCCACCGCGGATCGCCTCCGCCGTGCCCTTCTCGGACAGCGGCACGTCCACCCATCCGGTGAACTGGTTCAAGGCGTTCCAGGTGCTCTCGCCGTGGCGCAACAAGATCAAGGTGTAGGTCATGCCCGTATTGTTCCGCAGGCCGAGCGAACGTACCCGTCGAGGGCTCGGGCCATGTCCGGTCCGCTCAGCCGACCCCGGCCGGTTCGCGGGCCTCCTCGTCGGCGCGGCCCGAATCCCGGCCGCCGGGTGCCGCGGGAACGGGTTCGGACCGGCGGGTCCGACGCAGCCGGCGCACCGCCCACCAGGCGACCCCGATCGCGATGGCGATCAACGGCAGCCAGGGCAGCAGCCCACCGATCAGGGCACCCAGCCAGCTCAGGAACTGCAGCAGGTTGTCCCAGCCGGCCTTGATGCCGGCCACGAAGCCGTTGTCCGGGACGGGTTCGGTCTGCCCGGCGGCCGGCAGGGTCACCGAGGTGAGGGCGACGGTGACGGTCGACATCGCGACCTGCCCCTGCAGGTAGGCCTGCTGCTGCTGGAGTGCCTCGAGATCTGCTTCCCGGGTGGCCAGTTCGGATTCGATGGAGATGACGTCGGCGATGGTGGTGGCCTGGTCGAGCAACGCCCGGACCCGGGCGACGCTCGCGGTCATGCTGGCCACCCGGCTGTTCACGTCGACGATCTGGGCGGTGACGTCCTGGGAACTCTCGGTCCGGTTGGTCACCTGGCCAAGGCCACCGATCTTGTCCAGCACGGCGTCGTACTGGTCGGCCGGCACCCGCAGGGTCACCGTCAGCGCAGACCCGCCTCCGTCCGCTCCGGCGACGAATCCGCCGGCGGTGGCGACAGCCGCACGGAGGGAACCGGCAGCCGCGGCAACCGCGTCGGCGCGAGCCTTGGCGTTGGCGTCACGGTCGGCGGCGGCATCGTCGGTGGCGGGCACCGGTTCCACCTCCAGGCGCACGGACAGGTCGGCGGTCCTGATCACCTGGGTGCCGTCCACCGGAACGGTGCCGAGCATCTGCTCGGCGGAGGAGCCCGACCCGGTCGCCCCCTCCGGCGCCGGCGCCGCTGCCGCCCCACCGGCGGCCGTATCCGCTCCGGCGTGCGCCCGCTCCGGCGCAGCCTGGGTGGCCGCCGCGGCGGCCGCCCCGGAGTAATCACCCGGCTCGCTGCTTCCGCTCGAGGCGGCCGGCGACGTGCAGGCCACCACCAGACTCGCCGCCAACGCGGCAAGCAACGCCGGGGCCCCCACCCTGATCGCCGCCCGCTTCGTGGATATGCGTCTCATAACCGTCCTCCGTGGCTCGCGTTCGCCGTCGGTCCCGCCGCGCCGTCGGCGGCCGGTGCAGACAGGACGGACGCACCCGGCCGACCCGCTGCACGCCGGCAGGTCACGGTTGAGCAACGGTGACCCTCAGACCGGGACGCCGCCGCTCGGCCGGCTCGCCCGATCCGCTGGTTCCGCGGTTGCCGCGGCGCCCCCCGTGCTCCGGTGGCTCAGGTGCCGGCGGGGTTTTCCGGGGCCGGCGCCGGAGTGACCCGTTCGCGGCCGCTGCGCCGGGACCTGGGGGCGGAGCTCCACAGATCGGCACTCCGGGACGGGCCACCGGGGGTCCGCGGTGCCGGTGAAGAACCGGCCTCGGACGTGGTGGTCGTCTCGGCGATCGCCGCGACCGAGCCGTCAATGGTCGGGGTGTCCGGCATCGTCTCGGTCGGCTGGGTGGTCTCGGTCGGCTGGGTGGTCTCGGTCGGCTGGGTCGTCTCGGTCGGCTGGGTCGTCTCGGACGGCTGGGTCGCGGCCGGCTCGGTGTCCGGCGCCGAGGTGACGGTCGACAGGGCCGGCGCCGCCGTATCGGTCGTGGTCGCCGGTTGCGGCGTTCCGGACGTGGTCGCCGACGAGGGCGTCGCCGCGGCCGCCGATGTCGGAGTCGGCGCGGCCGTCGGTGACGCCGTGGCGGGCGAGCCCGAGACGGGCGTCGAGCTCGTCGCGCCGGTCATCGAGGACGACGACCCGGTGGCGTGCGTGGTCGGCTGCGGTGACGTCGGGGTTGTCGATCCGGACGGGGTGGGCTTCGTGGTCGCGACGGTCGCGGACCCACGCGACGTGCCGGCGGCCGAACCCGGGGACTCGGACGGTCCCGGCGGTGTCGCGTCCGCCGACCGGGAGCCGGTCGAGGTCGGGCTCGACGTCGCACCACCACCTTCGGTGCCCGTCCCGGTGGTCGGCGTCGGACCGGTGGTCGGCGCGGCGGTCACGGTGGTCGGGGCCGCCGTCGTGGTCGGCCCGGCGATCACCGGCGCGGACGTCGCCGGCTCGGTTCCATCGGTGACCGGCGGCTGCTCGATCGTCGTGGTGGGCGGCGCCTGGGGCGCCGGGTCGGGAACCGGCAGCACGACCACCGGGGCCGGCGCCGGGAACGGGCGGGGGCGGATGCGCGGGATGTTCGGCGTGAAGGTGGTTCCTCCGGCCGGCCGGGAAATGAGGTCGCCGAACCAGGCGGTCGAGCCGGAAGAGTAGTTCGGCGTCCCGTAGCTGTTGATCCGCACGAGCGAGGCGAAGTCGGCGACGCCCGTCGTGCGGACCGGGCTGCCGGTCCAGTACCGGTGCACCCGGTCGTCCATGTCGGTGCGGGTCAGCGGGACGATGTGGACCGGGGTGCCGACCCAGGACGCCTCGAGGATGTACGGCCGCCCGCCGAAGGTCCCCAGGTAGATCGCCACATGCCCGGGGAAGCCGACGATGTCGCCGGGCAGCGCATCCGACCAGCTGACCGACACCCCGGCGCCGCGTTGCGATCCCGAATCGCCGGGCGTCTGGTAGCCGGCCATGCCCAGCACGTACGCGGTCAACCCGGAGCAATCGAAGCCGATCTCGGCGCCGCAGCTGTTGTAGTCACCGCCGCCCCGCGCACAGCCGTTGTTCGGACCCGCCCCGGAACCACCCCCACCCCACACGTAGGGCAGGCCCAGCGCGCTGAACCCCGCGGCCAACCCGGCCGCGACCTGCGGCGTGGGCGCGGTGATCGCCTGCCCGGCCAGCGCCGCCGAGACATAAGGACTGTTGGGTACCTGCACGACGGTGCCGGTGGCCCGCACCGCGGCATTGACCGTCGTGGTGGACGCGCCGCCCCCGGTGGACCCGAAGTACTTGCGGAACAGGAAGAAGAAGTTCCGGTTCCCGTACGCCGAGCAGGCGTCCCCGGTACCCGGGTACGCAGCCAGCGCCGCCGCGTTCGGCTGGTACGGGGTGTAGTTGTACAGCGACGCGGTCGCCTGGTTCTTGATCGTCACCGGGGCCCCGCCGCACCCGGATTCGACGACGTTCCACAGGATGTTCACCGTCTGGCCGGCCCGGTAGTTGTACTTGCCGGGGTCGACGCGGTACCGGGCCCACTGCTTGGCCATGCCGTAGCCCTGGTTGAAGAAGCCGGCATAGGCGGGATCGCAGTTCGCACTGCCGCCCGGACCGGTGTCCGGGCAGTGCCACCCCCACGCGGCGTTGTACGTGCCGGCGGTGGTATCGGTCCGGCTCAGCAGACCCGACTCCTTCTGCAACGTCACCAGCATGACCTGCGGGTTGATGCCACACGCGGTGGAGAACTTGGCGATGACAGTGGCCGCGTCCTCATTGGTACCCCCCGCATAGGCCTGGCAGTACTGATCCGCCGGCTGCCCGGGGGTACTGATCCGCAGATTCTTCAAGCACCAGGCGCCGGTGCACCCCTCCCCTTCGGACAGCAGAAAGGTCCGGATCGCCTCGACGGACATCGCCGAGGAGTTGTAGAACACCGCATCGGAGACGATGTTGCCCGGATCGAACGCCGATCCGGTCGCGGCCTGCTGGGCCGGCGCCGGAGCACAGACCACCTCGTCCTGGGCGATGGTCACCTTGTCCATCAGCCGGTCGGCCAACGCCGCGGCCATCGCGGAGTACTGCGCGAACCGCCACCCCGTGCGGGTCTTCTGGACGACCTCGCCGATCTCGTCGTCCGAGCGCGGGTCGGTGTCGTACCCGGGGACCTGCTTGATCAACTGGTCGTAGAACATCCACGCCGCGCCGGCCGGCTCGGTGCGCCGGTACTGCGTGTAGGTGACGGGGTTCTGCTGGAACAGACCCAACCACTCGCCGTTCACCGCCTCGGGCCGCAGGCTCGACTGCTGGGTGGCCACCGCGACACCGATCTCCACCCCGCGCCGGGTCATACCCATCTGCTTGCCCACGGCAATCACGGTGGCCGCCATCTTCACCTGCTCGGCGTCCAGCGCGATCCCGGCGAACGTGCCGCCACCGGCCACGTCGTCGGGCAGGCCCTCCAGATTGCCCAGCGGGGCGGGGGTGCCCGAGCCCGACGTCGCGGTCGATTCCTGGCCCGGCGCACGCCAACGTCATCAGGATCGCGCCGACGCTCGCGCCGGCGAACATCCGTACCCACAGGGCGGATCGGTTGACCGGCTCGACGGCCGGCGTGGGCTCTTCGTAACCGGCTCGTTCCCGCGGCGGCAACCACCCGTCCGGCCGGTCGGTGCGCGCGGACCGCGAGAACCGGGCAACGGCGTGCGACAGCGCGACACGTACTCGACGCTGTCGCCCGGCCACGGGCATTCCCCCAGGTGTCTTTGTCACACGCCCGGACGATCCTGAAGTCCGGTGTGACGATACTCGACGTTGCTGTGCCCAGCGATCCCAATTGTAGTTACCCTGCGTGCAACAACCCATCCTTCGTCCGGGTGGCCGATGGGGGCGTCATCGCCCCGTTCAGGTGAAGACAGGGACTTTTCGGGCACTCAACGCCGCCAATCCCACCGTCCGGGCAATTACTCTCCGTCAACGCTCCGCCAGCTCATGCCGGGTCGATCAGATGGCGGAACTGGGTCAGGTTGGCCACCGATTGACCCGTCGACGTGCGCCAGGCCCATTCCCGCCGGATCGCGGACGCGAAACCCCGCTCGAGAATGGCGTTGAAGTCGGCGTCGGACGTCGCCAGCACCACCCCCAGGACGGTGTTCAGCTCGTCTGCGGTGAGCGAGGCCCGTCCCAGCCGGCCGACCAGATGGATGTCCCCGTCCGCGTCGACCGCATAGGCGACCGACCGCAGCTGAGCGTTCCGCTGCAACAGGAATCGGTAGACCTGCTCGACGTTCTCGTCGGGTTTGCGACAGACGAAGGATTCGACCACGACGTGGTGCCCGCCGACCAGCAGCCAGACCAACGTCCGGTGGCGGCGCTCGCCGGGGAGCGTGACGAGCATGGCGTCGTCCCCATGGCGGGCGAATTCCACGCCGAGTTCGTCCAGCGCGGCCGCGATCTCATCCGGTGTCAGCGTCGTCTCCCGTCGGCGTCGGATCCCTGGTCGTCGGTTGCAGCGTCCCGCGGATGCATGGTCATCGGTTGCCTCGTCCTCCGCCGCACGGTCGTCGGCCGCGACCGGTCAGCGTCCGGCCACCGGGATGAACCGTTCGGCGTCGAACCGCTGCACGATGCGAGCCGACAGCGCCCCGGACCGGGCCGCCCGGTAGGCGGCCAGCAACCCGTCCACCGAGGCCTCCCAGGAGAACCGGAGGGCCTGCTGACGGGCGCCGGCGGCCAGCCGGTCCCGGGCGACCGGATCGAGTGCGACCCGGGCCAGGGCGTCCGCCCAGCGGTCGGGATCGTGCCCGTCGACGAGCAGCCCGCTCACCCCGTCGTGCACGGCCACCGTGAGCCCGCCGACCGCCGCCGCCACGACGGGCGTTCCCGCGGCCTGGGCCTCGATCGCCACCAGGCCGAACGACTCGTTGTAGCTGGGCACGGCGACCACGTCACCGGCCCGGAACAGGGCGACCAGTTCGGCCGCCGGCACCGGCGGCCGGAAGTCGATGGTGTCCCGGGTGCCGAGCAGGTCGACCAGATCGTGCAACCGGTGTCCCGGCCGGCGCCCGGTGCCGGACGCGCCCCCGACGATGACCAGCCGCCACCGGTGCTCGGGAAAGCGGTCGGCCAGCCGGTGGACGGCCCGCACGGCCACATCCGGGCCCTTGAGCGGCTGGATCCGTCCCGCGAACACGATGACCTTCTCGTCCGGCTCGATGCCCAGGGCCTGCCGGGCCGCGGCCCGGTCACCCGGGCTGAACAGGTCGGTATCCACGCCCGGGGGCACGACGTCGATCCGGTCGGGCTGCGCGTCGTACCACTCGATCAGGTCCCGCCGCTCGGCCTCGGTGTTGGCGATCAGCCGGTCGGCCTCGGCCACCACCTGATCCTCGCCGATCAGCCGGCCGCGCGGCTCGGGGTCGTCGCCGTCGGCCATCGCCGCGTTCTTGACCTTGGCCAGGGTGTGCGCGGAATGCACGAGCGGCACCCCCCACCGGTCCTTGGCCAGGTAGCCGACCTGGCCCGAGAGCCAGTAGTGCGAGTGCACGAGGTCGTAGTGACCCGCCGCGTGACGCGCCTCGGCCCGCATCACTCCCGCGGCGAAGGAGCACAGTTGGCCGGGCAGATCCTCCTTGTCCAAGCCCTCGAACGGGCCCGCCACGATGTGCCGGACCAGCACACCCGGAGCCATCTCGACGATCGGCGGTTGGTCCGACGACGTCGCCCGGGTGAAGATCTCCACCTCGATCCCGCGGGCCGCCAGGCGGCGCGCGGTCTGATCGATGTAGACGTTCATGCCGCCCGCGTCCCCGGTGCCCGGCTGGGCCAGCGGCGAGGTGTGCAGGGAGATCGCCGCGAGCCGGCGGATGACCGGCGCGGCACCGTTGTGCCCGGCCACCGGGTCCAGGGGACCCGTGGAGTCGGAGTGCGCGGAGTGTCTGCCCATGACGCCGCCACGGTACGCCCGGCTCGGGAGCCGCCTTGGAGTCGGCCGAGCGTGGCGAGGCCGCCACGTTGCCAGGAGGACCGGGCGCACACCATCTGGCGACGCAGGAGCCTGTTTGTTCAGCGCGCCCGACAGCGCGGTCCTACAGCGCGGACAGTTTCTGCCAATCGGCGAAGGAGTAGATCCAGTCGTAGATGTAGTCCTTCTCGCTCATCTGCGCCCCGGTGTTGGTGACGACGCCCATGTTGACGCAGCCGTGGGAGACGTTCTCCTTACCCAGGTAGGGCGTCGTCAGGGCGTTCTCATGGATGAACTCGCCGTTGTTGTTGATCCGGACGGCCCACTTCTCCTCGACGTTGCAGTAGTCGAAGTCCGGATTGCACATGGAGAAGGTCGGATACTTCTCGGTCACCACATGGATACCGCTGACGGTGGCCCGCCCGGGCACGGATTCCTTGCCGTAGGAGACCGGGTAGTTCTTCACCACCTGGTCGTCGACCAGCACGACCATGCGGAACGTCGTGACGTCGGCCTGCACCACCTGCTTGCGGCCGATCGTGAAGTCGGTGGAGATGTCCTCCCGCCCCCACTTGCCGCTGCCGTAGTTCACGCCCTGGAGGTCGGCCTCGACGTGCACGTTCGTGTTGGCCGGCCAGAACTCGGCCGGCCGGAAGTGCACGATCGACTGCTTGACCCCGGTGCCCTGGATGTCCTCGTCCTGCAGCCAGCCCCAGGAGCCCTTGATGTCGCCCTTGTCGGTGGTCAGCTTGAACGTCTGCTGGGCCGCGGCCTTGTCGCCGATCGCCTCGGCGAAGGTGATGATCACCGGCGCGGCCACCCCGACCGTGGTGCCGCTGGGAATCTGGAACGAGGCCCGCACCGTCGACTCGGGTTTGACGGTCTGCAGCGTCCCGGTGAACGGGGTGTCGTTGCCGTCCGCGTCGGTGGCCGTCCCGTTGAACGTGTAGGTGGTGTTGTAGGCCAGCTTCTGGTTCAGGGTCCAGGTGGCCTTGTCGTCGGAGATGGTGCCGGTCACATTGGAGCCGTCATCGCCGGTGACGGTCAGATCCTTGATCTTGGCCGAGAACACGGTGACGGTGATCGGGTCGTTGGGCGCGACGTCGGTCGAGCCGAACTTCGGTTTCGAGCTGACCCGCACCTTGGTGTTCAGCGCCGTGGCGTCGCTGCTCGGAGCGGCCGAACCGTCCAGCCCGGACACGGTGACCGGGGCACCGGCGGTGGAGGTCACGGTGACGACCACGTCGCCGCCCGCCGATCCGCAGCCGGCCAGGGCCAGCAGGACGGTCAGGGCGAGCGCGATCCAGCCGACGAACCGGACTCGCCGACGCCGAGTCGTTCGATGCACCGCAGGCTCCCTTCACCCGAACACACACGCTCCCCCAACCGTAGGCCGGTTCGGTGTGTTCTCGGTGACGAGGGCGTTCGGCAACGCCCGTGGAGCCCATCCCGGGTCTCGGGTGGGCTCCACGGGTCCGCGAACTACCGCCGGCCGACGACGAGGTTGACCGGTGCCGAGGCCCGGGTGTGTCCGGCGTTGTCCAGCACCACGGCCCGGAACTGCACCTTGGTTCCGTTGGGCAGCTTGGACGTGTCGTAGTAGACCTTGTATTCGGGGTTGTCGTCGGTGCCCAGCAGGGTCCATTCGTTCGCGTTGCCGACCTTGACCGCGAAGGTGACCTGGTTGAATCCCTGGTTGCCGACGGAGGCCCCGATGGCCGCCCGACCGCTGATCCGCGCGCCGTTCGTGTTGGTGATCTTGACCGCCGGTGCCGCGGCGCTGGCCGCGATCGGCTTCGCCGCCTTGTAGACCACGGCGGTCAGCGGCGGCACGGTGAGCGTGAGAGCGCCGGCCGAGTCCGTGACCAGGGTCTGGTTGCCGGCCGCGTAGATCTTCCGGAACGCCATGTCCTTGCTATAGGTGGGGATGTCGACGGTCCGCTCCCACTCGGCGTTGTTGACCGCGACGATGTACTCGACCTGTTCCTCGGCGCCGATCCGCGAGGTGGCGAAGACGCCGGGTCCGCCGTCGGCGTACCGGGTGATCTGCGCCCCGTTCCGCAGCGCGGGGTGCGCGACCATCAGTCCGTTCAACCGCTGGATGTACCGGAAAATGGGATGATTGACGTTGAAGTTGCTGGTGGCGTGGGTCGCATCGGTCCCGATCAGGTCGTTGTCCAGGTAGCTCGCCACCTGACTCGGGAACATCGATTCCCGCGCGTCCTGATCGTTCCCGTCGCCGGTGAAGCCCTGCTCGTCGCCGTAATAGACCACCGGGTTGCCGCGGGAGAAGTACATCAGGTCGTGGGCCAGCTCGGACCGGCGAACCGTCTCGGTGTCCGAGATGCCGGGGTTGTCGGTCCGGATGAACCAGGCGATCCGGCCGCGGTCATGGTTGTCCACGAAGGTGGGCAGCTGGTAGGCGTTCGAGTCGTGATCGATGAACATGTCGTCGGTCTGGAAGAACTGCTTCATCAGGGTCGCCGAGCCGCCTTCGGAGACGTACTTGCGCGCCGTCTCCTGGAAGGTGAAGTCCAGCACCGACTGGTACTTGCCGTCGGTGGTGTAGGAGGACAGCTCGACCGGGTCGCCCACGGCCGCCTCACCGAACATGTAGAAGTCCGGCTTCCCGTTGGCCCGGGCGTAGGTCAGCACGCCGTCCATGAACGCCCGCCAGAACTCCATGTTCACATGCCGGGTGGTGTCGATCCGGTAGCCGTCGATGTCGTAGTCGGCGATCCACTTGGTGAAGATGTCGACGAATCCCTGCCGGACCTCCGGCCGTTCGGTGAACACGTCGTCCAGACCGAAAAAGTCACCGTAGTAGGAATTCTCGCCAGTGAAGGTCGTCTCGCCCCGATTGTGGTACATCGTCGGGTCGTTCAGCCAGGCCGGTGACTTGGCGGTGGCGTCGGCGGCGTTCGGGAAGTAGGGCGTGTACGGGAAGCTGGTGGCGGCGTCCAGGGCCGGAAACGTCGGTGCGGCCGCGTAGTCCCGATCGTTGAACGGCTTGCCGCTCGCGTCCCGGTACGGCTCGGTGGCCTTGTCGATGTACGGCAGCCCCTCGCCCTCGCGGTACCGGATGACGTCCCCGGTGTGGTTCACCACGATGTCGAAGTAGACCTTGATGCCCATGCCGTGGGCCGCCGCGACCATGTCCTTCATGTCCTGCGCCGTGCCGACGTGCGGATCGAGCTGGTCGAACTTGGTGATCCAGTAGCCGTGGTAGGACGCGGTGGAGCTGTCCCCCAGGGTCTGCACCCAGTCGTTGTACATGGGCGGGGTGATCCAGATCGCGGTCGCACCCAGCTGTTTGATGTAGCCGAGGCGGCTGGTCAGGCCCTTGAGGTCGCCGCCGTTGTAGAACGCCTTGCTGGTCGGATCGAACCCGTTGGCCAGACGGTCGCCCAGCACGCCGCCGTTGTCGTTGCTCGGATCGCCGTTCTCGAACCGGTCGGTCATCGCGTTGTAGATGCGTTCGTCGGTCTCGGCGGACCGCAGTGATCCGCCCGTTGCCGTGCCGGGTCGCGCTGAACGTGGTCTCGTTGTACTCACCCTGCTGGTAGTGCAGGGTCCAGCCGTCGTCCTCGTAGAACGTCGTCGACGCCTCCTTGTCCACGACACCGTCGAGAATCAAGCGCCCGCAGTGGTTCGAGTATCCGCTCGCCGAGCCGCGAGAGCTGGCCCCCGACCACGATCCGGGCCGGGTTCACCAGCTCGACCAGTTGCGACAGTCCCAGGGCCAGCATCGATACCGCGTCGGCGACCACTCCGGTCGCCGTTGCGTCATCCAGCTCGACCAGGGCCATCACATCGTCCAGGTCGGCGACCGGCACCCCGGCGTCGGCGAGTCGCCGCACCATCCGGTCGCCCCCGCAGTAAAGCTCGAGACACCCTCGGCCGCCGCACCAGCACAATGGCCCGACCCGGTCGACCGTGAGATGGCCGATCTCACCGGCCACCCCGGTGGCGCCCCGAAAGACCCGGCCGTCGATGGCGAGGCCGCACCCGACGCGGCTGGACCACTTGAGGTACGCGATGGTCTCGGTGCGCCCGGTGCCACCCCAGGTCAGTTCGCTGAGCAGGCCGCACACGGCGTCGTTCTCCACGGTCACCGGCACGCCGAGCGCCCCGGCAAGCTCGCGGGCGAGCTGCCCGCTGGCCGCACCGATCAGACACGGCGCCTGTGCCGACCGCGACGGTGACACCGGAGTCGCGATGCTGACCCCGGCGCCGAGGATCAGGTCGGGATCGGCGGTGGCGTCACGCATGGCCTGCTCGACCCGATCCACCAGCGAGGGCACGCCGATCGCGCCGTCGGCGCCGGACCACCACCGCTCCGCGTGCACGGCGCGTGACATGTCACCGATCGCCACCGCCAGATGACGGGCACCGATGTCGATGCCGATACCCAGCCCGGCGAAGCGGTTCAACCCGATCAGGGCCGGTCGGCGGCCCCGGGCCGGCGCGCCGTGGTCGACCTGCTCGGTCAGCAGACCGCGGGCGTCCAGCTCGCCCAGCAGGGACGAGACGGTGGAGCGGGACAGGCCGGTGGACCGGACGATGTCCGCCTGGGTCGCCCGGCCTCGCCGGCGCAGCACATCGACAATGGCCGCGCGATTCGCCGCTCGAATTGACGCGCTGGTGAGCAAACCCGTCACCCGATCGGCTGTATTGACCGCTCGTGAACGGCAGGAGTCGTCGCAATGACATTCACCGGGGCAGCCTTTAACGGGTTCGCTCCATCTGTCAATACTTCGACAGAAGTGCCGGGGTATTGCCGTGCCGCCGCCGGCCCACCGGCCGGGCGCGGGCCGCCCGGAACGCTGCCTACCCTGTCCGAGTGCCCACTCCCGTCCGTCTCGCCGACCTGACGACACTGCGACTGGGCGGACCCGCCCCGGCGCTGACGGAGGCGCACACCGCGGACGACGTCCGGCGGCTCGTCGGCGACGCCGACCGGACCGGGTCCGGCGTGCTGGTGCTGGGCGGCGGGTCGAACCTCGTCGTCGCCGACGCGGGGATCGACGTACCGGTCGTCCGCATCGCCGTCCGCGGAATCCGGGTCGTGCCGTCGGGCGACTCCGCGCTGGTGACGATCGGGGCGGGCGAGAACTGGGACGACGTCGTCGCCACGCTCACGGCGGACGGGTACGGCGACCTCGCGCCGCTGTCCGGCATCCCTGGTTCGACCGGGGCGACCCCCGTGCAGAACGTCGGCGCGTACGGCACCGAGATCGCCGAGGTGCTGGAATCGGTGACGCTGTACGACCGGCACTCCGGAACGACCTTTCCGGTGCCGGCCGCCGACCTGCAGCTGCGTTATCGCAGCTCCACGCTGCGCGGCACGGACACCGGAGTGATCACCGACGTGACGGTGCGCCTGCACCGCGGGCCGGTCGTGGTCAAGTACGCCGAACTGGCCCGCACCCTCGGCGTGACGCCCGGGTCGACCGCGCCGGCCGCAGCCGTGCGCGAGGCGGTGCTCGGCCTGCGGCGGGCCAAGGGCATGGTGCTCGACCGGGACGATCCGGACACCCGCAGCGTCGGGTCCTTCTTCACCAACCCGATCCTGCGTGCGACCGAATTGGGGGGCGTGGAGCGCGCGATCCGGGCACGGCTCGGCGCGGACGTCAGCTACCCCCGCTACCCGGTCCCGGACGAGCCGCCGGGCGGGACGCCGAATCCGGGAGCCGCGGCAGGGCACGGGTCGACCCCGGCACCCGGCCGGGTCAAGCTCTCGGCAGCCTGGCTGATCGAACGGGCCGGCTTCGAAAAGGGGTTCGCCGGCCCCGGCGGCCGGGTGGCGATCTCGAGCAAGCACACCCTGGCCCTGGTCAACCGGGGGGGCACGACGGCCGACCTGCTGGCCCTGGCCACCCAGATCCGGGACGGCGTCCGGCACGCGTTCGCGGTCACCCTGGAGCCTGAGCCGATGCTGATCGGGGTCCGCTGGCCGGCCTGATACGCAGCGTCCTTTCGACCTCAGCGGACCCGGCGCGCCGGGGATATGGTCGGGATCTCACCGTGGGTCAACGAAAGGGCAGGCAGTGAGCGAGAAGATCGCGCTGGAAAACGTCATCAACGGCGAAACTGTTCCGGCGGCGGATGGGGCAACGCTGGACATCGTCGATCCCAGCACCGGCGCGGTGTACGCGACGTCGCCCCTGTCCGGAGCGCAGGACGTTGACCGCGCGTACGCCGCGGCGACCGAGGCCTACAAGTCGTGGCGGTGGGCCACGCCGAGCGAGCGGCAGCAGGCCCTGCTGAAATTCGCCGACCACGTCGAGGCCAACGCCGACGAGCTGGTCGCGATCGAGGTGCAGGACACCGGCAAGCCGACGGCGCTGACCCTGTCCGAGGAGATCGGCCCGATGGTCGACCAGCTCCGGTTCTTCGCCGGTGCCGCTCGCGTGCTGGAGGGCAAGTCCTCCGGCGAGTACCTGCGGGGCTTCAGCTCCTCGATCCGCCGGGAGCCGGTCGGCGTCGTCGGCCAGGTCGCCCCGTGGAACTACCCGATGATGATGGGGGTCTGGAAGATCGCCCCGGCGCTGGCGGCCGGCTGCACGGTCGTGCTCAAGCCATCGGACACCACCCCGGCCAGCTCGGTATGGATGGGCAAGGCGCTGCAGGAGTTCTACCCGCCGGGGGTGGTCAACGTGGTCTGCGGCGACCGGGACACCGGCGCGGCCCTGACGTCGCACAAGGCGCCCGCCCTGGTGTCGATCACCGGCTCCACCGGTGCCGGCATCGCCGTGGCCACCGCGGCGGCGAAGAACCTGACCCGGGCGCATCTGGAACTGGGCGGCAAGGCCCCGGTCGTGGTGTTCGATGACGCATCGATCGAGGACGCGGTCGAGGGCATCGCCACCGCCGGCTACTTCAACGGCGGGCAGGACTGCACGGCGGCGACCCGGGTCATCGCGCAGGCCGGCATCTACGACGACTTCGTCGCCGCGCTGACCGCGAAAGCCAAGGAGACGAAGACCGGCAGCCCGAACGACGACGACATCCTGTTCGGCTCGATCAACAACGCCAACCAGTTGGCGCACATCGCCGGGCTGGTGCAGCGGGCCGGGAACAGCGCGGACATCACCGCCGGCGGCGCGCCGCTGGACCGGCCGGGCTACTACTTCCCGGCCACCGTGGTCGCGGGGGTGCACCAGAAGGACGAGATCGTGCAGAACGAGGTGTTCGGCCCGGTCATCACCGTGCAGAAGTTCAGCACCGAGGACGAAGCCCTCGAGTGCGCCAACGACATCGACTACGGCCTGGCCTCGTCGGTGTGGACCAAGAACGTCGACGTCGCCGCGCGCATGTCCGCACGTCTGGACTTCGGTTGTGTCTGGATCAACACCCACATCCCGCTCGTCGCCGAGATGCCGCACGGCGGGTACAAGAAGTCCGGCTACGGCAAGGACCTGTCGATGTACGGGTTCGAGGACTACACCCGGATCAAGCACGTCATGCACTACCACGGCTTCACCGGCTGAGCCCCGGTTCGGCCCTGGTTCGCTGATCAAACCCGCGTCCGCGCACCCGAAATGTCGGTATCGACCCGGCTTTGATCAGCGAAGCAAGCGGACCTGCCCCAGTTCGCTGATCAAACCCGCGTCCGCGCACCCGAAATGTCGGTATCGACCCGGCTTTGATCAGCGAACCAGGGTGCCGGACCAGGATGCCGCACCGGCGAACCAGGGTCCGCACCGGCGGGCGAGCCCTACCCGGTGACGATGGGCAGGCGCTGGTACCCGCGCAGGGTCAGGCTGACCCGACGCACGCCCGGACCGGCCAGGGCCACCCGCGGGTACCGGCGAAACAGTGCGGGAAAGGCGACCTGACCCTCCAGGCGGGCCAGGGGTGCGCCCAGGCAGTAGTGGATCCCGGCCCCGAAGGCCAGCGATCCGCCCTCCGTCCGGGTCAGGTCGAGCCGGTCGGGATCGGCGAACCGGCCGGGATCCCGGTTGGCCGCGCCCAGACAGACGGTCAGCTTCTCCCCCGGCGCGACCTCGGTGTCGCCGATCGTCAGCGGGCGCAGCGCCTTCCGGCGGGCGATCTGGACCGGGGAGTCGAACCGGAGCAGCTCGTCGACGGCCGGCTCGGCAAGCACGTCCGGCGCGGACCGCCAGCGGTGCAGCTGATCGGGATGGCCGAGCAGGCTGACCAGACCGTTGCCGAGCAGGTGAGTCGCGGTCTCGAAACCGGCGGCGAACAACAGTGCGGCCATCGTCACCACCTCGTCCCGGGCCAATCCGTCGGCGCCCACCGCCACCAGCGCACTCATCAGGTCGTCCCGCGGCCGGGCCCGCCGCTCGTCCGCGAGCTCGCCCAGGTAGGCGCACATCTCGACGGCGGCGGCGTCCGCCCGGGCCAGCACCCGAGGGGTGGTCACGTCCAGCACGTGCGTCCAGTCCCGGGCCAGCTTCTGAAATGGCGGCTGGTCCGCGCGGGGCACCCCGAGCAACTCGCCGATCACCGCGATGGGCAGCGGGAACGCGAAGGCGGAGACGAAATCGCCACCCGACGCCAGGCCGTTCAGCAGTTCGCCCACGACGCCGGCCACCGCTGGCCGCAGGGCGGCGACCCGGCGCGGGGTGAACGCCCCACTGACGATCCGGCGCAACCGGGTGTGCACCGGCGGGTCAAGGCCGAGCAGGCTGGTGCCGAACAGCAGCAGCGCAGGGTGCTCGCGCCAGTCCGCCACCCGCGCGCCGCCCACATCGTCGGAGTGCCCGACGTTCGGGCTCCGCAGCACCGCCGAGCAGTCGGCGAACCGGGTGATCATCAACGATCCGTCGCCCAACCGCGGCAGGACCGGCAGGGCCAGCAGGTCGCGGTAAACCGGGTACGGATCGTCGCGCCCGGCCCGGGAGACGAACGCGGCCAGCAGCGCGTCGGCGGCGGCGGTGTCCGTGGGCACAGGCGTTTCCTTCCGGGGCGTCCCGTTGATCCTGCACCCAACCGTCGGGCGCCGCCGGACCACTCCGGCGATCGAACACCGGGCGGGAGGACCGGACACCGGCCGGCACAATGGCCGGATGAGCGCCGTCGACGACCTGCTGGCCCGGGTGCGAACCCGCCTGGATCGGGTGCCGCCCGAGTCACTTGCCGCGGAGACCGAGGCCGGCGCCCTGGTGGTCGACACCCGGCCGGTCGAGCAGCGTGAGCGCGACGGCGAGCTTCCCGGCGCGATCATCGTCGATCGCAACGTCCTGGAATGGCGGCTCGATCCGACGTCCGCGCACCGGCTGCCGGTGGTCAGCGGGCCCGACCAGCGGGTCATCGTGGTCTGCAACGAGGGCTACAGCTCGAGCCTCGCCGCCGCCACCCTGCAGGATCTGGGGCTGCCGAGGGCGACGGACCTGGCCGGCGGTTACCAGGCCTGGCTGCGGCTCCAGGCCCCGCGCCGCTGATCCGGCCTCAGCCACCGGCGAGTTCCCGGTCCAGCGGCACCCGGAACTTCGGCACCACCCGCGCCGGTCCGATCCATTCCTGCAACCGTGCCGCTTCCGATTCGACGGCCGCCGCCGCGGCCCCGCCGATGTCGGTGAGCAGCCGCGTGACGACCTCGCCGGACGGCCGCTGCGCCCAGCCGCCGACCACCCGGCCGTCGCACCAGACGGTCGGGCCGATATTGCCGGTGCGGTCGAACAGCACCGGTTTGAACGCCGGCGGGAAGTACCAGTCGCGGTCGATCCAGCCCATCGGGGTCGGGTCGAGCGCGGGCAGCAGCCTGACCCACGGGTCGGGCGCGCCGACCGGCTCCAGATCGGACGGCAGGGCCACCCCGGGCCCGGCGTCGAGGGACACCTCCACCGCGCCGGCCGTCGTCAGCGCGGCCTTGGTGTCGCGACCGTTCCAGCCGGTCCACCAGGCGACGTCGGCCACCGTGGCCGGCCCGAACCGGGCCAGCCAGGCCTGCACCAGGGCAACCCGGGCGGCCGCCGGTTCGATCGTGGGAATGCCGTGCGGGAACCAGTTCTCGATCGGTGCCCATTCGTAACGGGTGCCGGTCCAGGACCCGGTGGTCCGGCCGCGGACGATCAACCCGTCCGCGGCCATGAGGTTCAGCACCCGGGTGGTGATGGTTGCCGGGCCGCCGTACGCCTTACCCGCGGCGTAGCTGAGCTTGGTCCGCAGCCGGGGTTCGGCGGCGGACAGGGCCGTCGCCGGCGCCGGCCCCGCGGTCCGGAGATGATCGTGCACGGCCCGTTCGACGTCGGCGAGCCACGCGGCGGGGGCATCTGCCACCGTGGCCAGGTCCTTGACCAGCGCAGCCCGCAGCCGGGCGGCCACCGCGTCGGACGCGGCCCGCTGCACGACCGGCACAAGCGGGGTCGGAACGACGAACATCGTGCGACGCATCCCCAACATCCGGACCACCGACCGCTCGTCGTAGAGCGCGTGAGCGACGCCCGCCGGGGTCAGCGCCGCCGAACGCGCTGCGACCGACAGGTACACCGTGGCCGGGTCGGTCGCATGCAGGGCCAGCAGGGCGTCGGCGATCTCGTCGGTCGCGCGCGGGGCCGACCCTGGCGACAATCCGTGCCGGCCGCCCAGGCGGGCCCGCCGCTGGTCGTCGGTCATGCGATAGGCCATCGGGCCACTGTCGCACCCCGCCCGGCGAACCCGGGGGCCACACCGGGCGTCGGTCGCCCGGTGTGCGCAACCGCGGCCGACATCGGCGA
This sequence comes from Nakamurella sp., assembly GCA_044223435.1. Lineage (GTDB taxonomy): Bacteria > Actinomycetota > Actinomycetes > Mycobacteriales > Nakamurellaceae > Nakamurella. The sequence continues at coordinate 96,417 of JBGALY010000003.1, forward strand.
CCTCCGTCCCATCGATCACGCATGCGGTCGGTTCGCCTGCGCCGCACCGTTGATCCGCGCGGTGACGGCGGATGCGGGGTGGGTGGGGACCGGGGCCGTCCCCAGGAGGTTGACGGTTCGACTGCCAAACACGTTCCGTGGCGGCGATCGTGTGCGCGACCCGGTCGAAGCGGACATTCGGCGGTCGACCGGGCCACGGCGTGTGACATCCCGGTGAAATGGGCTGGTCGGCCGGCCGGGTCCTCACACGATCGGCGTAAGCAGTCTTTGCATCCGGCCACGTCTTGCCGCTACGCTGCGCGTGTTTGGCCTGTGACAGTCGTCTGTGGTCGTCGGACCGGCAAGGAGCGCGCCCGTGACACGTTCACCGCGCCGGCCCGCCGGGGTGACCGCCGACCGACGCGCCTCCCATCGTTCGATCGCACGCGCGTGAGGAAACCGTAGTGGCGGATATCGACACGGCCGCGCTCAAGGCGAACTTCGCCGAGGTCGCGGGCCATGGCCCGGACGTGGTCGCGCAGTACTTCTACAGCTATCTGTTCCTGCGGTACCCCGAGACCCGGGACATGTTCCCGCCGTCGATGGCCAAGCAGCGGGACCGTCTGGTCGGCGCCCTGGTGCGGATCGTCACCAACGTCGACAACGTCGGCGAACTGGTGCCGTACCTGCAGGACCTCGGCCGGGACCATCGCAAGTTCGGCACCCTGGCCGGGCACTACCCCGCCGTCGGGGAGGCGCTGATCACCACCCTGCGGCACTTCAGCGGCGATGCCTGGACCGAGAAGTTGCACGCCGACTGGGCCGCCGCCTACGGCATCGTCGCGGACACCATGTCGGGCGCCGCGCAGCAGGTCGACGAGTCCGAACCGGCCTGGTGGGAGGCCGACATCACCGAGGTCGACCTGCGGACCTTTGATCTCGCGGTGCTGAAGGTCCGCACCGAGACCCCGCACCCGTACGTGGCGGGGCAGTCCATCTCGGTCGAGCCGAGCACGTTGCGACCGCGGGAATGGCGCCTGTTCACACCCGCGAACGCGCCCGGTGGTCTGGAGATCGAGCTGCACGTCCGGTTGATCGACGGCGGTCCGGTGTCCACCGCCCTGGTCCGCAGCGCGTCCCCCGGCGACAAGCTGCGGCTGGGTCCGCCGATCGGCCAGCTGGTGCTGGACCCGGCATCGACCCGGCCGCTGCTGCTGGTGGGCGGCAGCACCGGCCTCGCCCCCTTGAAGGCGATCGTCGATCAGCTGGCCCGGGACGGCGGCCGCCCGACCCACCTGTATTTCGGCGCGCGGTCGGTGCGGGAGATCTATGACCGCAAGGACCTGGATCTGCTCGCCGAGCGGTACCCGTGGTTGACCGTGGTCATCGCGATATCGGACGATATTCGTTGGAAGGGCCCGCGCGGCCTCGTCGGTAATGTGGTCGCCAACGCCGGCGGCTGGTCGTCGCATGACGTGCTGGTCTGCGGCTCGCCCGCGATGGTGAAGTTCACCGTCGCGAAACTCATCGCCTCCGGGGTGCCGGAGAATCAGATCAAGTTCGAGGATTTCGGCGACGCGTGACAGCGATCGATCAATCAGGTCGATCAAGAAGGAGAATCCCATGACGGACTCGACCTCCGGACTGCGCAACCTCGATGAGGTCACCGGGGCGGACCTTCAGACGGTCACGTTCGCCACCTCGAAAGGCTTTGGCCGCGGCTACGACCAACACGAGGTCGACTCGTTCGTGGTGCGCTGCGCGCAGCTGGTCGACCGGCTCCGGGCCCGGATGGACGAGGTCGTCGCCGGGTACCAGACGCAGGTCACCGAGCTCCAGGAGCGCATTGACCGGGACAGCCGCAGCAACGAGGTCGCCCAGGCGATGAGCGTGCTGATCACCGCCCAGCAGACCGCCGACAAGACGGTTGCCCAGGCCGACGGATACAGCGCCAAGGTCATGGCCGAGGCCCGTGAACTCTACGAGGACACCCGCAAGAATGCGGCCACCCTCGAACAGGAGACCGAGGACAAGGCCCGCCATGTCTACGAGGAAGCCCTGAGCCGGGCGGAGGCGATCGAGCGGGAAGCCGCCGAGCGGGTCGAGCGGATGAATCTGAACTCCGAGTCGGTCCAGGCCGAACTCGACCAGCAGACCGCCTACCTGCGAACGCTGCGGGATACCAGCCGGATCCAGATTCAGACCTTCCTGGAGGGGCTGCTCGACCACGTCGCCGAGGAGTACGGGCGGGCGCATCCGATCGCCGCGGAGGCGGCAACGGCGGCCACCTCGGCGAACCGCAAGGCCAAGCGGGCCGGCCGGTCCGGAAAGACCCTCGGCAAGGGCGCGCCCGCCAAGTCCACCATCAAGGTGGCCGGGCTGACTCCGGTGCGCCGCGGAAACCTGGGTGGCGCGCTGCCCCCGCAGGCCGGGCCGCTCCAGGAGCCGGTCTACGAGGAGCAGTACTACCAACAGATCGACGCCTACGGCGACCGGTAGGAGGACCGCCGGCCCGACACCGCCGCAGACCCCCGCACGGGTTGCCCTGGCGCGGCCCTGCGCCGGCGGGCGCGCGCCGCACCCCCGGGCGCCGGCTCAGAAGCAGACCGCTCCCCGCGCGGCCGACCCGACAAGCTTGGCGTACTTGCCGGCGACCCCGAAGTTCAGGTTCTGCTCCCGCGGCTCCCATTCGGCGCGGCGCCGCTCCAGTTCAGCGTCGTCGACCAGCAGGTCCAGGGTCTTGGCGGCCAGGTCCAGCCGAATCTGATCGCCCTCGCGGACCAGCGCGATCGGACCGCCGTGCGCCGCCTCGGGGGCGATGTGCCCGATGCACGGTCCGGTGGTGCCGCCGGAGAAGCGGCCGTCGGTCAGCAGCAGCACGTCCTTGCCCAGCCCGGCGCCCTTGATCGCGCCGGTGACGGCGAGCATCTCCCGCATCCCTGGTCCGCCCTTCGGGCCCTCCCAGCGGATGACGATCACGTCGCCCTTCCCCAGCGTCCCGTCGGTGACGGCCTCCAGCACGCCGGCCTCACCGTCGAACACCCGGGCCGGACCGGTGAACTGGTCGTATTCGATCCCGGCGCTCTTGATGACCGCGCCTTCGGGGGCCAGCGACCCGTGCAGGATGGTGATTCCGCCGGTGGCGTGGATCGGGTTGGTCAGCTGGTGCAACACGTCGCCGTCCAGCTCCGGCGGGTTCAGCTCGGCCAGGTTCTCCGCCATGGTCCTGCCGGTGACGGTCAGCGTGTCGCCATGCAGCAGGCCGGCGTCCAGCAGCGCCTTCATCACCACCGGCACCCCGCCGATGCGGTCGATGTCGGTCATCACGTACTTGCCGAACGGCTTGACGTCGGCCAGGTGCGGGGTTCGCTCACCGATCCGGTTGAAATCGTCCAAGGTCAGGTCGACCTTCGCCTCGTGGGCGATGGCCAGCAGGTGCAGCACCGCGTTGGTCGAGCCGCCCAGGGCCATCAGCACGGTGATCGCGTTCTCGAACGCCGGGCGGGTCAGGATGTCCCGGGAGGTGATGCCGGCGTCGACCAGCGCGACGACGGCCTCGCCGCTGCGGATCGCGAAGGCGTCCCGGCGGGCGTCCGGGGCGGGCGGTGCCGCGCTGCCGGGCAGCGACATGCCAAGGGCCTCGGCCACGCTGGCCATCGTGTTGGCCGTGTACATACCGCCACAGGCGCCCTCACCGGGACAGATGGCCTTCTCGATCTCGGTCAGCCGGTCCCGGCTGATCCGTCCGGCCAGGCAGGCGCCGACGCCTTCGAACGCGTCGATGATGGTGACCGTCTCCCCGTCGAGCTTGCCGGGGAGGGTCGATCCCGCGTAGAGGAACACCGAGGCGATGTCCAGCCGGGCGGCGGCCATCAACATCCCGGGTTCGGACTTGTCGCAGCCGGCCAGCAGCACGCCGCCGTCCAGCTGCTCGGCCCGGAACACCGTCTCGACCGAATCGGCGATGACCTCCCGGCTGACCAGCGAGTAGTGCATGCCGCCGTGCCCCATGGAGATGCCGTCGGACACGGAGATCGTGCCGAACTCCAGCGGGTACCCGTCGGCCTCGTGCACGCCCTGCTTGGCCGCCTTGGCCAGCCGGTCCAGCGACAGGTTGCACGGGGTGATCTCGTTCCACGAACTCGCAACGCCGATCTGCGGCTTGCGCCAGTCGTCGTCACCCATGCCGACGGCCCGGAGCATGCCGCGGGCGGGGGCCCGCTCGATACCGTCGGTGACGATGTGGCTGTGCGGCTTGCGGTGCTGCTTGGGCTGGTCCGGCGCGGCGGCATCACTCATGCCAGCGACCCTACGTCCGCACGGTCCGGAGCGAGAACTCGCTCACACCCGGGCTCCCGGACGTGTCGTCCGACGTCCACCGAACCCTAGGCTTTCCCCGATCGGCCGGTGCCGACCAGCATGCGAACGGCCGACCCCCGGCAATGCCCTCAGGAGGACCAGCGTGGCGCCCGACGACGCTCCCCGCATCGCCATCGCCTGCCAGGGCGGCGGCAGCCACACCGCGTTCACCGCCGGCGTGCTCGGTCGCTGGCTGGCCTCAGAGGTGCTGGACCGCTATCGGGTGGTGGGGCTGTCCGGGACGTCCGGTGGGGCGATCTGCGCGCTCCTGGGCTGGGCCGCCCTCATCGAGGACAAGCCCGAGCTGGCGAAGGAGCGACTGGAGTCGTTCTGGGCGGCCAACTCGGCCACGTCCACGCCGGAGAGACTTGTCAACGAGATGCTGCTGGCGGCGTTCAAAATGTCGCACTACGTGTCCGCACCGGCCATCAGCCCGTACAACACCCCGACGTCGACCTGGTCGCTGGAGCACCTGCGCGGCATGCTCGAGCAGGCGCTGGACTTCCCGGCGATCACCGGCAGGGCCGCCGCGATCGGTGCGGACGCCCCGTTGCTGCTGCTCGGTGCAGTCGATGTGCTGTCCGGTTCGTTCAAGGCGTTCAACAGCCATGAGGGGGAGATCTCCGCGGATGCGGTGCTGGCCTCCGCCGCCATCCCCAACCTGTTCCGATCGGTGCCGGTCGACGGCAGCCTGTACTGGGACGGGCTGTTCTCGCAGAACCCGCCGGTCGGCGACCTGCTGTACGCGCACCCGGACGAGATCTGGGTGATCCAGATCAACCCGACGGAGCGGGTCACGGAGCCGACCAGCGTGATGGAGATCGAAGATCGGCGCAACGAGCTGGGCGGCAACCTGTCCCTGTACCAGGAGCTGAACTTCATCGAGCAGATCGACAAGCTGATCGAGGCCGGCGCCCTGCGGACGGACACCTACCGGCCGGTGACCATCCGGATCCTGGAGATGAACCGCCCGCCGGCCTCCGAGCGGCTCGGCTACGCCTCGAAGCTCAACCGGGACCCGCGTTTCCTGTCCTCGCTGATCGAGCAGGGGGCGGACCAGGCCGGCGAGTTCCTGGCCGCGTTGCGGTTCGAGCAGGCGTGGGACGCCGGCGACGTCGACGCCGTCCTGGGGTTCTTCGCCGACGGTGCCGTGATGCGCGCCGCCGCGCCGTTCCGGGAACTGGCGACGACCCGGGACCGGGCGGTGCAGCGGGAGTTCCTGACCCGCAGCCTGGGCAGCGGGGTGACCATCGACCACAACCGCAAACAGATCGTCAAGCAGGCGCACGCCAAGTGGCGGGTCCGTGCCGTCCTCGCCGGCCGCCGGGTCGAGGGCATGGCCGTCGCCGACTTCAGCGATGGCGCGGTGACCCGGTTCTCGCTGGGTACCGTCGACATGTTCCCGCTCGACCCGGAGGAATGAGCCGCCCCGGCCCGTCTCCCCGCCCGTTCCGTCACCGTCCCGCACCTCGCTTGGAGTACCGCCCGCCATGACCATGATCGGTTTCCCGCCGCACCCGGCCGACCGATGGTCGCTCGCCACCTGGCAGAACGCCCCCACCAACCGCTGGTCCTTCCAGCACATCCGGGAAGTGGTGCCGACCGCCCGGGTCTCCCGCGGCGCCGGTGCCGCGACACCCCTGCCGCAGGCGTCCGGGCTGGACGACGAGCAGACCGTCTGGCGGCTCGAAGGACGCTGGTCGACGGTGGCCGAGGTGATCGAGGACACCTACACCGACGGCTTCCTGGTGTTGCACCGCGGGCAGGTCGTGACCGAGCGGTACCCCGGTGGCATGCCGGTGGACCGCCCGCACATCCTGATGTCGGTCTCCAAGTCGGTGGTCGGCTGCCTGGTCGGCATCCTCGTCGACGAGGGCGCCGTGGACGTGCGCGCGGCGGTCGAGGTCTACGTGCCCGAGCTCGCGGTGTCCGGTTACGCCGGCGCGACGGTGCAGGACGTGCTGGACATGCGCTCGGGGATCACCTTCTCGGAGACCTACCTCGACCCGGCGGCCGAGGTGCGGCTACTCGAGCAGGTGGTCGGTTGGGCCCCGCGCACCGTCCCCGACCTGCCGACATCCATGTACGAGTACCTGGCCACCCTCTCGGCCGGCCGTCCGCACGGCGCCGAGTTCGAGTACCGCTCGTGTGAGACCGACATCCTCGGCTGGATCTGCGAACGAGCCACCGGCACCCGGCTGCCCGACCTGCTGTCGGCCAAGATCTGGTCCAAGCTGGGGTGCGAGCAGGACATGGACGCCGCGGTCGACCCGGCCGGCGCGGTGTTCGCCGACGGCGGCCTGTCCGCGACGCTGCGCGATCTGGGGCGGTTCGGGCAGATGCTGCTCGACGGCGGTGTCGCCTCCGGCCGCCGAGTCGTGCCCGACGCGTGGATCGCCGACAGCCTGGCCGGCGCCGCCGACACCCGCGACGTGTTCGCCGCCTCCGGCAACGGGTCGTGGCTCCCCGGTGGCGGATACCGCAACCAATTCTGGCTGCCCGGCGGCCGGGAAGTGTTGCTGTGCCTGGGTATTCACGGCCAAATGGTCTGGGTGGAGCCGGCCCGGGAGCTCGTCGTGGTCAAGCTGTCGTCCTGGCCGCTGCCCCAGGAACCAACGTTCCTGCTGGACACGATCGCCGCGATCGACATGATCGGCTTCCAGCTCAACCTGGCCGCCGGACTGGTCTGAGAACCGGGTTCGACGGCAGCGGACGGGACGGGCAATGTCGCCAACTCCCGGGCGTCAGTAGCTCGACTTCACCCCGACGGACGCGGCCGGCACGACGAACTCGGTCCCCACCGGCACGCCCGCGTACTGACCGCGGACCGCGTCGATGAGCCGGCGGGCGCGGCCGGTCAACCGTGCCGTCCCGGACGACATGTTCTCCGCCGGGGTGCCTTCCGAGCCGGTCGGCACCGCGTCCGACTCCGATCCGGAGATCAGGTCGAGCGCGAGCGGTTCGCCCGGTCGCGGCTCCGGCGCGGGCGCCGGCGCCGGCCCGACCTCCGGATCTTCCGTCTGCAGCCGACCCTTCGTCACCAGGACGCCGAGATCGGCTCCCTTCCAGCGGTAGTCGCCGGCGCCGAAGATTCGGAGGAAGAAGCATTCGCTCTCGTTCTGCAGCTGGTGCCAGTCCAGGGCGGCCCGGCGGAACTGCAGCTCCTCGTTGTCGTCGAAGTACCATTGACCGGTCCGCGCGGCGCGGGTGATCTGCTCGACGTCCGGCGAGACCTCCTTGATCACCATCTGCGACCACACGTCCACCGACGCGAGATCCTCCCAACGACGGTTGATCTCGTCGACGTCCAGCTCGTAGTCCACCCCCATGTACTCCAGCAGGTGGAACAGGAACAGCGGCATGTCCGAATAGGCACCGGCGGTGACGTTGGTGATCGACGAAGCACCCGAGATCCGCGGATTCAGCTCGCCCAGGTAGACCTCCTCGGAATCCAGGTCGACCAGCACGTCCACCTCGAAGAAGCCTTTGTAGCCCTCTCCGGAGAGCCGGTCGCCGAGCCGGTGCACCAGCTGGTTGGCCTTCTCCCGGCGCAGCCCGGTCAGTACCTCCGGGTACATCTCGTTGCCGCACCAGCCGCCCTTGTACGGGGTCAGTTCGGCGTGCCCGACCAGCTCGGACATGAACGGTCCGACAACGGTGCCGTGCCGGGTCAGCACGGCCTCCACCGCGATGCCGCGGTTGTTGATCCGCTTCATGATCTTCTGTTGCTGCCCGACGATGTCATCGGCGTACTTGTCCCAATCCTCCTGACCGGTCAGGAAGAAGGTCGTCTTGCCGGAGTCGCCGTACGGGGTCTGCAACACCACGTCGGTGCCCAGCCCGGCGGCGGTGCACTCCTCGACGAGTTCGTCCCAGCTGCCCACCGACGTCAGGATGTTCGGCACACTGGCCGCCCCGGCCTCGTTGCCCAACCGGGTGGTCACGATCTTGGAATCCAGATGCTCGCGCAGCGCGGCGGACGGCAGGATCAGGTCGTAGCCGAGCTCGGTGCAGATCTTCTCCGTCTCCTCGTCGAAGAAGACCATCGCCACCTTGGGCCGGCCCCCGTTGCGCTGCATGAACGCGCGCACCTCGGGGTGCTGCAGCAGGTAGTTGTTGATCTCCTCGCCGGACTCGAACTCGATGTACGGCTTGTCCTTCGGGGTGAACACCCGGGGGTGCCCCCCGTCCCAGGCGTCGTAGTAGGTGATGTATTCGAAGTTGCGCACCCACCGGTCCAGACCGAGCAGGTTGAACGGAGTCGCGCCGATGAAGAAGACCGGCGTGGTGTTGGTCCGGAAGAAGTGCCGGATCTCGGCGATCCCCCGCAGCGGCCGCTGACCGAAGGGTGTCGAGGCCGCCGGGGTGTTCTGCTCGCTCATGGCGTTGATCGTTGCCGAACCGCCCGAGCTGGGCAACACGGAGATATCGGCGATCCCGACGATGGCGGGCGGCGGTCCGGCGGCCGGTACCACCGACGCGGTGCGCCCGGCGGGATGGACCGGCCTGCGAACGTGGCCGCCACTCACCCGATCCCGCCCGGCCCGGGCTGCGCGCGGACCGGGTCGGATCGATGTGCGGCCAGTCACCTCACCGATCCGACGCATCCGGGCAGGTCGGGCGAAGCCGGGGGATGATGACGGACGTGCCGGGCCGCGGGCCCGCCGAGGACGACCATCAGAGAGGCGGACGGGTCCACCATGGTGCTGGGCGGGGGGCGGCGGAAGGGACTCAACCCCTTCCCGCGGGCGCTTCCACCGGCCAGGCCACCCGATGCCGACGCCCCGATTCCGCTGACCGTGTACGGCATCCGGGAGCCGAGGCCCGGCCCGCGCTGGCAGGCGCTGTTCACCGCGACCTGGCCGGGATATCGCCGCTGGTACCTCCAGCGGGACGTCCGGCCGCGGCCCGATCTGGCCACGGCCCGGGATCGGCTCGCCGAGCACATGCCCGAGCTGCTACCGACCTACCGGCGGATGGTGGAGCTCGCCGGAGCCGCCGTCGCCGACCTCGGCCTGCCACCCGACGACGTCGCCGCGCGGATGCTCACCCTCTGGGATCCGCCGCGATTCCTGCCCGGCTGTTCCCAGGCGGTCGTCACGGACCCGGAGATCGCGCTGTGCCGCAACTACGACTACTCCCCGGCCCTGTGGGAGCGGGTCGTCATCTCCACCGCGTTCGCCGGTCGCCGGGTCATCGGCAACGGAGACTGCCTGTGGGGATTGACCGACGGGATGAACGACGACGGGTTGGTCGTGTCCCTCAGTTTCGGCGGCCGGCGCGGTTCCGGTCCGGGCTTCGCCGTCTCCCTCGTCGTCCGGTACCTGTTGGAGGTCGCCACGACGACCGAGCAGGCCCGGGAGATCCTGGCCCGCATGCCGGTGGCGATGGCCTACAACCTGACCGTGGTGGACGCCGGCAAGAACGTGCTGACCGCATTCGTCGGCCCCGACCGCGAACCCGAGTTCACCGACTCGCCCATCGCGACGAACCACCGTGGGGAGGTGCCGGACAGCATCGAGCATGCCCAGCAGTTCGCCAGCGTGCCGCGGCGGCAACGCCTCGCCGAGCTCGTCGCCACCGGCCCGAGGCCGACGGACCTGGTGACCGCGTTCCTCAAGCCGCCCCTGTACTCGACCCACTACTGGCGCGCGTTCGGCACCGTCTATACCGCGCTGTACCGCCCGGAATCGGGCGCCATGCACCTGTTCTGGCCCGGATTGAGCTGGCGGCGCACGTTCGACGACGCGGACGGCACGCTGGACGTCGTGCTGCACCCGGACTGACCCCGGACCAGCCCGAGGGTGCAGAAGGTCCCCTCAGGGAGCCGTGTTGTCAAGGGGGTCGAAACAGCGGCCTTTTCGGCACACTCGCGGAACCCGGGAGGCCGGTTCAGCCCAGGTCCGGCTCGGCGAGGATGATCGCGCGGAGCTGCTCGGCCCGCTCCGGCGTCCAGCCGGTGGGCTGAACCACCTGCGCCCAGCCGTCCAGGTAGTTGGACTTGTAGTCGTGCCCGTGGCCGCTGGGCACGTCGACGAGTTCCATCATGTCGACGGTCACCTGCCAGAACGTCACGAACGGAACCCAGAACATCTCGTCCAGCTGATCATTGCCGGCCGGTTCGTCGAGCCAGTCCGGGCGGCTCAGCAGCAGCGACGGGCTCCACCAGGCAACCGGGTCGGAGCCGTGCATCAGGTACAGCACCCGGGTGCCGGCCCACGGCGCGGCGGCCGGCGCCGCCGGCCGGGCCGGATCCGGGGAGAACCGGACGATCCGCCCGTCCCGGAAGATCGGCTCGGCCGCGGTGCTACCCGCGTCCCGCCCCGTTTCGAACTCCTGACGCAGCGGGTTGAAGTTCGGCGGCCCGGCGAACAGGACGCCGTCGGTGCGGTTGGCCAGGTCGGCCTCGCCACTGAACGCCGCCTCGCCGGAGAACGACCCCAGGCTGACCCCGAAGAACAACAGCTTCGGCCGGTCGTCGATGGGCAACTCCGACCACCGCTGGTACACGGCGTCGAACAGGGCCCGGCCCGCCTCCCGCGCCCGGGCCTGATCCACCAGGAACGACAGCCACGAGGGCAGGTAGCTGTACTGGATGGCGACGCTCGCGATGTCCCCGCGCACCTCGTACTCCAGGGCATCGATCGACCCGGGATCGATCCACCCGGTCCCGGTGCTGCCGGCGACCAGGAGGTACGCACGGTCGAAGCCACCGGCCCGTTCGAGATCGTCCACCGCCAGGTGGGCCCGTCGCTCGGCGTCGGACGCGCTCTGAATGCCGGCGTAGGCCCGGATCGGCTCGTCGGCCGTCGGCTGCCCCCAGAACGCGGCGATCTCCTGCGCGGTCGGGCCGGCGCCGGTGAAGTTGCGGCCCTGGAACCCCAGGGTGTCCCACGGAACCAGAGAGTCGACGCCGCCGGACCGCAGCGTCGAGGTCGGCTGCGTGACGAACTCCGATGTGCCCCCGTCGACCACGGAGAACGCCGAATCCATGCCCTTGAGCAGCACGTCCTGCAGCAGCCCGGAGAGCAGCAACAGGCTCAGCCCGACCACCGCGACCCAGCCGATCGCCCGCGCGGCCCGGCGTCCGATCCACTTCGCCAGCAGGCCCCACAGCCAGCGGTAGATGCCCCGGAGCCCGCGGCCGATCCCGACCAACAGCACGAACACCCCGGCGGCGGCGATCGGCAGCAGCAGCTTGGACCAGAACGCCTCCGGCGGCGCCGACATCATCTCCCGCAACTGGCCCTGCCACCGCTGACCGAGCAGCCAGCAGACGAACAGCACAGCGGCACCCAGCCCGAAGAAGATCGGCCAGGACCGCTGGCCCGGGGGCCGCGGGGGGCGGTCCGGGAACGTCCGCCAGATGTACGCGCCGATGACGCCCAGGCCGTACCCGATGGCGGCCGTGATCCCGCAGACCACGCCCTGCAGCAGGCCGGGTCGCGGCACGAGCGACGGGCTGAACGACAGGCAGGCGAAGATCAGCGCGGTCCAGGCGCCGGGCAGTGTGTACCGGAACCAGGCGCCGCGCCGGGGCGGGCGTGCACGCTCGGCGGGAAGTGCGGCCCACCGGGGTCGCCGCTGGGATCGGCGACCTCCACGGACTGCTCGGTTGGCACGGACGTGGTCCTCTCGGCATTTCGGACGAATCTGCCCGCTCATTGTGGGGGTTGCGGGTTTCGATTCCGTCTCGGCGCCGGACCGCTGACGCGGGCCCCCGGTGAGGCGCCGCGCCCGGCGGGTGGATGCCCGCGCTGTCGTCGGCCCGATCACGGTGCCGTGGTGTTCCCGGAGGTGCGCGTCGTCTCCAACGCCAGCCACAGCTCGCTGCGCACGGTCGGTGAGTCCAGGTCGCGACCGAGCAAGTCGGCCGCGAGCGTCATCCGTCGCCGCAGGGTGTGCCGGTGCACGCCGAGCGCGACCGCGGCCGGGTCCCACTGACCGTGATGGGCCAGCCAGGCGCGGAGCGAGTCGACCAGATCGCCGCGACCGGACCGGTCGTGCTCGGCCAACGGCGCCAGCAACGAGGCCGCGAACGCCGCCGCCCTTCCCGGATCCCAGACGCCGGCAATCCCGGCGGCGCCGATGTCGTCGAAGCCCAGCGTGGGCAGGCCGCGACCGGCGGCCGCCTCGGCGGCGCGGCGGGCCTGCTCGCGACCGGCGGCCAGACCCGCCGCGGGCGTGGGCGCCGACCGGCCGACGGTCCGGCCGGTGCCGGCGAGGCCGGCGGCCAGCGACTCGGCGTCGTCGACGGCGACGAGGGCGATCAGCTCACCGTCCAGTTCCGCCGACCACAGCGGAGCGTCGGCGCCCGGACCGGTGTCGCCATCCGGATCCGTGTCCCGCCTGCGCACACCTCGGGCATTCCGGTCGCGCCCTGGGTCCCCGGTCATCCCGCGCGGATGAAGCCGTTGACTTCCGTCCCACCCGTCCCATTCGGGCTGCGTTGATCCGCGCCGGCGCAGGTGATCCGCGCGGGAGGGGGACGGAAGGGCGAGCAGGACGACGAGCGGGCCTTCCGGCCAGGCGGCGCCGACCCGGGCGGCGATCGACCGGGCCAGATCGAGATGCCCGTCGAGCGCGAGTTCCACCGCCGCGGCCCGGACCGCCGCGGCGGAATCGGGCGCCGCCTCCTGCTCCAGACCCAGCGTCAGCAGCATCACCGCCGCGTTGACCAGGTGCCGATCCGCGGCCGGTAGCGGTCCCGCACTGCCCACCGCGAGGAACGCCCGGCGGCGCCCCCCGGCGCCCACCGGTTGCAGGCTGACCGCAGCACCCTCGACCTCGAACGCCGCGCCGACCGAACCCCGGTGCTCGCGCAGCCGTGCCGCCTCGACCGCCACCGCCGGCACCATCGCCGGCGCCCGATCTCCGCCGAGGGCCACGACTCCGCCTCGTCCGTCCAACAGGACCACCCACCCGTCGACCTTGCGGGCCAGCAACCGGATCAACCGGGCCGGGGAATCCCGGGACAGCGCCGCCCGGGTGAGCTCCTGCTGCGCGGTGAACGTTCGGGTCACCGCTGCGTACTCGTCCGCGGCCAGGGCCCGGGAGACCGCCCGGGAGAGCGCGATGAAGGGTGTCCGGCGCGGCACCTGAAGCAGCGGCAGACCGATTCGATCGGCGGCCGTCACCAAATCGTCGGGCACCTCGGCGCAGCTCAGTCCGACCCCGAAGCCGAGGCCGAGTACCCCGGCCGCGCCGAGCCGGCCGACGTAGGCCGTGAAATCGGTCGCCGGCCGGACGAACAAGCCGGTCGTCAGCAGCAGCTCACCACCCGACAGAAACGGTGTCGGGTCGTCGAGCTCGCTCACGTGCACCCAGGTGATGGGTTGCTCGTCCGCCTCGACACCGGCGAGCAGCCGCACGTCCAGATCTCGCTGATCGACCAGCCCGCGGACGGTCAGCGCCACGCGGATCGCTCCACTCTGTCCATATTGATAACAGTAATGCGCCACTTGTGCCCATTACCCGGGCGGACGGTTTCCGGAAGGCTGGAGCCCAACGACGCGAGCGTCCACCGACCCGCAGAACGCTGCCCCGACCCATCCGGGCGAGCGCGCACCGCCCGAGAACAGGAGCATCCATGACCGCCACCCTCCCGACGAGCAACCTGACCACCGCACCGTCCGCCGCCCCGGCCGACCTGCCGCAGGAGCGCCGGATCGTCACCGAGCTGCCGGGCCCCCGTTCCCGCGAGCTGTTCGACCGCCGCAATTCCGTGGTCTCGGCCGGCGTCAGCACCGCCTTCCCGGTGTTCATCGAGCGGGCCGGCGGCGGCGTCCTGGTCGATGTCGACGGCAACTCGCTGATCGACTTCGGCTCCGGCATCGCCGTCACCAGCGTCGGCAACGCCGCGCCCAAGGTCGTCGACGCGGTGTCCACGCAGGTCGCCGCGTTCACCCACACGTGTTTCATGGTCACGCCGTACCAGGGCTACGTCGAGGTCTGCGAGCAGCTGGCCGAGCTGACCCCGGGCGACCACGCCAAGAAGTCGGCCCTGTTCAACTCGGGTTCCGAAGCCGTGGAGAACGCGGTCAAGATCGCCCGGCAGGCCACCGGCCGGACGGCGGTCGTCGCGTTCGACCACGCCTACCACGGCCGGACGAACCTGACCATGGCGCTGACCGCGAAGAACATGCCGTACAAGCACAAGTTCGGCCCGTTCGCGTCCGACGTCTACCGGGTGCCCACCTCGTACCCGTTCCGGGATTCCGGCGTCGACGGGGCCGCGGCCGCGGCCCGGGCGATCAGCCAGATCGCCGTGCAGGTCGGCACCGACAACGTCGCCGCCGTCATCATCGAGCCGATCCAGGGCGAGGGCGGCTTCGTCGTGCCGGCCGCGTGCTTCCTGCCGGCGCTGGCCGCATGGTGCGCCGAGAACGGCATCGTCTTCATCGCCGACGAGATCCAGACCGGCTTCTGCCGCACCGGCGACTGGTTCGCCTGCGACCGCGAGGGCGTCGTGCCCGACCTGATCACCACCGCCAAGGGCATCGCCGGCGGGCTGCCGCTGGCCGCCGTCACCGGCCGGGCCGAGCTGATGGACGCCGTGCACGCCGGCGGCCTGGGCGGCACCTACGGCGGCAACCCGGTGGCCTGCGCCGCCGCGCTGGGCACCATCGCCACCATGAAGGAACTCGACCTGCCGGCGGCCGCCCGGGCGATCGAGGACACCATGCTGAGCCGGCTGCGCGCGATCCAGTCCCGCCACGGGGCCATCGGCGACATCCGCGGGCGCGGCGCGATGATCGCAGTCGAGCTGGTCAAGCCGGGTACCGCGGAGCCGGACCCGGCGCTGACCGGCGCGATCGCCAAGGCCTGCCACGCCCAGGGCGTTGTCGTCCTGACGGCCGGCAGCTACGGGAACGTGCTGCGCTTCCTGCCGCCGCTGGTCATCGGCCGGGATCTGCTCAACGAGGGCCTGGACGTCATCGAGGCCGCGTTCGACCAGCTCGCCGCCTGACGCCCACCCCACCGACGACCAGACCGACCCGAAGGACGACCATGGCTGTCACCGACGAAACCGTCTCCCGCGTCCTGAACGCGGTGCCCACCGGGCTGCTGATCGGCGGCAAGTGGATCAGTACCGAGCACACCATCGACGTGGAGAACCCGGCCACCGGGCAGATCATCGCCCAGGTCGCGGACGCGACGCCGGAGCAGGGCATCGAGGCGCTCGACGCCGCGGTGGCGGCGGCCGACGACTGGGCCGCGACCGACCCGCGGGCCCGCGGCGAGATCCTGCGCAAGGCGTTCGAGCTGCTCACCGAGCGGGCCGAGGACATCGCCCTGCTGATGACCCTGGAGATGGGCAAACCCCTGGCCGAGGCCCGGGGCGAGGTCACCTACGGCGCCGAGTTCTTCCGCTGGTTCTCCGAGGAGGCGGTCCGCATCTCCGGCCGCTACTCGGTCGCCCCGGCCGGCGGCACCCGGCTGCTCACCATGAAGCAGCCGGTCGGCCCGGTCTACGCGATCACCCCGTGGAACTTCCCGCTGGCCATGGGCACCCGCAAGCTGGGCCCGGCCATCGCCGCGGGTTGCACCAGCGTCATCAAACCGGCCGCGCAGACCCCGCTGACCACCCTGGCGCTGGCCGCCGTGCTGATCGAGGCCGGCCTGCCCGACGGCGTGGTCAACGTCATCACCACCTCGCACTCCGGGCCGGTGTCCGAGCCGATCATCCGCGACCCGCGGCTGCGCAAGCTCACTTTCACCGGCTCGACCGGGGTCGGCCGCCGGCTGATCGAGCAGTCCGCGCAGAACGTGCTCAAGACCTCCATGGAGCTCGGCGGCAACGCCCCGTTCCTGGTCTTCGCGGACGCCGACCTGGACAAGGCCGTCGAGGGCGCGATGCTGGCCAAGATGCGCAACATCGGCGAGGCCTGCACTGCGGCCAACCGGCTGCTGGTGCACTCGTCCGTCGCCGATGACTTCGCCGCCCGGCTGGCCGAGCGGATGGGGGCGATGACCATCGGCCCCGGCATCGAGGACGGCGTGCAGGTCGGCCCACTGGTCGACGCCGCGGCCGTGGAGAAGGTGACCGAACTGGTCACGGACGCCGTGGACAAGGGGGCGACGGTGCTCACCGGCGGCACCGCGATCGACGGCCCCGGCCACTTCTATCCGCCGACCGTGCTCACCGGTGTCGGTACCGACGCCCGCGTCTTCACCGAGGAGATCTTCGGGCCGGTGGCGCCGATCATCACCTTCGACTCGGACGAGGAGGGGATCGCCAAGGCCAACGACACCGAGTTCGGCCTGGTCGCCTACGCCTTCACCGAGAACCTGACCCGCGCGGTCATGGTGGCCGAGAAGCTGCAGACCGGCATGGTCGGCATCAACACCGGCATCGTGTCCAACCCGGCGGCGCCGTTCGGCGGGGTCAAGGCCTCCGGCCTGGGGCGCGAGGGCGGCGCCGAGGGCATCGACGAGTACCTCGAGACCAAGTACGTCGGCATCAAGCTGTAATCACGCTCACACCCGACCGTTCCGATCGCGCGACCGTACTCGACCGTCCCGGTAACGTCACCGCCATCTTGTTTGCGTATGACACGGGGCGGTCGAGTCGTTCTGCGGCCCGGCCCCGGTCGGCGCTACCGCTGGGCAGCAAATGCGGTCCGCGCGGGCGTCGATCGGTGGCCGACCGGAGATGATGGTCACCACTGACACCATGGAGGAAGCATGTCCAACGGGCGACACCGTGTGGTCGTGGTCGGCGGCGGGTTCGGCGGGCTGAATGCGGCCCGCACCCTCAAGGACGCGCCGGTCGACGTGACGATCGTCGACCGGACCAACCACCACCTGTTCCAGCCGCTGCTCTACCAGGTGGCGGCCGGCATCATCTCCCCCGGCCTGATCGCCCCGGCCATCCGGGCGACGATCAAGAAGCAGCGCAACGTCAAGGCGCTGCTGGCCGAGGTCAAGGACCTGGACCTGGACAACAAGGTGGTCCGGGCGCTCGGCCCGGACGGTCGCGCGGTCGACCTGGAGTACGACTCGCTGATCGTCGCGGCCGGGGCGTCCCACTCGTACTTCGGCAAGGACGAGTTCGCCGAGTTCGCGCCGGGCATGAAGACTATCGAGGACGCCCGCTACCTGCGGGACGGCATCCTGAGCAAGTTCGAGATGGCCGAGATGGCCTCCGACCCGGTCGAGCGGGCCGAGTGGCTGACCTTCGTGGTCATCGGCGCCGGCCCGACCGGCGTCGAGCTGGCCGGGCAGCTGGCCGAACTGGCCCACATCGTGCTCCCCCAGGAGTACCGGACCGTCGACACCACCGAGGCCCGGATCATCCTGCTCGAGGGCGCCCCGGCGGTGCTGCCGCCGTTCGACAAGAAACTGCAGCAGTACACCCGCGACCACCTGCAGAAGATGGGCGTGGAGATCCGCACCTCGACGCTGGCCACCGACATGGATCACGAGACCATCACCGTCAAGGGCCCCAACGGCGTGGAGACCATCCGCGCCCGGACCCGGATCTGGGCGGCCGGCGTGCAGGCGTCCCCGCTGGCCTCGATGCTGGCAGAGAAGACCGGCGCCGAGACCGACCGGGCCGGGCGGGTGTCGGTCAACCCGGACTGCTCGCTGCCCGGGCACCCGGACGTGTTCGCGATCGGCGACATGGTCTCCCTCAACGGCCTGCCGGGTGTGGCCCAGCCGGCCATGCAGGAGGGCAAGTACGTCGCCAAGCTGATCAAGGCCCGCACCACCGGCGCGCCCACCCCGCCGCCGTTCAAGTACTTCGACAAGGGCAGCATGGCCACGATCGGCCACAAGGCCGCGGTCGCCGACGCGTTCGGCGTCAAGACGACCGGCTTCATCGCCTACCTGATGTGGGGCTTCATCCACGTGGCGTACCTGGTCGGCTGGGGCAACCGGCTCGGCACCCTGTACAACTGGGCCCGCTCCATCTGGTTCGCCAAGAACCGCGGCCACCGGATCATCACCTTCGAGCGGACCATGCGCGAGCTCGACGAGGGCCGCAAGAAGGGCCGCGCCCCGGTCGTGTTGCCGGGCTCCCGGCCGTCGTTGGCCGACCAGATCGACGCCGACGAGGGCGCGCCCAAGGCCGGCTGACGCCCGGCGTGCCGGGGCACTGCTCACGATGGCGCGGGTGCCGGTCGATGGACCGGAACCCGCGCCATCGGCGTCTGTGGGCGCCCGGCCCGCGCCGCGGCAAGCATCCCCGCACCGTCGGGCGTTCAGGGCACCGTCACTGCTCGGCGATGCCTGGCTGGTGGCGGTGCCGCCCGCGGAAGTACTCGCAAACCGGAGGCCAACTCGACCATCGAAAGAGTGAACCGTTGACTGAGCCGGCCATCAGTCGGCCCCCTCGCTTTCGATTCTTTCGATTACTATCGAGAGATGGCAGCCGGACGGACAGCTGTGGAGCCCCCCATCCTCCCGCCGACCACGAGCGGCCGACGCGCGGAGATCGCACACCTTCAGGCACTCGTGCTTCGTGACCCTGAACACTTGACGCTGTCGACAGGCGATGACCAGGCGCCCCTGCCGCGGCCCGTTGTGGACGCACTTCGACAGGCCCTTGTCGCGCTCGCCCAGGGCCAGGCGGTGACGATTTTCCCAACCTCCACGCTGCTGACCACACAGCAAGCAGCCGACCTGCTCGGGGTCTCAAGGCCGACGATCATCAAGATCCTGGATGCCGGCGAGATCCCCTACATCACCCCGGGGCGTCATCGGCGGATCTCGTTGACCGACGTCCTCGCGTACCAGCGGCGCAGCGCCGCCACCACGTCGGAGGCGCTCGATGAGCTGATGCAGGACAGTGCCGACTTCTACCCTTACATCGGGTCGGCGGGGCACGATTCGACAACCCGCTGACCCAGGAGATGACACCCCACGCCGTCCTTGATGCCTGCGTTCTGATCCCCTTGCCGCTGGCGGACACCTTGCTGCAACTCGCCGAAGCCGGCCACCACCGTCCGATCTGGTCGGCGGCCCTGCTGGAGGAGACGAGGCGGAATCTGGTCCGCAAGATCGGCCTTTCCCCGGCGCGGGCTGGACGCCGCATCGACCTGATGCGTCGGGCCTTTCCCTGGGCAGCGGCGGATCCACCGACCGAGCTTGTCGACGCGATGACCGTCGATGTGAGGGACAGGCACGTGGCAGCCACAGCGGTGGCGGCCGGTGCGACGCTGATCGTCACCTACAACCTCAAGGACTTTCCTGACGACGCCCTTGCGCCCTTCGGAATCCGTGCCATCCACCCCGATGAGTTCCTTCTCGATCTCCTCGACCTGGATCCTCACGGAGTCGTGACCGCACTCGAGCAACAGCGACGTCGCCTCAGATCACCGGCCATCAGCGTGGACGTCTTCCAGCAGGCCTTGGCGGTGAACGTTCCCCGGTTCGCCGCCGAGGTCGCCGCGGTGGCTGCGTCCGGCCAGCAGCGATCGGCGCAGGGGACCGAGGTGGCGGACCTGCCCATGCCGATCGTCGCCCGTACCCATGAGGAGATCAGCCGGGCGTTCTTTCCGGACGGGCTCCCTGACGCATTGACCCAGGTGGAGTCATCGCGCTGTGGTACGCCGCAGCGGTTCGGCTGGGCGAGCCCGGCTCCCTGACCATGCTGGCCCGCCTGAGCTACGACCCGAACCACTGGGGCGACTACTCCACGGTGTCGTCCTTGGTGACCGGGCATGCCCTGGCACAGGCTCGACACCCAGACACCGTATTTCCGGACGACATCTGCTACTACAAGCTGATCCGCACCGATGTGGGCGGCCAGATGTTCGCCGAACATCTCATTCAAGATTCTGTTCTCTGGGTGATGCTCGTCCGCCGGGACCATTTCGAACCGTGGCGCGTTCTCGCGGTCGGCCCGCAGCCTTGGGTCGACCTCGAAATGGCCGACGACGTCGGCGGCCCGACCCCGATCGGCGAGATGCCATGACCCCCAACTGTCGCTAGGCCGAGGTGGGCAGCTCGACCCGCAGCGTCGTGCCCGCGTCCGGCGGGCTGACCAGCTCGAACGTCCCGCCCAGGACGTCCACCCGGTCGATCAGGCCGCGGATGCCGCTGCCCTTGTCGACCGCCGCGCCGCCGCACCCGTCGTCGGCGACCTCGATGTGCAGGGTGCCGTCGGCGGCGGCCAGGCGCACCGCCACCCGGGTCGCGCCCGCGTGCTTGACGACGTTGGTGACCGCCTCGGCGACGACGAAGTAGGCGGTGCTCTGCACCGGCTCGGGCAGCGTGCCCAGACCCGAGATGTGCAGGCCGGTGCGCAGCGGCACCCGGTCGACCAGGTCCTCGGTCGCCGAGGCCAGTCCCCGTTCCACCAGTGAGGCGGGCATGACCGCGTGCACCAGGGCCCGCAGCTCGGCGGCGGCCGCATCGATGCCGCGGCGCAGATTCACCGCCTGCCCGCGGGCCGGCGCGGCCGGGTCCAGGCCGATCGCCAGCTGCTGGGCCTGCATCGCCAGCAGGACGAGCTGGACCTGGATGCCGTCGTGCAGGTCCTGGGCAATGCGTTTGCGCTCGCGGTCGGCCGTCTCCACCAGACGTTCCCGGGACCGCCGCAGCGACTGCTCGGACGTCCGCAGGGCCGCGGTCAGCCGTTCCCGGTCGACCCCGAGCGCCACCACCCGACCGGCCGCGGCGACCAGCTCCGGGTCGGCGATGAGCTCCGCGTCGTAAACGATCGCGCCGATCACCCGCCCGGACGACTCGATCGGCACCCAGGAGCGGGGCTCCCCCGGTACCGGCAAGGTCACCGCACGCCCGGCACCGTCGACCCAGCGCCGCGGCCCGGGCACCCGGAAGACCAGCTCCAGCGAGGGGTCGCCGAGGACCGAGGCGAGGGCGACGGACAGGTCGGGGCGGCCCTGCCCGGTGGCCCCCAGCCAGGTCGCCAGCTCCGCCAGCTCCCCGGTCCGGGCGAACCCGCCCCGCAGCACCGCCAGGGCGAACGCGATCGGGATGGCCGAGATCACCACGATCTGGCTGGCCGCCAGGACGATCGGGTCGAGATCGAGCCACGGGGCGACCACGCTGGAGGACAGCGGGATGTACAGCACGGCCAGCGTGCCGTACCCGAACAGCGGGACCAACACCCGGCGCTGGTAGGGCCGGGCCCGGCGCAACCGGCCGGCCAGGATGGCCGCCGTCGCGATCATGACGGCGGCCCCGGCCACCTGCTGGATCAGCCGACCGGCGGTCAGCAGGTCCGGCCGATCGGCCATGAACACCGGCAGCCCGGCGGCGGCGTCGTCGAACGCGTACAGCGGGAACTGCAGCACGAGCACCACGACGTAACCGCCGGCGACCGTGATCCGGGACGTCCGGCCACGGATCCGGCCCGACGGGAAGGCGTGCAACAGGTGCACGGTGACGGCCAGCGGCGCGGTCGCGAAGACCGCGCCGACCGCGGCGACCGCACGGACCGAGCTGCTGCTCGCCTCGCCCAGCACCATCGTCAGGCCGCCCAGCACCAACAGCGCACCCATGCCGTTGGAGGGTCGGCGCCACCACGCCAGCACCCCGGCCAGCAACCAGATCCAGCTCCCGGCGCTGTAGAGCAGGTACGCCCATGGCGGGTTGTTCTGCTCGTCGATCAACAGAACCAGCAGCAGCCCGCTTCCCCCGAGGAACACCGCGGTCAGCAGCAGCAGCGACCGGCGCAGCGAACGGGCCTGCGGGGAGCGCAGCACCACCGGTTCGGGCGTCCGACTGTCCTCGGGCACGCTCAGGCCCGTACCCCGCCGGGGAGCGGGCCACCCGGCAGCGCGGACGTGCCGGCCAGGTACTTCAGCACGGCCAGCACCCGGCGGTGGCCGTCGTCGTCCGCGGGCAGGCCCAGGGCGTCGTAGATGCGCGAGGTGTGCTGCACCACGGCCTTCTCGGTGATGACCAGCTCGGCGGCGATGTAGCCGTTGCTCCGGCCCTCGGCGACCAGCGTGAGCACCTCGTGCTGGCGGGGGGTCAGGCGGCCGATGGCGCCATCGTCCAGGCGGGCCCGGGCGACCATGATCGCGATGACCTCGGGATCGATCACCGCCCCGCCCGCGGCGATCCGGCGCAGGTCCGCGCAGAACGTCTCCACGTCGGCGATTCGCTGCTTGAGCAGGTACCCGATACCGCGCCGCTTCTCGGCCAGCAGCTCGATCGCGTAGCGGCGCTGGACATGCTGGGACAGCACGACGACCGACATCTGGGGGTGGGTGCGCACGATGCTCAGCGCCGCCACCATGCCCTCGTCGGTGTGCGTGGGCGGCATCCGGACGTCGGTGATCACCAGGTCCGGCGCGTGCCGCCGCACCAATTCCAGCAACCCGGCGGCGTCGCTCGCGGCCCCGGCCACCTCGAAGCCGGCGCCTTCCAGCACCAGGGTGAGCCCCTGGCGGAGCAGGGTCTCATCCTCGCCGATCACCACGCGCATGCCTGTCACCCTTCCGCCGCCCGGCCGGTCCCGCCCGGTTCGGTGAACGGGTCGGTCGCCATTGTCGTCCCCGGTCCGGCCGGCAGGTAGGGACCCAGGTCGCCAGGGCGGATTGGCGACCTGGGCCTATTTCCACCGGGTGGGTCGGTCGTCAGCATCGAGGAGCCGGCTCGACCGAACCCGAAGGAAACCCGATGATCCGACGACTGCCCCCGCTGGCCGCGGCGCTCTGCGCCGCCCTGCTGCTGTCTGCCTGCACCGGCGGGTCCACCGCGTCGACCGGGACCGCGACCTCCGTGCCGTCCGGCGCCTCGCCGGCCGGGGCGGCGTCGTCGGCCCCGGGGTCGGTCACCTCACCGGGTTCGGTGGACACCCTGCCGGCGCCGCCCGGCAACCCGGCCGGCCTCCCCGGCGTGCCGACCAACGACGAGTACATCGCTCGCGCCATCGACCAGGTCGACGCCATCGCCCAGGACGCGATGGACCGCAGCGGCATCCCGGGCATGGCGGTGGCCGTGGTGCACGGCGGGAAGACCGTCTTCGCCAAGGGCTACGGGGTCCGGGAGATCGGCCGGCCGGACGCGGTCGACGCCGACACCGCGTTCCAGTTGGCGTCGGTGTCCAAGCCCATCGGCGCAACGGTGGTCGCGGCGGAGGTCGGCAAGGGCACGGTCGCCTGGACCACGCCGGTCGTCGACCATCTGCCCGGCTTCACCCTGGCGGATCCCACCGTGACGCAGGACGTCACCATCGCCGACATGTACGCGCACCGCTCGGGCCTGCCGAACCATGCCGGGGACGACCTGGAGGATCTGGGTTACGACCGGCAGCAGATCTTCGACCGGCTCCAGTACCTGCCGCTCAACCCGCTTCGCGCCGTCTACAACTACACCAACTTCGGCATGACGGCCGGCGCCGAATCGGTCGCCGCGGCCGCCGGTAGCGACTGGTCGTCGCTGTCGGCCCGGGACCTCTACACCCCGCTCGGCATGAGCGCGACCAGCTCCGACTTCACCGCCTTCCAGGCCAACCCGAATCACGCCGTTGGACATTCGCCGGCCGCCGGCGGTGGCTACGCGGCCACCTACGTCCGCGACCCGGACGCGCAAACCCCGGCCGGCGGCGTCAGCGGCTCGGCCGACGACGTGGCCAGGTGGATGGCCCTGGTGCTGGCCGGCGGCAAGGCCCCGGACGGCACACAGCTGGTGGACGACGAGGCCCTGCGCACGGCGCTCACCCCGGTGATCCGCAGCGCGGACGGCAGCCCGATCCCGGACGTGATCGACACCCGGGCCGGCTTCTACGGCGAGGGCTTCGGCGTCAGCAACGACGCGACGGGCCGGGTCCGGCTCAGCCACTCGGGCGCGTTCTCGTCCGGGGCCGGCACCACGGTCATGATGATCCCCGCCCTGGACCTGGGCATCGTGGTCCTGACCAACGCCACCGCCAACGGCACCGCCGAGAGCGTCACCGCGTCGTTCGCCGACGTCGCCGAATACGGGGCCCAGCAGTACGACTGGCTGACCGCATTCCAGCAGGCGTTCGTCCCGATCAACGCGCCGCGGGGCGAACTGGTCGACCGGACGCCGCCGGCCGACCCGGCGCCGGCATCGCCGAACTCGGCGTACGTCGGCACGTACCAGAACGACTACTTCGGGCCGATCACGATCGGCGAGTCGGCCGGCGGTCTGGTCCTGACCGCCGGCCCCAAGCAGGTGCAGTACCAGCTGAACCATTGGGACGGGCAGACGTTCAAATTCAACCCGGTCGGCAACCGGGGCAGCGAGCCGGCCGGCGAGAACGTCGACGACGGCAGCATCTCGGCGGTGACGTTCGCGGTCGGCGGGGACGCCGCGACGTCGGTCACCGTCGAGCAGTGGAATCACAACGGGCTCGGCACGTTCACCCGCTGAGCCCGGCGGATCGTCGCCGGCGCGATCAGGTATGGCAGTGCGCGCCGGTGCCCGGTTGGGGCGGCACATCCAGCGAAGGGTTCCGATCGAAGAAGCCGAAGGGCTTGAGCCAGAACGAGATCGTGTCCACCGGCATGATCGGCCAGTCCTCGACCCGGGTGATGTGATGGATGCCGAAGACGTACCAGAGCACGACATCGGTGTTCACCAGCGACTCGTCGTCGGCGATCCACCTGGTCAGCCCGTCGTCGGTCTCGCTCTGGGTGGGATAGGTGCCGGCCGGCCACTTCTCGTCGTCATGATTCCGGGTGACCCACAGCGTGTGACCCATCACCGGAGCCCGCAGGTACTGCGCGGTGGTCGGCTCCATCATCACCGGGAACGCCGCGCCGGGCACCAGCTTGTAGGCCACCGGCGTGCCGAAGGCGTTGGTCTTGTTGGGATTGACCACCTTCCAACCGCGCTGCCGCTCGTAGTTGAAGTCGCGGGCGGACTGCGACTCGGATTCGATGACGGTTGCCTCGGTCACCAGGGACAGCCCGTAGGGGTTGTCCGGGCCCACCGGCAATGCGTACGAATCGCTCTCCACCACGCTGTTCTGCTGGCCGTCCACGTCCAGGTCCAGCCGGGCCACCAGGAAGTGCTGGTGGAACGGCGCGTAGGTGCGGTGGTCCACCAGCGTGCCCGTCTTCGGTGTCGGCTCGCCCTCGGGAATCGGTGTGGTGACCATGATCCCGGTCGCGCGGACCTCGCACTCGATGTTGCCGTCCTGGTAGAACCGCCAGTAGACCAGGTACTCGTAGTTGGCCACGGTCGCGTGGATGGACACCACCATGCGCCGCTGGCGCCGCACCTCGGCCCGGCCGTTGACCGAGTCGACGTGCTTCCACAGGACCGCGTTGTCCTCCTCGTGCAGGCAGATCGCGTTCTTGATGGTGAAGGGCTCACCCAGGCTGTCGGTGAGGACGGCGTCCACGTACCGGATCTCACCCAGGCAGTCGCAGCCCAGCTCCAGTGACTGGGTCATGTACCCGATGCCCCACTCGCCGATGTCGTACGCCGTGCGCCGGTAGTGGTCGAAACTGCTGTCCCGGTACGGCACGATCATCTCGGCGAACGACATCCGGTAGGCGATGTCCCGCACCGTGCCGTGGTCGTCGTAGCTGACCTGGTGGATGACCGGGCCCTCCCGGTAGTTGAAGGCCAACCGGAACGACCAGTTCTGCCACTTGATGACGTTGCCGTCGACCTCGAACCCGGGACCGTCGGGCTGGGTGATCTCCAGCGGTTTGATGTCGTCCCGCAGCGTCTGGCCGGGCACCAGCGCGGGCTCGTACTCGCCCATGACCGGCGCGGGCGCGGCCACGACATCGGACCGGTCGATCTCCAGCAGTTCCATCGTGTTCATATCGACGATCAGCTTCATCCCGGACACGGGGTTCGCGTACGGGTTGCCGGTAGGCGACGACCGCACCCAGATGTCCGCCCAACCCAGGCGCCGGTCCCGGTACTTCTCCGGCATCAGCGCCTTGCCGTAGGTCCAGACGTCGATCAGCACCAGGTCCAGGTCGGTGAGCCCACGCTCGGCCAGCGCCGCGACGACCTCCGGGTTCGCCTTCATGGCGACCTCGCAGTCGTGCCACTCGTCCGGGGTGAAGTTCGGGGTCACCCCGGGGATGTGCGTGCACGACAGGACCCGGTCGGCCGTGCCGTCGCCGTCGCCGTCACCGCCGCCGAGCTCGACGATCGCCTCGTAGGTCTTGTTGTCGGACCGGTCCCACATCACCGACAGCGACCGGCGGACGATCGGATCGCCCTCCCGCCACGCGAGCACGTCGGCCTTGGCCGGCTCGTCCAGGGTGATGGAGGCGAATCGCCGCGTCGGTGTCAGGTCGCCGGAGGCACGCAGCGCCTCGGTCGTGCGACGGAACTCCTCAGCACTGAGCGAGTCGAGGGGATGACGAGACACTGACTACTCCTCCGGACGTCGGATCGACAAACCCCGGTCGGGCGCGGCCACAGATCTGACGCCGACCGGACGGCTTGACCGTAGCCTTTGCCGTTCGATCCGGCAGCCGGGGCCGCTCCGGTGCGGATCGGGTCGGCGCACGGCGGGGCATCTTGCACCGTCCGGACGCGCCGGAGAGGATGCTCCAGACAATCCGGTGCCGATTCGCGGGCGACCATGCCCGGTTCTTGACGGGAGTTTCGCCGTGCCCACTCCGCTGAAGGTGACGCAGCAGTTCGACGCTTCGGCTGCGGAGGTGTTCGCCCTGTTCAACGATCCCGACTTCATCAAGGGGCGGCTGGACGACTCCGGCGCGCTGGACCCCGAGGTCGTCCAGGTGGAGAGCACCGATGGCGGCGTCACGATCGTGACCCGGCAGGCGATCCCGGCCTCGGTCCTGCCGTCCATGGTCGCCTCGATGATCCAGGGCGACCCGTCGACCGAGCGCACCGAGACCTGGCGGGCCGACGGCGACGGGTACTCGGCGGATTTCGCGGTCACGGTGCAGGGTGCGCCGGCGTCCTTGAAGGGCACGATGGCGCTGACCAACGTGGGCTCGGGTTCGATGCTCAATGTGGTCGGCTCGGCCGCGGTGCCCATTCCGATCTTCGGCGCCAAGATCGAGGGCGTCATCGCCAAGCAGATCGCCGATCTGCTGGCCAGCGAGGAGGCCTACCTCAAGGCGCGGCTGGGCCGCTGACCCGGGCAGTGTGACGCGGCCCGATCGTCCCTGGCAGCATGGGTCGACGTGTCCGATGACCGCCGTTTCGTGCTCACCCTGAGCTGTCCCGACCGCACCGGGATCGTCGCCCGGATCACCACCTTCCTGGCCGACATCGGCGGCTGGATCACCGAGGCGGCCTACCACTCGGACGAGGATTCGGGCCGGTTCTTCACGCGCCAGGAGATCCGGGCCGCGTCGGTGTCGCTCCCGGTCGCCGAGCTGCGCCGCCGGTTCGGCGCGGTGGCCGGTGAGCTGGCCGCGGACAGCTGGCAGGTGGTGGACAGCGCGGACCGCAAGCGGATCGTGCTGATGGTCTCGCGCGAGGGCCACTGCCTGTACGAACTGCTGTCCCGCTGGCATTCGGGCGAGCTGCCCGTCGACATCGGCGTGGTCATCGGCAACCGGACGGATCTGGAGCCCGTGGCCGGACTCTTCGGTCTGCCCTTCCGGCATATTCCGGTGCCCACGGACGACGCCGGCAAGGCCGCGGCGTTCGAGCAGGTGCGCGCGGAGGCCGAGCGGCACGACCCGGACGCGATCGTGCTCGCCCGCTACATGCAGGTGATCCCGCCCTGGCTGTGCCAGGCCTGGGACGGCCGATTGATCAACATCCACCACGGCTTCCTGCCTTCGTTCCGGGGCGCCCGGCCCTACCACCAGGCCTACGTCCGGGGGGTGAAGATGATCGGCGCCACCTGCCACTACGTCACGCCGGAGCTGGACGCCGGCCCGATCATCGACCAGGACGTGATCCGGGTCGACCACGCCGACTCGCCGGCCAACATGGTGCGCCTGGGCCGGGACATCGAGAAGGCGGTGCTGGCCCGAGGGCTGACCTACCACCTCGAGGACCGCGTCCTGCGTGACGGCCTGCGGACCGTCGTCTTCACCTGACGAGCGGATCAACTGACGCGAATCGTGGCGGGGGGACGAGAGTCAACCGGTTCGGCCGCGCCGGCGAACCTCATCCGCGCGGCGGGGACGGGAATGCCGGCCGGCCCGATCACGTTGCCCCGCACGGACGAGCGGGCGACGATGGACCCGCAGACTGGTGCGGGTGGGCGACCGACCCGGATTCGGGACGAACCGACGAGACGACACGGAGCAACGCACATGGGCGGCGAACCAGGCGAGCTGTACGAGCTGCACCTGGAGCGTGACGAAATCGAGGCGCTGCACAACCCGGTGCTGATCGTCGCGCTGGACGGCTACATCGACGCCGGATCCGGAGTGCGGCTCGCGGTGGAGCACCTGATGTCCACCCTGCCGAACACGGTGATCGCCACGTTCGACGTGGACCAACTGATCGACTACCGGGCACGCCGGCCGATCCTGACCTACCAGCAGAACGCGTTCACCGCCTACCAGCAGCCGGAACTGCAGGTCCGGGCACTCACCGACGCCGACGGCGCGACCTTCCTGCTGTTGTCCGGACCGGAGCCGGACAACCAGTGGGAGCGGTTCATCGCCGCGGTCGGGCAGATTGCCGATCGGTTCGCGGTCCGGCTGACGGTCGGCCTCATGGCGATTCCGATGGGCGTGCCGCACACCCGGCCCACCGGCATGTCCTCGCATGCCACCCGCAAGGGGCTGCTTCCCGACCAGGAGGACTGGCTGGGTGTCATCCAGGTGCCCGGGCACGCGGTCGGCCTGCTGGAATACCGGTTCGGCCGCGCCGGCCGGGACGCGATCGGGTTCGCCGCCCACGTGCCGCACTACATCGCCCGGTCGGACTACCCGGAGACCGCCCGGACCCTGGTCCAGGCCACCGCCGACGCGACCGGACTGTTGCTGCCGACGACCGAGTTGGACGAGGCAGCGGCGAAGGTGCGCGCCGAGCTGGCCAAGCAGATCGAGGAGAACGCCGACGTCGCCGACGTCGTCAAGGCGTTGGAGCAGCAGTACGACGCCTACGCCGCAGCCACCGGGCAGAGCCTGTTGGCCCAGTCGGCACCGCTGCCCACCGCCGACGAACTCGGCGCCCAGTTCGAGGCGTTCCTGGCCGACCGCGAACCGCCCTCCCCCTGACCTTCGCCACCTCGACCCGCCGCCGGAACCCGATCGCCCGAGTCCGGTCGTCGGCACGGGCCCACGGGCCCGACCACCTGCGGCTTCGGCGTACTGTGCGGCCTTGTGGTGCACGAGAATCCCACCTTGTCGTTGCCGGTCAAGGAGCACGGTCCGGTCCGGGCGATCGGCCTGCGCGTGCTGGTCGCCGTGCTGTGCGTCGTCATCACCACGGTGGTCGTGTACGTCGAGCGGGCCGACTACCGCGACCTCGACGGCCAGATCGACACCTGGCTCGACGCGCTGTACTACGCGACCGTGACGCTGTCCACCACCGGGTACGGCGACATCACCCCGGTGACCGAGACGGCCCGGCTGACCAACATCGTGGTCATCACCCCGCTGCGGTTCCTGTTCCTGATCGTGCTGGTCGGCACCACCATCGAGGTGCTCACGGAGCGGAGCCGGCAGCAGTTCCGCACGAGTCGCTGGAGAAAGCGCGTGAAGAAGCACACGGTCGTCATCGGCTACGGCATGAAGGGCCGGTCGGCGGTCGGTGCGCTGATCGACCAGGGATACCCGGCGGACCACATCGTCGTGGTGGACAGCGACGGTGCCAACATCAAGGCCGCCACCGGCGACGGGTGCGTCGGCGTGCTCGGCGACGCCCGCCGCGAGGAGGTGCTACGGCAGGCCGCGGTGCCCAGCGCCACCCAGGTGATCGTCGCCGCCGATCGGGACGACACCAGCGTGTTGGTCACGCTGACCGCCCGACGGCTGGCGCCGAGCGCCACCATCGCGGCGGCCGCTCGTGAGGAACAGAACATCGAGGTGTTGCGGCAGGGCGGCGCGGACGTCGTCATTCCTACGGCGGAATCGGCCGGCCGGATGCTGGGGCTGTCGATCTTCGCACCGAACGCCGGTGAGGTGATCGAGGACCTGCTGGAGCCCGTCGCCGGCCTTCAGATCACCGAACGGGAGGTCCGGCCGGAGGACGTCGGCCTGGCGCCGGCCCGGTTGCAGGCACGCGGTGAGATCGTTCTGACGGTGATCCGCAACGGCGTGTCGCACCGCTTCGACTCGGGCGGCGTGAAGGTGTTCCAGCCGGGCGACCGGATCGTGGTGATCAAGGCGAACGCCGAGCACCCCGAGGGGCTGTCCACCCGATCACCGCGAACCCGGCGGGCGGTCGAACCGGACATGACCGGGCTGGCCGACCGGTCCCGGCTACCACCCGGGACCGAGCCGCGGGACACCGCGCCGCCGCCGATCCGCCCCGCGGTTCGGGACCTACGCTGACCGCCTTCGCCTCGACGACGGCCCGGCAATCGGACAGGATCACATGACGATGACCACTGACGACCCCCAGATCGACCCCCCCATCGAACCCGACCTCGCATCGGCATCGGATTCGGGGATGGCCGAGGCCGCCCGCGAGGTCGCGACGAATCCGGGGGTGCAGGACGCGCTGCAATCCGTCGTCGATCTGGCGATGGCATCCTGCGAGTGCTTCGGCGCCAGCGTCACCCTGGTCGGGGTCACCGGCGGCGCGGAGACCACCGCCACCTCGAATGAACTCATCGAGCAGGCGGACGAGCTGCAGTACCAATTCGACGAGGGACCCTGCCTGCGCGCGGCCGAGCAGGGCGGCGCCTACCTCATCGTCGACACCGCGGTCGACCCGCGCTGGCCCACCTGGGGCCCCGCGGTCGCCGCCATGGGACTGCGCAGCGTCCTGAGCATCCACCTGTTCACCGATTCGCGGGTGCTCGGCGCGCTGAACCTGTACTACGAGGGAATCGAGGAATTCGCCGACGACGAGGTGGAGACCGCGAAGGTGGTCGCCGCGCACGCCTCGGTCGCGCTGGCCCGGCTGCGCTCGGAGCGCGATTTGTGGCGGGCCATCGATTCACGCCACCTGATCGGCCAGGCCCAGGGCATCCTGATGGAGCGCTACCGGCTCACCCCGGAAAAGGCCTTCGCCGTGCTCCGCCGGCATTCGCAGCAGCACAACATCCGGCTGCACGAGGTCGCCGCCACGCTGGTGCGCACCGGGCAACTACCCGATCGACCGGCGTCGGCGGGCTGAACCCGCGGCACCCGCCCGGCACCGGATCCCGGTCGGTCCGGCCCCGAGCCGGGTGCCCGCACGGGTGCGGCGACCTCCCCGGACACCGCACCCGTGGCGGACGGCTTACCGCTCCAGGCAGGACCGCAGCTTCTCGGTGATGACCCGCAGCCAGCGGGACACCTGCATCTGGCTGACGCCGATCTCCCGGCCGATCCGGGACTGCGACCACCCGTTGTCGAACCGCATGTGCACGACGTCCCGCTCCCGCTCGGTCAGGGCGTCGAGCAGGCGCTCCACCGTCGCGCGGTCTTCGACCCGCCCGATCTCGCGATCCTCCTCGCCCCAGGACAGTGCCAGGGCGAGACCCGGACCCTGATCCTCGTCCAGGGACCGGGGCCGGCAGCAGGCCGCCGCGGCCCGCGCCTCCCCGATGTCCTGGGTCCGGGCGCCGGTGACCGCGGCCAGTTCGGCGTCGGTGGGCCCGGTGCCGTCCCGGTGCCGGTACAGCTGCTCGGCCTCCGAGATGGCCGCCCGCAACTCCTGGATCCGGCGGGGCGGACGCACCAGCCAGGAATGGTCGCGGAAATACCGCTTGATCTCGCCGACGATCGTCGGCACGGCGAATTGGAGGAAGTCCTCGCTGCGGCCGGGCTGCCACCGTTGGACGGCCTTGACCAGGCCGAGGCAGGCCAACTGCTCCAGATCGCCGCGTTCGACACCACGTCCGGCATACCGGGCCGCCAGCGACCGGGCGACCGGCAGGTACTCGGTCACCACCTGGTCCCGGCAGCGCTGAAGCTCGAACTCGTCGGTACAGGTGGCCGTGAACTCCAGGAGGTCACGGACCCGCTGGGCGCGTTCCCCGGAAGGGGCCGAGGCGATGGTGTGCCCGGATGATGGCCGAGGGGACGTGCTCGGCACGGGCAGACTGGGATGCTCCAGAACTGAGGTCACAAGGAACTCCTGATTTCAGGATTTGTTCCTGGCGCCTCTGCTGGACCAGTGACCTCATGACATCACACCGCGCCGACGGATTCAACGCCGGAACGGGTCAACCGCCGGAAACTCTTCGTAGTGGGTCGTCCCGGGCTCGACCGAGTGACGCGTTACCGTGTTGCCGCCCGGTCGGGGACGATGCCCCCGCGAACCACGACGCGCAGGAGGACGGATGGCCGAGCAGGACCCGCCGATCGGGGGACCGGCCCGCACTCTCGTGCTCATGCGGCACGCCGCGGCCGGCGGTGCCGCCCGCGACCACGACCGCCCGCTGACTCCGGACGGCGTCCGCGCCGCGACCGAGGCCGGGCGCTGGCTCCGGGCCAACCTGCCCCCGGTCGACCTGACGATCTGTTCCACCGCCACCCGCACCCGACAGACCCGGTCGGCGGCCGACGTCGCCGGCGACGTCCGCTACTCCGATGAGCTCTACGGTGGCGGCGTCGACGACATCCTGGCGGAGGTCGCCGGTGTCGCGAGCTCCGTGACGACCTTGCTGATCGTCGGCCATGCGCCCACGATTCCGTCCACCGCGTGGGAGCTGGTCACCCAGGCCCGGCTCCGGTCCGGCGAGGAGCCCGGGCCGGGCGGCGATGAGCTGCGCCACTTCGACGCCGGCACGTTTGCGGTGCTCAGCAGTCAGGCGGGGTGGACGAATCTGGCGGAGATCGGGGCGGCGCTGCGCACCGTCCGGCACCCCGCCCGCTGACCGGCCGACGCGAGGCCGGTCCGGCCCACCGCCCGTGCGGGACCCCGGCGCCGGGCGGGTTCAGCCCGCGACGCGGGCGTCCCGGAGTTCGGTCAACACGGCGGCGAACTCGTCGAACAGGGCCGGGCCCGCCACCAAGAGCCCGGGCTGACCGGCGATCGGCGACGTGCGGATGGCCTGGGCACCGGCCTCCTGGGCGATCAGGCCGCCGGCGGCGACATCCCACGCCTTGACGCCCTCCTCGAAATACGCGTCCACCGATCCGGCGGCCACCGCGCACAGGTCCAATGCCGCCGACCCGATGCGCCGGATGTCGCGGATCCGCGGGAGCAACGCGGCGATCAGGGCGCCCTGCCGGCGGCGGTACTCCGGGTCGTAGCCGAAGCCGGTGGCGAGCAGCGCGTGCCCCATCGGCACCGGGTCTCGGACCTTCAACGGGCGACCGTCGACGCTGGCCCCCACCCCCCGGATCGCGTGGTAGGTCCGCTTGGTCAGGGGGTTGTGCACCACCCCGACGATCGGTCCGTCCGCGTCCTCCGCGGCGATGCTCACCGCAAACGAATCCAGGCCGTACAGGTAGTTCACCGTGCCGTCCAGCGGATCGATCACCCATCGGATGCCGGTCGTCGACTCCCGCTCGGAACCCTCCTCGGCGAGCAGACCGTCGTCCGGCCGCTCGGACAGGATCAGCTTGACCAGCATCGACTCGGCACTGCGATCCGCGTCCGACACCGGATCGGTCGCCGACGACTTCGCCGTCAGACCCTCGATCCTGCCGAACCGGTTCATCAGCTCACGACCGGCCGCGCGCGCTCCGCGCATCGCCAGGTCGAGCAGCCGAGCGGGATCGACAGGGGGCTCAGATGTCGCCATGACCTCATCCTGCCCGGCGCCCGGCGGGCGTGCGTCCCGAAGGCCGAGCTGGCGAGGCCACCATCGGACGCCGTCCTAGGCTTCCGGCATGGACCTGCGCATCTTCACCGAGCCGCAGCTCGGCGCCTCGCACGCCGACCTGCTGGCGGTGGCCCGAGCCACCCGGGACGGCGGCTTCTCGGCATTCTTCCGGTCGGACCACGTGTTGGCCATGGGCGACCGGGACGGGTTGCCCGGCCCGAGCGAGTCGTTCGTCAGCCTCGGCGCCATCGCCGCCCAGGTGCCGGACCTGCGGCTGGGCACCCTGGTCACGTCGGCGACGTTCCGCCACCCGTCCATGACGGCGCTCGCCGCGGCCACCGTCGACGACATCTCCGGTGGCCGAATGGAACTCGGTCTGGGGACGGGCTGGATGCAGGCCGAGCACGCGGCCTACGGGCTGGACTTCGGGGCCTCGTTCGCCGAGCGGTTCGACCGGCTGACCGAGCAGCTGGAGATCATCACCGGGCTGTGGGGCACGCCGACGGGCGCAACCTACGACCATGCCGGGCGCTTTTACACCCTCAGCGGTGCACCCGGGCTGCCCAAGCCCCGACAGCGCGACGCCGCCGGCCGCCCGCACCTGCCGATCATCATCGGCGGCAAGGGACCTCGCCGCACGCCCGCCCTGGCCGCCCGGTTCGCCGACGAGATCAATGTCGCCTTCGTCGATCTCGCCGAGATCACGGCCCAGTACGACCGGGTGCGGCAGGCCTGCGCGGCGATCGGCCGCGACCCGGCGACGCTGGTGTACTCGACCGCCGCCACCACGATCGTCGGCGCCGACGAGGACGAGTTCGCCCGGCGCGCCGCCACCCTGGGCAGCACCCCGGAGCGCGCCCGGGAGAGCCCGCTGGCCGGCACCGTGGACCAGGTCCTGAACACCCTGAACGAGTTCGCGGCACAGGGCGTCCAGCGGGTGTACCTGCAGATCCTGAACCTGCAGGACCTGGCGCACATCGCGCTGATCGCCCGGGAAATCCTGCCCGCCGTCCGCGGCCGTTGACCCACCTGGTCAGACCGAGGGCGGGGTCAGACCAGAACCGCCAGGCCGTCGATCACCTCGGCGCCGGGCAGGAGCGCCAGCAGCGCCCCGTCCAGGACGATCTTGGCCCGGCGGATCCCGGCGCCGATCACCACCGGCCCGGCGGCGACGACCGCCGCGTCGACCAGGATCGGCCATTCGGCCGGCAGCCCGATCGGGGTGATTCCGCCGTACTCCATCCCGGTGCGCTCGACGGCCTCCGCCATCGGCGCGAACGACAGCTTGCGCACGTCCAGCCGGCGGCGGATCGCGCCGTTGACGTCGGCCCGGGTGGTGGCCAGGATCACCGCCGCCGCCCACCGCGGCTCTCCCGCCCGCCGGCCGGTGACGACGACGCAGTTGGCCGACGCGTCCGGGGACACCTCGTAGGCCGCGCAGAACGCGGCGGTGTCGGCCAGGTCGGGGTCGATCGGCGCCACCGCCACCCGGTCGGCCGGCCCGAACCCGGTCAGCGCGGCCGTCACCGGCGGGGCGAGCAGATCCGGGCGGCTCATCGCGGGTGCGGCCGCCAGGGTGCCCAGGGTCGTCGTCATGGCCAGCACGATGCCACGCCGGTCCGGGCCGGCGCGGCGGGGGCGACCGCTCACCGACAGCCCCCGCGGCAGCACCCCAGGGCGCGCTGATCATCGCGTCATTTCGAGCGGATGCTTCGGGCCCAGATCCGACGCAACGATCGGCGCAAAGGGGGTGGGCCACGGATCATCCCCGGCGGGGCCCGGAGCTGCGTTCCTCCGGTCCCGCCCGACCCGCGCTCCGGTCACCGACCGCAGTGCCGGCCCGGTCGGCCCGACCCGCGCCAGGCTGGACAATGGTCGGCGTGAGCTCCCCGACCACCGCCACCACCCCGCGGGCCGGGACGCTGCAGATCGGGCCGTATCCGGTGTGGCCGCCGGTGGTGCTGGCGCCGATGGCCGGCGTCACCAACGCGTCCTTCCGGACCCTGTGCCGCGAGTTCGGCGCCGGACTGTACGTGTGCGAGATGATCACCACCCGCGCGCTGGTCGCCGGCGATCCCAAGTCGCGGGCCATGATGCGGTTCGCGCCGGACGAGCACCCGCGCTCGGTCCAGCTCTACGGCGTCGACCCCACGGTGGTCGGGCAGGCGGTCCGGCTCATCGTCGAGCAGGACCTGGCCGACCACATCGACCTGAACTTCGGCTGCCCGGTGCCCAAGGTGACCCGCAAGGGCGGCGGGTCGGCCCTGCCGTACAAACGGCGGCTGTTCGCGGCGATCGTGCAGGCGGCGGTCGGTGCGGCCGCCACGGCCCCCGACAAGGAGGTGCCGGTCACCGTCAAGATGCGGATCGGCATCGACCCGGACCACGTCACCTACCTCGACGCCGGCCGGATCGCCCAGGACTGCGGGGTGGCGGCCGTGGCTTTGCACGCCCGCACCGCCATCCAGCACTACTCGGGCGAGGCCGACTGGGAGCACATCGCCCGGCTCAAGCAGGCGGTCACCGCGATCCCGGTGCTGGGCAACGGGGACATCTTCGCCGCGTCCGACGCGCTGGCCATGATGGCGATGACCGGCTGCGACGGCGTCGTTGTCGGCCGCGGATGCCAGGGCAGGCCGTGGCTGTTCGCCGAACTGGCCGCCGCCTTCGACGGCGAGCCGGCGCCGACCCCGCCCGACCTGCGGGCCGTCGCGGCGATCCTGCGTCGGCACGCGGAACTGCTCACCGCCGAGATGGGTGCCGACCGGGGCATCCGCGAGCTGCGCAAGCACACCGCCTGGTACCTGCGCGGCTTCGCCGTCGGGTCGGAGCCGCGCCGGCAGCTCGGGATGGTGTCCAGCCTGGCCGAGCTGGACGACCTGCTGGCCGGCCTGGATCTGGACCAGCCTTACCCGGAGGCCGCCGCGGGCCCGCGCGGCCGGCAGGGCTCCCCCCAGCGGCGGGTGGCCCTACCCCACGGTTGGCTGGACGATCCCGAGTCGGAGGTGGTCCCGCAGGACGCCGAGCTGGACGACGGCGGCGGATGACCCGACCGCGGCGGACCACCCGACGCACGACAGGGGCGCGGGCGGACCGGTTGGCCGGGCCTCCCGGCCGCGCCCGGTGGGTGGCCGTTCTGATCGGCCTGTTGCTCGGCTCTGCCGCCTGCCAGCCCACGTCGCACCCGGAATCGACCGTCCCCGCGGCCGCTGTCCCCCGGTCGGCGATCGACGCGGTCCACGCGACCCTGGCCGCGGTCAATGCCGCCGCCGGCGGGCCGGCCGCCGCTCAGCAGGCTGCGCTGATCGCCCACATCGACCCCGCCCGGCGCGACGAGGCGCGGAACTGTCCGGTGGCGACGACGACGGTCCGACTGGAGCCGGTTGACGCGGGACTTCGCGCATTGCCCGAGGCTGCGGTCGCGGAATCGGGCACGGCTGGCGCGTCCGATTCGGGATCAGCGCCCGCCGCCGCATACGCGCTGCCGACGCTCATCCGGAGCTTTGCCGGTGATCGGCTCGTCGGCACCGATCTGACCACCCTGCGACTGATCGTGCGCGAGACCGATACCGGCGATGAGGCGTACCTCACACCCTTCTGTGTGAATTGAACCGGCGGCGATTGGCTGCGTCATTCAGGGTAAAACCGGCACTATTTGCCGTCATCCCTGCCTGCATTCGTGTGAATGCAATGCGAGGATCATCCGAACGACGCATTTCGTACGAATGGTGGCGACCGTCCGTACCATGGACAATCGCCGAACAACCGCGGCGACACGCCGCATGACAGGCTCGAGACACAAGGAGGTCGCGTGGGCGCAGGCTCTGCGGACGGGCCCGCCCACCGCGACTTTCCGTCGCCGGATCCCGGTGCCGCCTCCGCCGGACCCGGTGGTCCCACCCCTGGCCCCGGGCCGAACCACCACGTCTGGCGCACCGTCGGACGGGTCTCGGTCGCCCTCCTGGCCGCCCTGGTCCTGGTCGCCACCGGCCTGGAATGGACGATCAAGTCCCGGGCCGATTCCGGCATCCTGTCCCGCAGCGTGCAGGCCATCGTCACCGACGACACCAACCTGTCCACCCCGACCGCGGTGCCCACGGCCCCAGGTTCGTTCACCCCGGAGAACATCCTGCTGCTGGGCTCGGACACCCGGGCCGGCGCCGCGAACGCGGCGGCCGGCGGCACCGACGACAGCACCGCCGACGGGGTGGCCAACTCGGACACCCTGATGATCGCGCACATCAGCAGCGACCGGCACGTGACCGTGCTGTCCATTCCCCGCGACACCATGATCGACGCCCCCACCTGCAAGGTCTGGGACGGTGCCACCGGGCAGCTGTCCGACCAGACCCAGCCGACCAGCAAGGGCGAGAAGTGGCACATCAACTCGGCGTACTCGGTCGGCGGACCGCAATGCACCGTGCGGGCCGTCCAGGACCTCACCGGGCTCAAGATCGACCGGGTCATCGGCATCGACTTCGCCGGCTTCCAGAACATGGTTGATGCGCTGGGCGGCATCACCGTCAACGTCTGCCGCCCGATCGTCGACGGCGAATTGGGCACGGTCATCCCCGACGGCGGCGTGCAGACCATCCAGGGCGACACCGCGCTGAACCTGGTGCGCGCGCGCAAGGTGGAGGGTGACACCGACTCCGATCTGGCCCGGATCCGCCGTCAGCAGATCGTGCTGTCCGCGATCCTGCAGCAGGTGACCAGCGCCGGCACGCTGCTCAACCCGGGCAAACTCGACGGCTTCCTGCAGGCCTTCGTGCAGAACACCTTCACCGACAACGTCACGATCGAC
The DNA here is from genome assembly GCA_044223435.1 of Nakamurella sp. Classification (GTDB taxonomy): domain Bacteria; phylum Actinomycetota; class Actinomycetes; order Mycobacteriales; family Nakamurellaceae; genus Nakamurella. The sequence continues at coordinate 135,287 of JBGALY010000003.1, forward strand.
GACCTGGTCGCGCTGGCCCAGTCGATGGGCAACCTGGACCCCAGCAAGGTCACCTTCTACACGCTGCCCACCGTCCCCAGCGAATCCAACCCGGACGCGCTCGACCCGGCCGAGCCGGCCGCGTCCGCGGTGTTCGACGCCCTGCTCAACGACCGGCCGCTGCCCGGCGAGGAAGGTGCCACGAACGCGCCCGAGACGCCGGCTCTGCCGACGCCGTCCGGTGGCTCGGCGGACAGCCTGGCCACCGGCACCACCGTCGACCCGAGCACGATCCAGCTGACCGTGGTCAACGTGAGCGGGCGCAGCGGCGTGGCCACCCAGGCGATGGAGGAGCTGAACAGCATCGGTTTCGACATCTCGGACCAGGACCTGCAGGCCCGGCCGGACGAGGTCCAGCCCGACGTCACCGTCGAATACGACCCGACGAACCTCAATGCTGCACTCACCGCCGCCGCCGCGGTGCCGGGCGCGACCGTGGTACCGGTGAACGGCCTCGGCCGATCCGTCCGCTTGTTGCTCGGCGAGAACTACGACGGCTCGGTGTCCCGGGTGAAGGCCGGCAGCAGCGCCACAGCCACCATGGGGACCGCCCCGGTCACCGCCACCCCCACCGAGGACAGCGGATCCCCGACCGCCACCAGCGCGCTGACCTCGATCAACGCCGGCGCCGCGCTCTGCGCCTGACCGTCCGGAAACGGCCGGCCGGTCTCGATCGTCCGCCGCGTCCGGTCCCGCGCTTGTTCTCGCCTGGCGTTCATCCCCAGTTCACCGGGGTCGTCCTCGACGCGCACGCGGTGGACTTACGCTGTCATCATGCGTGAGGGATATCATCTGCGGCTCGCGGAGCTGGGCGAACACGGGTCGTCGATGTGCCAGGTCGCCAGTGACGCGCTGCGCGATGCCACCCAGGCCCTGCTGGACGCGGACCTGGCGCTGGCCGAACGGGTGATCGCCTCCGACGTCCAACTCGACGACATGCGCGCCAATGCCGAGAAGGTTGCGGTCGAGCTGCTCGCCCTGGAGGCTCCGGTCGCACGGGACCTGCGCATCGTGGTGTCCGCGCTGTGGATCGTCGCCGACCTGCAGCGGATGGGCGCGCTGGCGATCCATGTGGCCAAGGCCGCGCGCCGCCGCCATCCCGCGCACGTCATCCCGGCGGACGTCCGGCCGATCGTCGAGCGGATGGGCCGGGTGGGGGTGCATTTGGCCGATCAAGCAGGTGTGGTGCTCCGCACCCGGGACGTGGAATTGGCCCGCCAGCTGGAGGTCGAGGACGACCTCATGGACGACCTGCAGCGCGATCTCTACAACTACCTGCTCGCGCCGACCTGGCGGCACGGGGTGGCCCCCGCGGTGGACATCTCGCTGCTCGCGCGGTTCTACGAGCGGTTCGCCGACCACGCGGTGTCCATCGCCCGGCGCACCGTGTACCTGGTCACCGGCGAGAATGTCGGGGGCGACACCACCCCCGCCTTCGCCGCCCGCGACTGACCGCCGGCTCCCGACCGCTTGCTCCGCGCACGTCATCCGCGCGGCTCGGACAGCTGCCAGCGCCGGAAACCGTCGGCCCTGCGCGGATGAAGTTGCGCCGAATGTGACCGGCGGGACGCGAGCGGACCACTTCAGCCGCGCCCGCGTCGTTGATCCGCGCGACAAAAGGGCACGCGGCTGGGTGCCGCCGAACGGCGATCTCAGCCGAAGCGACCGGAGATGTAGTCCTCGGTCGCCTTCTGGGTGGGGTTGGAGAAGATCTTGGCGGTGTCGTCGTACTCGATCAGCCGGCCCGGCTGACCGACCCCGGCCAGGTTGAAGAACGCGGTCCGGTCCGAGACCCGGGCCGCCTGCTGCATGTTGTGCGTGACGATGACAATCGTGTAGCTCTGCTTGAGCTCGGTGATCAGGTCCTCGATGGCCAGCGTGGAGATCGGGTCGAGCGCCGAACACGGCTCGTCCATCAGCAGGACCGACGGCTCCACCGCGATCGCCCGGGCGATGCACAACCGCTGCTGCTGACCGCCCGACAGCCCCGCCCCGGGCCGGTTCAGCCGCTGCTTGACTTCTTCCCACAGGTTGGCGCCCTTGAGCGAGCGCTCCACGATGTCGTCCATCGCCGACTTGTTCTTCTTCGTCCCGGCGATCTTGTAACCGGCGATGACGTTGTCGTAGATCGACATCGTCGGGAACGGGTTGGGCTTCTGGAACACCATGCCGACCGTGCGCCGCACGTTGACCGGGTCGACGCCCGGGCCGTACAGGTCCTCGCCGTCCAGCAGCACCTTGCCCGACACCCGGCCACCGGGGATCACCTCGTGCATGCGGTTGAGCACCCGCAGGAACGTGGACTTGCCGCAACCGGACGGGCCGATGAAGGCGGTCACCGACAGCGGGGCGATGTTGATGGAGGCGTCCTGCACGGCGAGGAAGTCGCCGTAGAACACGTTGACGTCCTCGACGTCGATCCGCTTGGCCATGTCGAATCTCCAAAGTAGTCGGTCCCGGCGGAGCCGGGTCAAGCCCGCGCGGCGAGCAATGGTTCTTGGGACAGCCCCGGCGGAGCCGGGACGAGCCCTTGCGGCGAGCAATGGTTCTTGGGACAGCCCCGGCGGAGCCGGGACGAGCCCTTGCGGCGAGCAATGGTTAGCGGGTCTTGGGCTTGGCGAGCCGGGCAAGCAACCGGGCCCCGATGTTCAGGATCAGGACCAGCAGCACCAGGGTCAGCGCCGCGCCCCAGGCCCGGGCCTCGGTCAGGTCGTTGGAGGTCGTGCCCGACCGCTTGCCCAGCTGGTCCCAGACCATCATCGGCAGGGTCGCCTGGTCGCCGGAGAACGGGTTGAAGTTGATCGACGCGGTGTAGCCGGTGAGCAGGATCAGCGGCGCGGTCTCGCCGGCGACGCGGGCCACGGCAAGCAGCGAGGAGGTGATCAGCCCGGACATCGCCGTCGGCAGCACCACCTTGAGGATGGTCCGCCACTTGGGCACGCCGAGCGCGTAGGAGGCGTCGCGCAGGTCGCGCGGCACCAGCTTGAGCATCTCCTCCGAGGCCCGCACCGACACCGGAACCATCAGGATGGCCAGCGCGATGGCGCCGGCAGCCCCGAACGGCCGCATGCCGAAGCCGAGCAGCAGGAACGTGTAGACGAACAGGCCGGCCACGATCGAGGGCACACCCGTCATGACGTCGACGAAGAACGTCACCGTCTTGGCGAACTTCCCGCGGCCGTACTCGACCAGGTAGATCGCGGTGAAGATGCCGATCGGCAGGGCGATGATCGCGGCGATGGCAACCTGCTGCAGGGTGCCGATCAACGCGTGGTAGAGCCCGCCGCCCTCCATCCGGCTGGTCACGCCGTTCATCGAACGCAGGAAAAAGTCGGCCGAGAAGACGGTGAATCCCTTGATCCCGATATAGGTCAGGATCAGCACGAGCGGCACGATGGCCGCGACGAAGGACGCGTAGATCAGCGTCGTGGCGAAGCGATTCTTGGCCTGCCGGCGGCCCTCCACGGCGAACGACCACGCCGTCAACACGATGACGAACAACGCCGCGCCGGTGAACAGCGTGGTGTACCAGCCCGTCCAGTCCAACAACCAGCGGAACAGGAACGCCAGACCGACACCGGCCACCGCACTGCCGATCGGCGCCCAGACCGGCAACCGTGCCCCGACCAGCTCGGATCGGAGCGCCGGATTCGCGGTCACGGTTGCGCTCGTCATGCCAGGTCCCTTCCGCCGCACCCCGCGGGCACGGTCGCCCGGCATCGGGCGCCGGCCTGTCGCATTCCACGAACCACTCGGGCGGCCCGGTTCATGTGAAGTCCTTCTTCCGCGCGATGACGATGCGAGCCGCGGTGTTCACGATCAGGGTGATCACGAACAGGAACAGACCGGCCGCGATGAGCGCGGCGATGGCCACCGGCGAGCCACCGGCCTCACCGAACTTCAGCGCGATCGTGGAGGCGAAGGTGTCACCGCCCGGCTCGGTGATGTGCCAGTTGATGCGGAAGCCCGAATTGAGCACCAGCGCGACCGCGATCGTCTCGCCCAGTGCCCGGCCCAGGCCGAGCATGGCCGCCGAGATGATGCCGGCCCGGCCGAACGGCAGCACCGCCGTCCGGATCATTTCCCACTTGGTCGCCCCCAGTGCCCAGGCGGCGTCGACGGTTTCCCGCGGGACCTGCAGGAAGACCTCGCGGCAGACCGCCGAGACGATCGGGATGATCATGATCGCCAGCACGATGCCGGCGATCAACAGGGATTTGCCGAACTGATCGACCGTGGTCGCGGTCGTGTTGTCGAACAGCGGGATCCAGCCGAAGTACTCGCTCATCCAGGCCTGGAAGCCCTTGGTCTCCGGGATGAGGAAGTACAGGCCCCACATGCCGAACACCAACGACGGCACCGCGGCCAGCAGGTCCACGGTGGCGCCGAGGGCGGTGGCCGCCCGGCGCGACGCGTAGTGCGAGATGAACAGGGCGATGCCGATGGCGATCGGCACACCGACGACCATGGCGATGAACGCCGACATCACGGTGCCGAAGAAGACCGCGGCCATGCCGAACACCGGCGGGGTCCCCTGCGGGTTCCAGGTCTGCGTGGTGAACAGGTTGCCGGCGTTCTGGGTGAACGCCGGGATCGCCTTCCAGACCAGGAAGATGGCGATCGCCGCCATGACGATCAGCAGGATCGCGCCCGACCCGGCAGCGAGACCCTTGAAGACCCGGTCGCCGATCCGGACGGACCGGCCCGAAACGCCCGCCTCGGGGCGCCCGTCGGGCAGGATCGTGCCGGGCTCGTCGACCCTGTCCGCGCTGTCCGGTTGCGGGCCGCCGTACAGCGGGTTCGCCCCGGGCACCCCCTGGGCGGCTATCTCGAACGGATCGTCCGTTCGCGAGTCGTCTCCGGCCGTCTGAACCATCGCTCCTCGGCTTGATGTCGTGTGCGTGGAGTCAGCCGCACATCACGATGATGACGCTGACCGGGTCGCGATGTCGCGGCCCGGACCGGGATGAGCCCGGCCCGGACCGCGCCGGGATTCAGCTGATGGTCGAGACCGAGGCGACGACCTGCTCCTGGATCGAGGCCGGCAGCGGCGCGGCACCCAGCTCGGACAGGGTGGCCTGGCCGTCGGTGGCGGTGTAGCCCAGGAAGGACTTCAGCAGCGGGGCGAGGTCCGCAGCGTTGCCCGCCGAGCAGGTGATCTCGTAGGTGACCAGAATGAGTGGGTACGCACCCGGCTCCTTGGTCGCGTAGTCCAGCTTCAGGGCCAGATCCTTGCCGGTGCCGACCACGGTGGCGGCCTCGACCGCCTTGCCCGCGGATGCGGCGGTCAGCTCGACGGCGCCACCGCCGTTGTCGACCTTGGCGACGTCGAGTCCGTCGTCGATCGCGAAGCCCCATTCGACGTAGCCGATCGACCCGTCGGTGCTCTTGACCTGCTTGGACACGCCGTCACTGCCCTGCGCGGCGACGCCACCGGGGGCGGCCCATGCCTTGGCCGGGTCGAAGGTCCAGACGGAGGGCGCAGCGGCCTTGAGGTACTTGGTGAAGTTCTCGGTGGTCCCGGAGTCCTCCGCGCGGTGCACGGCCTGGATGCCGGTGGCCGGCAGGGTCACGCCCGGGTTGACGGCGGCGATCGCCGGGTCGTTCCAGGTGGTGATGGTGCCCGCGAAGATGCCCGCGATCACCTCGGGGGTCAGGGTCAGCGAGTCGACCCCGGAGACGTTGTAGGCGAGTGCAATCGGACCGGTCACCATGGGCAGGTTCAGTGCCGGGTTGCCCGCGCAGCGCTGCGACTGGGCCTGGGCGGCCTGATCCTCCTTCAGCGCCGAGTCGGAGCCGGCGAAGTCGACCTGGTTGGCGATGAAGTCGGAGATGCCCTTGCCCGACCCGCCGCCGCCGTAGGCATTGAGGTTGGCCCCGCACTTGGCGTTGTAGTCGGCGATCCACTGCTCCATGACCTTGCCCTGAGCGGTGGAGCCGGACGAGCGCAGCGACCCGGTGGCGCAGGTGAAGCCGGCGCCCTCGAAGGTCGTCCCGCTCCCGGCCGCCGTCGAGCCACCGGCTGCGGCGGAGCCGCTCGCCGCCGAGCCTCCGGCCGTCGCGGACCCACCGGCCGCGGCCGACGTGGTCGCCGGCGCGTTGTTGTCGCTTCCGCAGGCCGCGAGCACCAGAGCACCGCAGGCCAGCAGGGCCACCAGGCCCGCCCGTCGCGTGATCTTCACGCCAGTTCCTCCATCACGTCATCGTTCGTCTCGTGCCGGTCCGGTGCGGATGACCCGCAGGCCCCGACGTTCCGGACGGTAGGGCCCGGGGCGGAACGCAATCCGCACCCACGGTGAACGGGAGGTGAATCGCACGGTCGGGGATGGTGACCGGCGCCACCCCAACCCATGCGCACGCATCGATGACGTCGGTGCGTCACCGACCGGTGTCAGACGGTGGCGGACGACGGGCGGTAGGCGACGTTGGTCAGGTGCACGACGAAGCCGGCCCGGCGGTAGAGCCGCAGCGCCCGCTCGTTGTCGGCCTCGACGTAGAGCATCACCGTGCTCAGCCCGCGGTCGGCGAGGTACCGCAACCCCGCATCGGTGAGGACCGTGCCCAGCCCGCGCACCCCGGCGTCCGGGTCGACGCCGAGCACGTAGACCTCGCCGATCGGGTAGGTCGCCTCGGTCGCGCCGGCCGCGCGTTCATGGACCTTGGTCCAGTGGAAGCCGAGGATCCGGTCACCAGGGTCGGAGACGGCCAGGAAGAAGCCGTCCGAGTCGAACCAGTCCTGGCTCATCTCGTCCCGCAGACCGGCCAGGTCCAACCGGCCCTGCTCGGGGTGGGTGGCGAAAGCCCGGGCGTTGACGCCCAGCAACGCCTCGTCGTCGCGCCCGGGTCGGAAGGTACGGATCCGTACGCCGGACGGCAGCGGCCCGCCGCCGGGTCCGGCCGGCAGGGCCCGCCGCATCTGCAGCAACACCCGGCTGCGAACCAGGTGCAGCCGGTCGGCGACGGTGCGGGCGGCCGGCAGGTCGCCGTAGGCCCAGACCGCCCCTTGGCGTTCGATCGCGGCCCGGACCAGTGCGGTGCCGATCCCGCGCCCGCGGGCGTCGGGATCCACCGCCACCTCCGCCGGGTCCCCCGCGATCGCCACTGCGTACCCGGCGGCCGCACCCCCGGCCGGTTCGTCGGCGGGCAGGACGTCAGCGGTGCCTGCGCGAATGGCGGCGAGGACATGACCGGAGATGGCGGCCACCTCGTCGGCGTGGGCGACGCGGTCGGCCAGGGCAAGGATCGGACCCGCCAGGTCCGCCCCCCGAGCCCAGCGGCCGGGAACGCTCGGATCGGCGCCGTGCCGGTAGCCAACGGCCCGCCGCCCCGCGCCCCCTCCGCTCACGCGGGGGTGCCGGCCGATTCGTCGCGCAGCGCGGATCGGGCCGGCGGGACCATCTTGTACCCGACGTTGCGGACGGTGCCGATCAACGCCTCGTGCTCGGACCCGAGCTTGGCCCGGAGCCGCCGCACGTGCACGTCGACCGTGCGGGTACCACCGAAGAAGTCGTAGCCCCAGACCTCGGTGACCAGCTGCTCGCGGGTGAACACGCGACCCGGGTGCTGGGCGAGGAACTTGAGCAGCTCGAACTCCTTGTACGTGAGCTCAAGGGGCCGGCCGCGGAGGCGGGCCGTGTAGGTGTCCTCCTCGATGGTCAGATCACCCAGACTGATCATGCCGGAGTTCGCGGAATTGCTGGTCCGGGCCGCGAGCAGGCGGAGCCGGGCGTGCACCTCCGCCGGCCCGGCCGAGGCCAGCACGACGTCGGAGACTCCCCACTCCGGGCCGATCGCGACCATCCCGCCCTCGGTGACGATGGCCAGGATCGATACGGCCAGCCCGTCGGCCCCGAGCAGCCGGCACAGGGTGCGCGCCGCAGCCAGGTCGTGCCGCGCGTCCAGCAGCAGCAGGTCGTACGGCCCCGAGGTGACCAGGGACGCGGCCTCCGGCGCGGCGGACCGGATACGAACGGGGAGCAGATCGACCGCGGGCAGCACCGACGCCGGACTGGGGTCGGTGGTGAGCAGCAGGAGCTCCATTCAACTTCTCCTTACCTGCGGTTCACCCGGCATCGAGTTTAACTTTCCTAGGTTGCAGCATGGTCGTCCATCGAGCGCGCCGTACCTCACGGTCCTCGATGAGGACTGTGAGTTTCAGTTACGGAAATACCAGGCCCGTATGACACGGAGGTAACACCAGTCACGTTGTTGCAGGTCAAGGCGGGCGATGTGACATGATCGGCAGAATGCCCGACAACGTTGGCGGAGGGTCAGGAACCCCCGACGGTGAACGATCCGGACGGCCGGCGCGGCCGGTGACCCGTCGACCCCTCGGCGACGACGGGGACACCGCCCGCCCATCCATGCGCGGGAGTGATCGCTGATGCGATCGTTCACCGTCGCCAGGACGCCCGAGGCGGGGGTCGGGTTCCACTGCACCACCGAGGACGACGTCTCGTTGTCCGGCGTGCATGTTCCGTCGTCCCCGGGTGCCGGTGCGTTCGTGCTGGCTCACGGCTTCACCCACGGGATCGCGAAGCCGGCGACCCGCGCCGCGATCACTGCGTTCGCAGACCACGGCGCGGTCGTGGCGACCGACTTCCGCGGCCACGGGCGGTCCGGCGGCCGCTCGTCGGTCGGCCGCGACGAGGTCCTCGACCTGGACGCCGTCGTCCGTTGGACCCGGGCGGCGGGCTACCCGTCGGTGACGGTGGTCGGGTTCTCCATGGGCGCCGCGGTCGCCGTCCGGCACGCCGCGCTGGGCACGGACCGGCCCGACGCCGTCGTGGCCGTGTCCGCGCCGTCGCGCTGGTACGTGCGGGAGAGCGTGCCGATGCGCCGGCTGCACTGGCTGCTGGAGCACCCGCTGGCCGTGCCGATGGGCGCGGCCATCGGGGTCCGGCTCGGTGAGCCATGGCCCGACCTGCCGGCCAGCCCGGTGGAGGCCGCCGCCCTGATCACCGTTCCATTGCTGCTGGTGCACGGCACCGAGGACGACTACTTCGGGCCACCGCACGCGATCGCCTTGCAGGACGCCTCCCGGTCGGGCGAACTGTGGATCGAACCGGGCATGGGCCACGGCGAGACCGCGTTGACGCCCGAGCTCGCGGCCCGGATCGCGGATTGGTCGGCCCGATCTCTCGACGCCCGCACGACCGGCGAGATTCCCGCCTGACCCGAGCCCGGCCTGACACACTCGTCGAGTGCGCAAGTTCCTGATCACGATCGCCGTGCTGGTGGTGCTCCTGGTCGCGGTGGATTTCGGCGCCCGTGCATACGCCGAGTACCGGGCCGCGCAGGCGATCCAGACCGAACTGGGACTGGCCGGGTCCCCTGATGTGTCCATCGAGGGATTCCCGTTCCTCTGGCACGCGATTCAGGGCTCCTACCCCCAGGTGATCGTGAGCACCGGCAGCGTGGACGAGGGGCGGCTGCCCGGCACCCAGGCCCGGGTCACGCTGACCACCGTCGCCATGCCGCTGCGGGACGCGGTGGCCGGTGATACCTCGCACCTGACCGCGCAGGCGACGAACCTGCAGGTCGTCATCCCCATTTCCGCACTCCAGGCGGCACTGCCCCGGCCGGACGTCACCCTGTCCGCCGGACCGAACGGCACCCTGCAGGCCGGCACCACCCTGACCGTGCTCGGCGTGGCGATCCCGGTGACCGGCTCGGCCAGACTCTCGGTTGCGAACGACGAACTGACGCTCACGGTCGACAATCTGTCCGCCGCGGGCATCGACCTCACTCAGGCGGCCCAGCAGGCCGCGTCGGCCGTCGCCTCCGGGCTGACCACCACCATCCCGTTGGTCGGCCTCCCGTTCACCGTGACCGGCGGCGACGTCCAGACGTCCGGCGGCGACGTGGTCATCACGGTCGACACCGGCCCGGTCACCTTCCAGGAACTGCGGCGCTAGCGTCGGCCGAGCTTGCGAGGCCGGTCCGTCCCTTTCAGCCGGTCATGACGGTGTTCTCCCGGCTGCTACCGTTGACCTCATGGGCCCGTTGCTGACCAGCCGGCGCGCCGTCGACCTCGTGCGCGTCGGCAGCGCTCTCTGTTGCGGCAACCTCGGGTGCCCCGTTTCCTGTCGCTGACCCGCTGATCGGTCCGCGCAACGCACCCGCTCGTCGATCTGAGCGCTCGGTGCTGCCGGTGGCGCCTGGATCGTCCCCAGGATTCGCCCGACTCTGCCGCCCCGGCACGCCCCTTCCCCGCCCGCTATCCCACCCCCACCCCACCCTGCAAGGAGCAGACGCATGAGCCGCGAGGACTCCCTCGTCACCACCGAATGGGCAGAGCAGAACCTGTCCACCCCCGGCGTCGTCCTCGTCGAGGTCGATGAGGACACCACCGCCTACGATGCCGGCCACATCCCCGGCGCGGTCCGGATCAACTGGAAGACCGAGCTGCAGGACCCGGTTCGCCGCGACTTCGTCGATCGGGCCGGGTTCGAGAAGCTGCTGTCGGCCAAGGGCATCTCGAACGACGACACCGTCGTCCTCTACGGCGGCAACAACAACTGGTTCGCCGCCTACGCGTACTGGTACTTCAAGCTGTATGGGCACCAGAACGTCAAGCTGGTCGACGGCGGCCGCAAGAAGTGGGAGCTGGACGGCCGCACCCTGACCAAGGACGTGCCCGACCGGGTCGAGACCACCTACGTCGCCCAGGAGCAGGACCCCTCGATCCGCGCGCTGCGCGACGAGGTGGTCGCCGCGATCGGCGTCCAGAACCTGGTCGACGTGCGCTCCCCCGACGAGTTCTCCGGCAAGCTGTTCGCCCCGGCGCACCTGCCCCAGGAGGCCGCCCAGCGCGCCGGCCACATCCCCACCGCACTGAACGTGCCGTGGTCCAAGGCCGCGAACGAGGACGGCACCTTCCGCTCCGACGCCGAGCTGACCGAGCTGTACGGCAACCTCGACGACGAGAAGGACACCATCGCCTACTGCCGCATCGGTGAGCGTTCGAGCCACACCTGGTTCGTGCTCACCGAGATCCTCGGCAAGCGCAACGTCAAGAACTACGACGGATCGTGGACCGAGTACGGCTCGCTGGTCGGCGTGCCCGTCGAGCTCGGCGCCTGACCACCCATCCCGAAAGGACCAATTCTCATGTCGTGTGCTGCCCCGGATCAGACGGCCGGTATCCCGGTGGGTGTCGACGTTTCCAGCCAGGCCGTCGTGCAGGGCAAGGTCTGCAAGGACAACGAACCGGTCGGCGGGGCGTTCGTCCGCCTGCTGGACGCCTCCGGCGAGTTCACCGCCGAGGTCGTGACCTCCGCCGGCGGTGACTTCCGGTTCTACGCCGCACCCGGCTCGTGGACCGTCCGGGCGCTGTCCCGCGCCGGCAACGGTCAGGCCACGGGCGAGGTCACGCTGGGTCTGAATCAGCTGGATATCGCGGTCGCCTGAGGTACCGCGTGGTCCCGGAGGCGGGGTTCGGCTGCGGCCGGCCCCGCCTTCGGCGTTGGGGCGGATGGGTCAACGACGGCCGGACGGTGTCGTCGGGTGTGACCTGGTTCGCGACGGGGGAACCCGGCGGCCGGCTCGGGTTAGGCTGCCCGGGTGGAAATCTTCTTCACCGGACTGCTCATCGCGGTGGCCCTGTTGATCACGTGGTTCGCGTTCTACGTGGTCTATCGCCTGCTGCACGAGGACAGGTGACCGGTCCGGACGGTCCGTCGACGGACTCGGCGGGACCGGATTCGCCCGGGCCTCATCCTCATCAGGGCCCCACCGCCGAGGCTCATCAGGGCCCCACCGCCGAGGAAATCGCCGGCCTGGTCGGAGCCGAGCGGACGGCCGGTGAATACGTGCCGGCACCCGATCTGGCACCCCCACCGGACCGGACGTCGCCGGACCGGACGTCGCCCGACGCATTGCCGGACCTGGCATCGCCCGTCCCCGCGCCGATCCCCGGCAGCGGCGACGCGGCCATCGTGGCCGCCGAACTCCGCGCCGAGACGACCCGTGGTCTGGACATCGCCGACGTACCGCCGTTGCCCATCCCGGCGGACACCGCCAACGTGCGCGCCCGGCCCGGTCTGCACCCCGACTGCATGCCCCTGTTGCCGCTGGTCGGCGTCTGGCGCGGGGTCGGGCGGTTCGGCAACGAGCCGGGCGAGAAGGATCCGCAGTTCGGCCAGCAGATCGTCGTCTCGCACGACGGTCGACCGTTCCTGCGCTACGAGTCGATCAGCTGGCTGCTCGAGCCGGACGGCTCGGTCAAGGGTCCGGGCAGTCGCGAGGTCGGCTTCTTCCGGCCCCAACCGGACGGGTCGATCGAGCTGATGGTCGCGCACGCCGAGGGCCGGATCGAGCTCTTCTACGGTCGCCCCCGGTCCGCCGCCGCCTGGGCTCTGTCCACCGATGCCGCCCTGCGGACACCGACCGCCCCACCGGTGGTGGGGGCGACGCGGCTCATCGGGATCACCCCCGACGGGAAGCTGGCCTACGTCGAGGAGCGCGCACACTCCGATATCGAGCTGGCGCCGCATTCGTCGGCCGCGCTGGATCGCCTCGCCGGCTGACCGGACCGGGGATGCTCGGCCGACCGAGACGGGCAGCCCCAGTGTGCCGAATCTGCCGTCGAACCGCGGTCGGAAGGGGCACCTTCTGCACACTCGATGAGGACCGTCGGCTCCGGTGCGGGAAGGCGCGAGGCCGTCCCGGCAGGATTCACCCCGATCGGACATCGCCGACTTCCACCCGTGGGTGTGATGATCGATGGCGTGACTGGTCTGGCGGAGAAGCGACCCTTGCGCCCGGTGCGGCAACTCCGGGAGTCCCTCAAGCTGGTCAGTCCCGAGGCCGACGACCTGGTGGCCGCCGGCTGGTTCGACGAGCGGCTGCGGGCCCTCGCCGGCGAATTGCAGCGGGACCCGGCCGACGTCCGGGCCGAGGCCATGGGCTACCTGCAGGAGATGGCGTCCACGCACGACCCGCGTCCGACGAACGCGTGGCGGGCCTTCGGGCGATGGTTCCTGCGCGCCTACGACGTCTACGTCGACGACGACCAGGTCGAACGGCTGCGCCGGCTCGACCGGCGGTGCTCGCTGGCGTTCGCATTCGCGCACCGCTCCTACCTCGACGGTTTCGTCGTTCCGGAGGTGATCGCGGCGAATCGGCTCACCCCGGTGTACACATTGGGCGGGTCAAACCTGAACCTGTTCCCGTTCGGCCAGTGGGCCAGCCGATCCGGGGTGGTCTTCATCCGGCGCAACATCCGCGACCTGCCCGTGTACCGGCTGACCCTGCGGTCCTACATCGCCGAGCTGGTGCGCAGCCGGGGGAACCTCGCCTGGTCGATCGAGGGCGGGCGCACCCGAACCGGCAAGCTGCGGCCGCCGACGTTCGGCATCCTCAAGTACCTGGTCGACGGGCTCGACGAGGCGACCAGGACCGGTGACTCGGTGGGGGCAATGCCGGCGCATCCGGTGGACATCCAGGTGGTCGGGGTGTCCATCGTCTACGACCAGCTGCACGAGGTTTCGCTGATGACCAAGGAGGCCCGCGGCGCCGGCAAGAGTCCGGAGAATCTGCGCTGGCTGGTCCACCTCGCCCGGCAGCAGCAGCGCCGGCTCGGCCGCGCGTACGTGGACTTCGCCGACCCCATCCCGCTGCGGCAGCGCCTGGCCGAGCTGCGCGCCGACCCGAGCACCGGCGAGCACACGGTGGAGCGCATCGCGCTCGACATCTCGCACCACATCAACCGGGCCACCCCGGTCACCGCGACCGCCGTGGTCAGCCTGGCCCTGCTCGGCGCCGACCGGGCCCTGACCCTCGACGAGGTGCTGGCCACGGCCCGGCCGCTGGTCGGGTACCTGGCCCGGCTCGGCTGGCCGATCGCCGGCGCCCTGGATCTCTCCGACCGGTCGACCATCCGCCGCACCCTGCAGGAGATGGTGTCATCACACCTGATCGACGTCTTCGACGAGGGCACCGAGTCCGTCTGGAAGATCGCGCGCAATCGTGACCTGGTGGCCGCGTTCTACCGGAACACGATGATCCACACGCTGGTGCACCGGGCGATCACCGAACTGGCGCTGCAGGGCGTCGTCGAGGACGGTGCCACGAACGTGTTCGACGAGGCCATGCATCTGCGCTCGTTGCTCAAGTTCGAGTTCTACTTCCCGGCCCGCGACCGGTTCGGCGACGAGGTGCTGGCCGAGCTCCGGTTGATCGGCGCCGACGCGGCCGACCAGACGTGGCGGTGCGGCCCGGAGCACGCGGCGGACCTGCTGGCCAAGACCGACCTCCTGCTCGCCCACCTGGTGCTGCGCCCGTACCTGGACGCCTACCACGTGGTGGCCGACCGGCTGGCCGCCGAGCCACCCGGGCCGGACCCGGTCGACCAGGAGCGGCTGCTGCAGGAGTCCCTGGGCGTCGGCCAGCAATGGCTGCTGCAACACCGGATCGCCGGGGCCGAGTCGGTCTCGCTCGAACTGTTCCGGACCGCCCTGCGGGTCGCCGACAGCCGCGAGCTGCTGGCCCCCGACACCGACCCGCGGCGGCGTCAGGAGTTCCTGGACGAGGTGGCGGTGCTCGTCGCGCGTGCCGACACGATCGCCGAGCTGGCCCGGGACGGAACGTCGATGAGCACCCGACCGGACGTCTCGCATCCGGCCCCGGGCGGGGGCCGGTGATGACCGAGCTGAATGCCCAGGACGCGGTCCGGGAGATCCTGGCCGGGCCCAGCGGCCCGCACATCGGCGCGTTCTTCGATCTCGACGGCACCCTGGTCGAGGGTTACACGGCCAACACCTTCTTCGCCGAGAGCATCCGCAGCCGGGACATCGCCCCCGGGGACGTCGCCCGGTCCCTGTTCTCGGCGGTGGACGGGAAGCTGGGCGGTGACCCCACCGCCATCGGTCGGCACGGAGTGGCCGCCATGGCCGGTCGCGAGGCGGACACCGTCATGGAGCTGGGTGAGCGGCTGTTCGCCCAGAAGATCGCCGCGTCGGTCCGCCCGCAGGCCCGCGAACTGGTCCGCGCCCATCAACGCATGAAGCACACGATCGCGGTGGCCTCGGCCGCCACGCGTTTCCAGATCGAGCCACTGGCCAGGGATCTGGGCATCACCAACATCCTGTGCACCGAGGTCGAGGTGGTCGACGGGGTGATCACCGGGACGCTGGCCGGCCCGATGTTGTGGGGGGAGCCGAAGGGCGCGGCCGTGCGCGCGTTCGCCCGCGCTAACGGCGTCGACCTCACCGCCAGTTACGCCTACGGCAACGGCGACGAGGACGTCGCCTTCCTCGGATCGGTCGGCAATCCCCGTCCGCTCAACCCGCACACCGGGCTGGCGCTGGCGGCCAAGACCTACCGGTGGCCGATCGTCACTCTCCGCGAGCCCCGCAACGGCGGCCTGGCCGCGATGGCCGGCACGGCGATGGCGTTGGGCGGGTTCGGCGTCGGGATGGCCATCGGCGCGGCGGCCGACCTGCTGACCGGCGACTCCCGGGTCGGCCGCAACATCGGCATCCCGCTGGCCTGCGATCTCGGGCTCGCCCTGGCCGGGGTGAAGCTGCAGATCATCGGCGAACACAACCTGTGGGCGGCCCGGCCGGCGGTGTTCGTCGCCAACCATCAGAGTTCGCTGGATGCTCCGCTGATGGGGGCGCTGCTGCGGCGCGACTTCACCGGCGTGGCCAAGAAGCAGGCCCGTTACGACCCACGGATGGCACTGGCCGGCGCCTTCGTCGATCCGGCCTACATCGACCGGTCCAACCCGGAATCCGCCAAACGGGACCTGGCCGAGTTGGCCGAACGAATCCGGGCCGGCACATCGGTGGTGATCATGCCGGAGGGCACCCGCTCCCCCACCCCGACCGTCCTGCCGTTCAAGAAGGGCGCCTTCCACCTGGCGATGCAGGCCGGGGTGCCGATCGTGCCGATCGTGATCCGCAACGCCGGCGAGCTGATGTGGCGCAACTCTTCGCTGTTGCATTCCGGAACGCTGCAGATCGCCGTGCTGGACCCGATCGCGACCGACGACTGGACGGCGGACACCATCAACGAGCACGTGCGGGATGTGCGGGAAAGGTTCATCGCCACCCTCGCCGACTGGCCGGAGACGGGCGAATGAACAGGGTGGGCGAGCGGGTCCGAACCAGCCGAGTGCGTCAGCATGGTGATCACGCCAGGGCCACGTTCGGAGCGACCGAACTCGCCGGGCGCTCAGGAAAGGCCACGGCATGACGAAAGCTGGACCGCCCCGCTCGGACCCGTCTGCGCCCACCCCCGGCGAGCTGAATCAGCAGGCCTGGACCGCCGCGGGCCAGTGGGGCCTGGACGGTTCGATGAGCGAGCTCGAGACACTGATGTGGCGCTCCGAGCGGCATCCCGAGCTGTCGTCGACGATCACCGCGGTCATGCTGCTGGACACCGTGCCCGAGTGGGAGCGGCTGTGGGCGGCGCACGAATGGGCGGTCGGGCTGGTCCGGCGGGCCCGCGAGCGGGTGCAGGAGCCCATCCTGCCGGTGGGGCCGCCGGTCTGGGTGGCGGATCGGTCGTTCAAGCTGGAAGACCACCTGCGCCGCACCCGATTGGACGGCGGAGACGACCTCCCGACCCTGCTCGGGTACGCGGAACGATTCGCGCTCGCGCCGCTGAACCGCCGGCGCCCCCTGTGGGAGGCGGTGCTGGTCGAGGGACTGGCCGACGACCGGGCGGCCTACCTGCTCAAGCTGCACCACTCGGTGACCGACGGCCTGGGCGGGGTGCAGCTGCTGTCGCTGGTGCAGAGCCGCACCCGGGAACACACGCCGGACAAGCCGGCGTCGTCGGCCGGGGCATCACCGGCCGGGATCAACCCGGCCGTACTGACCTCCCGGCAACTGGCCTCGCGGATCGGCCAGGCGCCCGACCTGCTCTGGCGCTCGGTGAAGTTCGGCGGCACCGTGCTGTCCGATCCGCTGCAGGCCGGCGACGACGCGGTGCGGTTCACCGCATCGCTGCGCCGGATGATGCCACCCCCGCCCGCGCCGCCGTCCCCCCTGCTCAAGGGCCGCAAGGGCCGGAACTGGCGGTTCGGCGTGCTGGAGTGCGAGTTCAAGCGGCTGCGGGCGGCGGCCAAGGCGGCCAGCGGGTCGGTGAACGACGCGTACATCGCCGCCCTGCTCGGCGGGCTGCGCCTCTACCACGACAAGCACGGCAGCCCGCTGGAGAACCTGCCGATGGCGATGCCGGTCTCGCTGCGCCGTGGCGACGATCCGATGGGCGGCAACAAGTTCGCCGGCGCGCTGCTGGCCGGGCCGATCGGCGTCAGCGATCCGGTGGAACGGATCGCCATCATCCGGGGCACCGTCCTGACGCTGCGCACGGAGCCCGCGCTCGACTCGTTCGGGCTGCTCGCGCCGTGGGTCAACATGCTGCCGTCCGGGGTCGGCGCCGCGGCCTGGCGGCTCGGCGCGACCGCTGACCTGTCGGCCTCGAACGTGCCCGGGCTGCCCTACAAATCGTTCCTGGCTGGTGCCCGGGTCGACCGGATCTTCGCGTTCGGCCCGCTGCCGGGGGTGGCGATCATGGTCGCGATGACCACGCACGCCGGCGCCTGCTGCATCGGCTTCAACATCGACGGTGACGCCGTCGAGGACGTCTCCGTGCTGATGAACTGCTTCGCCCAGGGACTCGAGGAGGTTCTGGAGATCGCCTGACCGGCAACGCTTCCCCGGGGACCACCGGGTGGCGGCAGGCGACCGGGATGTTCGGCCGCGACCTGCGCCGGGCGCGAGCCGCCGCCGGGCGCGAGCCGCCGCCGGGCGCGAGCCGCCGCCGGGCCGCCCGCCGACGATCAGGCGGCGGACCGGCGCAGCCGCTCCACCGCGGCGCGCTCCACGAACACGGGAACGAAATCGCGGATCGGTCGCCCGTCGAACGCCCGGTGCTCCTCCTCGACCACGCCGCGGATGCGCTCCGCGTCGACGGTCGGGAATCTCTCCCGCAGTCGCGCCACCACCTCATCGATCTCGCGAGCCTCGTGGGCGGTCACATCGGCGTTCTGCATCCGGCCATGGTGCCAACGATCCGTTCGCTTCGCCGTCCGATCCGACCGGAATCGTTCCGCTGGGGTGAGCCGGAAAGGGGCGCGGCCGGATCGTTCCGGTCGGTCGTGGCCGGTCCGAGCCGACGAGATTCGTGCGGTGGTTGGCTCCGTCGGCGGTCACGGCTTCGAGGTCATCCGCGGATCATTGCCTGGGTTCCGAGCACGACGGCCAGGTCGAGCAGTTCCGAGTCCCTGGTCCCGGGTTCGCCGGTGTAGATCATGATGCGCAGATCGTCCGCGGCGACGATCAGGGTGTCGCAATCCAGGGTGATGCGACCGACGGCGGGATGGTCGATGGTCTTGCGCCGGCCCGAATCCCGGTGCGGTGGCAACTCGCCGGACCGCCACAACTCGGCGAACCTCGGGCTGTGCTCGGCCAGCTCGTCGAGCAGCCCGTGCACTCGCTGATCGTCGGGATACCGGGAGGCGGTCAGGCGAAGGTCCGCGACCAGGGACGCGGCGAGATCGGCGCGCTCGGAACCGGTGTGGACGACCCGGGTGTCGGCGCCGACCAGGTTCCGCCACACACTGTTCCGCTCGACCCCCGCCAACCGGTGGTCGGACCCACCACCGCGTCGTACGGCGGGTTGGCCACCAGCAGGGTCCAGGTGGCGTCGAACACCGCGACCGGTGTGGTCGCCAGCCGGTCGAGCAGTCGTTGCCACGCTGGCCGTGATCCGTGACGACACCAGTTCGGGACCGGGTGCGGTGTAGCCGGCCAGCCGGAACAGCAGGTCCCGTTCCGCGTCCGCGATCCGCAGGGCCCGGGCCAGGGATTCCACGACCTGGGTGGGCGGAGCGGTGGACCGGCCCTGTTCGAGCCGGGTCAAGCCGGTGCACGGTCGTCGAGATTGCCTGTGATCTCGGCCGGCTCGCCGACGTGCGCGCCGCGGCGGACGCCGCCCGGACCGCCGTGGCGGACGGGACCGTGCGTCCACTGCACGGGCTGGTGGCCAACGCCGGGCTCTCCGTCCGCGACGCCGGCCACGTCTCGGCCGATGGTGACGAGCTCACCTTCGCGGTGAACTACCTCGCCCACGCCGAGCTCATCGGTCACCTGCTCGGCTCGTTCACGGCGCCCGCCCGCATCGTCCTGCTGGGATCGAATACCTACCACCAGAACTTCTGGCGTCGCATCCTGCACGTCCCCGCGGCCGACTGGCGTGATCCGATCGACCTCGCCCGGCCCGACCCGGGTGCCGGTCGCGCGTCCGGCGGTGTGGCCTACTCGAACTCCAAGCTCGCGATCGTGTACTACGCGCACGAGCTGCAGCGACGCGGCCCGGCCGGCGTGCAGGTGATCGTCTTCGAGCCGGGGTTCATGCCGGGCACCGGCCTGTCCCGACAGTTCGGGGCCGGTGCCCGACGAGCGGGGCAGATGATCGAACGAATTCCGGGGATCTCGTCGCCGGGCCGATCGGGTCCCGCTCTCGCATCGGTCATCCTGGATGAACGCTGGGCGCGGTTGCCGGGCGGAGCGTTCGTCGTCAAGACCCGGGAACGCCCACTCGAACCATTCGCCGACGACCCCGCGCGGGAATCCCGGCTCTGGGACGCCACCACCGAGTTGCTCGACGCCGCCGAGCGCGCGGCGAGCTGACGGGTGGGGACGCACCCGGCGGCGTCAGGCTGTGAACGCGTGGCCGATGGCGATCACACCGTCCGGGTCGTAGCGACGGATGGTGTGCCGCAGCCTGGCTCGCGTCCAGTCGTCGTAGGCGCTCGGCAGCAGGGCAGCGTCGGAGGTGAAGTTCGGCAACCGGCGGGCCCCGAACCACGGCCCCATGGCGTCCACGATCTGCTGCCCGTGCTCGACCGCTCCGGGGATCATCGGAATGCTGACCACCAGCAGGGAGTACCCCTCGTCCCGGGAGGCGAAAGCGCTCTCGTGCGCGCCGGGCCGGGCGGTGGCGCCACCCAGCTGCCGGACCTCGACCAGGACCTGCGACGACCCGGACCCGGGGCCGGCCAGCCGCAACAGCTCTGCCGCGGCCGCGGCGGGGAAGTCGCGGAGCACCATCGCCGACTCGTGCGCCGGAAGCGGATCAACCGGGTCGGTGTGCACGGAGTCCACTGCGGTGTAGGGCTTCTCGGCGACGTCATCGAGCAGGACCGGAGCGGCGGCCCGCATCGCGCGGAAGTGCTGCTCGCCTTCCGCGGCGTCGCCCGTCCACAGGTAGCGGATGGACAGGGTCAATGTGCCGGCCAGCATGTCGGGTACCCCTGGCATCTCGGGCAGGTTGAACAGTCCGAACGAGGTGGTGGCCGCCTCGGGCAGGTCCTTGATCCAGCGCTGCCAGGCGGCGATCACCGCGGGGGCGTGTTCACCGGAGAACCACAGCGAGCCGCCGTAGAACCGCGGCTGGGCGACCAGGTCGAACTCGATGGCGGTGACGATGCCCAGCGCGCCCTTGCCACCGCGCAACGCATGGAACAGGTCGGCGTGCTCGGTCGGTGTGACCCGGCGCAACTCACCGTCGCCGGTCACGACCTCGATCGCCCGGACCCGGTCGCTCGCCAACCCGTAGGTGCGCGCCATCGGCCCGAGGCCGCCGCCGGTGGTGTAGCCGACGACACCCACATCGGTGACGGACCCGGACAACGGTGCCAGCCCGTGCGGCGCGGCGGCCTCGACGACGCGCAACCACTTGACCCCGGCGCCGACCCGGGCCCACCCCTCCGGATGCACCACGCACTCGTCCAGACCCTTGGTGTTGACCAGGATCTCACCGACGAATGCGGTGATGGCGCCATGGCCGGTGGCCTGCGGGGTGACTTCCAAGCCGTGGGCGCGGGCGAAGCGGATCGCTTCGACGACGTCCTGCGCGGTCGTTGCCGCGACGACGGCGTCCGGCCGGACCTCGATGGCGAGGTTCCACGGGGTGACCAGGGCCTCGTAGTCGGGTTCGCCGGCCACGACGACGGTGCCCACGGTGCGAGCCCGCAACTCGTCGTACGGTACGGCCGGAATGTCGGCGGTGAAAAAGCTATCGGCGGTCATGTCGGTGTTTCCTCCGGTGGTCGGGGGCTCTGCTTGCTGCCACCACCGTCGCCCGACGCCCTTGAACCGCCCTTGCCGCCGCCTGACCCAGGCGTCCGCCGGCACTTGAACGTCGGTTGAAGTCGTCGACTCCCGGCCCAGCGGTCACATCAGGGCGAGTTCAGCCGCGCCGCCGTCGTTGATCCGCGCGGGCGGGGTCGGCGACCGGAGCCGGCCGTGTCCGGCGCCGGCTCACCAGGGTGGCCGCCTCCGCCCCGGTCAACGAGAGGCGGTGTGCGGCAGGACGAACAGACCGTCGGGGTCGGCCGCGGCGCGGATCGCGGCGAGCCGGCGCCAGCTGCCGCCCGGGACCGCGCGGCGTTCGTCGACCCGATCGTCGAGCATGGACAGGTAGAGCGACCCACTCCCCCACGGCTGCACCGCGTCCCGCACCCGGTCGGCGTCCTCGCGTTGACCGGCCCACCCACCCGGCCGTCCGTCCGTGCCGAGGGTGAGGACCAGGAACTCGCCGTCGATCCGGTCCAGCGCGCCGCCCCGGGCGGCCGGCCGGCCGAGTGCGCCACCCAGCTGCCGCACCTCGACGGACAGCAACCGGGTGCCCGACCCGGGCCCCGCCGCGGCGACCAGCGCGTGCACCGCGTCGGTCGGCAGTTCGGCAACCAGCGTGCTGGCGGCATGTGCGGGCATCGGCTCCTCCGGTTCCAGATGGAGCCGGGCCAGGGATGCCGCCGGCCGGAGTTCGAAGGTGTCCAGATCCGGCCGGAGCGCGCGCAGCGGGGCCAGCAGCTCGGCCGCCACGGGGGCGTCCGCGAGCACGGCCGCGTCGATCGCCACCACACTGCGGCCACGAACGGCATCGGGCAGCCAGGGCAGGTCCGGCGCCTGGATCAGCCGCATGATGCTGGTGATCTCATCGGGGGCATCGACCGCCCAGCGGGCCCAGACGTCGCCGACCTCGTCCGCGCGGTTCCAGTCCCAGACGAACATCCCCGCATAAGGCGTCGCCACGGGGATCAGGTCGAACTCGATCGCGGTCACCACTCCGAAGCCGCCGCCCCCGCCCCGCGCCGCCCACAGCAGGTCACTGTGCTGCTCGTCGGTGGCCCGCACGAACGACCCGTCGGCCAGCACGGCCTCGACCGCGGTGACCGCGCTGCACTGCAGGCCGTGCGCCCGCCCGTACCAGTTCAGTCCGCCGCCGAGGGAGGAGCCGACCACCCCGACGCTCGGGCTGGACATGTGCCGCCCGGCCAGCCGTGCCGCACCCGCCCGGTTGACGACGTCGCCCCAGAGCACACCCGCCCCGACCCGCGCGCTGCGGTTCGCCGTATCGACGACCACCTGCGTCATGGCCGAGGTCCGCAGCAGGACCGCGTCCTCCAGCTGGCCGGACAGCGGCGGCGCGCCGTGCCCGGTGCCCTGAGGCGCGATCCGCAACCCGGCCGCGGCGACCGCCCGGACCAGGTCGGCGACCTCGTCCGGGAAGGCCGGGTAGGCCACCGCCGCGGGGTGGTCGTCCGCGCGCAGGTTCCACGGCCGGCGGGCGTCGTCGTACTGGGGATCGCCGGGCAGGTAGACCGCGCCGCCACACAACCGGCGCAGGCCGGCGAGGCCCGCGGCACTCGCCGTGGGGGTGGATGCGGTCGGCGGGATCACGACGGTCCTTTCAGTGAACTTTCAACAACACGTCACGACCAGAGTGGCGGCGGCGGCTTGAGGCTGACTTGAAGCCGCACGGTCCCGTTCATCCGTGGCGGGTACTGCCCGGCCGTCATGACGGCTCCCGAGCCTTCCCCGCGGCACTGATCAACGCCTCGTGCACGGTCCCCGGGGTGAGGAACAGTCGCTGGGCGACCTGGTGAACGTCCAGGCCGCCGGCGGTCAGGTCGAGCACCTGGCGCTCCCGGGAGGTCATCCGGTTGGCCCGTTCCCCGTTGACGATCGACTCACCACGATCGGTCAGCGCAGCGACCGCCCGCTCCTGCACCGGTTGCGCTCCACACTCCCGGGCGGCATCGGCCGCCTGCCGCAGCAGCGGGACGGCCTCCGCGTCCGGCACCTCGGGGCGGCGACCCCATGCGAGCCGGGCCCGGGCGAGCGCGAGGACGGATCCGGTCGGCTCGAGCAGGCCCACCGCCTCACGCAGGTGCGGCAGGCCGTCCGCACCCCGCAGTTCACCGGCCAGGACCAGCCCCTCACCGAGCCAGGACGGCGCGCCCCAGCGCCGGAGCAGGGCAACGTGCTCGTCGGCGACCTCCCGCGCCCGGTCGAGCCGGCCGAGCGCGGCATGCGCCCGGGCCGCGGGCTCGCGCCAGTTGTCCCATGCCGGATTGACGATGTCGAAATGGCCGACGTCGTCGGCCAGGGTGGTCAGGGCCGCTTCCGGCCGGCCCTGGGCCAGCCGCAGCTGGGCGGTGACCAACCGGATCACCCGGGCGCCGTCGCCGACGGCGACCAGCGTCCGGGCATCCCGGATCACCCGGTCGGCCGCGTCGATGTCGCCGCGGTCCAGGTGCACACCGGCCATGAACGCGGCGACGTAGCTGCCCCCGATGGCCAGCCTGCCCCACACCGGCATTTGCTGCAGCGCGTCGCCGAGGAACTGCTGGGCGTCGTCGAGCCGGCCCCGCCGCCACTGCTCGTAGCCCTGCCAGGTGTTGACGGCCAGCATGGCGAACAGGCTGCCGGCCACCCGCGCGTGCGACCGGGCGTGCCGCCACAGCTCGTCGACCGGACTGTCGCCGATCAGCAGGACGTGCACCGCCGGGATCCACAGCAGCATGTGGTCGTCGTCCAGCAGCCGGTCGTCGGCGACCGCGAAGTGCGCCAGGTCCACGGCGCGGGCCCGGTCCTCGCCGGCGATCATCAATTCCATGGCCCGGGCGGCGGCCAGCATCCGCGCACCGTTGCCCGTCCCGGAGATCGGTGGGTCGGCCGGCGTCCGATAGCTCGCCGGCGGCAGGGCGTGCATGTACCCGGTGATCCGGACCAGCGACTGAAGGCCCTGGCGTTCGTCGTCGTACCCCGCGGGCACGGCCTCGGTCGCCGCAGCGGCGAACCCGGTGGCCGCTCCGCGCCGGCCCACGAACGCTTGCGTGCGCGCGATGACCATGGCCAGCTCGGCCCGCGCGGCCGGGTCGGTCAGATTCGCGTAGGCCTCGGTCAAGTGCTCGACGGCGGCGACGCCGTCGACCATCGATTCCAGCCGGCCGAGCTCGACCAGCACCTCGACCCGGTCCCGCGGCGGCGGCGGTTCGTCCAGTGCCCGGCGGAGGAAGCCGACCGCGCTGTCCGAGGCGCCCCGGCCGGCTGCGAGCAGCGCGGCGGTGCGCAGCACGGCGACGGTCGCCGCGTCCCCCCGGGCCGGGGACAGCAGCAGGTGTGCGGCGATCCGCTCGGCGGGCGCCCCGCGCTCGTGCAGGATCCGGGCCGCCCGCTCGTGCCGCAGCGCCCGTTCCCCGGGCGAGACGTCCTGGTAGACCGCGTCCCGCACCAGTGGGTGGACGAAGCGCAGCGGCCGGTCGTCGGCCAGGATCTCGCCGCGACTGAGCAGGTCGAGCGCCTCCGCAGCCTGCTCTTCCGGCAGCTGCGCGAGCGCCGCGATCGACGGCAGATCGACGTCGGCGCCGATGAAGGCCACCGCGCGGGCCGCCTCCACCGAGGCCGGCGGCATCCGGCGCAACCGGAGCATGACCAGGCTGGCCACCGCGCGCGAGCCGACGGCCCGCACGGTGTCCGCGTGCACCACGTCCGGCGGCACCCCCTCGGACTCGAGCGCGCGGACCAGTTGACGCAGCAGCAGCGGGTTGCCGGAGGTGGTCCGGTGGCACGTCGCCACGAAGCCCTGATCCGCCGCCGCCAGCCGGGTGCGCACGACGGCACCGGTGGCCTCGACGGACAGCGCCTGCGGCCGCAGCACGGTGGCCGACGGGTCCAGCAGCAGGTCGGCGAGCAACCCGTCGGCGGGCTGCGGTTCACCCGTGCGCACGGTCATCACCACCAGCACCGGCAGGCTCACCAGCCGCTTGATCAAGTAGGCCAGGAAGCGCAGCGACGCGCCGTCGCACCACTGCACGTCGTCGATGCTCAGCAGGACCGGACCATCCGCGGTCAGGTTGACGGTGAGCCAGTACAGCCCGTGCAGCACGGCGAAGGAGTTCTCCACCAGTTCGTCGCCGACCGTCTCGAACACCGGCCGGGCGCCCTGTCCCGCGCCGGCGAGCAGCGACCCGCCGCGGCTCGGATCCTGCAGCAGCGGTTCGAACAGCTGACGCACCGTGCCGAAACCGAACGCCCGCTCCATTTCACTCGCCCGGGCGGACAGCGTCCGGACCCCGGCCGCACCGGCGAGCCGACCGGCCTCGACCAGCAGGCTCGTCTTCCCGATCCCGGCGGATCCCTCGATCAGCAGCAGGCCACCGACGCCGCCGGACAGGTCGTCGACGGCCCGGGCCAGGCAGTCGAGTTCCCGCTCCCGATCGACCAGCTCGGGGCGGGCGCCCCCGCCGCCGGGCGTCGTGGGCCCCGACCCGCCGACGGGTCCGGCGGCCGGCCCGCCCGCGGTGGGCGGTGCGGCCGTGACCGGGGCCGCGGCAGGCAACATCCGGGCCGGGCCGTCCAGGGCCGGCGACTGGGCGAGCACGTCGCGCTCGAGCGTCCGCAGGGCCGGCCCCGGTTCGATGCCGAGCTCGTCCGCGAGGGTGTGCCGGGCCCGCCGCAACGCGGCCAGCGCGTCACCTTGCCGGCCGGCCCGGTACAGCGCCAGGACCAGCAGCCGCCACCGTTCCTCGCGCAGCGGATCGTCACCGACCATTGCCTCCAACTCCGGCACCACCAGCGCCGACTCGCCGAGCGCCAACCGCGCATCCATCAGCCGGTCGCGGGCCACGGCGCGCAGCTCGGTCAGCCGGGCGACCTCCGGGCCGGCCCACGGCTCGTCGCTGTATTCGGTGTACGCGGGGCCACGCCACAGGCTCAACGCCGCCCGCAGCCGCCGGACCCGTTCGGTCGGCGGGAGGTCGGTGACTCCCTCCAGCTCGTCCTCGAACCGCCAGGCGTCGACCGCTCGCGGCCCGATCGAGAGCTGGTACCCGGCGCCGACCCGGACGATCACGTCGGTGCGGACCCGGGCGCCGACGTCGGGCTGCATCCGGCGGCGCAGGTGGCTCACATACGAATGCAGCGGCCCGCCGGACCGGGCGGCCGCCCCGTCCCCCCAGACGCATTCGGCGAGCCGCTCGGCGGACACCACGTCGCCGCGGGCGATGACCAGGGCGGCCAGGACGGCCCGCTGGCGCCGTCCACCCAGATCGATGACGGTGCCGTCGCGGACCCCGTCGAGCTCACCGAGCACCCTCAGTTCCATGTCGGGAGGTGCCACACCGCCGGTTTCGTTCACCACCGCTCCTACCGCCCACCTTCGCCCGGTCGGAGCCTACGTTTTCGCGATCCGGACACAAAGGGTCACCCACGACCCGGGCGGCACCTTTGTGGACACCTGGGCGGCCGATCGGGACGGACCGCCGGTTGATTCGTCCTTCAACTTCGTTGCGTAGTCAAATGCTGACATAGAGTAGCCATCACCGGTGGAGGGGTGGTCCGCGATGTCCTGGACGACGCAGCTTCAGTCGATCGCGTCCGACCGGGAGCGACGGGCCAAGTGGCTGTGCTGGATCGTCACCGCGGGCACCCTGGTCGGGCTGTTCGCCGCCCTCGACCCCGCGACCATCAGACCGCATTGGACGGTCGCGTTCCTCTCGGTGCTCGGGTGCAGCGGCGTGATCGCGATCGCCGCGTGGCGGTGGGGGGCGCGCTGGTCGGACCGCACGGTGATGGCCGTGCTGGTGGCGATCGACCTGCTCGTCCTGCTGTCGGTGGTGGCCAGCCAGGACCGGGTCGGGGCCATGCTCAACCTCGTGCTGCTGGTGCCGGTCAGCCTGTTCGCCGCGGTGGCGCTCCAGGCGCCCTATCCGCGCGGCCAGGAGGCCGTCGTGGTGGCCGGTTGCGGCGCCGCGACGGCGATGATCGCGCCCACCCCGCTGTTCTGGGCGACGACGACCGCGCTGCCGGCCGTGGCGCTGATCGCCTGCACCGAAACCGCATTGGCCCAGCGGCGACATCTGGACCGGATCCTGCACGCACTCGAACAGCAATCGATCACCGACCCGCTGACCGGTCTGCTCAACCGTCGCGGCATGGACACCCGGCTGTTCGGTCCGACCGGGTTGCCCACCCGGCACATCACCGTGCTCGTCCTCGACATCGATCACTTCAAGACCATCAACGACCTGCATGGGCACATCACCGGCGACGAGGTCCTGCGCGCCGTCGGCAAGGGCCTGCTCCGGGAGACCCGCGGCGACGACGTGGCCGTCCGGATCGGCGGTGAGGAGTTCGTCGTCGTCACGCCGGCCAATCCCGAGGACGCCCGCCAGCTGGCCGAGCGGCTGCGGGAACGCGCCATGGACTGGATGGCGGCGTGGTCGGGCACGCTCAGCGTCGGCGGCGTGACCACCGAACTGATCAGTACCGAACACCTCACCCCGGACCGGCTCGGCAGCCTCATCGAGGACGCCGACCGCTGCCTGTACCAGGCGAAACGGGCCGGACGGAACCGGGTGGTGATGGACCACGACGGGTCACCCTGAGCCAGCCGGCCGGGTTCATCCGGATCGACCGATCCGCCCCCACCGCCGCGCTGATCGAAGCCTCGGTGTGGTGCCCGGAATGACCGGGTTGGTGCGGCTTTGATCAGCGTCGGCGACGGCGCCCGTCAGTGGCTTCAGCCGGCCAGCGCGGCGGAGACCACCTCGCGCGCCTCGGACTGCACCTGCTTGAGGTGCTCGGGGCCCTTGAACGACTCGGCGTAGATCTTGTAGACGTCCTCGGTGCCCGACGGGCGGGCGGCGAACCAGGCGTTCTCCGTCGTGACCTTCAGGCCGCCGATGGCTGCCCCGTTGCCCGGCGCGGCGACCAGCCGGGCGGTGATCGGCTCGCCGGCCAGCGAGTCGGCTTTGACGTCCTCGGGTGCGAGCTTGGCCAGCTTGGCCTTTTCCGCCTTGCTGGCCGGCGCGTCGACCCGGGCGTAGGCCGGGTCGCCGAACTGCGCGGTCAGCTCCTGGTACCGGACGCTGGGCGACTTGCCGGTGACGGCGATGATCTCCGAGGCCAGCAGGGCCAGCAGGATGCCGTCCTTGTCGGTGGTCCAGACGGTGCCCCGCTTGCGCAGGAACGACGCCCCGGCCGACTCCTCGCCGCCGAAGCCGATCGAACCGTCGATCAGGCCGGGCACGAACCACTTGAAGCCGACCGGCACCTCCACCAGCCGGCGGCCGAGCTGGGCCACCACCCGGTCGATCATCGACGACGAAACCAGCGTCTTGCCCACGCCCATGTCGGCGGCCCACTCCGGCCGGTGGCTGTAGAGGTAGTCGATCGCCACGGCCAAGTAGTGGTTCGGGTTCATCAGGCCGGCATCGGGGGTGACGATGCCGTGCCGGTCGGCGTCGGCGTCGTTGCCGGTGGCCACGTCAAAACCGCCGCCCTTGGCCTTCTCGACCACCGAGGCCATCACGTTGGGCGAGCTGCAGTCCATGCGGATCTTGCCGTCCCAGTCCAGCGTCATGAACCGCCAGGTCGGGTCGGTCTGCTTGTTCAGCACGGTCAGGTCCAGGCCCAGCCGTTCGCCGATGGCCTCCCAGTAGGCGACGGAGGCGCCGCCCAGCGGGTCGGCGCCGATCTTGACCTTGGCGGCCCGGATGGCGTCGATGTCCAGCACGTTCTCCAGGTCGCCGACGTAGCCGGAGACGAAGTCGTAGTAGCCGGTGGTGTCGGCGTTCTTGGCGGACTCGTAGCTCATCCGCTTCACGTCCTTGAGCCCGCCGGCCAGGATGTCGTTGGCCCGGGCCGCGATCACCGAGGTGGCGTCGCTGTCGGCGGGACCGCCGTTCGGCGGGTTGTACTTGAAACCGCCGTCCCGGGGCGGGTTGTGGCTCGGCGTGACGACGATGCCGTCGGCCAGCTTGCTGGTGCGCCCGTGGTTGGCCTTGAGGATGGCGTGCGAGACCGCCGGGGTCGGGGTGTAGCCGTCGTTGGAGTCCAGCATCACCGTGACGTTGTTGGCGGCCAGCACCTCGAGCGCAGTCGCCTGGGCGGGGAACGCCAGCGCGTGGGTGTCCGCGCCGATGAACAGCGGCCCGTCGGTGCCCTGCTCGGCCCGGTACTCGCAGATGGCCTGGGTGATCGCGAGAATGTGGTCGCGGTTGAACGCGGTGTCCAGGCTCGACCCGCGGTGGCCGGACGTGCCGAACACCACCCGCTGATCGGGGTTCGAGACGTCCGGGTGCAGGTCCTCATAGGCCGCCAGCACCGCGTCGACGTCGATGAGATCGCTTTCCTGAGCAGGCTTGCCCGCGCGTGGATCCATAGGCGTCATTGAACCGGACCCGGTGCCGGTCCGCAGGGCGGCCCGGCCGGCCGCCGGTCCCCGACCGGCGGCGCTACCAGTCGGCCACGATCGGGATCACCCGCTCGCCGTACACGTCCAGCACCCGGCGGTCCCACATCCCCGCCGGCCGGCCGTGCACGTGGGCGACGCCGAGATCGGCCAGCCGGCGCAGCGTGGTCAGGAAATCGTCGACGCCGGCACCGTCCGCTCCGACCGGGAACGGCGCCATGACCGTCTTCTCGATGTCGTCGTAGTCGCGGCCCTCGCGCTCGCAGTGCGCCCGCAGCACGTCGAGCTTGTGCGGCAGGTCGGGGGTGTCGAACAGGTTGCAGGCCTGCGCGTACCGGGCCACCAGCCGCAGCGTCTTGCGCTCGCCACCACCGCCGATCAGGATCGGCGGCCGGCGCAGCGGCTGCGGCACGTTGAGCGTGCGCTCCAGGGTGTAGTGCTTGCCCCGGTAGGGACCGTCGTCGTCGGACCACATCTGCCGGCAGATCTGCAGTGCCTCCTCCAGCCGCTCGAACCGCTCGGCGGTGGGCGGGAACGGCAACCCGAGGCCCCGCGACTCGGCCTCGTTCCAGGCGGCCCCGATGCCCAGCATCGCCCGCCCGCCGGAGAGCACGTCGAGCGTGCTCACCTGCTTGGCCAGGAGGCCGGGTTCGCGGTAGACGACCGCGGTCACCCAGGCGAGCAGTTCCACCGTCGACGTGCGGGCGGCCAGGTAGCCCAGGGCCGTGTAGGCCTCGAGCATGTCGTGGTCCTCGGGCCCGACGACCGAGATCTGCCAGACGTGGTCCATCACGCTGACCCGGGCGAACCCGTTCTCCTCGGCGGCCCGGGCGATCCGGGTCAGATCGTCGGCCAGGGTCCGCGGACCACCGGGAAAGGTGAAGTCCGCAATGTGCACGCCCAGTTTCATGGCTCGGCTCCTCTGATCGTCCGTGCTCGACCGACCGTCGACGCACAGCAATACTGAGCCAGGCTAAGACTGCCCTGGCCGCCCGGCCAGGTGCTCGCGCCACGGACCGATACCGGCGAACGTGCATCGCTGCGACGCCACCGCGGCCGCGCGGGCCAACCGGCCGGCCAGACCGTCGGCCGGGTCGTCGGCCAGGTCGTGACGGCCGGCGGCAACCGCCCAGGCGAACGCGCCGTGCAAGACGTCGCCGGCCCCCAGGGTGTCCTTGACCTCGACGCCCGGCACCGGGACCTGACCCGCCCGGCCGCCGGCCCACCAGCGCAGCGGCGCTCCGCCGCGGCTGATCGCCACGGCGCCGACCCCGCGCGCCAGGAGCGCCGGGGCCGGCTCGGCGGCGCTCGGCACCCGGAAATCGGCCGAGCACACGGCAATGTCCACCAGGGGCAGCAACTCGTCCAGGACCGGCTTCCAACTGCCGCCGTCGAGCACGACGGGCACCTCCCGGTCCCGGGCCGCCCGGGCGGCGGCCAGCGCCAGCCGCGGATGATGGCCGTCGAGCAGCAGCACCGCGGCGCCGTCCAGGACCCCGGGGAGCCAGTCCGGGGCGGTCACCGTCCGCGCGGCCGCATTGACCGAGACCACCGATCGTTCGCCGGTGGCGTCCAGCACCCGGATGCTGCTGACCGCCGGCGTCGCCGGACTGTCCGGCTCCACGGCACGCACCCGGACGCCGTGCGCAACCAGGTCGGCGTGGGCCAGCTCGGCGAGCGGATGGCGGCCCAGGTCGGTGATGAGTTCGGCGTCCCCGCCGAGCAACGCGAACGTGACCGCGGCGTTGGCGGCCGGCCCGCCGGCGACGATCTCCTGGCTCAGCGCGGTCACCTTCTCATCGACCCCGGGCGTCGCCGCGACCCGATGGATCAGATCGACCGTGGCCAACCCGACGAAGACGCCCCGCGGCCGTGCCACCCTGGAGCCATGTGCCGCAACATCCGAACCCTGCACAACTTCGATCCTCCGGCCACCAACGACGAGGTGCACGCCGCCGCGCTGCAGTACGTGCGTAAGGTCAGCGGGGCCACCAAGCCGTCCGCGGCCAACCAGGCAGTCTTCGACCGGGCCGTGGCGGAGATCGCGCACATCACCCGGCACCTGCTGGACGACCTGGTGACGTCGGCGCCGCCGAAGGACCGGGAGACCGAGGCGATCAAGGCGCGAGCCCGGGCCGAGCAACGGTACGGCCGCGTCGCGGGCTGAGCCCGCCGTCCGCACCGGTGTTGGTTTTCAGGGGGACGCCAGGGCGCCGGCGACGGCCGAGACCGGTGGGACGAAGAAGTAGCCGCCGCCGGTCGCTGTGACGTGCTCGCGAGCGAATTCGAGCCGACGGCCGTCGACGGTCATCGCGCGCCGCCGGTCGCCGTACCGATCCCGTTGACCGATGATCGGGTCCGATCCACCCGCATTCGGCAGGATCGGTGAGTTCGCCCACCGGCGGGTGACGAACTCGAACTGGTCCTCGATCGAGGCCATGACGGCCACGAACATGAGCCCGCGATCGGCGGCGACCAGGTCGGCGGGCGGGTCGGTGACGCCGGCCAACGGGGGCCCGTACGGGATACCCCGGCGCAGCATGAGCCGCAGCAAGGTGTCGGCCGGCGTCCCGAAGTCGGTGGCGCTGTCTCGCGGGTTCATCTTGCGGATGTGTGCGGCGTGCGGGCACACCCCGCCGAACGGGTCGGCCCGGGCGCCGGTGAACCGGTCGCCGGGGTAGCCGTCGACACCGGCCAGGACGGACGGCCGGGTGTCGTCGTCGAACAGGAAATGGTTGCTGGCGAACTCGTCGCCGGCGAGCACCGGGTCGTCGCCTCCGGGGGCGCGCGGCAGCGGCGCCCCGCTGGGCCAACGCCCGACCAGACGCGCGGCCAACGCCACCGGTTCGGTGCCCGCACCCTCGGCCAGAGCGGCCACGTCGTCCCAGAACCCGGCGACGTCCTGCGCCAACCGGCGGCAGACCAGGTAGGAACCGCGACGCGCCCAGGCCGGGAACGCGGTCGACGCCGGGGCCGGCCGGAGCGGGTCCTGCGGGTCCTGCCGGAGTTCGCCGAGCAAGAACTGCCCCGGCCAGACCAGTGGCTGGCCGGGGCGGCCGAACAACCCGTGCCGGGGATCGGCGGGGCCGAGCAGCCGCGGGGTGACGGGCCGATCCGGATCGGTCAGGGTGCCGCGTATCCCGGGCTGGGAGATGCCGTCCTTGAACCCGAAGTGCTCGTGGCCGGCCAGCGCGCCGGGCAGGTTCGCCCCCTGCTGGTCGAACACGACGGCGAGCCCATGCCGCTCGGCGTTGGCGACCACGTCCCCGGCGGCCGCCGCCAGATCATCCGGGTGGCCGGCTGCGACGATCACCAGGGCGTCCACCCCGCCGCCCGGACCACCGACGACCCACTTGGTCCGGTGGCCCGGACGATCCGGGTCGACCGGATCGCCCAGAAAGGATGATCTCTCGGCCAGATCCTGGCGGAAGCTGAGATCACCGAACCGGTTTGCCTCGGCCTGGCCGCGCAGCGCGGCGATGCCCCGCCAGGACAGGGCCAACGCGCGCCACGTCGCGGTCAGCGCCGGCTCCCGGACCCCCAGCCACAGCCGGGCGGACCGGAACTCCTCCCGAAACCGCTGAACCTCTCCGAGAGTGGCCAAAGTCGGCGCGATCTCGCGGAGCCAGGTCCGGGTGTCGGGTATCGGGCCGAACCGCAGGAACAGGAATCGTTGATGGTCGGAGTTGAACCCTGGGACGATCAGGCCCTGGATGTCGGCCTGCGCCGCGGCGTCGTACATCGGCTCGACGTCGGCCGCGACCCGGTGCTCCGCCGGACCGAACGCCGCGCGGGCCGGTGCCGGGATCCCGTCCGCGGCCGGGCCCGGACCGGACGCCGGCAACGTGACGCCGCGGAGCAGCACCGGCTCCGTCCCGGCCAGCCCGGCGAGTGCCTGCGCTGCCGCCGCTCTCACCGGGCCACCGCCGCGGCCAGTCCGTGCGCGCCGACGATGATGTGTTCGGCGAGCTGCCCGCCGGTGGTGATCGGCCGGCCCCCGATCCGGATGTCACCCACCCGGAACCCCTCGCTGGCCGGCACCTCGTATTCCACCCGCAACGCCGCCCCGGCCGCCCCGCGGACGATCCGCCAGTAGTCGCCGACCGGCGTGCCGTCCGGCTTGGCCCAGCCGCTGTCGTCCCAGTCGAGCAGGTAGACGCCGGGCGGGTTCGCGGGCGCGATGGCGCGGCCCGGCCGGGCCATCGCCCACAGGTCGAGGTTGAGCCGGGCATCGGCCGCGGTCGATCGCTTGTAGGGCAGCGCATCGAAGTTGTCCATGGCCCGGCCGGTGGGCTCGCGCTCCTGGGAGACACCGAGCAGATCTCCCATGGAATTGATGCGCATGACGTAGTGCACGATCCCGTCGGTGGTGTTCCAGCGGTTGAGCGGGTCGTACCGTCCGGCCGGGAACAGGTCGTCGCGGTTCACCGCCGGGCTGACCAGCTCCCGGTACAGCGCCAGCACCCGACCCGGCTCGGTCTGCGCCAGAGTGGTCCAGTACTCGGGGGTCTCGGTGACGAAGGTGACCTTGGTGATGGTCCCGGCGGACCGCGTGACGTGCCATTCCAGGTACTCGGGCTGGGCGTGCCGGTCCTCCCCGGCCAGCAGCACGGCCGCCCGGTCGTCGCGGTCGTCACCGATCAGGTGGGGCCGCGGGAACCCGGTCCAGGTGTAGGTCCGCGCGGTGCCGCCGGTCACGTCGACCGTGCTCGGATCGACGTACCGGCCGGAGCCGGACAGCGGCGTCGACGGCGCGATCAGGGCGTCGACGACGCGATGCCAGCGGTCGTAGAACGGTGACCCGTCGGGTGCGTCCCGCAGTGACCCGGGGGTGTCGAATTTCGTCACCAACGGCATGCGATGGAACGGTAGCCGGGGTCGCGGTCGGGTGCCGCACGACAACGGTGCGGATCGCCGACGCCCGGTGGGCGGGGCCGGCAGCGCTCACCGTTTTCTACTCTGATCGCCCCGAGTCGGCGGCAACCTTCAGCGTCCCGACTGCTGCGTCGCCCGGCCCCGGCGCAGGGTGGTCAGGCCTGGACCCGCTGCCGGACGGGCAACGGGGCGCCGATTGGGGCGGCGGCCCGAGCCGCCGAGCCGGTCTGGCGGTGGGCAGGGTCAGGTGACCGGCCGGTTGAGCTACGGTGCGGCCCAGTGGATCTCGATGCGTGGCTGCGGTCGGGCGGGGGGTCTTCCGGGGCCGGGCCGTTGCCGCGGTTGCCAGGGTGGGGAGGCCGGGGGTCGGGGTGGCCGGCCGTGGTGGTGGTGGTGGCCGGTGGGGGTGGTCGTGGTGATGACGCCGGTGTCGTCGACGCGGGTGGTCCACCCGTCCAGGTCCTTGACCAGGTTGCAGGCGGTGCACCGGCCGTTGCCGTTGCACCGGTCGGTGGACCCGCCACGACTGACGGCCAGGGCGTGGTCTGCTTCGCGGATCGGCGCACCGCACCACGGGGTTCGGCAGATCTGGTCGCGGGCAACGAGGAATTGGCGGGCGGCGGGTGGGAAGTCGCGGCGGCGGGCGTCGGTGGCCAGCAGGTCACCGGTGCCGGGGTCGGTGAACAGTCGCCGCACCCACACCCGGGTGCGCTCGTCCGCGGTGAGCAGGTCCCGGGCAACCGCGGCGGGGACGGGCCCGTGACCGATCAGGTGGGCGGGTTCGGAATCCTGGTCGGCCAGGGCCCGGTCGGTCATGATCAGGTGCAGTTCGACGGCGGGCTGCTCGGGTTTCCCGTCCGTCGGGGTCATGGTGCGCCTGATGAGTTCGTCGGCCATGACCTGGCCTGTGCTGCGGTGATCGTCCGGGTTGGTGTGGGCGGTCATCGCGGCCCGGTGCAGCACCCCGTAGACCCCGACGCCTTCTTTCACGGGCAGCAGCGCGGTGAGGTAGGTCATGCAGTCGGGGGCGGGTCGGATGGTGACCCGCCGGTCGGTGACGGCCTTGCGGGCGCGGTCGGCTGCACCGGTCGGGTCGAGGCGGTGCGCCCAACCGCGGGCCTGCTGCGCGGTGTGCTGGTCGCTCCACCCGGGCAGGTGGGGAGCAAGGGCGGCGTCGATCCGGGCGTGGTCCTCGGTGCTGAGGTGGGCGGTTTCCCGGGCGATGAGGGTGGCCCGCCATTCGCTGCCCTCGCCGTGTTCCATGACCTGCAGGACCCGCGGCATCTCGTGGACCAGGGTGTGGGCGAGGCCGACGTGCCGGTTGCCCTTGTGCGGGCTGTCCCGGCGGGCCAGCGCGATCTGCGCGCACACGGAGCGGCGGGCGTCGACCGGTTTGACGCCCGCCTTGACCAGCTTGGCGCGGTGGGACACCGCGAACGCGTCGGTGAGGCGGGCCTGCCGGGCGCTGATCGCGGTCTTGAGTTGTTCCAGGGCGGTGATCTCGTCGATCCGTTCGGCGTCGCTGCCCGGGATGTCGAGCGCGGCCAGCATGACGCGGAACGCGACGGCCGGTTCGGTGCTCGACATGTGTTCGATTCTACCGACATTCGCACATACGAACAAGGCGATAGGGCCTGTCCAAGCCATGTTCTTCGAACAGGTTTGCGAATGCGAAGCGAGCAGTGAACTTACTGGGCTAAGGCCGGGCTAAGGCGGGCTGAGGCGCCTCAGCCACGTCCCCGGTGTCGCCTGAGGCCGCC
Organism: Nakamurella sp.; assembly: GCA_044223435.1. Classification (GTDB taxonomy): domain Bacteria; phylum Actinomycetota; class Actinomycetes; order Mycobacteriales; family Nakamurellaceae; genus Nakamurella. The sequence continues at coordinate 171,463 of JBGALY010000003.1, forward strand.
CGGGTGTCCAGAAGTGCCCGTCCTCCCGATCCGCGGCCTACCCCCTTACCGACATCGTGGAACGTGCCGGGGTCAGCGGGCCCGGGAGGAGACGAAAATCGGAAGGGACATGCCATGACTGCACCCTGGGGACCGGCATTGGACGCCGAGGTCGCCTACCGCCAGGAACAGGTGCGGACCGGCGCCGGTCGAAGCCGTCGCGGCTGGTTCCGGCGCAGCGCGCCGGCCGCCGGGACATTGCCGGTGAGCGCGGCGGGCGGGTCGACGATCACGCTGCGCCGGCACCGGGCCGACGCGGGCACGCCCGCCGGCACCACCGCCACCACCCGCGCGACGCAGCCGCAGCCGACCCGACGGGCCGCCTGACCGCCGGCCGATCAACGCCGGCGGCGCTGTCGTACCCGGCTGCCACTATGGACGACGTGGCAGCGACCGTCGACCTGGAGTTCGTGGGCCGTGCCGAGCAGCTCGAGCTGTTCCGCACGGCGCTGGGTCGCGCCCGCGCGGGCGAGCCGAACGCGATCCTGCTCTCCGGCGACGCCGGCGTCGGCAAGACGCGGTTGCTCGCCCGGATGGCCGAGCTCGCGCAGGCCGACAACGCTCGGGTGGTCATCAGCCATTGCGTGGACCTGGGCGAGATCGGCCTGCCGTACCTTCCGTTCACCGACGCGTTGAGCCAGTTGCGCAGCGCCGCCGACCAGGTGGACGCGGTGATCACAGGTCGCCCTGCGCTCGGACGGCTCCTCGACGCGGGCCTGGTGGAGCCGGAGACCGGGGCGGCCGGGCAGGCCGCCCGCGGGCAGTTGTTCGACGGGATCGCCTCGGCCATCGGAGCCGGCGGCAGTGCCGGCCGGCCACTCGTGCTGATGATCGAGGATCTGCATTGGGCCGACCCATCGAGCCGGGACGTGCTCAAGTTCCTCATCGCCCGGATGCGGGCCGAGCACCTGCTCCTGATCGGCACCTACCGGACGGACGACCTGCACCGCCGGCACCCCCTGCGGCCGGTGTTGTCCGAGCTGTTGCGCCACCCCAGGGTCGACCATGTCGAGCTGGCCCCGTTCACCCGCGCCGAACTGGCCCAGTTCGGTGCCGCCATCACCGGGCAGGCGATTCCCGAGGCCCGGCTGCTGGAGGTCCTGCGCCGCTCGGAGGGCAACGCCTACTTCGCCCAGGAGCTGCTCGAATGCCCGGATCAGGGCGGCCTGGGGTTGCCCGGTTCGCTGACCGACGTGCTGCATGCCCGGTTGGAACGGCTCGATCCGATGGTCCGGGCACTGGCCGGAATCGCTTCGGTCGCCGGGCGACGGGTCTCCGGCGACCTGCTGACCGCGGTCGCGCTGGCCGAACCGGACTTCCCCGACGACGCCGCCGTCGACCGCACCCTGCGGGAGGCGATCGCCCACCACATCCTGAACATCGAGGACGGGCGCTGGATCGCCTTCCGGCACGCGCTTCTGGCCGAGGCGGTGTACGGCGACCTGCTGCCGAGTGAGGTGAGCCGGCTGCACCGGGCTTACCAGCGGCGGATCGCGGCGGATCCGTCGCTGGGCTCCCAGGCCGAACTGGCCCTGCACGCGCAGCGGGCGCACGATCTGCCCGCCGCGCTGGCGGCCGGCTTCACCGCCGCCCGGGAGGCTGCCGACGTGCTCGCCCCGGCCGAAGCACTACGTCACCTGGAGTCGGTCGTCTCCCTGTGGGAGGCCGTGCCGGACGCCGCCGACCGCATCGGGCAGGACCTCATCGACGTCCAGATGACGGCGGCACTCGCGGCGAGCCGGGCCGGGCAGCCGACCCGCGCGGCCGCCCTGGCCGTCGCCGCGCTCGACCGGAGCGACCCCGCCCGGGCGGCCCGGCTCACTCCGGCGGCGGCCTATTACCTGATCGACGATCAGCGGGAGCGCGAGGCGATGCGCCGGGCCGAGCACGCCCTGTCCGTCCTGGACGCCGAGGGTCCATCGGCCGACCGGGCCCGGCTGCTGGCCGCCTGCGCCCGGTCGGCGCTGAACTGCGACCGGGACGACGACGCCCGGGCGATCGCCGAGCGGGCGGTTGCCGAGGCGCAGCAGTTCGACGTGCCTGAGGCGGAATCGGACGCGCTGACGACGCTGGCCGTCCTCGCCGTCGACGAGGCCGACCTGGCCGGCGACCTGTTCGGCCGGTCACTCGAGCTGTCCCGCGGGGCCGGCGATCTGATGGCCGAACTGCGGGCCACGCACAACCTGACGGCGAACAGGTACTACGCGGGCGACCTGACCCGAGCGGCACAGATCTGCGCCGCGGGGATCGACCGGGCCCGGTCGGTCGGCGTGCTGTGGATGGGGTACGGCGTCGGCCTGCTGCTCTACCGGGAGCTCATCCGGTACGTCGCCGGCGATCTGACCCCGCCGCCGTCCACCCGGGACTGGGTGCCCGACGCCGCTGGGTCCGTCCTGTCGACCGTCGACCTGTACGCGGCGGTCGCCCGCGGTGACGGCGACGCGCTGGATCGCGGTCGGGTCGACGAGGTCGACTGGCAGCGGGACCCGATGCTGGCCCTGGTCTCCGGCGGCTGCACCATCGACGCCCTGACCTGGGCCGGCGACCACCAGGCCGCGATCGACCTGACCGTGCGGCTCACCGAATTCATGAGCCAGGCCTGGAACGACTACTTCCTGGGCGGCATCTGGCTGTCCGCGCTGGGGTTGGCGGCGGCGGCGGACCGGGCCGAGCAGACCCGGCCGGCCGGCGGCGCGGCGGCGGATCCGGCGGCCGAGCTGGCCGTCGGGCGGGCCTTCCTCGAGCGGATGGAGCGGACGGCCGACCGCGGGCGACCCCGGGGCGGCCGGTTGGGACCGGAGGGCCGGGGGTGGGTGGCCCGGGCGCGCGCCGAGTTCGGCCGGCTGATCGGGCAGAACGACCCCGAGCTGTGGCGGGCCGCGGTGGCCGAGTTCGGCTACGGCTACCGGTACGAGGTCGCGCGGTCGCGGTGGCGGTTGGCGGAGGCACTGGCGGGCCGCGGCGACCGGCGGGCCGCCGCTGCCGAGGCAGCCACCGCGCTGACCGAGGCGCAGGCGATCGGCGCCCGTCCGCTGGCCGCGGCGGTGCGCGAACTGGGCCGGCGCGCCAGGCTCGACCTGCCGGGCGCCGAGACCGCGGCGGGGGTCGTGCTCACCGGCCGCGAGGAGGAGGTCCTGCGGTTGGTCGCCGACGGTCTGACCAACCGGCAGATCGGCGAACGGCTGTTCATCAGCGGCAAGACGGTCAGCGTGCACATCTCCAACGTGCTCGCCAAGCTGGGCGCCGGTGGCCGGGCCGAGGCGGTCGCCGTTGCGCACCGGCAGGGCCTGCTCGCCGGCGGACAATGAGCCGGTGCCCTCCGACCCCGCCGACGAGCCGCTGGCCGCCGCCGTCGACGAGTTGTACGGCGCCGACCCCGAGGCATTCCTGGACCGGCGCACCGCGCTGGTCAAGCAGGCCCGCGCGGACGGTGCCGGCGCCGTGGCGAAGCAGATCGCCGCGCTACGCAAGCCGACCCGGTCGGCCGCGGCGATCAACCGGCTGTCCCGCACCGACCCGGCCGCGATCGGGCGGTTGCTCGGCCTGGGCGAGCAGTGGCGGGCGGCCGAGAAGACCGTGGATGCCCAGCAGATCCGCGAGCTCACCCGCCGCCGCCGGCGGCTGATCGACGACCTCGCCCAGGCCGCCTTCACCGCGGCGGGCGAGTCCAACCCCAGCAGTGCCGTCCGCGACGAGGTGGTGGCAACGCTGACCGCCGCGCTGTCGGACGAGACGGTGGCCGGCGAGGTCGAACGCGGTGTGCTGGTCAAACCCGCCCGGTGGGAGGGCTTCGGCATCGGTGGGCCGGAGCTGACCCTGGTCACCGGCGGCAGCAGCGGGTCGACGGCCGGCCGGCCCACCCATCAGCCCGCCGGTGCCCACCCGTCCGCCGGGCCGGCGACGCCGCGTGCGCGGCCGACACCCGCCGAACGCCGCGCGGCACGGGAGGCCGAACAGCAGGCGCAGGCGGACCGCACCGCCCGGGCGGAGCTGGCGGCCGCGAAGGCCCGGGAGGCGGCGGTGGCCGCCGCCCGCCAGGCCGTCGATGAGGCCGAGGACAACCTCGTGCTGGCGACCGACACGGAACAGGCCCGGGTCGACCGGGTCCACGAACTGGAGGAGGACCTGGCTGGCGCGCGCCGGGCGGTCGACGAGGCCCGCCGGGAGGTCCGCCGGGCCGAGATCGCGCAGCGCCGCGCGCGGGATGCACTGCGCCGGCTGGAACCCGACTCCTGAGCCGTGGTCGGCCCGGGCCGCGGTTCAGTCCCGGCCCGGGATCTCCAGCAGATCGGCCAGTTCGGTGGTCAGGCCACTGTCCGACCGGGGCCGCCCGTCGATCGACACCACCGGCGCGAGCAGGCGGGCGCTCGAAGCGAGCCACACCCCGTCGGCGGCGGTCAGGGCGGCTGTGCTGAGCCGTTCGGTCCGCACCTGCCACCCGCCGGCGGTCGCCGCGCGGAAAAGGCGCCGCACGGTGATTCCCGCCAGGATCGCGTCGTCCGGCGGGGTGATCAGGGTTCGCCCACGGGCCACGATCACCGACGAGGTCGGCGCCTCCAGGACCGCCCCGTCCGCGCTGACGAAGATGACGTCGTCGGCACCGTGCTCGTGCGCGTGCCGCAGCGCGGCCATGTTGATCCCGTACGACAGCGTCTTGGCCCCGGCCAGCAGCCAGGGCGCCGATGCGCCGACGTCCACCGTGAACCCTCGCTCCAGGAGCAGTACGCGGATCCCGGATCGGCGCTGTCGCAGGCTGGAGGTCGGAAGGGCCGCGCCCAGCGCGTAGCAGACCGGGTCCCCGCCCTCCGGACCCCGGCTGGCGATCAGCCGCAGCACCATCTGCGACCCTCCGGTCCACGCGCCGACGACGGCGGCCACCGCCGAGCGCCACCGGTCCGGCGCCGGCACCACCAGCCCGGTCCGCTGCGCCGACCCGGCCAGCCGAACCAGGTGTTCATCCAGGTCACGCGGGCGGCCGTCGACCACCAGGGTCGTCTCGAAGACGCCCTCCCCGCGGAGCACCCCGAGGTCGTCCGGCCGCAGCAACGGTGCCACCGGATCGACCAGGGAACCGTCGAGCAAGGCCACCACACTGCCGTCCGCCACAGCGGGTCACCTTAGCCCGCCGAACCGGGTGCGGCCGCCGGCCGCCGTCGCACACCGGCGAGGGGCCGTCACCCGCATCGCTCCGCGTCGTTGGCCGGTGCGGCGGGTCGGCGAGGCGGCCGGCCGACTACACCCCGGCCATCGTCACCGGGATCACCCGTCCGGGGCGGTTCCGGCATCGTGCCCGATGGGCTGAACACCACTCGAAAGAGCGCGAGCGGGCCGGTCTCACGGTTGCTCGCGGTGGGCGAAACGTACTGACTCCCAATGATTCTCACCTCAAGGGTGAAGCTTGTCGGTCACCACGGCACCACTCGTTGTGCGTGCTAACTTGTGCTCGCATCAACATTCCGTTTGCAACCATCCGCTCACCGCCCGGCGCGTTCACGCATTCGCCGCACGGGACCGGCGGCCCAGCGTCGCCCCGGAGGACATTCGATGTCGATCACCGTTCCGGCCGTCACGCGGGTCGACGGCGACGTCCCGGAGCTCCCCGCTGCCAGTTGGCTACCCGCGCTGCTCGACGCCGTCCCCGGAACGAGCGCGATCCTGTTCGATCGGAACCTGATCATTCGCGCCGTCGGCGGGCCGGCCTGGGCGTGTGCCGACCTGGAGGTCGGCTTCGACGTCGGCCGCCGACTGCCGGAGGTGATGCCGGCCGACGTCTGGTCCGAGTTCGACCGTCATCTCGATGCCCCCTTCGAAGGCCGGACGGCCGAGTTCGAGTACCTCAGTCCGCGCACGGGAGTCGAGTACCGGCTGACCTGCCGGCCCGTCGACGCGCCGGACGGCACCGTGCGCGCGGGGCTGCTGGTCGGGCGCGAGGTCTCCGACAACGATCGACGCAGCGGGCTGGTGGAGGAGATCCAACGGTTGAGCCGGGTCGGCTGCGCCACCTTCGACCGCGGCCGCGGCTGGACGGCGGATGCCGAATTGCTCGACCTGTTGGAGGTGTCGAACGTCCAGCAGATCCTGGCCGGTCTGGACACGATCGTGCTGGCCGCCGACCGGGCCGCGGTCCGCACCGCCGTCACCGGCGTCCTGGCCAACGGCGGCCGGCAGACCCTGCGCTACCGGGTGCGCCGATCGCGTAGCCGCGATGTCCGGCACGTCCTGGGCAGCATCATGGCCGTCGTCGACGAACGGGGCGGGCTGATCCGGGCGATCCTCACGCACGTCGACATCACCCCCGACGTCGTCGAGGATCAGCTCGCCGCCCAGGCGGCGCGGGATCGGCTCCGGCTGTTGCGCCGGCTCAGCGACCTGCTGGCCCAGCGGTTCCACCGCCGGCGGTCCCGCATCCAGCAGGTCGCGGACACGATGGCGATGACCCTGGGCCAGGAGACCCTGGTCCGGGTGACCGCCATCTCGGACGGCGACGACCACCTGGACCTGTTCGCGCGGTGCGCCGACGATCCGGATCGGGCGGGATCGTTGCGCGCCACCGTGAGCGCCTGGGCACCCTCTCCCGACTCGACGGATCCGGCGGCGGCCGCGTCGAGGTTGTATTCGAGCATCGACAGCACCGACTGGCGCTCGACCTACCGCCGGCAGACGGGGGCGTCGATGGACCCGGCGATCACCCACTTCATCTCGGCCCCGATCCGCCACGACGGGTCCGTGCTGGGCTTCACCCAGGCCTTCCGGTACGGCACCCGCCCGTTCGTCTTCGGCGACGACGACGTGCTGCAGGTGATGTCCGACCGGATCGGATGGGTCATCGCCCAGGGCCGCACCAGGGAACTCCTGGAACAGCAGTACGACGAGAGCCGGCTGCTGCACGATCGGCTCGCCGGGCTGATGGCCGAGCAACGGGAGCTGCTGGAGCAGTTGTCCACCGTCGAGGAGCGGGAACGACTCCTGCTGGCGGAGGCCATTCACGACGAACCGCTCCAACTCGTCGTGGCCGCCACGATGCGGCTGGACGCACTGGCCGGTACGTTCGCGGCCCGACCCGACGAGGCCGAGCAGGTGATGCTGATCCTGGAGGACGCGATCGGCAAGCTGCGGACCCTTATCACGGCCCTGACCCCACCGGAACTCACGGACGGGCTGGGTCTGGCGCTGCGGCGGCTGGCCCAGGCGGTGTTCGTCGTCGACCCGTCGGTCGTCGTGACGGTGACCGGGCGGAAATACGTCAGCCTGAGCCCGCCCCGCGAGTTGAACGTCTGCCGGATCCTGCGCGAGGGCCTGGTCAACGCGCGCAAACACGCTCGGGCCAAGCACATCTGGTTGACCTTGAGCGAGGCGGACGGGTGGGTGACGGCCGTGCTGCGCGACGACGGGGTGGGCGCCGCCGACCTGGACGCGCGGCCCGGCCATCTGGGGATGGCGACGATGCGGGGGCGGGCGGCGGCCGAGGACGGCCGGCTCGAGGTGGCCGCCGCGCCGGGTGAGGGGACCACCATCGTATTGACGGTCCCGATCGACGCGCCGGTCGTCGCGCCCGCCGGCCGGATCGAGGCTGGATGATCGGGACCCACTGGCCGAGCCGCCCGGAACCGGACCCGACCGGACGATCCGAGGTTGCCGGCGGGCCGCGGGTGGTCATCGTCGACGACCGGGCCGAGATTCGCCGATCGTTGCAGGCCGCGCTGGCGATGCTGCCCGGCCTGGCGGTCGTCGCCGAGGGTTGGGACGTCTTGACCTGCGGCCAGATCGTGCGTGAACACCGCCCCGACCTCGTCGTCCTTGACGTCAACATCCCCGGGGGCGGGGCCGCGGCCGCGCGACTGGTCAAGTCGATCCGTTTCTCGACGCGGATCGTTGCCTATTCGGGCCGGCACGAGCCGCGCGTGCGGGCCTCGATGCTCGGGGCCGGTGCCGGCGAGTACGTGGTGAAGACGGGCCGGATCGGCCCACTGCTGGAGGCGGTCAGCCGCCTGCTGGCGCACCCGACCGCGATCGCCGGGCCTTAGCGCCGGTACCGCAGGCGACGGCCGGACCCACCGCCGATCCGGGCGCGGACCGGATCACGACGCCGGAGCGCGGTCGACTGGCGCAGGTGCACCGCCGGCCACCGGGTGGTGCCGGCCCCCGTCGCCGGGGACCGTCAGAGCTTGCGCAACCGGATCCGGCTGACCGAATGATCCGCACCCTTGGTCATCACCAGGGTCGCGCGACCACGGGTCGGCTGAATATTCTGCACCAGGTTGGGCTCGTTGATCGTCGTCCAGATCCGATTCGCGGTCTGGACCGCCTCGTCGTCGGTCAGATCGGCGTACCGCCGGAAGTACGAATCCGGGTTCGCGAAAGCCGTCGACCGCAGCCGCAGGAATCTCTCGATGTACCAGCGGCGGACGTCCGCCGGGTTCGCGTCGACGTAGATGGAGAAATCGAAAAAGTCGGGCAGCGCGAGCACGCTGCGACCGGAGTCGTCCAGCGAGGCCGGCTGCAGCACGTTCAGACCCTCGACGATCAGCACGTCCGGCCGGCGCACCACCACCTCTTCGCCGGGCAGGATGTCGTATGTCAGGTGGGAGTACCGGGGGGCCCGCACCTCCGCGGCACCGGACTTGACCTCGACGACGAACCGGAGCAGCGCCCGGCGGTCATAGGATTCAGGAAACCCTTTGCGGTGCATGAGATTGCGTTCCTCGAGCACGGCGTTCGGATACAGGAACCCGTCGGTGGTGACCAGCTCCACCCGCGGGGTGTCCGGCCAGCGGGCGAGCATCTCCCGGAGCACGCGGGAGGTGGTGGACTTGCCCACCGCCACCGAACCGGCGACGCCGATGACGAACGGGGTTCGCTCGGTGCGCTCCTTGAGGAAGTTCGTCGTCACCTGGTGCAGGGCGTCGACACCACCGACATACATGGTGAGCAACCGGGACAGCGGCAGGTAGATCTGCTGGACCTCGTCGAGGTCGATCGGGTCGCCGAAGCTGCGCAGCCGCTCGATCTCCGCCGCGGTCAGCGGCAGCGGGGTCGACTCGGCCAGTTCGGCCCAGACCGGCCGGTCCATCTCCACAAACGGGGTCACCCCGTGCCCGTTGAACACCGGGAGCCGCTGCCGTCGAGCCATGCGACGGGACGGCGCGGTCACCGGGGCCACCGGGACCTCGCTGTCGTCAGCCACGCTGCGCCATTCTGCCGTTCCTGGCCCGGCGCGACCCGTTCGAGGCACCCCCGAGCTTGTGACCTGCGCCTCATCCACCGGCGCGGCGGCCCCGGCCGGGCGCACCCGGCCCACCCCCGGCGCCGGGCTCCTACCATGGGCGGCATGGCGCCACCGCAGGTCCGAACCCCATCCCCGCTGCTCGCCCTTCCGGGGGCCGTCGCCGCCCGTGGCCTCGACGAGGGCATCGCCTGGCACTACGGCGACCCGATCGCCGAACAACGCGCCGCCCGGTCGCGGGCCGCCCTGTTCGACCGGTCGAACCGGGAGGTGATCACCGTCACCGGCGACGACCGGTTGACCTGGCTGCACACGCTGACCAGCCAGCACCTGTCCGAGCTGGCCGACGGGGCGAGCACGGCCGCCCTGGTGCTCTCGCCGAGCGGGCACGTGGAGCACCATGCGGTCGTCACCCACCGCGACGGCGCGGTGTACCTGGACACCGAGCCCGGCGCCGGTGGCGCGCTGGCCGCCTATCTGGACGGCATGCGGTTCTGGTCGAAGGTGGAGGTGACGCCGACCGTCGACCTGGCGATCCTGACGGTCGTCGGCCCGCGGTCCGTCGCCGTCGTCGAGGCGGCCCGCGAGTCGGCCGCCGGGCGCGCCGGTTTCACCCGGGTGACCGAGGAGGGCATCGACCTCGTCGTTCCCCGCGCGAACCTGGGCGCCGTCGCCGCCGCACTGCGTGCGGCCGGTGCCACCCCGGCCGGCAGCTGGGCGGCGGACGCGCTCCGCATTCCCACCCGCCGCCCGCGCTGGGGCGTCGACACCGACGAGAAGACCATCCCGAACGAGGTGAGCTGGCTGCAGTCCGCCGTGCACCTGGACAAGGGCTGCTACCGCGGACAGGAGACCGTGGCCAGGGTGCACAACCTGGGCCGCCCGCCGCGCCGGCTGGTCATGCTGAACCTGGACGGTTCGGCCGGCACCCTGCCCGAGACCGGCGACCCGGTGACCACCGGGGCCGGTCGCACCGTCGGGCGGCTGGGCACGGTCGCCCAGCACCACGAGCTCGGGCCGATTGCGCTGGCCCTGGTCAAGCGGGCCGTCGAGCCGGGCACGCCGCTGCTGGCCGGCGCCGTGGACGCCGTAGTCGACCCGGACGACGCAGCGGATGCCGCCGACGCGGTGCCGCAATCCGCGATCGACCGGCGCGCCTTCAGCCAGATCCGGCGCGGGTAGGCATGCCCGACCTGGTCACCCTGGACCTGATCGAGGACGCCGCCACGCTGATCCGCCCGCACGCGGTGCGGACCCCGTTGCTGCCCGCACCGTGGCCGGGCCTGTGGCTCAAGCCCGAGAACCTGCAGCCGATCGGGGCATTCAAGATCCGTGGCGCGGTGACCGCGATCGCCCGGCTCGATCCGGCCCGCCGGGCCGGCGGGGTCCTGGCCCACTCCTCGGGCAACCACGCCCAGGCCGTGGCCTACGCGGCCCGCGCGTTCGGTACGACCGCGCACATCGTGATTCCCGACAACGCCCCCGATCGCAAGGTGCAGGCCACCCGCGATCTGGGCGCGTCGGTGGAACTGGTGCCGGTGGAGCAGCGCTTCAGCCGCCCGGCGGAACTGGCCGAGCTGACCGGCAAGCCGATGATTCCGCCGTTCGACCATCCGGACGTGATCTCCGGGCAGGGCACGGTCGGCCTGGAGATCGCGCAGGACATGCCCGACGTCGACGCCGTGCTGGTGCCGGTATCCGGCGGCGGGCTCATCTCCGGGGTGGCCGCGGCCATCACCGCGTTGGTCCCGCACGCGAAGGTCATCGGCGTGGAACCGGAACTGGCCGGTGACGCGGCCGAGTCGTTCCGGGCCGGCCGGCGGATCCCGTGGACGCCGGCCCAGACCGCCCGCACCATGGCCGACGGCCTGCGCACGTTCACCGTCGGCGAGTTGCCGTGGGCGCACATCAGCACCCAGGTGCACGACATCATCACCGTCACCGAGGACGAGATCGCCGACGCCACTCGCCGCCTGGTGCTGCAGGCCCGGCTGGTCGCCGAACCGAGCGGAGCCGTGTCGACCGCCGCGTTCCTGCACCACCAGGACCGGTTGCCGGCTGGGCGGATCGTCGCCGTGGTCTCCGGCGGCAACATCGACCCGGCCGTGCTGCGCCGGCTGCTGGAGCAGGCATGAGTGACCGAATCGATGGGCCGGTCTCAGTCGGTTCCGGTCGCGCGGAACGGCCGACGGTGGTCCCTCGGTCGTGGCCGGACCCGACCGGCACGCTGATCAGCGTCGCGCCGGCCGCCTGCGAGCTCGGGCATCTGCTCCGGCTGGCCATCGATGCCGAGCAGGTGGGCGCGACCCGCATCCATCTCGCCGTCGACCAGCCGGACTTCGTGGCCGCCGTCGCCGGCCTGCGCGGGCAGACCGACCTGGTGATCACGGCCGACCACGACCACGACGGCGCGGACCTGGTCGACCGGGTGCCGCCGGACTTCACCGAGGTCGTCCTCGACGACGACGACCCGGCGTTGCTCACCGCCGAGGTGGCCCGGATCGCCGCCGCGGCCCGGTCCGAGATCAGCTTCGGCGGGCGCGGGGCGGCCGCGGTGCCGGTGCTGTTCGCGGCCATTGCGGTCGGCGCAGACCTGCTGGTCGGCACCGCACTGTCCCCGCCGGAGCCGGCCGGTCCGACGGCGGGGCCCACCGGGCGGCCCGCGGCCGGTCGGGACGACGCGGCCCTGGTCGCCCGGGCCAGTGGGTTGGCCCGGATCGCCGGCCGGCCGCCCGCCCAGGGCCGGGCGGCCCGGTCCCGCTGGCATGTCGGCTGATCGGCCACCTGTGGGCGTGACGGCCCGAGATGGCGCTCGCCCGACCGGACACGCACCATGACCCAGACCCGGGACGACCCGAGCCCGACATGACACGAGAGCACAACACAGAGGAGACCCGTTGAACACCGCCCCGGTCGAGCTGGTCCATGTCCGCCGGTCCGGCCTGCACGAGGGCACCCATTACGGCTCGGTGGTGATCACGGCCGCCGACGGGTCGGTCGAGTTCGCCCGGGGCGACGTGACGACGCCGATGTTCCCGCGCTCGTCGAACAAGCCGTTCCAGGCGGTGGCGATGGTGTCCGACGGACTGGACCTGCACGGCGCCGACCTGGCCATCGCGGCGGCCTCCCATTCCGGCGAACCCATGCACGTCGATCGGGTGTTCGCCATGCTCGAGCGGGCCGGGCTGACCCAGGACGACCTGGGCTGCCCGCCGGCGCTGCCCCTGAACGATGCCGCCCGGGAGGCCGCCCTGCTGGCCGGAACCCGGGCCCGGCGAGTCTTCATGAATTGCTCGGGCAAGCACGCGGGCATGCTGCTGGCATGCGTGCACAGCGGGTGGTCGACCGCCGACTACCTGGACCCGACCCACCCGCTGCAGCGCCGGGTGGTCGAGACCGTGGCACGGCTGTGCCGGGAGGAACCCGCCGCGGTCGGCATCGACGGCTGCGGCGCTCCGCTGTTCGCGGTGTCGCTGACCGCACTGGCCCGCGGCTTCGGCGCGGCCGCGGCCGCCGCCGCGGACACCCCCGAACGGCGGGTGACCGACGCCATGCGGGCGCACCCGCAGATGGTCGGCGGCACGGGACGGGACGACACCCGGCTCATGTCGGCGCTTCCCGGCCTGCTGGCCAAGGGGGGTGCGGAGGGCGTGCACTGTGCGGCCCTGCCGGACGGCCGCTGCGTCGCCATCAAGATCACCGACGGCGGGGACCGGGCGCGGATGCCGGTGGTGGTCGCGGGGCTGCGCGCCATGGGCGTCTCGCCGGCCACGCCGCAGGCGGCGGATCTGCTGGACGAGTTCGCCGTCGGCCAGGTGATGGGCGGGGGCGAACCGGTGGGCACCATCAGCGTGCCCCCGGGCCTTTTCTGAGCCGTCCGGCACCGGCCCCGCCAACCCGCCGGTTGGCGCGCGGCGCAGCCGACACGCGCAACGGCGCGGCCCAGCACACGCCGACACACCTGATTCCGGGGCCGCCGCTCTCGGCCGCCCCGCTTCTTACTGCAAGGGGGTCCGCCATGGGGCGAGGCCGGCAGAAGGCTAAGCAGACCAAGGTCGCGCGAGAGCTCAAGTACCACACCTCGTCGATCGACGTCAACGCCTTGCAGCGCGAACTCACCGGCGGGTCGCAGCACTATCAAGCGAACCCGCCGGCCGTCGATGACGACGACGAGGACGACGACCCTTACGCCTCGTACTCCAGGTACGTGGCCGAGGAGGACGACGACCCGGCACCGGGTTACGCGAGCCGTCGCCGCTGATCTGATCGAGCAGGACCGGGACGAGCCATCGGGCTCGCCCCGGTTCTGTCTGTTGCGGACCGGCCGGGTCACCACCAGCCCTTGCGCTTGGACCAGATCAGCAGGCTGACCGACATCGCCAGCATGATTCCCAGCAGCACGGCGAGCTGGCCGTAGTGGGTCTCGTCGTTGACGATGACGTTCATGCCGTAGATCGACGACAGTGCGGTGATCGGCAGGGTGACCGCGGCGATCACGGCCAACCGTTCGGCCGCGATGGTCATCTTGGTGTTGGTGCGGGCCTGATAGAACTCGATGGTCCCGACCAGGTAGTCCTTCTGCCCGTGGGCCATCGCCCGGAGCCGTTCGAACTGGTCGACGTTGTCCGCCACGAGTTCGTTCCCGCGGCCGGCCCCGAATGCCTCGATCTTCACCATCCGCGCGTACACCTCGCGGCTCAGCGACGCCATCGTCTCGACCACCAGCAGGCCGTGCCGAGTCTGGAACATCTCCTCCAGGAACGCCTCGGCGTCCCCGAGATGCCCGCTGGTCACCCGCTGCTCCAAGGCCCACACCGCCTGGGTCAGCGTGGCGATGAACGACCGCAACCGCCCGGTGAGCGAGGACACCAGACCGTGGGACAGCTCGTGGCTGGCCGCGGGCCGCAGCCGCCCGGACTCCAGCCGGTGGATCAGCGACTGGGTCTCGACCGTCATCGCCTCGGCGGGCACCGCCGGATTGACCGGCCCGTGCGTGGTGACCAGGAAGTTCGGCCCGATGAACTGGTCGAGTTCGACGTAATGCACGTGACCGGCCGCGCCGGCGTGCGGGGCGTGCAGCACCAGGAACACATGGTCGGGATAGACGTGCACCTTGGGCACCTGGTTTCGCTCCCGGCAGTCCCGGATGGCCAGCGGGTGGAAACCGAACACCTCGCGCAGCACGCGTTCGGCCTCGTCGTCCCACACCGGGACGTCGACCCAGGTGATCCCGTCGGTGCGACCGAGCAATTCCGGCAACGCCTCGACCCCGTACGGGGTCAACACCTCGTCGGCGCCGCCCGCCGATGTCCGCACGAATCTGACGTCCATGAACACACTCCCGATCGGGCCGGATCGACGGCATTGAGCAATCCGGCTGCTCCACCTCGACCGGCGCGGACAAGTGTGCGCCGTTGCGGTGGCACCGGCTCAACCGGCCGGGGCGGTCAGCCGGTCGACCGCCACGTGCAGGGCCTGCCGTCGCGCGGCCACGTCGGCGGCGTCCGCCGGGGTGGAACTGAGCAGCACGCTGCCCTGGGACAGGCCTAGCAGCAACGGGATCAGCCGGTGCGGGTCGATCGAGGCGTCGACCAGGCCGGCTCGCTGAGCGGCCGCCAAGGCCTCGATCTTGCGAGCGGTCGACTCCTTCGACTGCGGGAGGTCCTCGAGCGAGGACGGGCGCTCCAGGCTGTACCAGAGGCCCAGCCGGACCAGGTTCGGGTGGGCCAGGGTGAAGTCGTAGAGCCGGACCGCGTACCCGGGCAGGTCGCCGGCGTCGAAGGGGACGGCATCCAGCAGCTCGCCGATGATCGCCCAGACCGTTTCGTCGAACAGGCCTTCCTTGCTGCCGAAATAGGCGTAGATCCGCTCCTTGTTCGCGTCGGCGGCGGCGGCGATCCGATCGACCCGGCCGCCCGAGAGACCCCGATCGGCGAATTCGGCCGTGGCGGCGGCCAGAATGCGTGCCCGGGTGTCGGCCGCCGACCGCGTCGGCCGGCGGCCCTGGGGCGCGGTGGGGCTCGTCACGATTCACACGGTATCCCAACCAACCGGTTTGTTGACTTCGGGACGCGGACCCGGCTAGCGTCAGTACCAACCAACCAGTTGGATTTTGGAGGATCGCATGGCTGCTCCCGTCGCCCTGGTGACCGGCGCCTCGTCCGGCATCGGCGAGGCCACCGCTCGCGAACTGCACGGCCTCGGTTACCGCGTCTACGCGGCCGCTCGCCGGCTCGACCGGATGGTCGACCTCGCGGAACTCGGCGTCGTCACCGTGTCCACCGATCTCACCGACGATGCCGCGCTGGTCGATCTGGTCGATCGAATCATCGGCGACACCGGGCGGATCGACGTGCTGGTCAACAACGCGGGTTACGGCTCCTACGGCGCCCTCGAACAGGTGCCGTTGACCGAGGCCCGGCGGCAGGTGGAGGTGAACGTCTTCGCGCTCGCACGGCTGACGCAGCTGGTCATCCCGCACCTGCGGGACCGGCGCAGCGGCACGATCATCAACGTTTCGTCGATGGGCGGGCGGTTCGGGGAGCCATTGGGGTCCTGGTACCACGCGACCAAGTTCGCCGTCGAGGGGCTGAGCGACTCGCTGCGGATGGAACTCGCGCCGTTCGGGATCGACGTCGTGGTGATCGAACCCGGCGCGATCCGCACCGAATGGGGCGGGATCGCTGCCGCGAACGTGCTCGACCGGTCGGGCCTGGGGCCCTACGCCACGCAGGCGAAACTGACCGCGAAGGTACTCGCGATGGGTGAGCACCGGGGGTCGGCACCTGCCGTGGTGGCCAGGGCGATCGGACGCGCCGCCACCGCCCGCCGGCCGCGCAGCCGGTACGCGGTCGGGTCCGGCGCCCGGCCCATGGTCTGCGCCGCACGACTGCTGCCGGGTCGGGCCATGGACCGGGTGGTCACCGGGTTCTATCGGATGGCAGGCCGGCTCGCCCCGGACCGGCCCGTCGACCCGGCCGACGGCCCCGCGGATCGCGCCGCGGCCCGCTGACCGGATCGCGCCGGCGACCCGCCGGCCGCAGACGGTCGACCGTCAGGGCCGCCTTGCTCCCGCAGCCGGGTGCGTCACGCCATCGTGGTCGGGCAGCCCAGGTACCGGCCGTACCCGTCGACGGCCGCCGCCACGGCCCGGCGCTCCGCCGGCGACCAGACCCGGATCGGCTCGACCTGAACCTCGGCGGCCCGGGCCGTCAGCTGGTGCCGCCAGTGCCCGGCGAGCACCCCGTCGATCAGCACGGCGTGCAGGTAGTGGTCCTGGTTCAGCACCGGCAGCGCGGCGCCGTCGGGCAGGATGACGGCGCGGCTCTCGCTGTAGGACATGATCAGCTCGTCGTAGCCCTGCACCAGATCGACCCGGGGCCGGGTCGGCGCTGCCGACACCCCCGGCGCGCCGTCGGCCGGGACGTACATCGTCATCCCGTCGCGATCCTCGGGCCGGCCGCCGGCCGCCGCCAGGCCCGCCCGGGCCTGAGTGATGGTCAGGCTGGCCCAGCCGGCGAAGTCCCGGGCCGTCGCCGGAGCCCGAGCGGCCAGGTACCGGGCGGCGAGCGCGGCCAGCGCGGCCTCCGCGTCGAACGACCCGGCGTCCGGCGGCACCCGTTCGTCGAACGCGGCGTAGGTCTGTTGCTTGCCCGCCATCGCCCCGCTGATCAGCACCTCGTCGAACTCGGCGTGCGACATCAGGTGGCCCAGCCGTTGCCCGCCGGCCGGGATCCCGGCCGCCTCGAGCGCGTCCGCCAGCTGCCGCCGGGTGCGGTGCCGCCCGCCGGCCACCTCGGCCGCCACGATGGCCTGCGAACGGTCGAGTTCGGCCCGATCGAGCGCCATCCGGCGATCGAACTGGGCCATGGTCCGGCGCAGCCGCGGGCGGGTCAGCCGGAGCATCGCGCGCACGTCGCCCGGGAGCACCAGATGCCAGGTGGGGCGGAGGACGTGCGTGCGGAGGATGTCACCGCGGTTGAACGAATCGAGCAGGTCCGACCGGTTCGGCCGGGCATCGACGCCGACTCGTTGCGCCAGCGCCCAGAGCGCGTAGGCGAACTCCTGGCCCTGCATCGCGCCGAGCCCGCGCAGCACGGCAACGGCGTCCGGCGCCCCGTCGCCCCAGAGGCCCTGCCGGTGCATCCGAATCGGAAGGAGCGGGGCGCCGGTCGACATGAGTCCCATGGTGGCACCGGTTGCGGTCAGTTTCTGTCCGCTACGACGGTCGAACGAGGGCGACGCTCACCGCCCGGCCGGCGCCGGCCCGTCGTCAGAACCGGGGGTGATCCCCGCACAGGGTCACCCGCTCGGTCCGGTCCCCGGAGTTCTCCACGGTGCCGAGCACGACCGACCACACGTGCCGGGCGGTCAGCACGGCCATCGCCCGGTCGACGTCCTCAGGCGGGAGCACGGCGACCATGCCGATGCCCATGTTGAACGCCTTCTCCATCTCGTCCCGGGACACCCGGCCGTGCGACGCGATGTACCCGAAGACCGGGAGCGGACTCCAGGACCGCCGGTCCAGGGCGGCGGTCAGCCCATCGGGGATGACGCGGGCCAGGTTGTTGGCCAGTCCACCGCCGGTGATGTGCGCGTAGGCGTGCACGTCGGTCTCCCGCATCACGGCCAGGCAATCCAGCGCGTAGATCCGGCAGGGCTCGAGCAGTTCTTCGCCGAGCGTGCGACCGAACTCCTCGACATGACCGTCCAGGGGCAGGCGGGCGATGTCCAGCAGCACGTGGCGGACCATCGAGTAACCGTTGGAGTGCAGGCCGGACGAGCCGAGACCGAGCACCACGTCGCCGGCCCGGATCCTGTCGGGGCCCAGCACCTCGTCGGCCTCGACCACCCCGACGCCGGTCGCGGCCAGGTCGTAGTCGTTCGGGTCCATCAGCCCGGGATGCTCGGCGGTCTCGCCGCCGACCAGGGCACACCCGGCGAGCACACAGCCGTCGGCGATGCCGGACACGATCGAGGCGATGCGCTGCGGTTCGAGCTTGCCACAGGCGATGTAGTCCTGCAGGAACAGCGGTTCGGCCCCGCTGGCCACGAGGTCGTCGACAACCATGGCCACCAGGTCGATGCCGATCGTGTTGTGCACGTCCATCGCCTGCGCGATCGCCACCTTGGTGCCGACGCCGTCGGTGGACGAGGCGAGCAGCGGTTCGCGATAGCGGTGCAGCGGCAGCCGGAACAGCGAGGCGAACCCACCGATGCCCCCGACCACCTCCGGACGCTTGGTCCGTGAGGTGAACGGTTTCATCAGGTCGACGGCGGCCTCACCGGCCGCGATGGACACTCCTGAACCCTCGTAGGTGGCGCCCGAACCGATCGGGTGGCGGGTGTCGGTCATGGTGTGGCTCGTCTCGCTCTCGGCCCGGAGGAGCTCCCGGCCGGGTTGGTCATCCGCTCTGCTCTGAACGGTTGAAGCATCGGGGTGGAACGGGGGGTCACGGCCGGCTCAGGGCATCGGCGGCACCGTAGCCCTGGGCGGCCACCGGCTCCCGACCGTTGATATGCGGCGGCCCGGCAACACCGCGGGCAATGCCCTCCAGCACGTGCTTGCCCACCTGATCAGGGATCTCGATGGGGTAGTCGCCGGTGAAGCAGGCCGTGCACAGCCGGTTCTTCGGCTGTTCGGTCGCGGCGATCAGTCCCTCGAGCGAGACGTAGGACAGCGAGTCGGCGCCGATCGACCGGCGGACCGCCTCGACGTCGCCGGCGTTGGCGATCAGTTCCGCCCGGGAGGCGAAGTCGATGCCGTAGAAGCAGGGCCAGCGGACCGGCGGCGAGGCGATCCGCACGTGCACCTCGACGGCACCGGCCTCCCGCAGCATCCGGACCAGGGCCCGCTGGGTGTTGCCGCGGACGATGGAGTCGTCGACGACGATCAGTCGCTTGCCGCGGATGACGTCGCGCAGCGGGTTGAGCTTGAGCCGGATGCCGAGCTGGCGGATGGTCTGCGAGGGCTGGATGAACGTCCGGCCGACGTAGGCGTTCTTGACCAGCCCCTGGCCGTAGGGAATGCCGGATGCCTGGGCGTAACCGATGGCCGCGGGCGTGCCCGACTCCGGCGTCGGGATGACCAGGTCGGCCTCGACCGGGTCCTCCAGGGCCAACCGGCGACCGATCTCGACCCGGGATGCCTGCACCCCGCGGCCGGAGATCGACGTGTCCGGCCGGGCCAGGTAGACGTACTCGAAGACGCAGCCCTTGGGGGTGGGCGCGGCGAACCGTTCACTGCGCAAGCCGTCGGCGTCGATGGCCAGCAACTCCCCCGGCTCGACCTCGCGGACGAACGAGGCGCCGACGATGTCCAGGGCCGCGGTCTCGGAGGCGACGACCCAGCCGCGGTCCAGCCGGCCGAGCACCAGCGGCCGCACGCCGTGCGGATCCCGGGCGGCGTAGAGGGTGTGCTCGTCGCAGAAGACGAAGCTGAACGCGCCCTGCAGGTCCGGCAGCAGCTCCATCGCCGCGGCCTCCAGGCCGGCGTCGGCCGACCGGCCGGCCAGCAGCCGGGTGACCACGTCGGAGTCGGTGCTGCACTTGCCGCGGCCCGCCCGGCCCGGCAGCGCGGACACCCGCGCGGCCAGCTCGACGGTGTTCACCAGATTGCCGTTGTGGCCCAGCGCGATGCCCGACCCCACGTCGGTGATGGCGAAGGTGGGCTGCGCGTTTTCCCAGGTGGTGGAGCCGGTGGTGGAGTACCGGCAGTGACCCACCGCGATGTGTCCGACCAGCGAGGACAGCGTCTGCTCGTCGAAGACCTGGGAGACCAGGCCCAGGTCCTTGAACACGACGATCTGCGATCCGTCGGCGACGGCGATGCCGGCCGCCTCCTGGCCGCGGTGCTGCAACGCGTAGAGGCCGTAGTAGGTGAGCTTGGCCACATCCTCGCCGGGCGCCCACACGCCGAACACCCCGCACTCCTCGCGGGGCGACGGGTCACGTTCGGGATCGAGCGCCGGATCGAGGGCTTCGGCAAGACCGGGCCCGTTGCGCCGCACCGTCGGCGACGGCAGAGGCGTCGGTGCGGACCGGGTCGCGCGCGCAGGCGGGCCAATGACCACGTAACCGTGCTCCTCTAATGAACGCCATGAGTGGGAACTGTTCAGGGGAATCAGCGGTACCCCACTGTACCTGGTTGGGCTGGGGGTGTTTCGCGCCGAACCACCCGCGGCGCCACCCCTCCCGCGCGGATACCTCCGCCGGCGCGGACGAACTCACCGGGTTGGTGACCGGTGTGACAGTTGCGTACCGCTTCAGCCGCGCGGGCCGGACGGGTGATCGATCCCATCCCCGGTGGTCCGGTCGGCCAGCGGCAGCAGGGACGACAGGTCGGCTCGGGTCCCGCTGGCCGTGACCCGCCCGCCGGCCAGCGCGTCGTCCCAGGCCACCGCGCCGGTGACCAGTCCGATCCAGGTGACCGGGTCGGTCTCCACGACGTTCGGCGGGGTGCCCCGGGTGTGGCTCAACCCGCCGATGGCCTGCACGGCGGCGAACGGAGGCACCCGGATCTCCACCGCCTTACCCGGGTGCTGCTGCGCCAGCCACCGCAGGCTCGCGCGGACGGCCTCCGCGGTGGTGGCCCGATCCGGCTCCGGCCCGGCGGCGTCGATCGCCGCGAGCGCGGCGGCGAGCTGGCGACGGGTGACGGTGCGGGCCATGGTCGGCAGCGTAGGCGGCCCGCCCGGGGCGCCAACGGGCCCCGACGCGGGCGCACCACCCATCCGGCCCCACCCCTGGCTCCGGATACTCGTGATGTGAAGGTTCAACGTTCGTCCGGCGCGATGCTGTTCCGTACGTCGGCGCCGCGCGACGCCCGGTTCGCGGTCCTGGTCCTGCATGGCGGTTCGGCCGACTCGACGGCGGCCGTCGGCCGTTGGAGCCTGGCCGCGCTGCGGCTGTGGCCGGTCGCCCGATCCGTCGCCCGGTCGACTCCCGGCGCCGCCGTGTACCGGCTGCGCAATTCCGTCCGCGGCTGGAACGGTGACGGCGCGGCCGTGCTGGCTGACGCGCACTGGGCGCTCGACCGGATGACCGCGACCCATCCCGGCGTCCCCTTGATCGCGGTCGGGCATTCACTGGGCGGCCGGGTGGCCGCCCACCTGGCCGAAGCGGGTGTGGTGGCGGGCGCGGTCGGCCTCGCCCCGTGGTTCAAGCCGGACGATCCGGTGACGGGGCTGCGGGGGGTACCCATCGCCGTCGTGCAGGGCACCCGCGACCGGATGGTCCCGACCCCGTCCACCGAGCCCTGGCTGGCCCGGGCGCAGGTGGCCGGAGCGGTGGTCCGTCGATCCGTCGTCGACGGTGGCGAGCACGCGATGCTGCGTCACTACCGACGGTGGCACCGGTTGACGGCCGAATCCGTCGGATGGGTCACGGACACCACGCAGTCCTCCATCCGCACCCGCTGAAACGTCACCGCGCGTCCGGCCGGGGGCGATTCGCCCGGGCCGGGACCGGTCACAGTGTGGTGATCAGACCGCCGTCGATGGTGACGTCCGTCCCGGTCATGTTGGCGGCGCGGTCGCCGGCCAGGAAGGCGACCAACTCGGCCACCTCCTCGGGCCGGGTGAACCGTCCGGTGACGCTGCCGGCCGCGGCCTGGGCGGCCACGGCGGCCGGGTCCGCCCCGGTGGCCGCGGCGATGGTGGCCGCGACACCACCGCTCCCGAGCCAGAGGTCGGTCGCGACCGGACCCGGGCTCACGCTGTTGACCCGGATGCCCTGGCCGCCGACCTCCTTCGACAGGGCCTTGCTGAAGTTCGTCAGCGCCGCCTTGCCGGCGCAGTAGTCGATGACGGCGGGGTCGGGCAGGAACGCGTTGACCGAGCCGACGGTGACGATGCTGCCCCGGCGCGCGGCCAGCATGGTGGGCAGCACGACCCTGGTGACCCGGACGGCAGCCAACAGGTTCAGGGTGAGCGAGGCCAACCACTGATCGTCGGTCACGGACAGGAAACCACCCGGCCGAGGGGTGACCGCCCCGACGTTGTTCACCAGGATGTCCACGCCGCCGTGGGCCAGCGCCGCGGCCAACAGCGGTTCGGCCGCATCGGCCCCGGCAAGGTCGACCGCGACGAACTCGACCCCGCCCGCGTCCGTCAGGTCGGTCAACTCGGCCGAGGTCCGCCGGGCCCCCGCGATCACATGGGCGCCCTGGGCGACCAGGGTCCGGGCGATCGCCACCCCGATGCCCCGGCTGGCGCCGGTCACGACGGCAACGCGGCCGTCCAGATCGCCGCTCACCCGGCCACCCGCGGCGCCGGCGCCGGCGCCGGCCGGGGTCGACCGGCCCACCGTCACAGCCCGCACCCGCGCAGCCACTCCAGGACGGCGTCGGCCACGTCCTTCCAGCCGCGGTCGATGGTCAGCGAGTGGCCGCGGCCCTCGAACTTCTGCAGATGCGTCACCGCCGTGGAATCGCGGTACCGCTTGAAGGTCGAGTTGGTGACGACGTCGGGCACGGTGTGGTCGGCCGTGCCCGAGATCAGCAGCAGCGGGCCGCGGGTCTGGTTGCCGGTCTCGACCGCCGCCTGCGAGTGCAGGACGAAGTTGGCGGCCGCGGCCTGGAACAGGGGCCGAGCCGGCGACGGGATCGTCCACGCCTGGAACAGCTCGGACGACTCCTCCTCCGTCAGCGCGTTACCGAACCCGTACCGGAACTCCTTCTCGATCAGGGTCACCGAGCGATGCAGGTTCGCCGGATTGCCCAGCGCCGGCAGGCCGGACCGCAACTGGGCCAGCGGGAGCGGCAGCACCCCCTTGATCTGCGCCGGATCGATGGCCACCCCGGCCGCCCCGATGCCCTGACCCAGTAATTTCTCGGTGATCAGACCGCCGAAGGAATGGCCGATGAGCACCGGCGGCGCGGACAATCCGCTGATGATCTCGGCGAAGTGCGCCGTGACGTCGTCGATCCCGCGGTCGGCCACCTCGTCCGGGCGCTCGCGGGCCTCGGCGACCGTCGCCGGTTCGCCCGGCCAGCCCGGCGCGATCGGGTCGTACCCGGCCTCGCGGAACAGGTCGATCCACGGTTGCCAGCTCGTGGCGTGCAGCCACAGGCCATGGATGAACACGACCGGAGTGCCGGGCTGGGTCATTCGCCATCCTTCGCCGAGCTCGGGTGGTCCCCCTGACCCATCCAGCCAAACACCCGGCTGGGCAGACCGTCCAAGACCGATGGTTTCCGGATTGATAACCGGCCAGCGCTGCTGAGCCCGGCCCCGGCTACCGTGAACCGCGGCAAGAGTCCGTCTGGCGACCCTCCGGACGACCCTGGAAGGCGGCATGGATCTGGACCTGCGGTTGGTGCGCTGCTTCGTGGCGGTCGCCGATGAGCTGCACTTCGGGCGGGCCGCCGCAAAGCTCTACATCAGCCAGCCGGCCCTGTCCAAGCAGATCCGGCGGCTGGAGGAGCAGGTCGGCGCCCAACTGCTGGTCCGGGACACCCGGCACGTCACCCTCACCGCCCGCGGAGAGCAGTTCCTGGCCGAGGCGCGGCGGCTGCTGGCCATCGCGCACGCGATGCAGCAACCGGCGCGGGCGAACACCGTACGGATGGCGCATGTGTTCGAGCTGGACACCAGCCGGGAGGTCGCGGACGCCTATGCCGCGCGGTTCCCGGACGTGGCCCTGACCGAGCACGCGTTGGACAGCGCGACCCAGCTGGAGGCTCTGCTCCAGTACCGCCTCGACGTCGCGATCCTGCGGATCACCCCGCGCATGCTCGTCGAGCATCCAACCGGGTGGGAGCACCGGCTGCTTCGCCTGGAACCGCTGGTGCTGGTCGGCGGGCCGGGCGGGGAGCCGACCGGCGACGCCGGGCTCGCGACCGCCTCGCTGCACGACGGCCCGCTCGACGTCTTCGGCGACCCGCCCGAGTCCGGCAGCTACAACGCGCACGGGGACTTCCTGAGCGCCGCGGAACGGGACCTGGGCATCGAATTGCGCTGGCTCGGCACGCCCGGGGCATTCAGCCACTGCCTGGCCCGGGTCACCCGGTCGGCCGGCCGAACCCGCTTCCTGGAGTTCCACAGCTACGCCAGCCGGTACGCCGAGCATGGCTTCGCGCTGCGCTGGCCGCGGGAGGCCCAGCCCTACTACCCGTGGTCGCTGGCCTGGCGGGCGGAGGCGCCGACGTCGGCGCTGGCCGAGTTCCTGCGGGTGGCCAACGCGCAGTCCGCCGACCGCGGATGGCTGTACCCGGCACCGGCCGCGGCCGGCCCACCCTGGCTGCCCCCGGACGACCCGGCCCGGCGCGAGGCCGGCCCCGTCGGCGGCCGATGAGACCCCCGCCGGCGCGGTCGGGACGGACGTCCGGGGACCTCGGGCGACCTGGCGCGACCGGATGCTCCCCGCCGACCGGCCGGTGGCAGCGGGTCAGCCGAACAGCCCCGGCAGGGTCCCCTCGAACGCCTCCCGCAACTCGGCCAGCCGGAACGAGGCCACGCCCTGGATGTCCAGCACCTGCTCCTCCGGGGCGCCGGTGTCGCCGCGGTCGACGACGCCGATCTTGACCCACGGCTGCTGCCGCACCGAGCACATCTCGGTGAACCGCAGCTCCTCGGTGCGCGGCACCGCGACCACCACCCGGGCGGTGGATTCGGAAAACAGCCACACGAAGGGGTCCGCTCCCTCCGGCAACACGACCCGCGCGCCGGACTCGCCGGAAAGGCACATCTCCACCAGCGTCTGGACCAGGCCACCCTCGGACACGTCGTGCGCGGCGGAGATCATGCCGTCCCGCGAGCCGGCGACCAGGATCTCGCCGAGCACCCGCTCGGCCTCCAGGTCGACCACCGGCGGGCGGCCGCCCAGGTGCCCGTGCACGACGTCGGCCCAGGCGGAGCCGTCGAACTCGTCCCGGGTGGTGCCCAGCAGCAGCAGGGTCTCGCCGGTGTCCTGGCCGATGCCCGGGATGGTGCGCCGCCGGACGTCGTCGATGACGCCCAGCACGCCGACCACCGGCGTGGGCAGGATGTTCACCCCGGCCGTCTGGTTGTACAGCGAGACGTTGCCGCCGGTCACCGGGATGCCCAGCTGCGCGCAGCCGTCGGCCAGGCCGCGCACGGCCTGCTCGAACTGCCACATCACGGCCGGGTCCTCCGGCGAGCCGAAGTTCAGGCAGTCGGTGACGGCCAGCGGCACGGCGCCGGTGGTCACGACGTTGCGGTACGCCTCGGCCAGGGCCAGCTGCGCGCCCACGTAGGGGTCGAGCAGGGTGTAGCGGCCGCTGCAGTCGGTGGCCATGGAAATGCCACGGTCAGGCCGTCCGCTGGCACCGGTCGGATCTTCAGATACCCGGATGATGCCGGCGTCGGCCGGCTGGGCCAGCACGGTGTTGCCGCGCACGTACCGGTCGTACTGGTTGGTCACCCAGGCCCGCGAGCACAGGTTGGGCGAGGCGATCATCCGCAGGATCAGCTCGCGCAGCTCGCCGACCTCGGGCCGGGCCAGGGACGCGGTGGTGTCGGCCTGCAGGGCGTCCTGCCAGTCCGGGCGCTGCACCGGCCGCCGGTAGACCGGGCCGTCGTGGGCGACCGACCGCGGCGGCACGTCCAGCACGACCTCGCCGGCGAACTCGATGGTCAGCCGGTCGCCGTCGGTGACCTCACCGATGACGTCGGCCTGCACCTCCCATTTGGCGCAGACGGCCAGGAACTCCTGCACCTTGTCCGGCGTGACAACGGCGCACATGCGCTCCTGCGACTCGCTGGACAGGATCTCGGCCGGCGTCATGCCCTCGGCCCGCAGCGGCACGTTGTCCAGCACGATGTGCATCCCGCCGTCGCCGGCGGAGGCCAGTTCCGAGGTCGCGCAGGACAGGCCCGCCCCGCCGAGGTCCTGGATGCCCACCACCAGCCCGGCGTGGAACACCTCCAGGGTGCACTCGATCAGCACCTTCTCCGCGAACGGGTCGCCGACCTGCACCGACGGCAGCTTCTTGCGTGCCTTCGAATGCCCACCCCCGCCCTCGTCCGAACCGGCGAACGTGTCGGAGGCCAGCACGGAGACCCCGCCGATGCCGTCGAGCCCGGTCCGCGAGCCGTACAGGATGACCTTGTTGCCGGTGCCGGAGGCGTGCGCGGTGTGCAGGTCGGACGCCCGGAGGACGCCGATGCAGGCCGCGTTGACCAGCGGATTACCGGCGTAGGACGGGTCGAAGATCACCTCGCCGCCGATGTTGGGCAGGCCCAGGGAGTTGCCGTAGCCGGAGACGCCGGCGACCACGCCGGGCACCACCCGCTGCGAGTCGGCGGCGGTGGCCGGGCCGAACCGCAGCTGGTCCATCACCGCGACCGGCCGGGCGCCCATCGCCAGGATGTCGCGGACGATGCCGCCGACGCCGGTCGCCGCGCCCTGGTAGGGCTCGACGAACGACGGGTGGTTGTGCGACTCGATCTTGAAGGTGACCGCCCAGCCGTCGCCGATGTCGACGACGCCGGCGTTCTCCCCGATGCCGGCGAGCATCGTGGCCCTCATCTCCGGGGTGGTGGTCTGCCCGAAGTACGCCAGGTGCACCTTGGACGACTTGTAGGAGCAGTGCTCGGACCACATCACCGAGTACATGGCCAGCTCGGCGTCGGTCGGCCGGCGGCCCAGGATCTCGCGGATCCGGGCGTACTCGTCGTCCTTGAGCCCGAGCTCGCGGTACGGCTGCTCGATCGCCGGGGTGGCGGCGGCCCGGGCCACGGTGTCCAACACGGGGCCCTGGTCGACCAGGTCGATCGCGCCGACCGGGTCGGTGATGTCCAGCAGGTCGGCCTGCGTCGGATGGGCCACCTGGTCCTGGCTCGTCATGCGGCCACCCCGATCGAATCGAGCACCGAATAGAACAGCCCGAGCCCGTCGTCGGTCGGCCCGGTCAGCGGGTCGATGGCGTGCTCGGGGTGCGGCATCAGCCCGACGATGCGCCCGTCGGGCGAGCTAATGCCGGCGATGTCGCGCAGGGCGCCGTTCGGGTTGCCCTGCCGCGGCGGGTCGCCGACGTAGCGGAACACGACCCGACCCTCGCCCTCCAGCTCGTCGAGCACGGCGTCGGCGGCGACGTAGCAGCCCTCGGCGTTCTTCATCGGCACCAGGATCTCGGCACCGGGATCGAACCGGGTCGACCAGGCCGTCGACGTGTTCTCCACCCGCAGCCACTGGTCGCGGCAGATGAAGCGCAGGCTGGCGTTGCGGATCAGCGCGCCGGGCAGCAGGCCGGCCTCGCACAGGACCTGGAACCCGTTGCAGATGCCCAACACGGGCATGCCGCGGCGCGCGGCATCGACGACCGAGCGCATGACCGGCGCCTGCGCGGCGATCGCGCCGGCCCGCAGGTAGTCGCCGTAGGAGAAGCCACCCGGCACGACGACCGCGTCGACCCCGCGCAGATCGGCGTCGGCGTGCCAGAGCGGGACCGCCTCGGCACCGCTGTAGGTGACCGCCCGCGCGGCGTCGACGTCGTCGAGCGTGCCCGGGAAGGTGATGACGCCGACCCGGGCCGGTCCGGTCCCGGCCATCAGGCGTCGACCAGCCGGGTGACGGTCCAGGTCTCGATCACCGGATTCGCCAGCAGCGTGCCGGCGATCTCCTCGAGCTCGGCGTCGGTGACCGAGTCGTCGACCTCGAGGTCGAAGTGCTTGCCCTGGCGGACCGCGGTGATCCCGGCATGCCCGGACCGCCCGAGCGCGGCGAGGATCGCCTTGCCCTGCGGGTCGAGGATCTCCGGCTTGATGACGACATCGACGGCCACGCGAGCCACGACATACCCCCAAGGGTTCGGCGTTCGGGACGGCCGCAACACCGGGGCCACGGCGCTGCGGCGCGCGAACATGACCCGGTTCGGCCGCCGTCGAGCTTAGTCGGCCCAACGGGCTCCACCGGCATCGTGCCGGCCGGGGTGCCCGTCCGGGCCTGGCGCCGGGCCTGGCGCCGGGTCGGAGCCCGGGTCGGGTCCGGAGCCGGGTCGGGTCGGCCGGCCGTGGACAACTGCGCGGATCATCGCGCCTCGGATGTGCCGGATGGGACGGGAGTCGACCGGTTCAGCCGCGCCCGCGTCGACGATCCGCGCGGTTGGGGCGGAGGGGCCGGGGCGGGAGGGGGTGAGCGGGTCCCGACAGAGCGTGACCATCGCCATATGGACGGCGGAATGTTGACGCGTCATCCTTAGTTGAGACCTCATATATGAGCCCCGCGAACAATCAGGAGTTCCCATGAGCACCCTCAAGATCGTCATCGCGTCCACCCGACCGGGCCGGTTGGGGGCCCCGATCGGGCGGTGGCTGGCCGATCAGGCCCGGCAGCAGGGCGCGTTCGAGCGCGTCGAGGTGCTGGACCTGGCCGAGGTCGACCTGCCGATGTTCGACGAGCCGCACCACCCGCGGACAGGCAACTACGTCCACCCGCACACCAAGGCCTGGTCGGCCGCGGTGGACGAGGCCGACGCGCTGATCTTCGTCTCGCCGGAGTACAACGGCTTCCCGCCGGCCACCCTGCTCAATGCCGTCGACTACCTGCACGCCGAGTGGACCGGCACCCCGCTGGGTGTCTTGACCTACGGCGCCGGCGGCGGTGGCGCGCGCGCCCGGGCGCAGCTGGAGCTGCTCGGCAGCTACCTCAAGATGCCGGTGGCGGGGGCGAATTTCGGCCTGGCCAACGTGTTCGGTCAGGTTGCCGGCGACACGTTCACCCCGACCGCGGCCAACGACGAGGACGCGTCCGCTCTCGTCGGCGAGCTGGCCGGGCTGGCCGCGGCTCAGGAACTGGTCGAAGAGGCGGCCTGACGCCTGCGTCGTCAGAAACCGCCCGCACCGAGCCGCCGCTCGTGCCGGCGCTGGCGGGTCGACTCCCGCCGGGGCGCGTCGCCGCCGTCACCGACCTCCTCGTCCTCGACCGGGAAGATCCGCGGCGGCGGCGCGGTGGTCTGGGTCTGCCACCGCCGGCCGAACAGGTAGATGACCGGCAGGGTGGCGAGCAGCGGACCGACGACTGAAACCGGCCGGAGCAGCCACCACATCAGCGTCGGTTCGACGGCCTCGGTCTGCGGGCCGAAGATGGACCATTCCACGCCGCGGGACAGCGCCATGCCCGTGGTGTGGAACAGGAACAGGGGCAACGCGAACCGGGTGAACACGGTGGTCGCTTTGGCGAAGGCGCCACCCTTGCCCAGCGCGTGCAGCACGGCCGGCCGGAGCAACTCGGCGACGCCCGCCTGGAACACCATCAGCGCGACGATGCACACCGTCGGCGGGGCCATGTTCGAGTCCTCGCCGGGCACCCCGACCATCGACCCCGGGTAGAGCCCCGAGAAAACCAGCCCGACCAGCGCGAACAGGCCGGCGGCGGTCATCACCTTGGCCTGCTGCCGGAACCGCGGGGCCTGGTACGCCCAGTCGATCCGACCGTCGGCATACCGAGGGGCGACACCCGCGCCGGAGATCCGGTCGTAGAAGTAGCCCAGCTGGAAGCAGAAGCCCCAGACGAAGATCATGTTGACCCACTCGATCCCGGGGATGTCCACCCGGAACCGCAGGATGTCCACGATCACGGCCAGGCCGGCCAGCACGACCAGGACCAGCAGGTCGTACCGCCGGTGCAGCCAGACCGTGATCGGCATGAGGCACACCAGCAGCAGGTAGACGGCGACGAACCACAACGGCGAGAGCACCATGGTGATCGCCTGCCACGCCCACTGGATGTCCCAGACGCTCGTGACGATGATGCCGAGCACGACCCAGGTACCCATCAATGCCGCGCACGGGATGGCCAGCGATCGGGCCTGCCGGAGCGCGAAGTGCATCAACCCCTCGCCGCGCGCGGCGGCCCGCTCCCATGCCTTCAGGTGCACGTAGGCGCCGATGTAGAAGAACAGCGGCATCACCTGGAGCAGCCAGGTCAGGATCCACAGTCCCGAGGTGAACCCCAGCGGGCTGGTCGCGTACGGGCCGTTGTCGTTCCAGACCAGGATGGTGAACGACCAGTGCCAGAGAATGACGATGAGCAGGGAGAACGCACGCAGGAAGTCGGCGTAGGGATTGCGTTGCACCCGCTTGACCGGACTGGCCATCGCGCACCTCCCCTCCCTCGACTCACCGGCCGGTGTGACCCGTGACCGAGCTGTTTCCATGGTGCGCCTGCGGGATGAGGTCCACGATAGAAGCATGAACACCGCAGTTCAGCCGCGACCCGCGGTCCGTCATCACCGCGCGCGCCGCCGACGACTGCTCGCCCTGGCCGCCGCGATCCTGCTGCTGGTCATCAGCAACTTCGTGGCCAACCGGGTCATTGCGCCGTGGGCCTACGTGCCCTGGAACCTGTCCGTCGCGGCGCTTCTGCTCTACATCTCGACCCGGGGCGGCGCCGGACCGGTGGCGATCGGCTGGAGTATCCGGCACTGGCACCGGCCGGTGGGCGTCGGCCTGCTCCTGGTCGGCAGTACGGCACTGGTGTTCGCGCTGGGCATGATCATCCCGGCCACCTCGAGCGCGTTCCTGGACTCCCGGACCGGTGGGGCGAGCCTGCCGATGATGCTCTACGTCGTCCTGGTGCAGATCCCGCTGGGCACCGTGGTCCTGGAGGAGATCGCGTTCCGCGGTGTGCTCCCCGCGCTGATGGGGGCGGCGCCGGCGATCCGCTGGCGGTGGGGTCCCGTGCTCGGCGCGTCGATCCTGTTCGGGCTCTGGCACATCCTCCCGTCGATGGGCATCGGTCAGGCCAACGCCGCGGTCGGCGAGACCATCGGCACCAACCCCTGGATCACCACGTCCGCGGCCGTGCTCTCGATGACGGTCGCCGGCGTGCTGATGTGTGTGATGGCCCGGCTGGGCAAGGGCATCAAGACCACGATGCTGCTGCACTGGGCGACCAACTCCCTCGGCTTCTTCGCCGCCTGGCTGCTCCTGCAATAGCGCACCCGAGCATCCCGGAACGTCAGCCTGGGCATAGCCTGACCCGACTATGCGGATCACCAAGTACGGCCATTCATGCCTGCACATCGTGGACGAGCAGGCCAGCATCCTGACCGATCCCGGCGTCTTCTCCGGCCCGTTCGAGCAGCTCACCGGCCTGACCGGGGTCCTGGTCACCCATCAGCATCCCGATCACGTCGATCCCGAGCGGCTGAAGGCAGTCCTGGCGACGAATCCCGAGGCGCGGCTCTACGCCGACCCGGACACCGTCACCGCCCTGGCCGATCACGGCATCGAAGCCACCCCGGTCCAGACCGGTGACGTCCTGGACGACCTGGGCACCCAGGTGCAGGCCTGGGTCGTCGATCACGCGATCATCTACGGGGATCTGCCCGGCATCACGAATGCCTGTTTTCTGATCGGCGATCGGTTGTTCCTGCCCGGTGACTCGTTCACCCTGCCGGGCCGCGACGTGGACATCCTGGCGCTGCCGGTGTCGGCGCCCTGGATGGCCGTCAAGGAAGCCATCGACTACCTGCACGAGGTGGCACCGGCCATCGCGGTGCCGATTCATGAGAAGGTGCTGGCCAACCCGGCCATGGTCTACGGGCTGATCGATCGGTTGGGGCCGGAATCGACCCGCTGGGTCAACCTGGACGACGGCCGGGCTCAGGATCTGTGAGCACGGCTTGCCCCTGACCGCCCCTGACCACAACCGGCACCACGTTCGCGGGGCCGGCGGAGGATCCCGATGACGGACGCCGACCAGGAAGAACCCACCACCGGCACCGCGGGCTCCGCCGCGACGACGACCGCCCGGCGAACCGGCCGGTCGTGGCTGGGCCGACGCACCGACGAGGCCCCGGAGAAGCCCGACCACCGGGTGGTCCGGCGGCTGGTGCTCGGCTCGTCGCTGATGCTCTTCCTGGAGCTGGCCCTGATCCGGTGGCTCGGCGCCAACGTCGTGCACCTGAGCTATTTCTCGAACTTCGTGCTCCTCGGCTCGTTCCTTGGCATCGGCCTGGGCTTCTTGATCGCCCGGCACCGCTGGTCGGTGCTGCCCGCCGCGCCGATCATCCTGGCCGCGTTGGTCATCCTGGTCTTCCTGGAGCCGGTGACGATCGACCGGGCCGGCGACGACGTCATCTACTTCACCTCGCTGCACACCTCCGGGCCACCCGCCTGGGCGGTCCTGCCGGTGATCTTCGTGCTGGTCGCAGCCTGCCTGGCCGGGCCGGCCGAGGCGGTCGGCCGCTGCTTCCCGCACCTGCGCCCGCTGACCGCCTACCGCTGGGACCTCGTCGGCTCGCTCCTGGGCATCGTTGCGTTCACCGCAATGTCCTTCCTCCGCGCCCCGTCGGTGGTCTGGGGCATCGTCGTCACGATCGGCTTCGTCCTGCTGATCGACGGCTGGAAGCGGTGGCTGTCGGCCGCCTGCGGACTGGCCATGGTCGCGTTCCTGCTGGTCGAGACGCTCGCGCCGGGCGTCTCCTGGTCGCCGTACTACAAGGTGCATACCGAGGACCGGGTCCTGGGTGAGGCGCCGATCACCGACATCTCGGTGAACGGGGTGCCGCATCAGATCATGCGGCCGGCCCAGGTTCGGCTCACCGAGGAGGCCCAGTACGGGCTGCCCTACGAACGCTCGCCGCAGAACCCGCTGCGCAACGTGCTGATCATCGGCGCCGGGTCCGGCTCCGATGTCGCCATCGCGCTGTCCAAGGGCGCCCAGCACGTCGACGCCGTCGACATCGATCCCCGGATCATGGAGATCGGCGTCGAGAAGAACCCGGACCACCCGTACGCCGATCCGCGGGTGACCCGGTACGTCAACGACGGCCGAGCGTTCCTGGAGACCACCGACAGCACGTACGACCTGATCCTGTTCGCCCTGCCCGACTCGCTCGCCCTGGTCACCGGCGCCTCGCAGATCCGGCTGGAGAGCTTCCTGTTCACCGAGCAGGCCCTGACCGACGCCCGCGAACACCTCACCGACGACGGACTGTTCGCGATGTACAACTACTACCGCGAGGACTGGCTGATCGACCGGTTGGCCGGCACCGCGGCGGCGGCCTTCGAGCACACCCCGTGCGTGGACAAGGTCGGCGGCGGGCAGGCCGTGGTCAGCGCCGCGCTGAACGAGACGAACCAGTCGTGCGGCGAGGCCTGGGTCGCCGCCGGCCCGGTGATCGCGCCGGCCACCGACGACCGGCCCTTCCTGTACTACCAGGGTGGCTCCATCCCGGCGATCTACCTGTGGACCCTCGGCGGCATCCTGCTGATCTCGCTGATCGCGGTCCGCGCCCTGGGCGGCCCGTTCCGGGCGATGCGGCCGTACGCCGACCTGTTCTTCATGGGCGCCGCGTTCCTGCTGCTGGAGACCAAGAACATCGCGACGTTCGCGTTGCTGTTCGGCACCACCTGGCTGGTCAACGCGTTCGTCTTCGCCGGCGTCCTGGTCATCGTGCTCGCTGCCGTCGAGACCACCCGACGATTCCGTACCCCGCCGCTTCCCTTGGTGTTCGCCGGCATCGCGGCGTCCCTGGCCGTCTGCTATTTCGTCGAACCGGAGTGGTTGCTGAGCCTGCCGTTCTGGCCACGGTTGATCGTGGCGGTGGTGCTCGCATTCATCCCGATCTACCTGGCCAACGTGGCCTTCTCCAAACGGTTCGGCGCCTCCGACGACTCCCGGTCGGCGTTCGGGCTCAACCTGCTCGGCGCCATGCTCGGCGGCACCATGGAGTACCTGGCCCTGCTGACCGGTTACCGCAACCTGCTGCTGATCGTCGCTGCCCTGTACCTGTGCGCGTTCCTGCTCGCCCCCCGCAAGGGCGTGGTCACCGTCTGACATTCGTCCCACCCGTCACATCGGAGGTCCGATGGTCCGCGCGGATGTCAACCCTGCGGCCCGCCACATCCGGCGGGCCGGTCACACTTCCCGGCCGGCCGGTGTCCCATGGGCATGACCCCTACCTCCACGACGACGCTCACCCACTCCCCCCGCGCCCGGGTGCCGCTGACCCCGCCCCGCGGCTGGTTCGCCAAGCAGATCGACCGTCTGGTCGCACGCAGGTTCGGTGGGCCGGCCGACCCCCTGCGAGCGATGTGGCACAACCCGAGGGTGCTTCGGGCGGATCTGGCCCTGGAAGCCGGGGTTTCGCGGTTCCGGACCCTGCCGCCGCACCTGGGCAAGCTCGCCGAGATGACCGCGGCGGTGCAGATCGAATGCGGATGGTGCCTGGATTTCGGCTACTTCCTCGCGCACACGCAGGGTTTGGAACCCGCCAAGCTCGAGCAGGTGCCGACCTGGCGCACCAGCGACGCGTTCACCCCGCTCGAGCGGCGGGTGATGGAGTTCGCCGAGGCGGCTACCGCCACACCGCCCGCGGTCACCGACGAGATGACCCGGCACCTGCGCACCGACCTCGGTGACGCCGGGTTGGTCGAGTTGACCATGCTGGTCGCCGTGGAGAACCTGCGATCGCGGTTCAACTCCACCCTGGGCCTGTCGTCCCAAGGCTTTTCCGATTCGTGCCGGGTGCCCGACCGGGGGTCGATCGGATGACGAGCACAGACGATTCCGGCCCGGGCCTGGATGACTTCGTCCGGCACCGCGACCTGCTGTTCACCATCGCCTACGAGATCACCGGCTCCGTCACCGACGCCGAGGACGTCGTGCAGGAGAGCTACCTGCGCTGGCAGGAGGCGGCCCGCACGTCCGAGATCCGCAACCCGCGAGCCTACCTGGCCCGGATCGCGACGCGGCAGGCGCTCAACCGGCAGCGCGGCAACGCCCGGCGGCGGGAGGAGTACGTCGGCCCCTGGCTGCCCGAACCGTTGGTGACGGTGCCCGACGTCGCCGACGACGCGGTGCTGGCCGACTCGGTCTCGATGGCGATGATGGTCGTGCTCGATTCGCTGACGCCGGACGAGCGCGCGGTCTTCGTGCTGCGCGAGGTGTTCGCCTTCGGGCACGATGAGATCGCGGAAGCGATCGGGAAGACGCCGGTGGCGGTCCGGCAGATCGCCCATCGGGCTCGGTCCGGCGTCCAGGCTCGCCGCCCCTCGCTGGACGAGGGGGCCCCGCGCAGCACCGCCGCCCAGCAGGTCGCCGAACGGTTCCTGCGTGCTGCGACCACCGGGAAACTGCAGGATCTGCTCGACGTGCTGGCCCCCGATGTGGTGCTGACCAGCGACGGTGGCGGCAAGGTCTCGGCCGGGCTGCGGCCGATCTGCACCGCGGACAAGGTCGGGCGTTTCCTCATCGGCATCCAGGCCAAGGGGTACGGCGGGCCGGTCCGGATCGAGCCCGTGCTGGTCAACGGCCGGGCCGGCATCCTGGGCTACGTCGGGGACGCGCTGGACACCGTCCTCACCTGGGATGTCGTGGACGACCGGATCGCCGCCATCTACCTCGTCCGCAATCCGGACAAGGTGCGCGCCGCCGAGCGACCGCAGTCCGTGACCCGCTGACCGGCTCCTCGTCGGCCGAGCTCGTGAGGCCGCCATCGAACACCGGCCGGACGCGCGAAGGGCCCGGCCGGTGGCCGGGCCCTTCGGGTCGCGAGTCGGTCAGTGCCCGTTGCTGATGTAGGACTTCAGCTGCGGCGCCTGGTTCACGTTGAACATCCCGCCCCGCAGGTTGGTCGGCACGTTCACCGCGTTGAAGTCGGCCTCCTCGACCCGGTAGTTGGTGACGGCCGTGCCGTTGGCGTTCTGCGCGGCCGGCTGGGTGATGGTCACGTTCTTCACCAGGTACTCGTTGCCCTCGTAGCCGAAGCGGAAGTCGCCGGTGAAGGTCGCCTCGCTGGTGGAGGCCTCGATCCAGACCGCCTTGTTGGGCAGGGCGGTCGCCCAGATCTGCGCGGTGTCGGTGGTGGAGGAATCCCAGGTGTGGCCGCCGCTGAACTTGAACGAGAGTTCGGTGTCGACCACCCCGGCCAGGTCGTACCCGAAGGACGTCTCGACCGACCCGCCGATCTTCACGCTGGAGGACTCGGTGTGCTTGACCGACAGCACCATGCTGATCTTGTCGGTGGCGGACCCGGCGATGCCGGGGATCCCCGTTGTCCCGTCGGCGAAGGTGGCCGGCTGCCAGTCGGACTGACCATAAGTCGGCTGGCCGTCCGGGATGAAGGTGTGGTCGGGCGAATCCTTGTAGTGGGTCAGCAGGTTGACGGCCGCGTCCTTGTCCTTGGTGGCGTCGATGACGACCAGGTGGCCGCTGCCGGCGACGATGCCGGCGTTCGGGTCGACCGCGGTGCTGTCGGCCTGGGCCAGGCCGACGCCCAGGGTGCCGATGACGCCGGCCGCCACGATGGCGGTGCCGATCCGGGCGAAGGTGCGAACGTTCATGATGGATCTCCTCGAGCGGGGCCGGCGCCGGGTGGTGTCGTCCGGGCGGGGCGGCGGTGATGGGTTCTTCAGGTGGTGGTGCAGGCCGGGTTGATGGGGTCAGGGGTGGTGCGGTTCGGCGTCGGGGCGGCGGGCCGTCGGTCCCGCCGGCCGGTCACTTGCCGACGTAGCAGGGGGCGTCGCTGATCTGGCAGGTGTGCGGCATGTCCAGCACGCCGGCCCGGATCGGCGACTTGCCGGCGTCGGGGTTGACCAGGTCGCCCTGCGACAGCGTGACGTTCTTCAGGTCGAAGGTGACGCCCTCCGGGGTGGTGAACTGGAGCTCGCCGGTCAGCGCACCGGTGGACTCCTTCTTGTCGATCCAGCCGACCTGCCCGGGGGCGACGTCCATGTCGGCGGTGACCTCGGTGGAGTCCTCCGACCCCCAGTCCTTGTCCAGGTCGACCGAGGCGGCCAGCTTGGCCGAGGCGCCGAACACCTTCATGCCGACGGACCCGGTGATCTCCAGGCCGAAGTTGGCGCTCTGGCCGACCGAGGTCTCCTGTCCGGCATCCAGTTTCGCGTCGGCGGAGGAGTCGTTGTAGAGCATCCCGGTGGCCCGGGTCGGCGCACCCCAGTTCCAGGCCTCGGAGCCGGTGTTGGTCGTCCACTTGACGCTGCCGTCGACGGCGCGCGGGAACTGGCCGTCCACCGCGGATGTCGCCGCGGCGGAGTCGGTCGCGTTGTCGATCGTCACGGTCACCGGGGTGTTCCAGTACACGTCCCAGTGGTACTGGTAGCCGTCCGCGTCCTGGACCTCGTGGGACAGCCGCGACGGGGCGGTCTGGTTGTGATAGCCGTTGTCATCGACGGCGATTCGCACGTAGCCGTTGTTCTCCACGACGTCGATCAGCTGCTTGTCCGACCGGTAGTCCACGCCGTTGCCCTGCGGCAGGGTGTAGGTGTAGCGCCACTCGGCCACGTTCGCACTGGTGTCGCCGTCCCAGACCGCCGTCTGCCCGGGCAGGATCGTCTGGGGCGCCGGCGACTGCGTACCGGGCTCGTTGCGGCTCTCCAGGTTCCAGGTGTAAGGGGTGTAGTTGGTCAGCTGGACCATCTGGAAACTCTGGTCACCCGACCCGGTGTCCGCACTGGCGGGGTTGGCCCCGATCAGGGCCCCCATCGCCACTCCGGCCAGGATCGCGCCGCACGCCACTGCCCGGCCGGCGACGCCCCGGCCCGTCTTCGTCCTCGTCATGTCCGAAGCACCTCACGTTGTTGTCCTCGTCACCGAGGTTCCTCGGCGTTCCTCGCCGCTGACAACAACTCTCGCCCTCAATGCCGCTCGAGACGGTCCGCCGGCCGGCCGACGGACCGGTGGAATTCCGGGTCCACCGATCGGTGGACCCGAGGGAGGCAATCGGCCGAGCGGCCCGGTCGGCCCCGATCAGGCGAGGAAAGACCGGATCTCCCGCTCGACCTCATCGGGCAGTTCCTCGGGCAGGTAGTGCCCGCAGTCGACGGAGCGACCGGAGACGTCGTCGGCCACGCCGCGCCACAGCACCAGCGGGTCGAACAGCCGGCCGATGATTCCCCGCTCACCCCACAGCACGCGTAGCGGGACGGTGATCCGCCGACCGGCTGTTCGATCCGCCCGGTCGTGCTCCAGGTCGATGGTCGCCGCGGCCCGGTAGTCCTCGCACATGCCGAACGCCCGGTCCGGACCGGCCATCGCCGACACATACTCCGCGAGCACGCCGGGCGGGAACGGGGCGAGGCCGGTGGACCCGCTGCCCATCAGCTGCTCCACGAACGTCCGCGGGTGCGCCCCGATCAGCGTTTCCGGCAGCGGCGCGGGCTGGATCAGGAAGAACCAGTGCCAGTACGCGGTGGCGAACGCCCGGGAGGTGGCCTCGTACATGTCCAGGGTCGGCGCGATGTCCAACAGCATCGCCCGGGTGACCCGGTCGGGGTGATCGGCGGCCAGCCGGGCGGTCACCCGGGCACCGCGGTCGTGCCCGACCACCGCGAAGCGCTCGTGGCCCAGGTGCGCCAGCAACGCCACGCAGTCGCGCGCCATCTCCCGCTTGCTGTACGACGAGTGGTCCGCGGTGGCCGGCGGCCGCTCCGAGGCCCCGTAGCCCCGCAGATCGGGGGCCACGACGAAGAAGTCCCGGGCCAGCGAGGGCGCCATGCGGTGCCAGATCAGGTGCGACTCGGGAAAGCCGTGCACCAGCAGCAACGGCGGCCGGGCCGGGTCACCGCCGACCCGCCCCCGCAGCCGCACCCCGTTGACCCGCACGTCCAGTTCCGCGAAACCATCGAACACGGATCGGATCCTGCCAGGCGCCCTGGGTGTCGCGGACCGGCCGGGGCGGCCCTGGTTGGCAGACTCACCCCATGGCGTGGGTGATCCTGATCGTGTCCGGGCTGCTCGAGGCCGGCTGGGCGTTGTCGCTCAAGGCCTCCGACGGGCTGTCCAAGCTCTGGCCGTCGGTCGCGTTCTTCGTCCTGCTGGCCGCATCGATGGCCGGGCTGATGCTCGCCTTGAAGTCGCTGCCGGTCGGTCCGGCCTACGCGGTCTGGGTCGGCATCGGGGCGGTGGTCACCGCGATCGTCGGGATGATCGCCTTCGACGACCCGGTCAACGCGCTGACCATCGGGTCGATCGTGCTGATCATCGCCGGGGTGGTCGGGCTGCAGCTCGCCGGCAGCAACGCGCACTGACCTGCTGGACGGGCCCGATCGGGGCCGCCCCGACGAATCGACTCGCCTCATCCGCGGGTTCGCCGGCCCGGGGAACCTGCGGATGAGGCGAGTCGCCGAGGTCCGCCGGGCCGCGGCGGCGGTCAGCCGATCCAGTCGCTGAACCGGCGTCCGGAGATCAGCTCGTAGGCCTCGATGTAGCGGTTCCGGGTGGCGCCGATGACGTTGTCCGGCAGCGCCGGCGGCTCCTGCCCGGAGTGCCGATCCCAGCCGGATGCGTCGGAGGTCAGCCAGTCCCGCACGTACTGCTTGTCGAACGAGGGCTGCACCTGGCCGGGCCGGTACCCGAACGTGGGCCAGAACCGGGACGAGTCCGGGGTGACGAGCTCGTCGCCGAGCACCACCTGGTCACCGAGCAGGCCGAACTCCAACTTGGTGTCGGCGACCAGCACCCCGCGGGTCAGGGCGTGCGCGGCGGCCCGCTCGTACAGCGTGACGGTCAGGTCGCGGATCCGCTCGGCCAGCGGCCGGCCGATCGTTTCCACGACCCGCTCGAATGAGATGTTGTCGTCGTGCTCGCCGATGGCCGCCTTGGTGGCCGGGGTGAAGATCGGCTCCGGCAGCATCGACGCCTCGATCAGACCGTCCGGCAGCGGAATGCCGCAGACCTCGCCGGTCGCCTGGTAGTCGGTCAGGCCGGAACCGGTCAGGTACCCGCGGGCCACGCATTCGATCGGCAGCATCTCCAGCCGGCGGACCAGCAGGGCCCGTCCGCGCACCTCGGCCGGGATCCGCGGGTCGTCGTAGGCGACCAGGTGGTTGGGCACGACGTCGCCCAGCAGATCGAAGAAGAACACGCTCGTCGCGGTGAGCACCCGACCCTTGTCCGGGATCGGTGACGGGAGCACATAGTCGTAGGCGCTGATCCGGTCGGTCGCGACCATCAACAGCAGCTCGTCGTCCACCTCGTACAGTTCCCGGACCTTACCGGTGGACAGGTGGCGGTAGTCGGAGAGAGTCGGCACGCCCGCACGTTACTGGCCCGGCGGGTGGAACGCGCGACCGTCACCGCCCCGTCCTGCTGTTGATCATGAAGAACCCGCCCTCATGCCGCGGAACAGTGGGCGTGTCCTTCATGATCAAACCCGAGGTGGGGAGTCGGGCCCGTCAGTGCCCGATGATGCCGGTCACCCGGTGGCCGCGGCCGCCCGTCAGCCGCCAAGCCACCGCGATCAACGCGGCGGCGATGCCCGCGGCCAACGCGAACGCGATGAAGTTCGAATTCACGCCCAGCCCGGCGGCCAGCAGCAGACCGCCGACCTGCGGGGCGGCGACCGCGCCCAGCCGGCCGACGCCCAGGGCCCAGCCCAGCGCGGTGCCGCGCAGGTGGTCCGGGTAATGGCCGGCGACCGCCGCGATGATCAGGCACTGGGTGCCGTGGGTGCCGATGCCGGCCAGCACCAGCGCCCCGTAGACCACCCCCACCGGCGGTGCGGTGACGATCGTCAGCAAGGCGGCGGCGGCGATCGCGGCGGCGACGACGCCGGTGGCCAGCGACCCGAACCTGTCGCCCGCCCAGGCGGTGACCACGGACCCGATCACGGCCCCGAGGTTGAGGGTGAGCGCAAAGGTCAGCGCCGACCCGAGGTTGTAGCCGGCCTGCTGCATCAGCCCGGGCAGCCAGGTACCGAGCCCGTACCAGGCGAACAGGGTGGCCATGGTGGCGGCCGCGAAGACCACGCTGATCAGCAGGTGGGGGGCGCGCAGGATTGCCCGGAAGCCGGTGCTCTGGTGCGGTGCGGCAACCGTCCGCAGGTCGGGCAGGTACTTGATGCCGAGCGGGACCAGGAAGATCAGCGGCAGCACACCGATCAGGAACATGCCTTGCCACCCGAAGGCCGGGATGATCACGATGCCGGTGAGGGCGGCGATCGAGCCGCCGATGGGCACGCCGGACATCATCAGGGTGGCGACCGTCGCCCGCCAGCGGGCCGGCACCACGTCGGCGGCCAGGGCGTTGGCCGAGGGCACCAGGCCGCCGAGGCCGACCCCGGCCAGGAACCGCAGCAGGGCGAAGACGGGCGCGTTCGGCGCGGCCGCGCAGGCGACCGTGAACACCGAGAAGGCGATGGCGCAGCCGAGCACCGCCCGCTTGCGGCCCAGGCTGTCCGAGAGCCGGCCGGCCAGGATGGCACCGACCAGCATGCCGGCGAACGCGACGCTGCCGACCGTCCCGGCGGTGGCCTTGGTCAGGCCCCAGCCGGTGGTCTCGATCAGGGTGGTCTGGACCGTCCCGTAGACGATCAGGTCGTAGCCGTCGAAGACGACGAGCAACCAGCAGACCAGGACGGTGAGCAGGCCGGCCCGGGTGAACCGGGTCGGCGTCGAGGTGGGGGCGACCGCGTCGTGCACGACAGTGGACTCGACAGTGGGCCCGGCAGCGGGGTGGGCAGCAGTGGAAGTCATGCCCGGAACTGTGACGGCGGCCCAGTCCGGCCGGCCATACTATTCTGCTATGAGGAATAAGCCGTCCTATGCGCTCACCTCGGTGGACAACGCCCTGCGCCTGGTGCAGCTGCTGCGCGACCAGGGGCGGCTGCGGGTCACCGACGCCGCGGCCGAGCTCGACGTCGCCCCGTCCACCGCGCACCGGCTGCTGGGGATGCTCGTCTACCGGGGCTTCGCCATCCAGGACGACGGCCGGGCCTACGTGCCCGGGCCGGCCCTGGGCGCGGCCCCGGCCCAGCTGGACTGGACCCGGCAGCTGCGGGACGCCGCGCTGCCGCACCTGGAGCTGCTGGCCAACCGGACCGGCGAGACGACCAACCTGATGATCCGCATCGGCATCCAGGTGCGCTTCCTGGCCAGCGTCGAGTCGACCCAGGTCCTGCGGGTCGGCTCCCGTCAGGGCACCGTGCTGCCGGCCCGGCTGACCTCGGCCGGCCGGGCCATGCTGGCCGAGCTGCGGCCGGAGCGGCTGGCCGCGCTGTACCAGGGATCGACCGCGACGCTGGGCGACGAGGCGATGCCCGACCAGGAGTTCGACCGGTTCACCGCCGAGCTCGCGCTCATCCGGCGGCAGGGGTACGCCCTGAACAACCAGCACACCGAGGACGCGGTGGTGGCGTGCGGCACCGTCGTCCGCGACCCGGCGGGTGGCCCGGCGGCCGGGATCTCGGTCAGCATGCCGGCGGGCCGCTTCGTCCCGGCCGCCCTGCCGGACCTGGTGCGGGACCTGCACCTGGCCGCGACCGGCATCGGCCGGGACATCGAGGGGCTCGATCTGGCAAATTCCGGATAGAAGAAAACTCTGCCGCGCCGGAGCCTGGCGATCCTACGGTTTCAGCACACCCCGAAGCCGAGAGGACGCCCCCGATGCAGTTCTACCTGAACGGTTACCAGCCCGGAGACCCGTTCATCGCCGAGCCCGATCCCCTGGTCGCCGATCGCCCCGCGGGCCTGCCGGCGGAGGCCGACGTGCTGATCGTCGGCGCCGGCCCGGCCGGCCTGGTGCTGGCCGCCCAACTGGCCGCCTTCCCGGAGATCCGCACCGTCGTCATCGATCGCAAGGACGGGCCGCTCGAGGTCGGTCAGGCCGACGGCGTCGCCTGCCGCACGGTGGAGATGTTCGAGGCGTTCGGCCTCGCCGACCGGCTGATCGGCGAGGGCTACCACGTCAACGAGGTCGCGTTCTGGCGTCCCGGCGCCGACGACCGCAGCAGGATTGCCCGCACCGGCATCATCGACGACGTCGAGGAGGGCCTGTCCGAGATGCCGCACGTCATCGTCAACCAGGCCCGGATGCTGGCCTACCTGCTCGACCACATGGAGCGCTCGCCCAGCCGGCTGGTCCCGCACTACGGCCTGCACGCCAGCTCCATCCGGATCGACGAGAGCGGCGAATCCG
This sequence comes from Nakamurella sp., assembly GCA_044223435.1. Taxonomy (GTDB): domain Bacteria; phylum Actinomycetota; class Actinomycetes; order Mycobacteriales; family Nakamurellaceae; genus Nakamurella. Next base: position 214,571 of record JBGALY010000003.1, read on the forward strand.
AGTACCCGGTGACCGTCGAACTGGCCCACCTGTCCGGGCTGGCGGAGACCGGCGAGACGTCCACCCTCAAGGCCCGCTACGTCATCGGGTGCGACGGTTCCCGCTCCGGCACCCGGCAGGCGATCGGCCGGGAGCTCAAGGGCGACCCGATGAACCAGTCGTGGGGCGTGCTGGACGCGCTGGTCACCACCGACTTCCCGGACATCCGCCGCAAGTGCGCGATCCACTCGGCCAACGACGGCAACATGCTGATCATCCCGCGGGAGGGCGGCTACCTGGTCCGGTTCTACATCGAGCTCGACAACGACCGGGACGGCGAGATGCTGCGCAACCGCAGCGCGACGCCGGAGAAGCTGGTCGAGGTGGCCAACCGGATCCTGGATCCTTACTCGATCGATGTGAAGAGCGTCGGCTGGTGGGCTGTCTACGAGATCGGCCAGCGGGTCACCGACAAGTTCGACGACGTGCCCGCCGAGCTGGTCGATTCGCGACTGCCGCACGTGTTCATCGCCGGTGACGCCTGCCACACGCACAGCGCGAAAGCCGGCCAGGGCATGAACGTCTCGATGAACGACACCTGGAACCTGGGCTGGAAGCTGGCCTCCGTGCTGCAGGGGCGGGCCAAGCCCGAACTGCTGCACACCTACTCGGCGGAACGGCAGAAGATCGCCCAGCAGCTCATCGATTTCGACCGTGAGTTCGCCGCCATGTTCAGCGCCCATCCCACCTCGAACGACGCCGACGACGACACGGCCGGTGGTTCCGCGAAGACCGTCGATCCCGCGGTGTTCCAGCAGTACTTCCAGCAGCAGGGCCGCTTCACCGCCGGTGTGGCGACGACGTACGAGCCGTCCATGATCACCGGTTCGACCGAGTACCAGGACCTGGCCACCGGTTTCGCAGTCGGCATGCGTTTCCACTCGGCGCCGGTGACGCGGCTGGCCGACGGCCGGTCGGTGCACCTGGGCCATGTCGCCCGGGCCGACGCGGCGTGGCGGCTGTACGTGTTCGCCGACGAGGCCGGTCTGGCCGGCACCCGGGTGCCGGAGCTGTGCGAGTACCTGGTCTCGCCGGCGTCCCCGGTCACCCGGTTCACGCCCAAGGGCGCCGACCCCGATGCCGTGCTGGACGTCCGGGCGATCTTCCAGCAGCACCACCGGGATCTGCAGATCAGCGATCTGCCGGCCGCCCTGAGCCCGCGCAAGGGCGATTTCGGCCTGGTCGACCACGAGAAGGCGTTCACCGCCGACCGGCCGGCCGGCGACATCTTCGACCTGCGCGGCATCAACCGGCGGACCGGCGCCATGGTGCTCGTGCGGCCCGACCAATACGTCGCCGCGGTGCTGCCGCTGCACGCGCACGAGGCCCTGGCCGACTTTCTCGGCGAGATCCTCATCGACGCCGTCTGACCTGATTGCGTTCGGCGGGCGGCCGACACCAGCCACGGCCCCGGGGAGTCACGGCCCCGGGGCCGTTCGGCCGTCGACTCGCCAGACCTGCAGGTTCCCCGGCCCCTGAGTTCTAGGGGTCAACGCAACACCCACTGATTGGGGTTGCGATGGGGAATGTTCGACGGGACCAGTTGCGCGCGTTTTGGCGGCTGATCGCCCAGGGGGTATCCACCGAGGAATCGGCACGGCGTGTCGGTGTGAA
>JBGALY010000036.1:0-47656 GCA_044223435.1 Nakamurella sp.
AAGACCGTTCGGGTGCGCTCGCGAACCGCGTCGAGATCGCCGAAGTAGAAGCGACCGAACTCGCCGAGCACCGGGCTGCCGCCCTGCACCGGCACGATGTCGGACCGGCCCATGATGGACGAGATGATGTGGCCGTCGGTGTTCAGTCCCCACGAGGGGTGCTCACCGCGCAGGTCCGCGGCATTCTTGATGTGAATGGGCCCCGGATGCAGGTACTGGCCCTCATGACGGGTCGGCGGAACGATCTTGGCGAACGCATTCAACGTGTCCTGCAGGATCAGCTGCATTCCGTAGTACGTCACGTCCTCCGACTCCTCCTGGATGAAGACGCAACAGCTGGTGTGCTGGGTGTAGGCCATGACCACCCCCTCACTCACACCGGTCTCGGCGACGAGATCCAAAACCTGAGCGGTGATGTCGTAGAATTCCTGGCGGGCGGGTGTGGTGATCGTGAACGAACGTGAAATCACCTTCATGGGGACTCCTTGGGTCGCAAAGTCGCACGGGTGGGACGCCGGGCGCGGTCAGGCGAAACCCGGCTGAGAAACAGGGGGTCGGTCAGTCGTTGTGCTGCGACGCCGGGTGCGAGCGGGCGAAGTCCGGGCCGGCCTCGTGCCGCCGCAGGCGCGGACGGATCCCGACGGCCCACCAGATCGCGGCCAGCACGACGATTCCGAGGAAGACCCATTTGTTGCTGGCGAACTGCGGCAGGAAGACCAGGGCCACGGCGACCGAGAGGAAGACCACCAGGGCGACGATGTAGATCGGCAGACGCAGGCGACCGAGGTCGAAGGTGCCGGGCTCCCCCTGCGGGATCGTGCCCCTGAAGTATCCGATCAGCAGACCGACGGTTTGCAGGATGTAGACGAAGAAGAACAGCAGCGACGCGATGCCCAGGATGTAGTTGAACGCCTGCTCGTTGACCAGGGCGGACAGCAGCAACAACGTCGACAGGCAGCCGAGGCCGATCACGGAGAAGGTCGGCGTCTTCGTCCGCTCCGACACGTGCCGCCAGACGTGCGAGAAGGGCAGCATGTTGTCGCGGGCCATCGAGTAGGTCAATCGGGTGCCGACCAGGATATTGGACAGCAGGCAGGCCAGGATATTCGTCAGGGCCACCGCGACGACGATCTTGGTCACCACCGGCCCGGCCTGCTGATTGATGTTCTCCTCGATCGGTGCCGCCGGGTTGGCCGCGACAGCTTCCGGGTCGCGGATCGCCAGGACGTAGACCGCGTACATCAGGAACTCGACGACCACCGAGGTGCCCAATGCGTAGAACATCGTCTTGGGCACGACGTAGCGGGCGTTCTTCGTCTCCTCCGCGACGTCGGCTCCGGATTCGACCCCGATCAGACCGAAGAACGGACCGAGCCCGGCGGCGAGCCAGGCCAGCATGTACGTATTGCCGTCGGCGGCTTCCCCGCCCGGAGTGAACAGTACCGAGAGGGGCTGATGATTCTCGGGGGCCATGAACGCGAGAACGGCCACGACGGCCGTCGCGATCACGGTGATGACGAGTTCGAGGGCCACGCCGGTGTTGTTCACCATCGTCGCGAATCGAACGCCGTAGATGTTGATCAGGACGCAGACGAACACCACGCCGATCGCCACCAGGATCTGCTCGGTCTGCGACATGTTCCAGCCGAAGACCCCGCCCAGATATCCCGACAGGATGAATCCGACCCCGGTCATGCCGCAGACCCAGCCCATCAAGGCGATGAAGCCGGTGAACCACCCCAGGTTGGGGCTGTTGATGCGGCTGATCCATTGGTACGAGTAGCCGGCCAACGGGATCTTGGCAGTCAGGTCCGCGGCGATGCAGGCCCAGATCGCGAACACGACGCCGGCGAGCAGCAACGTCCAGATGAACGGCCCGCCGGCCGTGAAGTACCCCGCACCGAAGCCGGTGAACACCGCTGTGGTGGCACTGATCGTGGCGAACCCGATCGCGAACGATGCGAGAGTGCCCACAGAGCGGTCGAGTCGCTGCTCGTACCCGAACTCGGCAAGCCGCGCATCCTCGGTTTCGCCGGGCTTGGAGGCCGGCGGGACCGGCGGCGGATTGGGTACCGAGCTGCCTCGCAAATCTGTCATGTCTCACTCCGTGGGTTGGTCAGGTCGATGACGACACAGATAGGAAACCTGTTCCTGAATCCGCACGGAAGTTCGAACAATTGATGTGGTGATAGCCGCGGGTTATCACCACACGCGACCGCCTGCACCGTCCGGGGATCCCACCGGGGGCGGACACCGGTCGGCGATTCGGTCAGGCGCGGCAGACGGTACCGACGTACTGGGATCGGCCGCCGTCGGGGAAGGCGAAGGTGCCGCTCGCCCGGATCGAGCCGGTCGCCCCGGACAGCTGTCCGGTACCCCCGACGACCGTCTGCAGGTCGACGATCGAGCCGTCACCCGCACCGGCGAACGACCCCGCGTTCTTGACGATCAACGAGCCGCGCCACTGCTTGACCCGGCCGGTGATCGTCGAGTTCGAGGTGAACAACGAGACGCTCGTCGCCGGGGTGTCGGCGGTGGTCATGATGCTGCTCGCGGCACCGGAGAAGGAGGCGTCGATGTCGCCCCGATAGGTCCCGGCGACGCAGAGGCCGACCGGCGATGCGCAATCCGGGCCGCTCACTGCGTGCTCGACGTAGCTGCCGCGGACCTCGATGCAGCGTTCACCGGCGGCGGACTGCCCGGCGGTCACGGTGAGCGCGGCAATCACGGCCGCACCGGTGGTCAGGACGGTGCGCCAGGTGCGGGGTACGTTCATGGTGACTCCCTGCTGCGAAAGGAGCTGATGCCCGGCCGGGCAACGGCTTTCGGCAGATGAGTCCGTGCGCCCCGCCGGTCTGTGACACGGCCCGGCGCGCCTGCGCGATCGACCAACGGCGTCGGCTCCGGCTCGATGACGGTCGCGCGGCGCAGCAGTACCAGCGCGACAGCCGGGAAGACCGCGACCGACAGCAGGCCGGCGCAGACCAGGGCGGCCGCGGTGACCGGGGACATCAGGCCGGCCGCGGTGCCGATCTGGGTCGCGGTGACGATGAACGGTAACGAGGTGGCCTGCAGGAGCGCCGATGCCACCGTCTCCCGGCCGCGCAGCGATCGGGCCCAGAGCAGCGCGGGGATGCCCCGCACCAGCAGGAGTGCGGCCAGGAACAGTGGGACCAACGCCAACGCAGGCGGATTGGCGAGCAGCCCACCCAGGTCGAGCCGAACCCCGCTGGCGACGAAGAAAATCGGGATCAGGAATCCGTAGCCGATGGCGTCCAGCTTGGCCCGGAACCGCGGGTGCGACGAGGCATCCCGGTCGACCAGGCCGACCAGCGCCCCCGCCAGGAACGCGCCAAGAATTGTCTCCAACCCGAACCGGGAGGCCAGCACGACCAGCGCGATCATCAGCAGCACCGCGATCCGGACCCGGATCTCGGCGGTGGTGTCCTGCAACCGCTCCAGGACCGTGCCGATCCGCCGCGACCGGCGAACCCGCAGCAGCAACATGGCGGCCACACCGACCAGTCCGGCGAACAGGATCAGCAGCACCGCGAGCTCGCCCACCGATCCGCCGGAGGTCGAGAAGAAGAGCGTGAGCAGCACGATCGCGCCGAAGTCGGCGACCGACGCGGCAGCAATGGTCAGCTGCCCGATCGCGCCGTCCGACCGGCCGGCATCCTTGAGCACCGCGACGACCAGGCCCAGCGACGTCGCGGACAAGGTGATCGCCAGCAACAACGGGGACCGTACCCAACCGGCGGCCGCCGCGGCCGCGCCCACCGCGAAACCGAGCAGCACCGTGATCAGGTAACCGAACAACGCCAGCCGCAGGACCCGGCCGCGGAGCCGCCCGAGGTCGATCTCCAACCCCGCGAGGAAAAGCAGGAAGGCCAGGCCGAACACCGCCAGGATCTGCACCGGCAGGTCGATCCGCACCCACCCGAGGAAGCCGGGTCCGATCAACACCCCGACGATGATCTCCAGCACGACCGACGGGATGCGCAGCCGCCGCGCGCCGCCGAGCAGCAGCGGAACCGCCACGGCGACCCCGAAGACGATCAGTAGATTCTCGAACGACACGTCCGGCATGCCGACTCCCATCACGACGATCCGAAACGCCTGGTGTGTGCCCCGAGAGGTCTCGCCAGCGGGCCCGACCGTCACGCTCGGCCCCGCCGGCGTACTCAACTCCGTTTCCGTCGTGCTCCCCCGGGGAGCCTGTCGAGAGGTCACCCATGGCCGAGTCCACCACGCCCGCCCGCTACGACGATCTGCGCGCGCTGTTCGTCAATTGCACCCTCAAGAAGTCCCCGGAACCCAGCAACACCCAGGGACTGATCGACGTCAGCAAGCACATCCTGACGACCAACGGCGTACGGGTGGACGAATTCCGCGCCCTCGACCACGACATCGCGATCGGCGTATGGCCGAACATGACCGAGCACGGTTGGGCCCGGGACGAGTGGCCGGCCCTGTACGAGCGGGTGATGGCCGCCGACATCCTGGTACTCGCCGGGCCGATCTGGTTGGGCGACAACAGCTCCGTGATGAAGATGATCATCGAGCGGCTCTACGCCTGCTCGCATCTGCTCAACGAGGCCGGTCAGTACGCCTACTACGGCCGGGTCGGCGGCTGCCTGATCACCGGCAACGAGGACGGGGTCAAGCACTGCGCCATGAACGTCCTGTACAGCCTGCAGCACCTGGGCTACGTCATCCCGCCGCAGGCGGATGCCGGCTGGATCGGCGAGGCCGGCCCCGGCCCGTCCTACCTGGATCCGGGGTCGGGCGGCCCGGAGAACGACTTCACCAACCGGAACACCACGTTCATGACCTGGAACCTGATGCACCTGGCCCGGATGCTCAAGGACGCCGGCGGCATCCCCGCGCACGGCAACCAGCGGTCGGCCTGGGACGCGGGCTGCCGGTTCGACTTCGAGAACCCCGAATACCGCTGACGCAACCGGGACGCCGTCCGGCCATTCCCCACAGAGTTTCGCTGATCAAAGCCGCGGCGTAACCGGACGAATCCGGCGCGCGGCGCGGATTTGATCAGCGAACCCCAGCGGGCCCAGCGCACTTTCGCTGATCAAAGCCGCGGCGTAACCGGACGAATCCGGCGCGCGGCGCGGATTTGATCAGCGAACCAGCGGGCCCCGCGCACCGGCAGCCGCGCGGCGCCGGTGGAGGCGCCCGATCAGAGCAGGTCGGCGTCCTGATGCACGTGCAGCAGGGCCGGCCCCCGCGCCGCGAACAACCGGCTCATCGCGTCGTCGAGCTCGCCGCGAACGCGGACGGGGATGCCGACCGCCCCGCACAGGGTGGCGAAGGCCGCCCAGTCCGGGTTGTGCAGCGAGGTGTGCCAGACCGGGTAGTCGGCCGCGATCTGTTCCTTGGCGATCTTGCCCAGGGCCCCGTTGTCCAGCAGGACGTGCTTGACCGGAATCCCGTACTTGACGGCGGTGGTCAGCTCCATCGCGTACTGGGCGAACCCACCGTCACCGGTCACCGCGACCACCGGGCGGGTCGGATCTGCGGCCCAGGCGCCCAGTGCGGCCGGGTAGCCGAATCCGATCGACCCCAGGTAGCCGGACATCAGCACGGGTTGCCCGGCGGACTCCAGGTACCGGCCGAGCGAGTAGGCATGGTTGCCGACGTCGACGGTGACCACCGCGTCCGCCGGCAGGTGCCGGCTCAGCGCGTCGAAAACGGCCGCCGCCGACACCCCGCGGCCCCGGTCGTCGGCCACCCGGCGGGCCTTCTCCGCCCGCCAGATCTCCCACCGCTGCGCGACGTCGGCTCGCTGATCCCCGGCCGCAAGATCCCCGAGCGCAGCGAGGACCGCAGCCAGTGTGGCGCCGGCGTCGCCGACCAGCCCGACACCGATCGGGTCGAACCGGCCGATGGCCGCCGGGTCGTCGTCGATCTGCACCACCGGCTTGTAGGTGGCGATCCCGGTGTGGTTGGAGAACGACGCGCCGACGGCGATCACGACATCGGATTCGTTCATCAGCCAGCTGGCCACCGGGGTTCCGCTGCGGCCGAGCACACCGGCACCGAGGGGATGGGTGTCCGGCACCAGGCCCTTGGCCTTGAACGTGGTGAGCACCGGGGCGCCCAGCCGTTCGGCCAGCGCCAGCAGCTCGCCGCGGGCGGCGCGGGCACCGTGTCCGGCCACGAACACCGGCCGCCGGGCCGCACTGATGAGCTCGACGGCGGCGGCCAGATCGGCCGCCGGCGGTGTCCCGGCCGGCCCGGACAAGCGCCCGGCCGGGACGGCCGCCGGCGCCTCCGACGGCTGCACCTGCACCTCGTCGGGCAACACCAGGTGGGCCACCCCGCGGCCGTCGATGGCGTGTTTGACGGCGAGGGCGGCAAGTTCGGCGTGGTTGCTGCCGGCCTGCATGGTCACCGAGGACACGGCGACGTCGGCGAACACCGAGGACAGATCCAGATCCTGGAACGCGCCGCGGCCCAGCACGTTCGACGGGACCTGGCCGGAGATGGCAATGACCGGGGCCCCGTCGAGCCGGGCGTCGTACAGGCCGGTCAGCAGATTGGTGGACCCCGGGCCGGCGATGGCCAGGCAGGCCGCCGGCCGACCGGTGAGCTTGCCGTAGGCCGACGCCGCGAAGGCGGCGGCACCCTCGTGCCGGATGCCGAGATAGCGGATCTCGCCCCGTTGCTCGGCCCGGCGCAACGCGTCCGCGATGCCGAGGTTGGAATGCCCGACCATGCCGAAGAAGTCGGTCACTCCGAAGGCGACCAGGGTCGCGACGACGACATCGGCGACCGACCGGGCGGCCGGTACCGGGGCGGGCAGCCGGACGTACGTACCATCGGCGTCCTGGCGGACCGGGAAGCCGGGCACCGCGTCATCGAATCCGCCCGGCGGTCGGCCGGTGATCGGGTCGTAGTCGTAGCCGTGCCACGGGCAGCGCAGCAGGCCCTTCTCGATCGAGCCGTCACCGAGCGGCCCACCCTGGTGCGGGCAACGATTCTCGAGCGCGCCCAGCCGCCCGCCGCACCGGGACATCGCCAGGCTCCGGCCGTCCACGACCACACTCGCCACCCGACCGTCGGCGGGGAGCTGGTCGTCGGGCACCCGGTACCAGGATCCGGCACCGTCCGGTGCGGACGACGGTACGTCACGGCTTGCCTCGATCGTCATGTCACGCCTTTCCTCGAACCGGTACTCACCGTGCACGGTCAGTACCGTGACCCATCGATTCGTGACGCAGACGCCGAAGGACCCCCGAATGAACGCGATGAACAACCAGGCACCCGATCGACTGACCCGGACCCGGGTCGCCCTGCACGCGGTCGCCGAGGTGCTCGTGGCCGGACCGCAGTACGCGACGCACGGCGACATCCGGCTGGCCGTGGGTCCCGACGGCTTTGCCGGTTGGCTGGCCGGCACGGCCGCAGTGACCGGCACGGAGCTGGTCACCGCGGCCGGGCGCTACCCGATCCGTGGCCGGCTGGGCGACCTGGCGGCGGCGGCCGGCATCGAACCCCGCCGGCTCACCGACGTCTACTCCGGCGGCCCGGCTATCGATCTTGACGACCGCGTCGACCTGGATCCGGCGGCCGGCGCCCGGATTCTGGGCGCGCTGACGGCCGGCGACGGCGCGCTGCGCGAATTGGACCCGACCCAGCGACCGGTCCTGTGGCCGGAGCATTTCGATGTCGGGATCACGGTGGGCCGGGTGAACTTCGGCGTGTCGCCGGGCGACGGCGCGATCGGCGTTCCCTACGCCTACGTCGGTCCGTGGGAGGTACCGGCCGGGGAGTTCTGGAACCAACCTTTCGGCGCGGCCCGCGAACTGCCGGTTCCGGCCGATCCGGCCGGCATCGTCGAGTTCTTCCGATCGGGCCGGGCACGGCTGGGGTGACCGACCGGCTCCGGCGGCTCTGATCTCCCGGCGGCCTGATCTCCCGGCGGCCTGACTTCCCGGTGGGTCAGGCCGGTCGGCGGAAGTTGCGGAACGCCTCCAGCAGGGCGGCCTGGGCCGCAACGGACAACGTCGGATCGGCGACGTCACCCGAGGTTTCGATGGTCCGGCGGATCTGCTCGACGTATCGCCGGCAGCCATCACAGAGCAGCAGATGCTCCTCGAACGCGGCCGCGGTGCGCGCGTCCATCGCTCCCTCGAGGTAGTCGGTCACCAGCTCGACGATCTCGTTGCAATCGAGTCCCCGCGCCGTCATCCGGACATCCTCTCGTCGTCCCCAACCCACGCGCATCCGGTGCGCCTGGACGCTGCCGTTTCCGTCGCCCGAGCCTGCAAGGGCGCCGGTCGACCTGGCCGCCCGAGCCTGCGAGGGCGCCGATCGACGCTAGTGTGTCCCACGAACGACGCCGGCGTGACAGCCGAATCGACAGGACCTCGATGACCGGGCGGGTGAGTGGGCCGGATGATGCGACCCCGGACATCAGACCTCCCGGATCCGCGAGATCCCGGACCCACCGACCCGCCGAGCGCCGTCGACCCGACCGGTGGGGTGATCACCACCAAGCTGTTCACCCCTCGATCGCGGCACCCGGTGGTGCACCGTCCGCGGTTGGATCGGGTGCTCGACCGGGCCGCGACCGTGCCGCTGACCCTGGTCGTCGCGCCGGCCGGCTGGGGCAAGAGCACCCTGGTGGCGGATTGGTCGAGCCGCGCGGGGCAGCCTTGCGGCTGGGTGTGGCTCGAGCGCACCGAGGACGATCCGATCCGGTTCTGGCGACATGTCCTGCATGCCGTTTCCGGCGCCGTGCCGGCCGCGGGCCGGCCCGCGTTGTCGGTTCTGGACACCGCCGGCGTGGACATCGACCGCGACGTGCTCCCGGCCTTGGTCAACGCGTTGGCGGCGCCGGCCACGGCGCCCTTGCTGCTGGTGCTCGACGACTTCCATGCCGTTCGCAACACCGTGGTGCACCGGCAACTCTCCCGCCTGCTGGAGCACCGCCCGGCCGCCCTGCACCTGCTTCTGCTGACCCGGTCCGACCCCCCGTTGACCATCGGAAAGCTTCGCCTGCACGGCGAGGTACTGGAGATCCGCAGCAACGAACTGCATTTCACGGTTGCCGAGGCCGGTGAACTGATGCGGGCGCGGTTGGGTGAGCCACTCGCCGAGTCCGATGTGCGCCGGCTCGTCGAGCGGACCGAGGGTTGGGCGGCCGGCCTGCATCTGGTCGCGCTGCGACTGGGCGGGCGGCGGGCGGGTGAAGTCGACGGACCGTCTGCGTTCATCGCCCGGTTCACCGGAGCGGACCGGCACGTCGTCGACTATCTGGGCGAGGAGGTCCTGGCCGGACAGGACCCGTCCACCCTGGACTTCCTGCTGCGCACCGCGGTGCTCAGCCGGCTGTGCGCCCCGCTGTGTGCCGCGGTGACCGGCCGACCCGACAGTGCCCGGGTGCTCGACGAGATCGAGCGCGCCAACCTTTTTCTCACGCCACTGGATGACGAGCACCGGTGGCTGCGCTACCACCAGTTGTTCCGGGACATCCTGCTGCACGAGCTGACTCGAACCGCGGTGACCGAGATCCCGGCGCTGCACCGGCGCGCCGCCCGATGGTACGAGCACAACGGTGACGCGCAGGAGGCGATCCGGCATGCGGTGGCCGCGGGCGATCGGCGGATGACGGCGGATCTGATCGCCGCCGCCTGGCGCCCGACGTTCAACGCCGGCCAACTGCGGACGGTCGAGTCGTGGCTGAGCAGCCTGCCCGATGAGGTGGTGAGCTCCGACCCCGCACTCACCACGGCACGGCTCTGGCTGGCGATGGATTCGGGCCGGTTGGACGCCGTGGCGGTCGAACTCGGCCGGATCGAGGCCGCCGGGGCGATCACTCGGAACGCCGGCCTGATCCGGGCGCTGCACACGTTCAAAGCCGGTGACGTCACCGGTGCAGCGACCGGGTTGGCGGGCATCGAACCCGAGGGAGATGCCTTCGATCTGACGGTGCGCAGCCTGCTGATCGGGGTCACGGCGCTCTGGCAGGGTGCCCCCGACCGGGCCGCCGCCGCCCTCGACGAGGCGATCCGCCTGGCCGACCACGACGGCAACCGGTTGGCCGGCATTTACGCGACCGGTTGCCGCGCGCTGGTGGCGGTGCAGGAGGGGCTGCCGGATGCCGCGGCCGGACCCCTCGCCGACGCGCAGTCGCTGATCGGGTCGGCCGGTGATCGGCACTTCGTCGCCGCGTTCCCGGCCCTGGCCCGCGCACGGCTGGCGCTGCACGGGGAGAACTGGGCCGCCGCCGAAGGTGCGGCCCGTGATGCGGTCCGGCTCGCCGATCGCGGCGCCGGACGCATCGAGCAGGCCGCGGCCGCGATCACCGCGGCCAACGCGGTCCGCCGGGCCCGGCCCGACGATCCGGCCGCGGCCGACGGTTTCCTCGCTCGGGCGCGCACGCTGCTGCGCCAGTGCGCGGATCCGGGGCCGGTGGTGCTCGCCTGGATGGCCGCCGAGCCGGCGACCGGCGCGCCGGTCGACGGATTGCCGCCGCTGACCGATCGCGAGATCGAAATCCTGGCCCGGTTGCCCGGGCCGATGACCCAGCGGGATCTCGCGGCCGCCCTGTTCGTCAGCCCGAACACCCTCAAGACGCACCTGCGGGCCATCTATCGCAAGCTGGGAGCGCGATCGCGGGCGGATGCCGTGCTTCGGGCCAGGCGCGCCGGCCTTCTCTGACCTCGGTCCGGTGACGCGGCCGGCGACCGGTGTGCCGGTCCCCCGCGCCCGGCCGATCCCGGCGGCAGTCCGGACCGCGCCGGCCCGGTCAACCACGGTAGTAGCCCTCCAGCACCGTGCGCAGCGCCGAGCGTCCGCGGTGCAGGAGCATGCGCTGGTTCACCGCGGTGAGCTCCAGGAGCCCGCAGACCTCGTCGCTGGAGAGCCCGTGCACGTCCCGCAGCAGGACGACGATCCGTTGGCGCTCGGGCAACCCGTCGAGGGCCCGTTCCACCAGCGTCATCGTCTCCCGGGCCACCGCCCGGTTCTCCGGTTGCTGCCAGGCCTGCGGCTGTCCGGCGGAGGTCCAGTGACCCGGGTAGGCACCGTCCGGGCCCTGGAACCGGTCGGGGTCGACGACCGGACCGGCCGATCCGTCATCGGCCGGGCCGGCCGGCAGCGGCACGGTTCGATGCTCACGCACTCCTCTTGTCTTGGCCCGGTTGACCAGGATGGTGAACACGTAGGTGCGAAAAGAGGAGCGGCCCTCGAACCGGTCGAGACCCTCCAGGACGCCGAGCCAGGCCTCCTGCACGACGTCCTCGGCGGACGCATCGGAGGCCACGTGGTGCCGGGCCAGCCGGAGCATGCCGGGCGACCACCGCCGCACCAGATCGACGAAGGTCTGCTCGTCGCCCGATCGCAGCCGGTCGACGAGCACCGCGTCCGCGCCGACCCGGGCTGCCTCCGCTGACGTCACGACCGCCTGCCTTCCGTTCCGACGCACGTCAGAGCCCCGCGTCGACGCCGATGCCGCACCGAGCCGGTTCCGCGGCCCCGGGTGACGCAGGGCAAGCGTGGCCCACCGCCGCCCGCCGGTCCAAGAGCCCCGGACACATCTCACCCGGGTGAGATGTGTCCGGGTGGGTGTGGCGCACCCGGGCCGGCGGGTACCACGGGGAGGACCGCAGAACCCCAAGGGGGTCCGATGACCGCACGCCACTACCGGATACAGCTCGACGGGATCCTGGGCAGCCGGTTCAGCGGATCCTTCGCCGGGTTCCACCTGGAACAGGCGCCGGACGGGACCGTCCTGGACGGTACGTGCCCGGACTCCAGCGCCCTGTTCGGCGTGCTGGACCAGGTGGCGAGCCTGGGGCTGGGCATCTTGACCGTCGACTCGTACCCGATCGAGACGTCCGGACGGTGACCGCCGGTCGGGCCGGCGCGGCCGCCATCGAGACCGGGCGCACACCCCGGAAGCAGGCCGGACCGCCTCTCCCCGGCGGTCCTGCCACTCGTTTCCTAGAACGTGCCGACCGAATGCGGGACCAGTTGGCGGGCCAGCACTCCCGGTTCCTGCATGTACCCGGGAACGGTGACGCCGAACGTGTGCAGGATCGCCGGTGCCACCTCGAGCACCGACACCTCCCGTCGCGCAACGGGTGTGGGCGATGAATCTTGCGGGTCGTAAATGGCCAGCACGCCCTGGGGCACGTGATAGGCGGTGGTGTCGGAGCGCTCCTCGATTTCGACGATCTCCAGGCCCAACGCGCTCGGGTCGTGGGCCCGACCGTCCACCCGCACCGCGTCCGGCGCGTCGTGCAGGTTCGGTTGCCCCCAGTCCATCGAGAAGAACCCGTCCGTCGACTGCCGGAACACCAGCGGTGTCCCGGCGACGGTGACCGTTCGCAACGCCCGCTCGACCGCACCGACGTACTCGGGGGCCACCCGGACGTTGCATTGCGGGTTCATCGCCGGGCGGCGGCTCCACCCGGTCGCCGGGACACCGGCGACCGCGTGCAGGAACAGCCCGGGGTCCTGCAGGTAGAGCTGGGTTTCCAGGGCCTGGGCCAGGGTCGGGCCCTGGCCCATGCTCGAGGCGATCCACAGCTCGTAGTCGGGGTTCTCCTCCACGAAGGCGGCCAACCGGCCGATCATCCGGTCGGCGCGCCCCATCGCCCAGGGCACCTCATCCCGGTACCGGGTCATCCAATCCTCGCCCAGGCCGATCTCGTCGTAATCGTCCGGATGACCGGCGGCCCAGTACCGATGCATGGCCGAGGCGACGTGGTTGGTGAAGAACGAACTGAATGCCGGGCGGGTGTCGGTCAATGCCTTGACGAAGACGTCGAACGCGACGATGGCCTGCATCGACCGGCGCCGCGTGCTGAGCCAGGGCCGGCGCCGTTCGGCGGCCAGCTGGCCGGCAAGTGCGGCGTAGGTGCCGGCCCGGACCCCGATCTTGTGACTGGTGCGGAGGAACTTCAGCGCGGCATCCCGCGGCACCGCGGTGTCCACGTTCCGGGCCGACGCCCGGACCATCATCAGCTGGAACTCCTGGAACGGAACGAGTTGCGCCGGATGGGCGGTCGAGTCGGTGGCGAACGGGTCGGGCAGGTAGAACGAGTACTCGTCGATGTCGGGCGGTGCCGGAAAGGTGTGCAGGCTGCCGCAGACCCCGACCGACACCCCGGCTGACCGCAACATGCGCCAGACGGGCGGGAAGCAGTCGTCCGCCTCGGCGCGGTCCTGCCCGAACGCGCTGATCATGTGCTGTTCGTCGTTCACCCCGCGGTGCAGCGTGGGCCAGGTCGTCCAGGGCGAGAGGTGCCCGCGGTCCGCCGCGATCGAGGTGTAGCAACGACTTCGCGGCAACAGCCGGGCCAGTGCGGAATTCGGCTGATCGGCGACGAATTCGTCGACGATTCGCCACGGCACCTCATTGAGCTCGAACAGTATGATCCGACGGGTCATGGGCCCGAACGTACGCCGGGTGATTCGGATCATCGGGGATTTGCGTGCGTGGCGGACGAAGTTCGTCGGTGCAGCGGCACCGACGATCGCCCGATGCGCCGCGGGGCTGGCCCGAAACGGGTTTCGATCCGCGCTCCCCGCCCGCCACGCCTGGCGAAGCGGAATACCGGCGCTCTGTCACGCGGCCCGGGGTGGCCGGCGAGTACCGGATGAACCGGCGGACGGTGGGCACCCTGAGTCCGCGGAGGATCCTTCGCCGCGCCCGGTCGGACGGGTCGTCGCGCCGGTGTTCGCCGGTCACGGCACCCCGTGCAGAATCGTCCGACCATCGGCCAGGCGGATCTCGAACGCCGAGATCCGTTCCCGTGGAACGGCAGTCGCCGCCGAGATGCGGGCGGTGACTCCGGGTACCCCGCTCCACGATCCGGCCGACGACTCGTGGCCGTCGACGTCCACGACGGCCAGGTCGTACGGCACGGCGGTGCGCAGCTGGTCGTCGTACGAGCAGACCACGGTAATCGCAGTGCCCCATCGCTTGTCGTCCAGCTCGAGGGTCGCGGTCATCGGTCCGGGCAGCACCTGGGCCAGCGGCACCGTCTCGTCCGGCGCGGCGGACGGCGAGACCGCGGTGGTCGGAGCATTTCCGTTTCCCGCCGCCGATGGCGCCAGCCCCGCCCGGGCGACCGTCCACACCGTGACGAGCATCAGTACGGTGACCGCGGCGACCAGCCCGCGGATCGCCCACATCCGACGCCGGCGGGCCCGGTCCACCCGGCGCAGGACCCCGGCCAGCACCGACGGGGGTACCGGTGGCTCCGACCCGGTCAGGACGTCCTCGGTCGTCAACGCCAGGAGCCCCGGCAGGCCGGCCAGGCTGCGGACCGACGCCTGGCACGTCGCGCAGTCCCGCAGATGCTCCTCGTACGCTCGCCGGTCGGCGGGCGAGAGCGCCCCGAGAACGTAGGCGGCATCGTCATGACAGATCTGCCGATCGCCCGCGCCGGCGGGTCCGTCGGTGGTCACGTCACCACCCCCATCTCCTCCAGGACCAGCCGCAGCGCGTGCAGGGCGTAGTGCAGGCGGGACTTCACGGTGCCGACCGGCACCCCCAGGCGCGCCGACGCCTGCGCCGCCGTGCAGCCCCGGTAGTAGCACTCGAGGAGCACCGCACCGTGGTCGTGGCTCAGCCGCCGCATCGCCTCGGCGACGACGATCGCCTGCAACGCCCGGTCGGTCGAATCCGGTTCCATCGGTTCGGGGACGGACTCGGTCGACGTGGTGGGGCGGCGGCGGTCGGCCCGCCATGCGTCGACGACGATGTTGCGGGCGACGGTGAACAGCCACCCGCGGGCCGACGACTGCTGCTGGGCGAGCACGGCCGGCCGGCGCCAGGCCCGGAACAGGGTCTCCTGCACCACGTCCTCGGCCCGGGCCCGGTCGCCCCCGGTCAAATGGAGGACGAAGTTCCACAACGCGGCGGCATGCTCGTCGTGCAGCGCCCGGAGCAGGGTCGCGTCGTCCGGTTCCGGACCGGTCGGCGGGTCCGCACGCTCGCCGGGATCCGTCGACGGTTCCGCGGGTGGCGCGGACCGATCGGCGGCCCCGAAGTCACCGTCCCGAACCACGCGCACCTCCGTTCCACCGGTCGGCCAACGCCCCGGGCGGCCCACCCGACGGGCTCGTCGGGCAGCCTCCGTCCCACGGCGCGGGTCACCGCGTCGACGGGCACCGTCCGCCACGCTGCCAGAACCACGTCGGCGGGCCGGTAAGAGTTCGACGTGGCCCGGCCGCGGCCGCCGCTTCGGCGGCGGGCCGCCCGTTCGACCGGTAGCGCGGGCGACTGCGCGTCACGACTGTCGGACCCGCAAGACACACTGGAGCCGATCCCGGGTACTACTCGATCGAGCCGGACCGCCGACCGGCCCGCGGCAACGACAGGAGGCCCCCATGTCAGATCCCACCCGATCGGATCCCGCCCCCCGGATCCCCGAGGTCGCGTGCGCCGAGCCGCCATTGTCCGAGCCGGCCGCCGAGGCCTGGATCCCGCGCACCTGCTTCAAGAAGGGCCCCCCGCGACGCATCGGGGTCGAACTGGAACTCCTGGTGGGCGGGCTCGGCCCGGACGGCCTGTCCACCCATTACCCGCGGCACCGCTACCCACACCTGATCAATTCTCTGGCCGGCGGCCCGAGCCGACTCGACGGCCGGCTGACGGTGGAACCCGGTGGGCAGGTCGAGCTCAGCTCCCGCCCCGGGCCGAACCTGTCGGAGACCGTCGACACCGTCCATCGCGATCTCACCCTCCTCCGCCGCCGGGCCCTGACCTGCGGCGCCCGGCTGATCGGAGCCGGCTTCGACCCGATCCGGCCCGCCCGACGGATCACCGACGAGCCGCGCTACGCGGCCATGGAACGGTATTTCCGGACCTGGGGGTCGACCGGTCCGGACATGATGTGCTCGACCGCGTCGGTCCAGGTCAACGTGGAGGCCCAGACGACCGGCGGCCCGGGTGATCGCTGGGAACTGCTGCACGCGATCGGCCCCGCCCTGGTCGCCGCCTTCGCGAACTCGGCGCGGCGGCACGGCCGCGCGACCGGCTTCCGGAGCACGCGGCAGGCCGTCTGGCAGGGGCTGGATCCGGCCCGCACCACCGCCCCGCCCCGCCGGCCCGGCGAGGACCCGGCGACCGCCTACGCGCGGTGGGCGCTCGACGCGCCGCTCATGTTGGTCCGACGCGACGGGCCGGACTGGTCGGCCCCCCGGGGACTGAGCTTCCGGGGCTGGCTGCGGCACGGTCGTGGGGCGGTCCCGGATCGACCGCCGCCCACCCTCGACGACCTGGCCTATCACCTCACCACCCTGTTCCCACCCGTCCGGGCGCGCGGCCACCTCGAGGTTCGCTACCTGGACGCGCAACCCGGTTGCTGGTGGATCGTGCCAACCGCGGTGGTCGCGGCCCTGGTCGACGACCCGCGCACGGCGGACCGGGTGCTGGCCGCGTGCGAGCCGGTCCGCGTCCGGTGGCTGGAAGCCGCCCGGCTCGGTGTCGCCGATCCGGCGCTGGCCCGCGCCGCCACCGAAGTCCTCAGCACCGCCGCGGACAGCCTGCGCGGCGACGCCGCGACCGCCCGGTTCGCCGATCACGTCGAGGGATACCTGCAGCGTTGGACCCTACGGGGCCGCTCCCCCGCCGACGACCCGCCAGGAACCGCAACCGGCGAACGAGCCTGCGACGAGAACGCCGCCTTCGGGGAAGGAACCGCATGAGGCCACATCACACGCTGCTGCCCGACGCTGCGCCCGACGACGACACGGTGAAGGCCCGGATCGTCGACGATCTGACCCGGGCCCGACGGCGCACCGCGGCGCTCACCGAGGCCGTGGACGACGACGACCTGATCCGTCAGCACTCCCGGCTGATGTCCCCGCTGGTCTGGGACCTGGCGCACATCGGCAATCAGGAGGAGCTGTGGCTGCTGCGCGACGTCGGCGGCCGCGACCCGCTGCTGCCGGAGACCGTCGATCAGCTCTACGACGCGTTCCAGCACCCGCGGTCCGACCGGCCGGCACTGCCGTTGCTGGACCCGGCGCAATCCCGGCGCTACGTCACCGAGGTCCGCACCAAGGTCATCGACCTGCTCGAGCAAACCCCGTTGCGGGGACGCCGGCTCACCGAGGGCGGGTTCGTGTTCGGCATGATCGCCCAGCACGAGCAGCAACACGCCGAGACGATGCTGGCCACCCACCAGTTGCGACAGGGCGATCCGGTCCTGGACGCGCCACCGCCTCCGGCAGCGCCGGGCGAACCGCGGCCGCCGGAAACCCTGGTCCCGGCCGGCCCCTTCACGATGGGCACGTCGGCGCACCCGTGGGCGCTGGACAACGAGCGGCCGGCGCACGAGGTGCACGTCGGTGCGTTCTGGCTGGACACGGTCCCGGTGTCGAACGCCGACTACCAGGACTTCATCGCCGACGGCGGTTACACCGACCGGCGCTGGTGGGCCCCGGCCGGCTGGCACCACGTGCAGCAGGTCGGCCTGACCGCCCCGCTGTTCTGGCGGCGCGACGGCCGGGACTGGCTGCGCCGGCGATTCGGTCGGACCGAGCTGGTGCCCGCCGATGAACCGGTGATGCACGTCTGCTGGTACGAGGCCGACGCCTTCGCCCGCTGGGCCGGCAAGCGGCTGCCCACCGAGGCCGAATGGGAGAAGGCCGCGCGGCACGACCCGGTGACCGGGGACACGCGGCAATATCCCTGGGGCAACGACGACGCCACACCCGACCGGGCCAATCTGGGTCAGGACCACCTCGGTCCGGCTCCGGTGGGCGCCTACCCGGCCGGCGCGAGCCCGCTGGGCATCCGGCAGCTGATCGGCGACGTGTGGGAGTGGACGTCCAGCGACTTCACCGGTTACCCCGGTTTCGCCGCCTGGCCCTACCGCGAGTACTCCGAGGTGTTCTTCGGCCCCGACTACAAGGTGCTGCGCGGGGGGTCCTTCGCCGCGGACCGGGTGGCCTGCCGGGGCACGTTCCGGAACTGGGACTACCCGATCCGGCGGCAGATCTTCGCGGGTTTCCGCTGTGCCCGCGACGCCGCCCCCGGCGAGGGCTGACCGGTGTGCCGCCACCTGGCGTACGTCGGGGCGCCGATCCGGATGGGCACCTTGCTCGCCGACCCGCCGTTCTCCCTGGTCCGCCAGTCGTGGGCGCCCCGGCGGCAACAGCACGGGGTGGTCAACGCGGACGGGTTCGGCGTGGGCTGGTATCCGCTCGAGCCGGCGACGGGCGGGTCGGCATCGCCGCCCGAGCCGGATCTCCTCCCGGCGGCTGAGCCGGCCCGGCACCGCGGGGCCGGGCCGGTGTGGGCGGACGAGACCTTCGCGGAGCTGGCCCGGGTCATCCGCACATCGGCGTTGCTGGCCGCCGTCCGGTCGGCCACCGTCGGCATGGTCGGTGGACAGTCGGTGGCCGCGGCCGCACCCTTCCGCCGGGGACCCTGGTTGTTCAGCCACAACGGAGCCCTGGCCGGATGGCCGGGCAGCGCCTCCCGGCTCGGGTGGGGCCTGGATCCGGGCGTGTTGGCGACCCTGGACGCGCCGACCGATTCTGCCCTTTTGTGGGCGATCACGATCGACCTCATCGGGCGCGGCAAGACACCCGCGGCCGCCCTGACCGACATGATCGCCCGGGTCCAGGACGCCGGGGGCGGCCGGGCCACCGTGCTGCTGACCGATGGGAGGTCCATCACGGCCACCGCCTGGGGCACCAGCCTGTGCTGGCGCCGGCTGCCGGACGGGGTGGTGGTCGCCTCGGAGCCCTACGACGACGAACCCGGCTGGGTCGACGTGCCCGACCGCTCCCTGCTGACCGCCCGGCCCGACGCCGTCGCCGTCGAACCGCTCGTGCCCACCCAACCCGGAGCTGACCGATGACTCTTGGCTACACGTTTCACGACCACCTGCCCGCCGATTTCGCCGACCGGAGCCTGCGGGAGGACGTGCTCGCGGGCCTGACCGCCGCGGAACCCTGGCTGCCGCCGAAATGGTTCTACGACAAGGTCGGCAGCGAACTTTTCGAGGACATCACCCGGCTGCCCGAGTACTACCCGACCCGGACGGAGCGGTCGATCCTGGCCGAGCACGCGCCGGAGATCGTGGCCCTGGCCGGCACGCGCACGCTCGTCGAGCTCGGATCGGGGT
Organism: Nakamurella sp.; assembly: GCA_044223435.1. Taxonomy (GTDB): domain Bacteria; phylum Actinomycetota; class Actinomycetes; order Mycobacteriales; family Nakamurellaceae; genus Nakamurella. Next base: position 19,122 of record JBGALY010000036.1, read on the forward strand.
CCTCGGACAAGACCCGGCTCCTGCTGGACGCGATGTCGACCACAGGTCCGCACACCCCGCGGACGGGTGAGGTGCGGCCGGCCGGCTACGTTGCCCTGGACGTGAGCGAGGATGCGCTGCGCCTGGCCTGTGCCGGGCTCGTGGCCCGGTATCCCGAGCTGCGGATCGAGGCGGTCCGCGCCGACTTCACCCATCAACTGGACGTGCTGCCGGACGGTGCCGGCCGCACCGTCGCGTTCCTCGGCAGCACCATCGGCAATTTCGAGCCCCGACAACGGGCCGCGTTCCTCCTGGCTCTGCGTGACCGGCTGCGGCCGGGCGATCACTTCCTGCTGGGCGCGGACCTGGTGAAGTCGTCGCAGGTCCTACTGCCGGCCTACGACGACGCGGCGGGCGTCACCGCCGCGTTCAACCTCAACGTCCTGGAGGTGCTGAACCGTCGGCTGGGAGCGGACTTCGCCAGGTCCGACTTCAGGCACGTCGCGATCTGGGACCCGGCGCGCGAATGGATCGAGATGCGGCTGCGGGCCACCCGGGAGGTCACCGCCCGGATCGACGACGTCGGGCTGGACGTGCACCTGGCGGCCGGGGCGGAGATCCGCACCGAGATCTCCGCGAAGTTCCGCCGTGACCGGCTGACCGAAGAGCTGACCGGGGCCGGATTCACCGGCTGCGGCTGGTGGACCGACGACCAGGGGTGGTTCTCGCTGTCGCTGTGGGGAGTGCGCTGAACCGGCACCCGATCGGCCACCGCGCCACCGCCCGTCGCCGGCCGGGCCCGTCGGCGCCGGCGCGTTCAGACCCCGACAAGCTCGGTGCGACCGTTCGTCGCCGGCGCGGTGGGCTGCCGGCGAGCGGCCGGTAGCCCGGCGACGGCGGACCCGGCGCCCGCGGACCCGGCCGCGGCGTCCGCCGATCCCCGCAGCGTTCCCCGCACCTGCGCGGCATCGTCGTACGGACCCTGGACGTACTCCGGTCGGCCGTGCCGGCCGAAGGTGATGGCCCGGACCCCGGACCATTCGCCGAGATGGCCGCGGACCGCGTCGAACCCGGCGGCCGGCTCGAAGCCGAGGGATCGGGCGTAGCGGGCCGCCCCGAACACCAGCTGCTGGGCCAGTTCGATCGGCGCGGCGACGGGCGGTAGCCGGTACCCGGCGAAGAACGTCCGGGTGAATTGGGCGTGTTGCTGGTCGTTGAGGATGCGCGGCCCGATCACGTCCTTGACACCCAGGCAGTACAGGTCGACCAGGTACCCGCAGGCGCTCACGGTGTCGCGGCCGGCGCGGCGGGCCACCAGCACCGCGGCCAGGCCCGGGGTATCGGCGACGGCGTCCGGCCGGTCAGGCCACCGCAACCGCTCGTCGACCGTCAGCCCGGTGCTCCAGCCGGCACTGATCCAACAGGCCCGCAGGTCACCCGCGGCCAGGGCGCGGGCGTCGGCCTCCGCGGGTTGACGCACGAAGGTGGTGGCGACGACCCGGGGGATGCCCAGGACCTTGGCGATCTGCCGGGCCGAATAGCCGTGGGCACGCAACGACCGGGCCCGCACGACTTCCGCCGGAATCAGACCGCGCACTCGCCCTGGCGTCATGACGCGAGGATGCCAGCCGGGACCGCCGACCCACCCGCGACACGCTCGGGTTCTCCGTGGCTCGGCGTGGGCCGGCCGCCCGCGCCGCGATGACCCTCAGCCCTGGGCCGGTGCCATTTCGTGGGCGGAGACCCCGATCAGGTGAGCGAGTTCCTCGACCTGGTCCTTGGCGTCGCCGAAGAGCATGGCGGTGTTCTCGCGGAAGAACAGCGGGTTCTGCACGCCGGCATACCCGGTGGCCATCGACCGCTTGAAGACCACGACGTGCTTGGCCTCCCAGACCTGCAGGACGGGCATGCCGGCGATCGGCGAGCCGGGGTCCTCGGCGGCGGCCGGGTTGACGGTGTCGTTGGCGCCGATGACCAGGACCACGTCGGTCTCGGGGAAGTCGTCCTGGATCTCGTCCATCTCCAGCACGATGTCGTAGGGCACACGGGCCTCGGCCAGCAGCACGTTCATGTGTCCGGGTAGGCGGCCGGCGACGGGGTGGACCGCGAACTTGACGTCCTTGCCCATCGCCCGCAGCTTGCTGGTGAGGTCGGCGACCGGGTATTGGGCCTTGGCCACGGCCATGCCGTACCCGGGGGCGATGACCACGGTCTGCGACTCGCGCAGCAGTTCGGCCAGGTCGCCGGTGGTGGTCTCGCGGTGCTCGCCGTAGTCGACGTCAGCTGAGGACTTGGCCGCGCCCTTCGATTCAGATCCGAAGCCGCCCAGGATGACCGCGGTGAACTTGCGGTTCATCGCCTTGCACATGATGTAGCTCAGGATCGCGCCGGACGACCCGACGAGCGCACCGGTGATGATCAGCAGGTTGTTGCTGAGCATGAAGCCGGCCGCGGCGGCCGCCCAGCCCGAGTACGAGTTCAGCATCGACACCACCACGGGCATGTCGCCGCCGCCGATCGCGGCGACCAGGTGCAGGCCCAGCAGCAGCGCCAGGACCGTCATGACGATCAGCGGGAGCAGGCTCGGCGCGGCCACGAACCAGGCCAGCAGGCCGGCGCTCACAAGCAGGATCAGCAGGTTCAGCAGGTTCCGCGCGGGCAGGGTCAGCGGCGCCGACTTCATCTTCGCGGACAGCTTGAGGTACGCGATGATCGAGCCGGTGAAGGTGACCGCCCCGATGAACACACCCAGGAACACCTCGACCAGATGCACCGCGTCGGCGTGCTCCTCGGTCAGGTAGGAGTTGAACCCGACCAGCACCGCGGCCAGGCCGACGAAGCTGTGCAGGATCGCGATCATCTGCGGCATCTGGGTCATCTCGACCCGGCGGGCGGCGATCGTGCCGATCACCGCGCCGATCAGCAGCGCGCCCGCGATCAGCGCCGCGGTCACCGCGACCGCCTGCTCGGAGTTCAGCAGGGCCAGCAGCACGGTCGCGGCCAGCGCCAGGCCCATGCCGATCTTGCCGGCGGTGTTGCCGGCCTTGGCCGTCTTCTGCTGCGACAGGCCGGCCAGCGAGAAGATGAACAGCACACCAGCGATCACGTACGCGGCCTGGACCAGGGAGTACCAGCGGTCGGTCGACATGTCAGGCGTCCTTCCGGAACATCGAGATCATCCGACCGGCGACCGCGAAACCGCCGAAGATGTTGATCGAGGCGACCGTGGCCGCGACGAACGCCAGGACCACCACCAGCACATTCGTACTGCCCAGCTGCAGCAGCGCGCCGACCAGGATGATCCCGGAGATCGCGTTGGTCTGCGCCATCAGCGGGGTGTGCAGCGATGCGGACACGTTCGTGATCACGTAGAAGCCGACGAACACCGCCAGCACGAACACGGTGAAGTAGCCCTGGAAGCTGCCCGGGGACAACGTGATGGCCAACCCGACCAGCACCGCGGCCACCCCGAACCACGCGTACAGCCGTTGCTGCCGGCGGCGTTCCTTCTCGGCCAGCTCGGCCGCGGTCGGCACGGGCGGCTTGACGGCCACCGCCGCATCGACCTTGGGTGCGGCCGACACCTGGACCGGCGGCGGCGGCCACAGCACCTGCCCGTCGTGGGTGACCGTGATCGCCCGCTGGACCACGTCGTCCAGGTCCAGGACGAGCTGCCCGTCCTTGCCCGGAGTCAGCAGCTTGAGCAGGTTGACGACGTTCGTGCCGTACAGCTGGGCGGTGTGCGCCGGCATCCGGCTGGTCAGGTCGGTGTAGCCGATGATCGTCACCCCGTTGTCGGTGACGATCTTCTCGCCGGGGACGGTGGCCTCGCAGTTGCCGCCGCCGACCGCGGCCAGGTCCACGACGACGCTGCCCGGCTTCATGTTCGCCACCATCCCGGCGGTGATCGTGGTCGGCGCCCACCCGCGGACCAGCGCCGTGGTGATCACGATGTCGGCCTTGGCGGACTCCGCCGCGTACATCCGCGCCGTCGCGGCCTCCTGGTCCTCGGTCAGCTTCTGCGCGTATCCGTCGGCCGAGACCTGCTGCTGCGCGGCGGCGGCCTGCACGAACGTCGCGCCCATCGACTCGATCTGCTCGCCGACCTCCGGCCGCACGTCGAACGCGCGGACCTGCGCCCCCAGGCTCACCGCGGCCCCGATGGCGGCCAGTCCGGCCACCCCGGCGCCGATGATGAACACCGTCGCCGGCTGCGTCTTGCCGGCCGCCGTCACCTGTCCGGCGAACATCCCGCCGTAGGACTCCGCCGCCTCGATCACGCCGCGATACCCGGCGATGTTGCTCATCGTGGACAGCACGTCCATCGACTGGGCCCGGGAGATCCGGGGGATCGCCAGCAGGTTCAGCCCGGTCGCCCGCCGGGCCTGCAACGCCTCGATCAGCTCCGGATGCTCGGTCGGCGTCATGCGGTCGATCAGCACCGCACCGGGCGCGAGCCGGGACACCTCATCGGTCGTCGGCTCGATCACCTTCGTGACGATGTCCGCCGACCACACCTGCGCCGATGAGCTCAAGGACGCTCCCGCCGCGACGTAGTCGCCGTCCGGGAACTTCGCCGCCGCACCCGCCCCGGCCTCGACGACCACCTCGTAACCGAGCGCGATCAGCTTGGCCACCGTTTTCGGGGTCGCCGAGACCAGCGTCTCGCCCGGCTGCTCTTCCTTGGGAATTCCGATGCGCACCGACGCCTCTGCCTTTCATCGAAATCGCGCACTCCGCGGGTACCCGCCGCCGCAGGACCCTATCGAACCGCGCGGCACGGTCCGACCAGCGACATCAGACCGACGGCCGAAGTGCCCCCGACACGCAAACCATTCGGTCGATGCCGGCGGAATCGGCAAATGCCATCGGAGCCGGACAGGCCCGGCCCGCGGAGCGGCCGTTGACCGTCACCCGGCGCCGGCGCAACCGAGGTTCACCGCATCCGCCGCGCCGACTACCCTGCACCCCCGGTGCACCCCGCGCAACGACCGGCCGGCTCGAACCTCGACCAGACACCCAGGCAGGCGACGACGATGACCCACGGCAGGCCCGCCGAGCCCGGCGATCCGGGCCTGGCCCGCCGGCTGGGCACCGCGGACGGGGTGGCCATCGGGCTGGGTTCGATGATCGGCGCGGGCATCTTCGCCGCGCTGGCCCCGGCCACCGCCGCAGCGGGCTCGGGGCTGCTGGTCGCGCTGGCCGTCGCGGCCGTCGTCGCCTACTGCAACGCCACGTCGTCGGCCCGCCTGGCCGCCCGCTACCCCGCATCCGGCGGGACGTACGTCTACGGCCGGGAGCGGCTCGGCGAGTTCTGGGGCTACCTGGCCGGGTGGGGGTTCGTCGTGGGCAAAACGGCGTCCTGCGCAGCGATGGCCCTGACCGTGGGGAGCTATGTGTGGCCGGACCATGCCCAGCCGATCGCCGTGGCCGCCGTCGTAGCCGTGACCGCCCTGACGTGCGTCGGGGTCCAGCGCACGGCCGTGGCCTCCCGGGTGATCGTGGCGATCGTGCTGGCCGTGCTGGCCGCCGTGCTGGCGGCCTGCCTGACCAGCCCGGTCGCCGAGGACGGACGGCTGGGCATCGGCGGCGACGCCACCCCGGGCGGCGTGCTCCAGGCGGCCGGCCTGCTGTTCTTCGCGTTCGCCGGCTACGCGCGGATCGCCACCCTGGGCGAGGAGATGCGCGACCCCGCCCGGACCATTCCCCGGGCGATCACGATCGCGCTGGCCATCACGCTGGCCGTGTACGCGGCGGTGGCCGTGGCCGTCCTGGCGGTGCTCGGGCCGGCGCTGCTGGCCGCCGCGACCGACCCGCTCGCGCAGGCGGTCTCCGTGGCCGGCCGACCCTGGCTCGTTCCCGTCGTGCGGGTGGGGGCGGCGGTCGCCGCGGTCGGCTCGCTGCTGGCGCTGTTGCTGGGGGTGTCCCGCACAACGCTGGCGATGGCCCGCGACCGGCACCTGCCGGGGTGGCTGGCCACCGTGAGCCCGCGTGTCCAGGTGCCCCGGCATGCCGGGATCGCCATCGGGTCGATCGTCGCCGTGCTGGCGGCGACCGTCGACGTGCGCGGGGCGATCGGGTTCTCCTCATTCGGAGTGCTGGCGTACTACGCCATCGCCAACGCGTCCGCCTGGACGCTTGCGCCGGGCGAGGGACGGCCGCCTCGGGTGGTGCCCGCGGTCGGGCTGGCCGGCTGCCTGACCCTCGCGTTCTTCCTGCCGGCGTGGTCGGTGCTGACCGGGGTGGCCGTGATGGGCCTCGGCGCCGGGATCTACCCGGTCACCCGCGGCCGATCCGCCCGTCGCGCCGGGCCGGGCTGAACCGACCCCGGCCGCCGGGGCCGGCTCCGGCGGCTCCGGCCGGGCCTGTGGGTCTGCTGTGCGGATGACCGGAAAACCCGTCATGTGAGAAAACTCTGACCTGGGCCACCGAGCATTGTTGAAGTCGCATGCACCCTGTCTGCGACCCGATGACGACCTGGGTGAGAACAGATGTCCAAGCGAGAATCCGCATGACCGCGGTCGCGGCCCGGCCGCCGATCGCGCCGATCGCGCCGTCCCGACGCCCGGCCGGCCGTTCCCGGGCCCGCTTCGATGCCGCGGTCCGGCTGGGGGCGGCCGTGCTGCTGTGGGCGGCCCTGCTGCTGGTCACGTACTGGTGGGCGGCCGGCGGCGGCCTGCGGGACCTGACGGCATGGACGACGGCACTGGATTCGGCCGGCCGGCTGACCGGGCTGATCGCCTCGGTGCTGCTGCTCGCCCAAGTGCTGCTGATGGCCCGGCTTCCGGTGCTGGAGCGCGCCTTCGGGCAGGACCGGTTGGCCCGCACGCACCGGCTGGTCGGCTTCACGTCGTTCACCCTGATGCTCGCCCACATCGGGCTGATCACCTGGGGGTACGCGGGCGGCCGGCTGCGCTCCACCCCGGGCACCTTCTGGACGCTGACCGTCGACTACCCGGGCATGCTGCTCGCGCTGGCCGGCACCGCATGCCTGGTGATGGTGGTGGTGACCAGCGTGCGGGCGGCCCGGCGGCGGCTGCGGTACGAGTCCTGGCACCTCCTGCACCTGTACGCGTACCTCGGCGTGTTCCTCGCCCTGCCGCACCAGTTGTGGACCGGTCAGGAATTCCTGGCGTCGACCGGGCGCACCGTCTTCTGGTGGACCGCCTGGATCGGCACCGCCGGTGCGGTACTGATCTGGCGGGTGGCGCTGCCGCTGGTGCGCAGCGCCCGGTACGGACTGCGGGTCGACCGCGTCGTGGTCGAGGCCCCCGGGGTGGTGTCGGTGCACCTGACCGGCCGGGACCGCGGTCCTCGCCCGGCGGCCGGACAGTTCTTCACCTTCCGCTTCCTGACCGGCCGCGGCTGGATGCGCGCGCACCCGTACTCGCTGTCCGCCGAACCGGCCGGTGGCAGCCTGCGGTTCACCGCCAAGGTCGTCGGCGACGGCAGCGGCGCCCTGCGGCAGCTCCGCCCCGGTACCCGGGTGCTCGTCGAGGGACCGTACGGCCGGCTCACCGCGCGGGCGCGCACCCGCCGGCGGGTCGCGCTGATCGGTGCCGGCGTCGGCATCACCCCATTGCGGGCGCTCGCCGAGTCGCTCGACTACGCACCGGGCGAGGCCGTCCTGGTCCACCGGTTCACCGGCCGGCCGCTGTTCCCCACCGAGCTCCGGTCGCTCAGCGCGACCCGTGGGCTGCGCGTGGTGATGCTGCCCGGCCACCGGCGCTCGCCCGGCTCGTGGCTCGGTGATGGCGTGCCGCCGGTCGACGACGTCGCCGCACTCACCCTCCTGGTGCCCGGGGTCGACGAGCACGAGGTGTTCATCTGCGGGCCCGAAGGCTGGGCCGCCGACGTCGCCCGCACCGCACGGGCCGCCGGGGTGCCCGCCGAGCACATCCACATCGAATCCTTTGGCTGGTGAACCGTCGTGAAACGCATCGTGCTGTGGGCGATGAGCACGCTGACCGTGCTCGTCCTGCTCTTCGGCTACCACACCTCGACCTCGTCCCGGATGACGACCACGGCCGACAGTGCCGCGATCGCCCCGATCAGCGGCGGTGACCCGACGACGGCCGGAAGCGGGTCCGCGGCCGGCTCGGCGGCGAGCGGGGCCGGCGGGACGAGCGGCACGAGCGGCACGAGCGGCACGACCGCGGGCGGGACGACCGCACCCTCGTCGACATCGGGATCCCCATCGCCGGCCGCCACCACCACGACGGTCACCGGTTCGGTGGCCCAGACCCGGTGGGGCCCGGTCCAGGTGCGGATCACCGTCGCCGGCGGCCGGATCACCGACGTGTCCGTCGTGCAGTACCCGCACGAGAACGGCAAGGACCAGCAGATCAATGCCCGGGCCCTGCCCGTGCTGATCGACGAGACGATCTCCGCGCAGAGCGCGTCGATCGACATGGTCAGCGGGGCCACCATCACCAGCGAGGGGTACGTCCAGTCCTTGCAGAGCGCGCTGGACCAGGTGGGCCGGTGATCACCGCGACGCGCCGGCCCCACCGTCGCCCCGACGCGACCGTGCCGACGGTGCGGTTCGTGGCGCATGTGATGGGCATGCCGATCAGCCTGGCCCTGCGCGGCCGGCACGCCGCCGACGAGGCCGGCCGCTCGGCCTGGATCGAGGTGGTCGCCAGCTTGCGCGAGGCGGACCTGGTGTTCAGCACCTACCGGCCGGATTCGGTGATCTGCCGGCTCGGCCGGGGTGAGATCGGACCGGCCGACTGCCCGCCGGAGGTCGCCGAGGTGTTGCGGCTGGGCGAACTCGCGACCCGGGAGTCACACGGGGCGTTCGCGGTGCGCCGGCCGGGTCCGGACGGCGCGCCCGTGCTCGACCCCAGCGGTGTCGTCAAGGGCTGGGCCGTCGAGCGGGCCGCGGCGGCGCTCCGGGAGTTGCCGGACACCGACTTCTGCCTGTCCGCGGGCGGCGACCTGACCGGCCGGGCGGCCCGGCCCGACGCGCCGCCATGGCGGATCGGCATCGAGGATCCGTTCGACCCGACCCGGGTGCTGGCCGTGGTGCCGATCCGGGACGGGGCGGTTGCCACGTCCGGAACCGCGCATCGCGGGGCGCACCTGGTCGACGCGCGGACCGGCGAACCGCCGGCCGCGGTCGCCTCGGTGACGGTCGTCGCCGACTCGCTCACGTGGGCCGACATCGACGCCACCGCCGCCTACGCGCTCGGGCCGGCGGCGGCCCGCTGGTTGGGAACCCGGTCCGGCCGGTCCGGGCTGGTGGTCTGGCGCGACGGCGGTTCATCGATCGTCGGCGGTCCCGCCTGAACCATCCCGGGTCCGGCTCACCGAGGCGCCGGCCAGGAACGCCCGGGCGAACGAATCACCGGTCAGGAGCCGCTCGGGTGGGCCGTCGCCGACCACGCGGCCGGCGCGCAGCAGGACGCACCGCCGGCAGCCCGCCGCGGTGCCCACATCGTGCGTGGCGATGACCACCGTCACGCCGCGGGCGACTTCCTCGGCCACCGCCGCGGTGATCCAGGCGCGGGCCCCGGCGTCCAGGCCCGACTCGGGTTCGTCCAGCAGGAGCAGCGGCGACTGCTGAGCCAGCGCCTGCGCCAGCAGGGTCCGCTGCCGTTGCCCGCCGGACAGCGACGCCAGCCGCCGCGCCCCCAGATCCGTCAGGCCGAGGCGCTGCATCGACTGGTCGATGACGGCGCGGTCCGACCGGCCGACTCGGCCCCACGCACCACGGACCGCCCACCGACCCATCCCGACGGTGTCCCGGACCGTCAGGGGAAGGTGGTCGGGCACGGCGCTGCGTTGCACGACGAGCGCCACCCGGTCCGGCACCCCGGCGATCGTCCCGGCGGACGGCCGGATCACCCCGGCCATCAGGGACAGCACGGTGGACTTGCCCGACCCGTTCGGGCCGAGCAAGGCGACCAGATCGCCGCGCGGGACGACCAGGTTGAGGCCGTCGACGACGGCCGCCCGCCCGTAGCCGAAGCTCACCGCATCGAACCTGATCGGGCCACCTGGATCGGTTATCGTTCTCATTACGGTTACTCTAACGACCCGTGTGGGTGATCGCCGAGCCGCTGTCCGTCGAGTTCATGCAACGCGCGCTGTGCGGCGGCCTGATCGTCGCGGTGCTGTGCGCGGTGACCGGAACCTGGGTGGTCCTGCGCGGCATGGCCTTTCTCGGCGAGGCGATGGCCCACGGCCTGCTGCCGGGGGTCGCGGTCGCCGTCCTGCTGGGCCTGCCGGGACCCGCCGGCGCGGTCGTCGCGGCCGGTGGCATGGCCACCGGAATCGGCCTGGCGACGCGCCGCGGGCGGGTGTCACAGGACACGGCGATCGGCCTGCTGTTCGTGGCCATGCTGGCCATCGGCGTGGTCGTCGTCTCGTCGGTGCGGGCGTTCCCGGTCGACCTGACCGACATCCTGTTCGGCGACATCCTGGCCCTGCACTGGTCGGGCATCGCGGTGATGGCCGTGATCGCACCGGCCGTGATCGGGATCTTCGCCCTCGCTCATCGCCCGCTCACCGCGCTGTCCTTCGATCCCCGGATCGCGCACACCCTGGGCCTCCGACCCCGACCGGCCGGCATGGTCCTGCTGGGCGGCCTCGCCGTGTCGATCGTCGCGTCCTACCAGTCCGTCGGCACGCTGCTGGTGGTCGGCCTGCTGGTGGCGCCCCCGGCGGCCGCCGCGCCGTGGGCCCGCAGCGTGCGCTCGATGATGCTGCTGGCCGCAGGGATCGCCGGGATCAGTGTCGTGGTCGGGCTTCTCGCCTCGTGGCACGCCTCGTGGGCGGCGGGCGCGTCGATCGCGCTCGCCGCGATCGCGGCGTTCGTGCTCTCCGCGGCGCTGAGCACAGCCCGCCGAGGCGCCGCGACCGACTGACTTGTTATTGAGAATCATTGTCATTATGGTGGAGAGATCATGCAGATCGCCTCCTCCGGCCGGGCGCCGGTTCTCGCCCCTCGCACCGCCGGCGCCGTCGCGGCCGTCACCCTGTCCACCCTGCTCGTCACGTCCTGCGCCACCGTCGGCACCGGGCCGGCCGCGGCATCCTCGAGCGAGGTCGCCACCACCACGCACGGCCACGTGGCGGGCGCGACGGAACTGGCCGAACCCCGTCTCGGCCTGGTCCTGGCCGGTCGCAGCGGCACCCTGACCCTCTTCGATCTGCTGGACGGAACCGGCCCGGTGCTGCCCGGTGCGACCGAGGTGGTCGAGTCGATGGCCGGTGACGGCCGATTCGTCTTCCCCAGCCGCGCGACCGGTGACCGGACCACCGTCGAGATCGTCGACAGCGCACGGTGGACCGTCGAGCACGGCGATCACTTCCACTACTACCGGGCCGGCGAGCGGGTGGTCGGCACAATCACCGGAACCGGGCCGCCGGCCGTGCACCCCGGCGACCGGCGGGTCGCGATCACCTTCCCGGCCGACGGTCGGGTGCTGGTCCTGGCCGTCGACGACCTGGCCGCCGGCACCCCCGGTGACCCGGTCGTCGTGAACCGGAATCCCCATCCGGGCATGTTCGCGGTGCCGTTCGCCGGGTATCTGCTGGTGACGACACCGGATCCGGCCGGGATGCCCGCCGCGGTCGAGCTTCTCGACGGGCACGGGCGACCGGTGGAAGGGTCCGGGACGGCGTGCCCGAACGCCTCCGACGCCGCGACCACCCGGGTCGGCGCGGTCATCGCGTGCGCCGACGGGGCGGTGCTGGTGACCGCCGGCGCGGGTGGACCTACGGCCGAGAAGATCGGCTACCCGGCGGGCATCGCGCCCGCGGCCCGATCGCTCGACGGGCGCGCCGGGCGGCCCGTCCTGGCCGGAGCCACCGACCCCTCGGCCGGGGCCGGCCCCACCGGCTTCTGGCAGCTGGACACCCGCCGCCGCGAGTGGACGTTCCGGTCCACCGACGTGCCGCTCGTCGCCGTCAGCGCGGTGGGCGACGACGCCGGATTGACCGTGGCGGTCGACAGCAACGGCCGGATCCGGGTCTTCGGTCCCGACGGCGCCGACCGGGGCACCAGCGCGCCCCTGCTGGCCGGGTCCACGGCGGGCGGGGCCGACCGGGACCGCCTGCGACTGCTGGTCGACGCGAACCGGGCCTACGTGTCCGGGCCGGCCGAGGGCGTGGTGCTGGAGGTCGACTACCGCGATGGCGCCCGGATCGCCCGGACCTTCGACGGGCTCGATCCGCAGTTCCTCGAGCGGGTCGGCTGATGCGCCCCCGCTGGCTGCTGGGCGTCCTGGTCGCCGTCCTGGCCGTGACCGGCTGCTCGGCGTCGACCGCGTCGACCGGAGCGACCGGGACGGATCGCCCCACCGTCACCGTGACCACCACCATCCTGGGCGACGTCGTCAGCGAGATCGTCGGCGACCAGGCCGATGTGGTGGTGCTGATGCCGGCCGGCGGCGACCCGCACTCGTTCGCGATCTCGGCCCAGGAGGCGGCCCGGCTGCACGCCTCGGACCTGCTGGTCTCCAACGGTCTCGGCCTCGAGGAGGGCATCACCGCCCAGGTGCAGGCGGCGGCCGCCGACGGAGTGCCGCAGCTGGTCGCCGGTGAGCACGTCGACCCGCTGACGTTCGCCGCGAGCGGGTCCACCGGCCTACCCGACCCGCACTTCTGGACCGACCCCGACCGGGTCGTGATGGTCGTCGACGCCCTGGAGGACACCCTCGCCACGATCGGCCGCATCGACGCCGACCGGGTGGCCCGGCGGTCGGCCGGCTACCGTGCCGAACTCGGTGCGCTGGCGGCCGAGATGGACGCCTCGTTCGCCACCATCGCGCCGGAGCACCGGGCGCTGGTCACCAACCATCATGTCTTCGGCTATCTCGCCGAACGTTTCGGGTTCCAGGTGATCGGCGCCGTCATCCCCGGCGGCACCACCCTGGCCGCACCCAGTGCCGCCGACCTGGCCGAACTCGCCGCCGCCGTCCGCGCCACCGGGGTGCCGGCGATCTTCGCCGATTCGTCCCAACCCGACCGGCTGGCCCAGGTGGTGGCCGACGAGACCGGCCTGGACATCCAGGTCGTCCCCCTGTTCACCGAGTCGCTCTCCCCTGCCGGACAGGGCGCCGGTACCTATTTGGAGTTGATGCGCACCAACACCTCTCGGATCACGACCGCACTCACCCGCTGACCGTCCCACCGATATCCAGCCACCAGCTCCACCCCGACCGAAAGAAGAACCCATGTCTGTACCCCTCCGCGCCCGGGTCGTCACCGGCGCGTGCACGGCAGCCGCCGCCCTGGTGCTGGCCGGATGCGCGTCCGGCCAGGCGGCCGCACCGGCCGGCGCCGGCAGCAGCAGCGCGGCGGGCTCCGCGTCCACGCCGACCGGGGCCGGTCCCCGCATCACCCTGACCTACGACGGCGGGCTGCTCGTGCTGAACGCCGCCGATCTCTCGCCCGTTGCCGATCTGCCCAAGGAGGGGTTCCTGCGGGTCAACGGTGCCGGCGACCCCGACGGGCACGTCATGGTGACCACGCCCGAGGGCTTCCAGGTGCTGGACACCGGTCTCACGTCCGGCACGGCCCAGCTGACCGGCGTCGTCTTCCCGGCCGACGAGCCCGGGCATGTCACGCCGCACGCCGGCCGCACCGCGTTGTTTGCCGACGGCACCGGCGACATCACGCTGTTCGACACCGACGCGGTCACCAACACGTCTTTGCCACCGGTCCGGACGGTGACCTCACCCGCGGCCCATCACGGCGTCGCGATCGAACTGGCGGACGGTCGGTTGCTCGCCACCATCGGCACCCAGGATGGCCGTACCGGGGTCCGGGTCCTGGACGCCGCCGGCACCGAGATCGCCCGCAACGAACAGTGCCCGGCCGTGCACGGCGAGGGCGCGCTCAAGGACGAGGTGGTCATGTTCGGGTGCGAGGACGGGGTCCTGCTCTACCGGGACGGCGCATTCGTCAAGCTTCCCGCCCCGGAGGGCTACGGCCGCACCGGAAATGCCTACGTGACGTCCACCAGCGCGATCGCCGTCGGGGACTTCCGCGACGACCCCGACCAGGAGGGCTACCTGCTGTCCGCCCTGGTGTTCATCGACACCGCCGCGCCGACCAGCCGCGTCGTGCCGTTGCCCGAGGGCGTGACGTACACGTGGCGCGGGGTGGACCGGGACGCCGCGGACAACGTCATCGTGTTGAGCTCAGACGGCACGCTCTACCGGCTCGACCCGACCGGGGCCGTCATCGATTCGTGGCCGGTGATCGCACCGTGGACGGGACCGGTCAAGTGGCAGGATCCGCACCCCGCACTGACCGTCGCCGGCCAGACCGCCTACGTCACCGAGCCGGCCGAAAACCGGATCCTGGCCTTCGACCTGGCCACCGGCACCGGCGCCGCCACCGGAACCCTGACCCACACGCCGAACGAGATCGCCATCGCCGGAGCCTGATCCGCTCCGAGGCGTTGGCCGACCGGACCCACCGCAGGTGGTTCCGGGTGGTTTCGTCCCGTCCGGGCAGGACCATCGACCCTGGGCGGGACGGCCGGCCGCGGGCAGGGTGAAGGTGCCCGCGGATCGGAGGCAAGCATGCGCACCCACGTCGTTGCCGGTTCGGCCTCGGGAATCGGGCCGGCCATCGCCGGTCTCCTGCGCGCCCGCGGTGATGTCCTCGTCGGGGTCGACCGGCACCACGCCGAGGTGATCGCCGACCTGTCCATCGAGCCGGGCCGGCAGGCCATGGTGGGCGGGGTGACCGCGCGGAGCGGCGGCCAGGTGGACGCCGCGATGGCGGACGCCGGGCTTGCCTCCCCGACCGCGGCCACCCTGGCCGTCAACGACGACGGAGCCTTGGCCACCCCGGCGGGGTTGCCACCCCTGACCGGAGCCGACCACACCCGTCTGCGTGGGCCGGTCGTCTTTGCCGACGGCGATTCCGACGTGGTCCTGCGCGGCGATTCGACATGGTGACCCCGCATCACCCGCCCGGGTACCGCATCCGCCGGGAACGGGACGACGACCTCGCCCGCCTTCTCCAGCCGACCATCGGTGAGCTCATCCAACATCTTGGGGCCTTCCACTCCCCTCGGCAGATATACCTGGAGGCGACCCGGGCGACGCGTGAACTCCAGGGGTCGATCGACGCCGAGGCGCTCCCGGAGATGGTCGCCCGGTTGGTCACGGTCCGGCTCGGCCGGCAGCCTCCGCTCGTCGTGGTCGGAACGCCGCCGAACCGCAGCCTTGGCGCATCGGTGCGGGGGCCGACGCCCGCCTGACAGCGCACCGGGTGAGGACCTTGGTCCCTACCCGGAACGCCGAGATCCGGTGATAGTCCCTCTTGCCGAGGCGATGTCGCGAGCGGCTTCGCCGGTGACGCCCACCACCGCACCAGCCGGAGTTGACCATGGACGCACGAGTGACCCGCCGCAGGCCCTGGGTGCTTCGGGTGTGGGGAAATCCGCTGGCCCGCAGCAGCGACCGAACCGAAGCCCTGGTGCTGATCGGTCTGATCGCCGTCTGGGTGCTGAGCCTTCCGCTGGTGGCCACCGTCGCGAGCGCCGAATGGAGCACCATCGCGGCGCGGGTCTCGGCCGATCAGAACCGCGCCGTCGCGGTCGATGCGGTGCTGGTGGACGACGCACCGCCGACCGTGGTCGACCCGCGGTCGCCCGCGATGGTGCCCCCGACGGCAGCGGGAACCTGGGTGGGTCGCGACGGGGTGCCGGCCGCCGGCGCGGTGCCGGTTCCGGCGGGGGCCCGAACCGGTGACCACGTGACGATCTGGCTCGACGCCGCCGGGACGGTCGTCGATCCTCCGATGACCACGCCAACCGCGGCCGGGATCCTCGTCGCGAGCGCGGCCACCGCCTGGTTCGTCCTGGGATTGACCTTCGCCACCGGGTGGCGAGGCCTGCGGTGGCTGTTCGATCGACGCCGGTCGCGGTCGTGGACCGACGAGTGGGCCGCCTTCGACGCCGGACGACCCACCGGCACCGGCGGGTCCGACGGGCCCGGCTGACCGCCGGCGCCCCCACTCATTCGAGTAGAAGGGACAACGATGTCCACGACGGTTTCATCGAAGATCGTGATCGGCTATGACGGTTCGTCCGAGTCCAGCCATGCCGCCGAATGGGCGGCCATCGAGGCGACGCGTCGGCATGCTCGGCTCGAGGTGCTGACCGCGTTCCGCCCGTACCCGGCCGGCCTGCCCGGCGTGCCGGAAGCGGGTGACTACACCGATCAGTGGCCGACCGTCGGCCGGACCATGGTCGACGGCATGGTCGGGCGACTGCGCGACCGGCACCCCGAACTGACCGTCACCGGCGACTTCCAGCTGTGCGACCCGCGGCCGGCCCTGGTCCGGGCCAGCCGCTCGGCCCTGATGACCGTGGTCGGCAACCGAGGCTCCGGCCGGCTCCCCGAGGTGCTCACCGGGTCGGTCGCCCTGCACCTGGCCGCCCGCGGCGCCTCACCCGTCGCCGTCGTCCCGAACACCGACATCCCGACGACAGGACCGGTTCTCGTCGGGGTGGACCCGCTCGGCAGCAGCCAACCCGCCCTTGACGTGGCCTTCGACGAGGCCGCCCGGCGCGGGGTGGACCTGATTGCCGTCCTCGCCGGTGACCGGGTCGTCGCACACCAGGGCTTCGCCCGGCGGCCGGTGCGCCCGCTGCCGGTGGAGCTGGCCGAGGACGAGGCGGTCCTGTCCGAGCAGCTCAGCGGGTGGGCCGACAAATATCCCGACGTCCGGGTCCGGTCAATGCTGATGAACGGTCGACCGGCCCGGTGCCTGGCCGAGTTCGCCGCGCTGACCGGTTCGGAGCCCCCACAGCTCGCCGTGGTGGGCAGCCGCGGCCATGGGTCGCTGGCCGGTCTGGTGCTCGGCTCGACCAGTCACGAGCTGATCGCCGCCGGTACCGGACCGGTGCTGGTGGTGCCGGTGCCCGGCGACCGGGACTGAGGTCGATCACTGGATGCCCGACCGGACCGGCGGACCCCGGCCCGGATCGAGCGACCCGATCGACGGCCGGTCAGCCGCGGTCCCGCCGGATGACCAGCGCCCCGCCACCGGCGAGCGCCGCCGCCAGCAGCAGCACGCCGGTCAACACCTGTCCGAGGTCGGCGCCCGAGTCAGCCTGCTCCGGCGCGGCTCCGCCGGCCGGTGAGGCGGGGGTGGCGATGGCGGCGGTCGCGATCAGCGTCGGTGCCGGGTGATCGGCCGCCGGGTCGGCGTCGGTCCAGGCGGTTTGCTGATCGCCACAGTGCTGGACGGACGGGAAGACGACACTTGCCCCGGGGTCGGCGGTGATGCGCGCCGTCACGGTCACCGCAGCCCACTGTCCGGTGGGCACCGCGGGGCCGGCGAAGCGGACGGTCGACGGATCGACCGACGCCGACCAGCCGGCGAGATCGCTGTTCGCGCCGGTGAACTCGACACCGGGACCGGCGGACACAGTCACCCCGGTCGTCGACGAATCGGGCGTGCAGCTGTGGTCCCAGACCAGGGTGACCGTCGTGGTTCCGTCACCGTTGGGGTCGGCCGAGTCGACCGCGACGTGCGCGGCGGCCGCCGGAGCGAGCGCGATCAGCACCGCACCGGCCAGGGCGCTGCCGGCGAGGAGCCGGGACATGATGCGCTTCATGGGATCTGCACCTCGATCCGCGCGCTCGGCTGTTCGAACTCGGAGGTCCGCACGGAGATGGTGACCACCCACTGGCCGGACAGCGGAAGATCGAGGACCGCCTGGTAGGCCCCCGGACCGGTCGCCGACACCGGCCGGGTCAGTGGACCGACTCCGGCGGCCGGCATGGTCACCGAGACGGTCGGATCCGACACCGGTTGCAGCGGCTGGCTGTTCGCGTCGACGACGCTGAACTCCAACGAGTTGACGCCGGCGGTCGCCGGGGTCAGCCGGGCGATCACCTGGCCGGAGCCGAGGGGGACGGTCTGCCGGACCGGGCCGGGCGTCACCCCGGCGCCACCGGTCCCGGCGGCCCCGGCGGCGGCCCCGGCCGCGGTGGGCAGCGTCGGGCTGGCGTTGACCAGCCAGCCCGTCACCGCGAGCACGGCGACCAGCAGCCCGGCCTCCACCGTCACCGAGCGTCGCAGCCGTACCCACCCGGCCCCGGTGGTCGGCGCCGCGGAGATGGCCGGACGGAGCACGAAGCGGTTGTAACCGGCGGCGGCCACGGCCAGCAGCACCAGGCCCAGTTTGACCAGCAGCGCCTGCCCGTAACCGGTGTCGATCAGCGCCGACCACGACCCGAGGATCCGCCAGGCCAGGACTGCCCCGGTGGCGGCCAGCACCGCGACCAACCCGGCCGCGACGGTGGAGAAGCGCGCCAAAGCCGTCGCGGCGAACTCCACCCGGCCGCGGGGCAGCGTCCGGATCATCGCGGTCGCCACACCGCCGGACCCGCCCCGGGCAGGCGCCGTCCGGCCGGTGCCGGTGCGGCCGGTCGAACGGATCAACACCGCAAGCCCGACGAGCCCGCCCAGCCAGAACGCGGCGACCGTCAGGTGCAGCAGGTCGGCGCCCAGCACGAGCGGCACCGGCCCGTAACCCCGGGTGTGGCCGACCAGGGCGAACGATCCGACGGCGAGCCCGCATCCGGCCAGGGCGGCGCCCGCGCTCGCGGGCGTCCGGTCGTTCACCGCCCAGGCGGCCTCCCAGGCCAGCAGCAGCCCGGCGCCGGCAACGACCAGAGCCAGGCCCGCGTCCCGGCCGAGCTGGGCCGTCCAGGTCGCCGGGTCGACCAGGCCGGCCAGGGACTCGTAGCGTTGACGCAGCTCGGTGAGCGGCAGCAGGCACAGGCCGGCCAGCAGGCCTCCGCCGGCGGACCAGGCCGACAACCGGCGAAGGCCGGCGCGCAGCGTGGGGTCCCCCCGGCCGCGGAGCACGAGGACGTCGAATGCGATCAGGCCGGCGGCGGCCAGCACGCCGAGATAGGTCAGGGCCTGCGCGATCGCGGTCGCCAGGCCGACGGCAGGATCCGACGAGGTGGTGGGCACCGCCACCGCGGTGGCGCTGCGCTCACCGACGGCGAAGGTGAAGCCACCGGTGATCGGGTGCGAGTCGGCCGAGATGACACGCCAGGACACGATCACCGTGCCGGTACCGAGCGCCGCCCCGGGCGTCGTCAGCACCGTGTTGTCCACCGCGCGGGTCGTGCTCGGCAGCTCGGCCCCGGAGGCGTCGAGCAGGCGAACCCCGCCCTCGTCCACGCTCACCGGTTCGTTGAACGTCAGGGTGATCGTGGCCGGCGCCGCCGGCAGCAGCGCGCCGTCCGCCGGGTCCGTGCCGATGAGGGACGCGTGGGCCCAGGCCGGAGCGGACCCGACCAGCAGCAGGCCCAACGCGGCCGCGGCCACGAGGACGGCCCGGACGGACCATCCCCGTGACCGCGACCTGGTGCGCTGGGTCACGCGCGCCGCGACCGGGCCAGAGCCACGCCACCGACGATCAACCCAAGCACGCCGGCGACCAACCCGGCGACGGCCACCCAGCCGGGCGTGCTCGACGCGGTGGTCGAGTCCGAGCTCGCCGTCGCCACCTCCGCGCCGCTGGTCGGGGCGGCGGTGGCGGCCGCGGCGGCGGTGGTGGCCGACGCCGCATGGTCGTCGTCACCACCGGCCGCGGCCGCGGTGACCTCGAACGCCGGCGCCGGGTGGTCCGGCTCGTCCTGGCCCTCGACGGTCGGCTCGATCCAGGCCGTCTCCCCCACCTCGCAGGTCTGGATGGTCGGGAAGCTCAGCGTCTGACCGGCCACGTCGGGCACCTTGAGCGAGAGCACGAACGCATCCCGGTAGCCGTCGGGCAACGGCGTCTTCGCCGTGTAGACGACCTGATCGACCCGTTCGGTGATCTGGTTGCCGTGGCTGTCGGTCACGGCCGGGTTCAGCGGCACCATCACCTTCTGCACGTCCCAGTTGGGGTTCACGGTCGGGGTGACCGCATTGACCTGCTCCGGGATCTTGATGGCGACCTTGGTGGTCGACGAGCCGTCGCACCCGTGCGGGACGCCGAAGGTCAGCAGGGCGTACGAGCCGGCCGCGGTGGTGTCGGGGATGACGCTGACGTGCGCGTTGGCGGCCAGCGCGCCGCCGAGCGTGAGGGCGCCGACGCCTGCGGCCACGACGGCGGCGCGGGCGGCGGAACGCAGCAGGGACTTGCTCACAAAGAACTCCTGATCGGGAAAGGGGAAGCCGGCCGGCTCGCGGCGGACGCGGAGAGCCGGCGGGCAGGGTGAACGGGTGGCCCGGCGAACAGCCGGGCGAGCGCCGGCCGGGCAGGCAGGGTCCGGGCCAGCAGTAGCCGGGCGGACAGGGGCCGAGCGACGGTGGAGCCGGTCGATCGGCCGGTCCGGCGGCCCCCGCCGCGGTGCGTCGGTCAGGACCCGCGCCGGCACCAGGTGGATCGGCGGGCCGGCCGGGACCGCGTGGGAGCCGGTCGCGAGGACCCGGGGGCGACCGGCGCGCCGAGCCGCGCCCAGCCGCCGCACGAGCGGATCGACGGCCAGGACCAGGGCCACCGCCGCGAGTCCGGCCGCCACGTGGGCCAGCACCATGGGCCCGGACCCGGCCTGGTGACCGGCATGCGCGGCCGGGCCGGCGAGCGCCTGGAAGGCGGGGTGCAGCGCGAGCTGGGCGACGCCCACGGCCGCGAACAGCACCGTCGGGCGAACATCGCGACGCAGCACGGGCCACGCCGTGGCCGAGGTGGCCAGGACCAGCACGACCGCCCCCGGGACGGACGGCAGGCGACCGCCGGCCGCCGCATGGGCCAGGGCGGTGATCGAGATCGTCACCAGCCCGAACGCCACGCTGCGCCCGGCGATCAGCCCGGCCCCGGGTTCGCCTTGACCCGCCATCGGCTACCGATCCGCTCCGCCGGCCGGCGGGCCGGCCGACCGCGGGCGGCGCACCAGGAGCAGGACCAGGGCGACCAGCAGGGCGCCGCCGATCGCCACGGCCCCACCGATCCACACCAGGCTCGACGAACCCTCGTCTGCGGCGGCCCCGGACCCGGAGCCGGAGGTCGCGTCGCCGGCGGCATCACTCGATCCGGCGTCTGGGGTTCCGGCGGTGGACGCCGCGCTCGGGGCCGGCCCGTCGCCGACCGAGAACGGCACCAGGCCGGACACCGGATGACCGTCGGCGGACACGACGCGGTACCCGAGCTTCCACGCCACGGACGCCGCCCCGGCGTTCGTCGGCCACTGCACCCCGGTGAGATCGGCCGTGACCCTGGCCCCGTCGACCGTGGGGGTCACCTCGATCGGGTCGTCGTCGCCGACGGTGATCGCGATCTTGGGCTGGAAGTCGCGGATCTCCTCGTTGAACACCAGCTCGACCCGGGTCGGCGGGGTGGCGAGCACGCTGTCGGCGGCGGGCGAGCTGGAGATCAGCGAGCTGTGCGCCCAGGCGGCCGGCGCGGCGATGACCGGGAGCATGGCCGCGACGGCCACCGCCGCCAGGACGGATACGACCGGCAGCAGCCGGGCGGTCACCCCCTGGCGCCGGCGCGATCGGGCCGGTTCGATCGTCACGTGAACATTCCCTCTCCGACGAAGCCACCGGCCACGAACCCCGGCGGCATGGCGAACACGGCCGACCCGATCGGGGTCGTCCACTGGTTGAGCAGGTCGCCGGCGGCCAGACGGCGTTGCATCGGGACGAACTGGGCGGCGATGTCGGCCTGGTAGGCGCAGAAGAGCAGGCCGAGGTCGCTGCCCCCGTCGGCACCCGGCGAGTCGTCGTAGTTGTACGGGCGCCGCAGGATCTGCAGGGCCGCGCCGTCGCCGCGGGCCACCCGCAGGTGGGCGAAGTCGGCGATCGCGGGCAACCCGGTGGCGTCCAGCGCGGTCAGGTCGGGTTCGTCGTGCTCGGCGGTGCCGGTGAGCGGGGCGCCGTTGGCCAGGCGGCGGCCGACGCTGGCCTCCATCGCCGACGGATCCAGCTCGTCCCAGGTGTCCAGTTCCATCCGGATGCGGCGCAGGACCAGGAACGTGCCGCCGGCGAACCAGCCCGCGCCGGAATACCAGACGAGCCGGTCGAGGTCGGCGTCCGCGGTCGGGTTGACCGTGCCGTCGACCTGGCCCATCAGGTTGCGCGGGGTGGCCCCGCCCGGTCGTAGCGGCAGGAACCCGCGCTGCGTCCACCGGGCGGTGGCGAAGGCGCGGGTGTCCTTGAACAGCATCCGCTGGGCGTGCGCGACCACCAGCGCATCGTCGGCGCAGATCTGCAGCAGCAGGTCGGCCGATCCGTAGGACGGGTCGAGCCGATCGATCTCGGGGAAGGCGGGCAGGTCGGTGAACCCGGCCGGCCGGGCGGCGGCCAGCCCGACCTTGTCGAACAGGGCAGGCCCGAACCCGACCGTGACGGTCAGCCGGGCCGGGGCGGCGGCCAGTTCGGGGGCGGTGTCGGCCAGGGCGGCGGTCCCGGTCGTCATCCGCGCGATGTCGTCGCTGAGCAGGCGCAGCAGCCGGCGCAGGGCCGCGGCGTCGACATCGGGGCGCAGGTCGAACGCGCAGAACGCGGCGTACCCCTGCGCCGGCGTCTGCACCCCGGCCTGGTGCGGGCCGTCGTACCGGACGGTGGCTGCGGCCGGCTCGCTGCCGGACCCGGTTCCGCCCGTGCCGCCGGACCCGGCGCGGGACGGCTCGGGGGTGCCGTCCAGGGTGCGGGCCACCGCGATCCCCCCGCCGACCGCCACGGCGGCCGCGCCCGAGAGCGCGGCCACCGCGGAGGTGGCGAGCAGCCGGCGCCGGCTGTAGGCCGGCGGCGCGGCCGCCGGCCCCCCGTCGCCCGTCCGATCGAGGGATGAATCAGCCATGGCCGGAGGTCGTGGCCCCCATGTCGGACCCCATGGCGCCGCTGGTCCCCATCTCCATCCCGCCGGAGGGCGAGTACGATTCCTGGGCCCCGGAGAACTCCTTGGCCACGGCGGTGAACGGCACGGTGCTGCCGTCATCCAGGGTGAGCACCACGTCCACCTCCTCACCCGGTTTGATCGGCGACGTCAGGTTCAACACCATGACGTGCAGCCCACCCGGCTCCAGGGTGGTGGCGCCGTCGGCCGGAATCGGGATCCCGCCGGCGACCGGCCGCATCACCATGGCGCCGCCCTCCATCGCCATCTCGTGCAGTTCGGTGCGGTCACTGGCGCTGTTCGTCGCCGAGACCACGGTCAGGGGCTTGTCGGTGTGGTTGGTCAGAACCCCGAAGGCGGCCGTCATCGTCGGGTCCTCGGTCCCTTCGGTGGCCCGGATCCAGGTGTCGGCGATGGTGACCTCGCCGGCCGCGGCCGGGGTACCCGCAGGGGTTGCGCCGGAGGCGCCGGCCACAGAGCTGGCCGCTGAGGTGGTTGCCACTGAGGTGGTTGCCGCTGAGGTGGTGGCCGCTGAGGTGGTGGTGCCGGTGCCGCAGCCGGCCAGCACCAGCCCGCCGGCGCAGGCGGCGGCAAGCATCCAGGAGGCGCGCCAGGCGCGCCGATATTCGGTCATGTCATGTCTTTCCGGGTAGGTCGATGGGTGGCCGGCGACCGGGTTGTTCGATCCGATCGCCCGGTCCGGGACGAGGTCTCGGATCGCACCCCACGGCGTCGGGCGGCCGACGGGCCGGCTCCGGTGGAACCCACGGCGCTACCGGACAGTGCCCAAGGCCGTCCGGCAGATGTCCGGGGGTCGGGCCGAGGCCGGTCGCAGGCGGTTCCGGGCCCATCCGGGCCGTCCGGGCCCGTCAGACCGTGTCCGCGGTGGCGGCGGTGCGCAGGGCGGTGTGCGGGCCCCGACACGGGGGGACGGACGGCTCCGGCGGATGCGTGGGTGGGTGCGATCAACAAGGGGCGCCGGGACCCGGACGAGATCCCGCGGATCACCGGTCCGGTCGCGTCACGCCCCGCAGGTCACCGGCGGTCCGCGCCGGGGCGCGGCGTGCAGTAGTTCCGCGGCGACAGCGGCCCAGGCCGGCCGGGTACGGACCGTGGGCGCGGCCGAGGCGCCCCGGAGAGCAGGAGCCGACAGCACCGGACGCTGCAGCCGGCCGAGGAAGGCCGAGCGGAGCGTGTGGTCCACGACCACGACGAGCGAGGCGGCGACCAATCCGGCGGCCAGGTGGGCGGCCACCATGGTGGGCGACCAGTCGCCCGCGGCCGGCATGGCGTGGCCGCCATGGGCGCCGCCGGAGTCGGCGAGCAGCCCGAAGGCCGGATGCAGCGCCCCCTGGGCGGCGGCCAGCATCGGCACCAGGGCGGCGGGTGAGCGCCATCGCAACAGGATCGGCAGCGAGACCACCGCGGACAGCGCGGTCAGCAGGGCCAGCGGACCCACGGCCGGAGGCATGCCGCCCGCGGCGACGTGCGCGGCGACGCTGAACCCGACGGTGATGACGGCCATCGGCACCGCCCGGGCGGCCTGCCAGGGCAGGCCACGTCCGCTCGGTCCGGTCACCCGCTCAGGCTAGCCGGTCGGCCCGGGCGTCCCGGCCACCCGTCCCGGGATCTGGCGGCCGGACCCCGCCGGGCCCACAGACGCCGAGGCCCGGCCGGACGCCCCCACCCCCGCTCATCGACTCGCCTCATCTGCAGGTTCGGGAACGATTCAGAACCTGCAGATGTGGCGAGTCGGCGCGACTGAGGGCGGCGCTCACGCCGAAGGCCCGGCTTCACCGTGGTGAAGCCGGGCCTTCGGGTGGTCGCACCGGACGACGCGGCCGGACGCGTCAGCGGTAGTCGCGACCCAGGTCGAAATCGTCCAGCGGCACCGACGCACCGGTGGCGACCCCGAAGGTGTCGGCCCCGTAGTAGGTGTCGTCGAACGACGGCAGCGTGTAGGCGGCCGCGCGGGCCTCCTCGGTCGGCTGCACCTGGATGTCCCGGTACCGGGCGATGCCGGTGCCGGCCGGGATCAGCTTGCCGATGATCACGTTCTCCTTCAGGCCCACGAGCTTGTCCGACTTGGCGTTGATCGCCGCGTCGGTGAGCACCCGGGTGGTCTCCTGGAAGGAGGCCGCCGACAGCCACGACTCGGTGGCCAGCGACGCCTTGGTGATACCCATCAGCGCCGGACGGCCGGCCGCGGGCTCGCCGCCCTCGGCCAGCACGCGACGGTTGGACGCCTCGAACTCCTTGCGCTCGATCACCGCACCCGGCAGGAACTCGGTCGAGCCGGAGTCGATGATCGTCACCCGCCGCAGCATCTGCCGGATGATGACCTCGATGTGCTTGTCGTGGATGCCGACGCCCTGCGAGCGGTACACGTTCTGCACCTCCCGCACCAGGTGCAGCTGCACCTCGCGCTGGCCCATGACCCGCAGCACCTCGTGCGGATCCGGGTTGCCCTCCAGCAGCTGCTGGCCGACCGACACGTGGTCGCCGTCCACCAGCAGGCGCTCGGAGCCGTCGACCGACATCGTCGCGAGCCGCTGCGTCTTGGGCAGCTTGTCGTAGACGATCTCTTCCGACCCGTCGTCCGGGGTGATGACGATCTTGAAGAACTTGTCGGCGTCCTCGATCCGGATCCGGCCGGCGGCGTCGGCGATCGGCGCCTTGCCCTTGGGGATCCGGGCCTCGAACAGCTCCTGCACACGCGGCAGACCCTGGGTGATGTCGGTCGAACCCGACGCCGCACCCGTGTGGAAGGTCCGCATGGTCAGCTGGGTACCGGGCTCGCCGATGGACTGCGCCGCCACGATGCCCACCGCCTCGCCCACGTCGACGAGGTTGCCGGTGGCCAGCGAGCGGCCGTAGCAGACCGCGCACGTGCCGATGGCCGCCTCGCAGGTCAGCACGGACCGGACCTTCGCGGTGGTGATGCCCGCCGCGACGGCGTCCCGCACGTGGTGCTCGCGCACGTCGGTGCCGGCCGGCACGACGACCGTGCCGTCATCGGCGACCAGGTCGGCCGCCAGCACGCGGCTCTGCACCGAGGTCTCGATGAACTCGTTGATGTGCAGCGAACCGTCGGCGTAGCGGTCGGCCAGCGGCAGCGTGACACCCCGCTCGGTCCCGCAGTCGGTCTCCCGGACGATGACGTCCTGCGAGACGTCGACCAGACGACGGGTCAGGTAGCCCGACTCCGCCGTCCGCAGTGCGGTGTCGGCCAGACCCTTGCGGGCGGAGTGCGTGTTGATGAAGTACTCCAGCACCGACAGACCCTCACGGAACGAGGAGCGGATCGGCCGCGGGATCTGCTGACCCTTGGAGTTGGCCACCACGCCCTTCATGCCGGCCAGCGACCGGACCTGGATCCAGTTGCCCGCCGCGCCCGCGTTGACCAGGGTGGACACCGGGTTGTCGGCCGGGTAGGCCGGCGGCAGCGCCTCCTCGATCTCGCGGGTCGCCGCCTCCCAGATCTTGACCAGGTCGTCGTTGCGCTCCTCGTGCGACAGGTTGCCGCGCTGGTACGCCTTCTCGACCCGCTCCGCCTCGATCTCGTGACGGAGCAGGATCTCCTCCTTCTCCGCCGGGATGATGACGTCGCCGATGGCCACCGTCATGCCCGACCGGGTCGCCCAGTGGAAGCCGGCCTCCTTGAGGCGGTCCAGCACCTGCGCCACGACGGACATCGGGTAGTGCTCGGCCAGATCGTTGACGATCACGGCCTGCCGCTTCTTCGGCAGCTCCTCGTTCACGAACGGGTAGCCCTCGGGCAGCAGCTCGTTGAACAGGACCCGGCCCAGGGTGGTGTCGGCCAGCCAGGGGGCACCCGGCTCGTGGTCCTCGGGCAGCGTGTCGAACTTGCCCGGGACGACCGAACCGGGCAGCCGCACCTTGATCGGCGCCCGCAGGTCGACCAGGCCGGCGTCCAGCGCCATGATCCCCTCGGCGGCCGAGGAGAAGACGGAACCGGCGCCCGCGGCGCCTTCCTTGCGCCCGCACAGGTAGTACAGGCCGGTCACCAGGTCCAGGGACGGCATGGCCAGCGGCCGGCCGGAGCCCGGGGACAGGATGTTGTTCGACGAGAGCATGAGCACGCGGGCCTCGGCCTGCGCCTCGGAACTCAGCGGCACGTGCACCGCCATCTGGTCGCCGTCGAAGTCGGCGTTGAACGCGGCACAGACCAGCGGGTGCAGCTGGATGGCCTTGCCCTCCACCAGCTGCGGCTCGAAGGCCTGGATGCCCAGCCGGTGCAGGGTCGGTGCGCGGTTGAGCAGCACCGGGTGCGCGGAGATGACCTCTTCCAGCACGTCCCACACCTGGGGTCGCTGCCGCTCGACCATCCGCTTGGCGGACTTGATGTTCTGCGCGTGGTTCAGGTCGACCAGCCGCTTCATCACGAACGGCTTGAACAGCTCGAGCGCCATCAGCTTGGGCAGGCCGCACTGGTGCAGCTTGAGCTGCGGGCCGACGACGATGACGGACCGGCCGGAGTAGTCGACGCGCTTGCCGAGCAGGTTCTGCCGGAACCGGCCCTGCTTGCCCTTGAGCAGGTCGGACAGCGACTTGAGCGGGCGGTTGCCCGGGCCGGTGACCGGCCGGCCGCGGCGGCCGTTGTCGAACAGCGCGTCGACGGCCTCCTGCAGCATCCGCTTCTCGTTGTTGACGATGATCTCGGGGGCGCCGAGGTCGATCAGCCGCTTGAGCCGGTTGTTCCGGTTGATCACGCGCCGGTACAGGTCGTTCAGGTCGGACGTGGCGAACCGGCCACCGTCCAGCTGCACCATCGGGCGCAGCTCCGGCGGGATCACCGGGACGCAGTCCAGCACCATGCCCAGCGGCGAGTTGGTCGTCTGCTGGAACGCGGCGACGACCTTGAGTCGCTTGATCGCGCGGATCTTGCGCTGGCCCTTGCCGTTCTTGATGGTGTCGCGCAGCAGCTCGGCCTCGGCCTCGATGTCGAAGTCGGAGATGATCTGCTTGAGCGCCTCCGCGCCCATCCCGCCCTGGAAGTAGTCGCCGAACCGATCCTCGAGCTCCCGGTACAGCAGCTCGTCGACGATCAGCTGACGCACGGACAGCTTGCGGAACAGGTCGAGCACCTCGTCGAGGCGATCGATCTGCCGCTGCGCGCGGTCGCGGATCTGCCGCTGCTCCCGCTCGCCGCCCTCGCGCACCTTGCGACGCACGTCGGACTTGGCTCCCTCGGCCTCCAGCTCGGCCAGATCGGCCTCGAGCTTCTTGGCCCGGGCGTCGATCGAGGCGTCCCGCTCGTTCTCCAGGTTCTTGCGCTCGACCCCCATCTCGGCCTCGATGGTCGGCAGGTCATTGTGCCGAGCCGTTTCGTCCACGGAGGTGATCAGGTAGGCCGCGAAGTAGATGATCTTCTCGAGATCCTTCGGGGCCAGGTCCAGCAGGTAACCCAGGCGCGACGGGACGCCCTTGAAGTACCAGATGTGGGTGACCGGTGCGGCCAGCTCGATGTGGCCCATCCGCTCCCGGCGCACCTTGGCGCGGGTGACCTCGACGCCGCACCGCTCGCAGATGATGCCCTTGAAGCGGACACGCTTGTACTTGCCGCAGGCGCACTCCCAGTCCCGGGTCGGCCCGAAGATCTTCTCGCAGAAGAGCCCGTCCTTCTCCGGCTTGAGGGTGCGGTAGTTGATGGTTTCCGGCTTCTTGACCTCGCCGTGGGACCACGCGCGGATGTCGTCGGCGGTGGCGAGAC
>JBGALY010000037.1:0-47942 GCA_044223435.1 Nakamurella sp.
GCGCCGCGTCCACCGTGGCCAACAGGTGACGGTGGGCGATGCCACGCTCGGCCAGTTCAGCGGCCGGCCCGATCAACCGCTCGTTGCGCGACAGCTTGCGCAGCGGCTGCCGGCCGACGCGCTCGGTGGTGTCCGGCAGGAAGGGATTGGCGAAGCGCTGCAGGATCTTGTCCACGTACGCCTGCTGCGCCGCGTCGCTGAACTCGTGCTTGGCCACCAACAGCGCCTTCGTCTCGCCCAGCACCCCCTCCACCGCGGCCCGCACCTGCTCGTCGGACAGCGCGTCGGACAGCTTGCTGATCCCCCGAAGCTTGCCGTGATAGGCGGTGGCGGCATGACCGGTGTTGACCGTGAACAGCTTTCGCTCGATATACGGCGCCAGATCGGGCACCCAGGTCGCGTCCGGGATGGTCGGTGCCCGGTCGCCGAACGCCGGTGATTCGATCGCCCACTCGAAGTAGGTCTCGACGGTGACATCCAGGCCCTGGCCTTCGGCCTGCGCCGGCACGATGCGGTCGACCGCGGTATTGGCGAAGATCGCCTTGGCCCGGATGTCCGCCCACTCGTCGGCGGAGCAGTGCTCCCGGATGTGCCCGGCCAGCACGTCGGTGGCATTGATGGCGTTCTCGCACGCCATCACGGCCAACGGCGGCGCGTCGGCGGGTCGCTGCTGCAGCGCGGCGGCGATGGTGGGCGCGACGAACTTCAGGATGGTCGGCCCGACCGCGGTCGTCACGATGTCGGCGCCGGCGATCTCCCGGACCAGCTTCGCTTCGTGCTCGCGACTGTTGATGGCCCGGTAGTTGTCCACCGTCTCGGTGGTCGATTCCAGGCCGACCGCGTTGACCCGATAGCTGGGCGTCACCTGCAGGGCGTCGATCAGCGCGTCGGCGACATCCGCGAACACGACCTCGTAGCCCGCCCGGTGCAGGATCAGCCCGACGAAACCTCGACCGATGTTGCCGGCGCCGAAATGGACTGCGGTGGGAGTCATCTCAGTCCTCGTTCACCGCGTTGAGCAGGTCGTAGAGTTCCTGCGCCGAGCCGGCGGCGATGAGTTTGTCGACCTCGTCGGTGTCGGAGAAGATGATCGCGACCTTGCCCAGGATCTCCAGGTGACCGCCCTCGTAGCCGGCGATGCCGATGGCGAAGCGGACCTCGTTGCCGTCCCAGTCGATGGGGTTCTCGTAGCGGACCACGGACAGGGCGGAGGCCTTGATGGAGTCCTTGGCCTCGTTGGTGCCGTGCGGGATGGCCAGGAAGTTGCCCATGTACGTGGACACCGACTTCTCCCGCTCGAACATCGCGTCGATGTACTCCGGGCCGACGGCGCCGGCGTCGACCAGGATCTGCCCGGCCTCCCGGATCGCGTCGTCCTTGCCGGACGCGGTGCCGGGCGTCTTGATCTGCGCCACCGTCAGGATGTCGCTCATATCGGTTCTCCTTCAGCTGTTTCCGATGATGTCCGCACGATCCCGTCCCGCTCAGGTGGTGGGGGCGCCGTTGGTTTCGCGGAGCTCTTCGACGATCTCGTCGTACTTCGGGCTGTTCATGAAGTTCGCGACCGAGACATGCTGCGCGGACGGCGCTTTGTCCCGCGCCCGCGGGGTCAGATCCTGATGCGTGACGATCAGGTCGACATCGTCGACCAGATTCGCGATCGCGATGTTGACCACCGTGACATCGGTGAAACCGGCCTTCTTGATCTTGTTCCGGAGCACCGACGCGCCCATCGCGGACGACCCCATCCCGGCATCACAGGCGAACACGATCTTGTGGATCGGCGCCGACCGGGTCGCCGCCTCCCGCGCCTCGTCGGCCTGCTCGGTATTGGCCTCGATATCGGTCAACACCCCCGACACCGCCGACTTCTTACCCTTCATCCCCTCCATCTGCGCCGTCGCCGCCGCCAGATCCCCGTTGTCCTCGGACTTACGGCTCGCCCGCAAGATGATCGAGGCGATCACGAACGACGTCGTCGCGGCCAACAACACCGACAACGCGACCCCGACGAAACTGCTCCCCGGCGTCTGCAAGAACACCGCGATGATCGACCCCGGCGCCGCCGGCGCCCGCAACCCCGCGTTGAAGATCGTCAACGTCAAGATGCCGACCATCCCACCGGAGATCGTCGCGATCAACGTCAACGGCTTCATCAGCACATACGGGAAGTAGATCTCATGGATCCCACCGAAGAACTGGATGATCGCCGCGGCCGGCGCCGTGCTCTTGGCCAGCCCGGTGCCGAAGATCGAGTACGCGATCAGCAACCCCACCCCCGGACCCGGGTTGGCCTCCAACAGGAACAGGATCGACTGCCCCGTCTCGGCCGACTGATTGATCCCCAGCGGGGTCAGCACCCCATGATTGATCGCGTTGTTCAGGAACAACACCTTCGCCGGCTCGATGATGATGCTGGCCAACGGCAACAAGCTGTGCGAGATCAGCCAGTCCACCCCGCTGCCCAACCCGTCCGAGACCGTCCGGAAGATCGGCCCGAAGATGTAGAACGAGGCCACCGCCAACGCCGCCGACAAGATGCCAGCCGAGAAATTGTTCACCAGCATCTCGAACCCGGGCTTGATCTTGCCGTCCCAGATCGCGTCGACCTTCTTCATCAGCCACGCCGCCAACGGGCCCATGATCATCGCACCCATGAACATCGGCTCCGGGGTACTCATGATCACCCCCATCGTGGCGACCACACCCACCACCGCGCCCCGCACCCCGTACACCATCCGACCGCCCTGCGCCGCGATCAGGATCGGCAACATGTACCGCACCATCGGCCCGACCAGACCCGGATTCGCCGCACCCGCGTCATCGACCCCGAACCCACCGATCACCGCGATCGGGAACGGCCCCTTCTCGATGAACAACGCCGTGATGAAACCCCACGCGATGAACGCCGCGATGTTCGGCATGATCATCCCGGACAGGAACGTCCCGAACTTCTGCACCGCCACCCGGCTACTACTGGTCTTGCTCGCGGGCGCCGCTTCGGTACTCACAACTGATCCCCTTCCTCGGGCAGGGCGGGTCGAGTGCGGCCCGCGGGGCATGCCTGCATGGCCCACTCCCGGGGTGTCCCGGCTGGGCGTTCGACAAGCAGGTCAACGTGTCGAGACCCACCCAGGGCGGGAAGCCGGGGGTGACTGGGGTCTGGACTGCCGAGAACTGTAGGGCATGTTGCCGGGGTATGTCACCGGTGACAGAGAAATTTCTCGAAGTTTCTGTCACCGGTGACAGAGCGACGCCTGTCATCGGTGACATACTGACCCGGACGCGGCGACCGCAGGGGCGGCCGTCGATGTGACGCAACCGGTTGAGGGAGCGGCTGTGAAGCAGGCGGCCCGAGCGTCGAGCTGGCGCTGGCAGCGGGAGGCACCCCGATGAGCACGATGCGGGATGTCGCCCGGCTGGCCGGGGTGAGCGCCAAGACGGTGTCCCGGGTCATGAACAATGACCGCTACGTCTCCGACGACGTGCGCGCCCGGGTGCTGCAGGCGGTCGAGGAACTGCAGTACGTGCCCAACGTGATGGCGCGCAGCTTCCGGGCCGGGCAGGACACGGCGATCGGCGTGGCCGTGCCCATTCTCAACGAGTTCTTCGGGCGGGTCGTGGAATCCGTGGAGCGGATGGCGCGCGAGCGGGGCGTCGCGATGTACCTGACCTGCCTGGGTGACGATCCGGGGGCGGAACAGCCCCTGGTCGAGTCGTTGCTCAGCCGCAACGTCGTCGGGCTGCTGGTCGCCCCGATCTCCGACGACCAGTCCTATCTCAAGCCCTGGCGGGAACGGACGTCGATGGTGTTCGTCGATCGGCGCCCGCGCAAGCTGACCGCCTCGTTCGTGGCGCACGACGACACCGGCGGCACCCGGCTGGCGATCAACCATCTGCTCGACCACGGCCACCGCCGGATCGCTTTCGCCGGCGATGCGCCCAGTGTGCCGACCACCGCGCGCCGGCGGACCGCTTACGAGCTGACCCTGTTCGACGGGGGCGTCGGCCTCGACCCGTTCCTGGTCTCCTGGAACGCGCATCAGGTGCCGGTGGTGCCGCGGCTGCTGAACCTGCCGGCGCCGCCGAGTGCGATCTTCTCGGCCACCCCCGACTGCTCGATGCGGATCGTTCGCCAGTTGCAGGCCGCCGGGCGCACCGACATCGCGCAGGTCGGGTTCGGCGACTTCGAGATGGCCGACGCGCTGTCGCCGCCGGTCACCGTCGTCGAGCAGGATCCGGCCGAGCTCGGCCGGCTGGCCGCGGCCCGGCTGTTCCAGCGGATCGACAATCCGGACAAGCGGTTGCCCCGGCAGACGGTGGTGCCGACCACTCTGGTGCGCCGGGGCTGCTGCGCGCGGTCCCGGGTCGGTCCCGCCGCCTGAACGTGCCGCCGGAGCGGCGCAGGACCCGGAACAACCGGTCGCCCGGGATGGCGGATGTCCCCCGGGCAACTGTTCTCGGGGTGGCGGTGGCCCCGGCTACCATCGCGGGCGTGCCCACCCCCGAGCAGCCGGTTCTGCCGCCGGCGACCCTGACCCACGTCGATGCGAGCGGGGCGGCCCGTATGGTCGACGTATCGGGCAAATCGGCGTCGGTGCGCGAGGCCCGGGCGACCGGCGTGCTGCGCACCACCGTCGAAGTCGCCGAGTTGCTGCGCGGTGGCACGCTGCCCAAGGGTGACGCCCTGGCCACCGCCCGGATCGCCGGGATCATGGCGGCCAAACGCACCCCGGATCTGGTGCCGCTGTGCCATCCGATCGCCATCTCCGGCGTGACGGTCGACCTGGAGGTCGGCGATGCCGAGGTGCGGATTGCGGCAACGGTGCGGACCGCCGACCGCACCGGCGTGGAGATGGAGGCGCTGACCGCGGTGGCGGTCGCCGGGCTCACCCTGCACGACATGGTCAAGGCCGTCGACCCGGCCGCCGTCCTGGACGCGGTGCGGGTGGAATACAAGACCGGCGGCAAGACCGGCAGCTGGGCCCGACCGGAGGGCCGGTGATGGCGCGCACCGCGGTGGTCATCATCGCCTCCTCCCGGGCGGCCGCCGGGGTGTATCCGGATCGGACCGGCCCTTTGATCCGGACATGGCTGCTCGAGCGGGATTTCACCGTGACCGGGCCGGTCGTGGTGACCGACGGGCCGGAAGTGGGGGCGGCGTTGCAGGAGGCGATCGGGGCCGACCTGGTGCTCACTTCGGGCGGCACCGGCATCTCGCCGACCGACTCGACGCCCGAGGAGACGGCCCCGCTGCTGGACCTGCAGATTCCCGGCCTGGCCGCGGCGATCCGGGCCCAGGGCAGCGTCCAGGTGCCGACGGCGGTGCTGTCCCGGGGTCTGGCCGGCGTCGCCGGGCAGACGTTGATCGTCAACCTGCCGGGTTCGACGGGCGGAGTCCGCGACGGTCTGGCCGTGCTGGACCGGGTGCTGGACCACGCCCTGGACCAGATCCGGGGCGGTGACCACCGATGAACCGGCCCGACCGCGACGCCGGCCCGGTGATGACCGGGCGGGTGGGACTGACCCGGGTGACCAGCGATCCGCTGGACCCGGCCGAACACTATGCCGCGGTGCAGGATCCGGCGGCCGGTGCGACGGTCTCGTTCTCGGGGGTGGTCCGTGACCATGACCACGGTCGGGACGTCACCGAGCTCGATTACTCCGAGCACCCGACCGCGGCCGCGGTGGTCGCCGAGGTCGCGGCCGAGATCGCGGCCCGGCCCGGGGTGATCGCGGTCGCCGTGTCGCACCGCGTCGGCCGCCTTCGCGTCGGCGACATCGCCCTGGCCGCCGCGGCTTCCGCTGCGCATCGGCGGGAGGCGTTCACCGCCTGCATGGACCTGGTGGACGAGGTCAAGCGGCGGTTGCCGGTGTGGAAGCGTCAGGTTTTCACCGATGGCACCGATGAATGGGTCGGCTCGGCGTGAAAGCCGCGATCGGAAGGGATGATTCATGACCGCAACGGACGAGGCGGCGATCGCCGTCGTCGACAACCCGGAGCTCGGGCGGTTCGAGATCCACGTCGGCGACACGCTGGCCGGTTTCACCGAGTACCGCCCGCGCGGTGACCGGTATGCGTTCGTGCACAGCGAGATCGGTGACGAGTTCGGCGGGCGCGGGCTGGCCTCCCGGTTGATCAAGGACACCCTGGACGAGATGCGGACCCGGGCCATCGCCGTGCTTCCGTACTGCCCGTTCGTGAAGCGGTACATCCAGCGGCACGCCGACTACCAGGACCTGGTGCCGGCCGAGGAACGCGAGAAGTTCGAGATCGCCGCGGGGTGACGATCTGGTTGGCCGAGCTTGCGAGGTCACCATCGAGCACCGGAGGGGTGCCCTGAGGGCGATTCGGCGACGAAGGAGCCGGATGGGCCCGGGCGCCGCTGGTTGGCCGAGCTCGCGAGGTCACCATCGAGCACCGGAGGGGTGTCCTGAGGGCGATTCGGCGACGAAGGAGCCGGATGGTCCCGGGCGCCCCTGGTGGCCGACCTAGCCAGGCCACCATCGAGCACCGGAGGGGTGCCCTATTCGGTCAGCGCGCGCAGGATTTCGGCGGTGTGGGTGTAGCTCAGGAAGTGCCCGGCCCCGGCGACGCGTTCCAGGCGCCCCTGGGGCACGGTCTGGGCCAGCGTGGCGCTCCAGGCCGGGGGGACCAGTTCGTCGGCGTCGCCGTGCCAGAAGGTGACCGGCCCGGGGATGTCCGCCGCGGCGAAGCCCCAGGGGCGAACCCAGGCGCGGTATTCCTCGACCATGCCGTCGCCGCCCTCCAGCGCCGCCGCGGCGGCCGCGGCAATCCCGGGGTCGGGCAGGGCCTCGAGGGTGGACGCCTCGTCGGGCTGCGCGGCCCGCAGCGTCAGGTGGGCCCAGGCGACGGGGGTGTGCCGGGCGACCCCGCCGAGGGCGCGGAACGTGGCGGCGGCGATGTTCGGATGGTGGCGGGCCAGTGCGGTGAACCGCCGGTCCATGGCGTTGAGCTCGCGGAAGGTCGCGTCGTCGGCGAGCGGTCGGCAGCCGGCGATCACCGCAGTGGCCGCGACCCGGTCCGCCAGGAGCGCCGCGCAGGCCAGCGCGTACTGGCCGCCCATCGACCAGCCGAACATGAACGCCCGGTCGGCGCCGACCGCGTCCAGCAGTGCCGCGACGTCGGCGGCCCAGTCCCCGGTGCTGCGCCCCGGCGCCGGACTCGACTCACCCAGCCCCGGCCGGTCCGGCGAGACGATCCGGACACCGAGGTCGCGGGCGAGGGCGTCGAACGGCGCGACGTCGAGCCCGCACACGAGACCACCGTGGCAATTCACCACAACCGGGCCCTGCGGCGCGCCGAAGCAGCGGTACCCGAGCGTGCGACCGTCGGACAGCCGCAGCGTCTCGGTCACGGCCGAACCCCCTCCGTTCGCCGTCGGCGCAACCGCCGCGGGATGCTGACGGTACCCCGGCACAGTTGTAGTCGAGGATGCAGGGAGCGCGAGCGCCAGGAGAGTGCCCATGACGAGACCCGGCGGCCGGATGACCGGCGCCAGCGCCTGGCGCACCATGCACCAGGACAGTTCGGTGGTCGACCACAAGCTGGCCAAGGGCACCCTGCGCCGGGTGGTGTCCTTCGCCCGTCCGTTCCGCCGCGAGCTGGTCATCTTCCTGGTCCTGACGGTGGTCTCGTCGGTGATCGGCGTGCTGACGCCGCTGCTCGCCGGGCAGGTGGTCAACCAGATCAGCGCCAACGGCACCGTGCGCGCGGTGGTGACGATCGCGCTGGTGATCGGCGGCCTGGCCGTGCTCGACGCGCTGATCTCGCTGGGCACCAGGTGGTACTCGGCACGGATCGGCGAGGGTCTGATCTTCGACATGCGCACCAAGGTGTTCGAGCACGTGCAGCAGATGTCGTTGGCGTTCTTCACCCGGACCCAGACCGGTGCCCTGGTCAGCCGGCTCAACAACGACGTGATCGGCGCCCAACAGGCGTTCACCTCCACCCTGTCCGGGGTGGTCGCCAACGTGATCGGGCTCGCCCTGACCGCCGCCGTGATGCTCACCCTGTCCTGGCAGGTCACCGTCCTGTCGCTGCTCCTGTTGCCCGTCTTCGTGCTGCCGGCCCGGCGGTTCGGCCGCAAGCTGCAGCAGCTGACCCGGGAGAGCTACAACCTCAATGCATCGATGAACACCACCACGACCGAGCGGTTCAACGTCTCCGGGGCGCTGCTGGTCGCCCTGTTCGGCCGGCCGGAAGCCGAGGTGCAGTCGTTCCGCGACCGGGCCGGGCGGGTGCGCGACATCGGCATCACCACCGCGATGTACGGGCGGGTGTTCATCGTCGCTCTCACCCTGGTGGCCGCGCTGGCCACGGCGCTGACCTACGGGCTCGGCGGCACGCTCGCGCTCAACGGAGCCATGGAGCCGGGTGCGGTCGTCTCGTTGGCCCTGCTGCTCAGCCGGCTCTACGGGCCCCTGATGGCGCTGTCGAACGTGCGGGTCGACGTGATGAGCGCGCTGGTCTCGTTCGAGCGGGTCTTCGAGGTGCTCGACCTCAAGCCGCTGATCACGGAGAAGCTGGACGCGCAGGTGTTGCCGGCCGGGGACCAGTCGATCGAGTTCCGCGACGTGCACTTCGCCTACCCGGGCGCCGATGAGGTGTCGCTCGCCTCGCTGGAGGACGTCGCGGTCAACGATCACAGCCCGCGGCACCCGGTGCTGCACGGTGTGAGCTTCACCGCCCGGGCCGGGGAGTTGGTGGCTCTCGTCGGACCGTCGGGGGCGGGCAAGACCACCATTTCCCAGCTGGTCCCGCGCATCTACGACGTCGATTCCGGAGCCGTCCTGATCGGTGGGCACGACGTCCGGGACGTCACGCTCACCTCGCTCCGGGGCGCGATCGGCGTCGTCGCCCAGGACGCGCACCTGTTCCACGACACGATCCGGGCCAATCTGCTGTACGCGCGGCCGGACGCCACCGAGGCGGAGCTGGTCGCCGCGCTGCGGTCGGCGCAGATCTGGGACCTGGTCAACCGGTTGCCCGAGGGCCTGGACACCGTGGTCGGCGACCGCGGCCACCGGCTGTCCGGCGGCGAGAAGCAACGGCTGGCCATCGCGCGGGTGCTGCTCAAGGCGCCCGCCGTCGTGATCCTCGACGAGGCCACTGCGCACCTGGACTCCGAGTCCGAGGTCGCGGTGCAACGCGCACTGGGCGAGGCGTTACGGGGGCGGACCTCGCTGGTGATCGCGCACCGGCTCTCCACGATTCGCAGCGCGGACCGGATCGTCGTCGTGGAGGCCGGCCGGGTCGTGCAGTCGGGCACGCACGACGAGCTGATCGCGCAGGGTGGGCTGTACGCGGAGCTCTACCGGACGCAGTTCCGGCACCAGGCCGCCGAGACCGGCCCGGTCGAGGCGCGCGCCTGACCGGACCGGGCTCGTGAAGTGGGTCCGGCCGAGGCGCCGAACCGGCCGCCGCCTACTCGCCGTGGGCAGTGACGAGGTTCGGGATGCCGCCGACGTCACCGGTCGCCTCGTCACCGAGCGACACCAGGACGTCGATGACGTCGCGAGCCGCCTGCAACGCCCGAATCTCCGACGGCATCAATAACGGCGCTGTGGTGACCAGCAAGCCGTCGATGTCCGCGCAGACGCCCACGCATGCTTCCATCTGCACCCGCGAAAGGCGCGGGCGTTCCTCATCGCCGGGGCCCCACCCCGCCGATCCGACCCGCCCGTTTCGTGTCGGCAACCGTACCCCTTTCCCGAAATTCACTGACAGTCAACCCGGCAAACCCGACTGGTGCCCACCCGATCACCGCAACGAGGGCAAAAATGGGACTGAGGCCCGAATTCGCCCAGCTGGGTATCTGACCCCGGGCAGAGGCCCGGCCCTGGGGTCACCCCGACGGGAGAGGGGCGATCCGCGCCGCCCGCGGCCGTCGGCGAGCAACCGACCATTGACCGACCCCGATACCTGACCGGACGACTCCGTTTCGGCCACGGCAGGATGAGTCGGTGCCCGATCACCAGCTGCCCGATCCGCTCGTCGTTCGTCCCGTTGCGGACTGCCGTGCGGTCGTCCGCGGCGAGAAGTACCGGATCACCGTGCTGACCGATGGCCTGTTGCGGTTGGAGTACGCCGAGGACGGGGTGTTCGAGGATCGGGCGTCGGCTTTCGCGCTGCACCGGCAGCAGCCCGTGCCGGACTTCTCCGTCCGGGAGTCCGGGCATGCGCTGGAGATCATCACGGACCGGCTGCATCTGACCTACGACCGCGGGCCGTTCACCACCAGCGGCCTGTCGGTGCAGGTCCGCGGCAACATCAGCAGCTACCACTCGGTCTGGCGGTACGGCCAGCCCGCCGCCGACCTGGGCGGCACCGCGCGGACCCTGGACATGGCGGACGGTCGCATCCCGCTCGAGCCCGGGGTCGCGTCCCGCGTCGGCTACGCCGTCCTCGACGACTCGCGGACGCTACTGCTCGAGGCCGACGGTTGGGTGGCGCCCCGCCCGCCCGGTCGCACCGACCTGTACGTGTTCGGCTACGGTCACGACTACGCCGACGCCGTCCAGGCGTTCTATGCGGTCAGCGGCCACCCACCGCTCGTGCCCCGCTGGGCGCTGGGCAACTGGTGGAGCCGCTACCACCGCTACACCGCAGCCGGTTACCGCGAGCTGATCGAGCGTTTCCGGGCCGAGGGACTGCCGTTCGCCGTCAGTGTCATCGACATGGACTGGCACCTGGTCGATGTCGATCCGACCCACGGATCCGGTTGGACCGGCTACACCTGGAACCGGGATCTGTTCCCCGACCCGGCTGGCTTCCTGGAGTGGTTGCACGCCAATGGCTTACGGGTCACCCTGAATGTGCACCCGGCCGACGGGGTGCGCGCGTTCGAGGACGCCTACCCGGCGATGGCCGCGGCCCTGGGCCGGGACCCGGGATCGACCGAACCCATCCCGTTCGACGTCACCGACCGCGACTTCCTGGCCGCCTATTTCGAGGTGCTGCACCGGGAGCTCGAACGGCAGGGTGTCGACTTCTGGTGGCTGGACTGGCAGTCCGGTCCGCATTCCCGGGTGATCGGCATCGATCCGTTGTGGATGCTCAACCACTTTCACTTCCTGGACAGCTCCCGCGCGGGCGCGGGGCTGACCTTCTCCCGCTACGCCGGGCCGGGCAGTCACCGGTACCCGGTGGGATTCTCGGGCGACGCGGTGATCAGCTGGGCGTCACTGGACTTCCAACCTGAGTTCACCGCGACCGCAGCGAATATCGGCTACGGCTGGTGGAGCCACGACATCGGCGGGCACATGTTCGGTGCCAAGGATGACGAGCTGACCGCGAGATGGGTTCAGTTCGGCACGTTCTCGCCGATCCTACGACTGCATTCGGGGTCGAACCCATTCATTCACAAGGAACCCTGGACCCTGGAACCGGCCGCCCGGGCGGTGACGGACAGCTACCTGCGCCTGCGCCACCGGCTCGTCCCGTACCTGCACACCATGAATTACCTTGCCACGCAGGGCACCCCGCTCGTCCGGCCGATGTACTGGATGGACCCGGGCCGGGGTGAGGCCTATGAAGTGCCCCACCAGTACCTGTTCGGCACAGAACTGATCGTCGTGCCCGTCACCGCGCCCGCCGACCCGATCAGCCGGCTGGGGGCCACCACCGCCTGGCTGCCGCCCGGCGACTGGACCGACATCCGCACCGGGCAGCGCTACACCGGTGATCGTGAGCTGGTGTTGCACCGGGAACTGGCCGACATCCCGGTGCTCGGCCGGGCCGGAGCGATCGTCCCGCTGGATGCGGCCCCGGTGCCGGGCAACGATCCGGTCAATCCGGAGGCGCTGGAGATCCTCGTGGTCCCGGGGGCGGACGGGGCCTTCGACCTCATCGAGGACGACGGCCGCGGCGCGGTGGTGACCACCCCGGTCCGGTACGACGATGCCTCCGGGACGCTGACGGTCGGGCCGGCCACCGGAGCAGTGGGCTGCCTGCCGGCGACGCGCAGCTGGTCGGCGACGATCCCCGGCGGCCCGCCCGGCCCCGTGGTGACCGCACCGCCGGCCGGGCTCGTCACCGTCCCCGTGGGCCCGCCGCCGGAACCCGACAGCGACGCGGACCTGTTCCACCGCCTGGACCTGGCCCACCTCGATCACGAACTCAAGGTGACCGCGTTGCGGGTGGTCACCGCCGACCGGCCGGTCGGCGAGCGGCTCGGCCACTTGCACGCCCTCGGTCTGCCCCGAGCGGTCGAGTCGGCGTTGGTCGAGGTGCTGGCTGCCGCGCTCTGAACCGCCGAGTGTGCAGAAACCGTCCCCATCCGCGCGGATGAGGACAGTTTCTGCACACTGGTCGTCGTCGGCCCGTATCGGGAAACGACGGTCTGCGACAGCAGTCGACTTCAACGGCCTACCTGATGGTCAGTTTGTACGTCACATCCTGACCGAATGTACCGGTCCCATAACGGGCATTTGCGGTGAACTTGATCGTGTGGACACCGCGCGGAAGTGGTGGGATCAAAGCGTAGTACCCGTCCGCGATGGAAGGGTCATGGACTCCTGCTGTCACTCCGAAGATGTTTCCTGCAGGGGCGACGACCGGGAACGACTCGGGATAACAACCGCGTTCGGGCCCGGCACAGCCTCGATAGAGTCCGGTTTTCGCACTGAGGCCCGGCAATGGTACGCGATCCAGGGATGCAGTCACCGACAATACCTTCCAGTTATTCAGGCTGTGCAGCTGATACCAGAGGTCCTCGGCTGTCTCGCCGTCCTCTGTCTTGATGTTGGCAGCATTGATCAGCGGAAAGAATAGCGACCTGCCGTATGGCACGGTGCAGTCGCGCTTCACCGCGCCCGATCCGGTCGACCCGGATAGAAAGAAGATCGAGCCGGTCTGAGTCTTGTCGCAGTCCGCCGCGGAGTTTTCTCCAGTCGGGGGTTGAGGGATCGAGATCCGCCACTGCCACCACTGCGCGGACAGCGCACCCAACACCGGATTCGCGCTGACCCCACCGGACTGGCCCCCTCCGGTCGCCCCGGCCGAACCGGGCGCCACCAGACCGAGGGTCATCACCACCGCGGCAATCAGCCCGATGACCGTCCGCAGGCGTGTTCGCCCGGCGCGTGACGTCGTGGTCCCAATGATCTTCACGAGGCGGCTCCCTCGTTCGTGGAGATCGGTCGATCTCCGGGTGATCCTCACGCCGGCTGTTTCGCGACCGCGGCCGCATCCCCGATGACCTGACGCCGGTGAGGCTTGGGCCGGCACATCGTGGAACCGGGCGCTTAAGAAACGCTTCAAAGCACCCTGTCAAGGGCGGCCCGCTGCGCCAAGGCGTCGCCGGACGGGAGCGCCGACCCATCGCCGGTTGACCACGCCATCGCCTCGTCGATCGCCGCATCCAGCGTCAGCTCGAGTCCGTCGGCCCACGCAACGGCAAAGGCGACCAGGCCGGCAGCCGACCGGATCTCGTCCAGGATGTCGTCGAGAGCCGCTCGCTCGTGCGCGTCCAAGGGTTGGGCCATCGACGTTCGGTGCCGGTGTGCCGCCCCGAGCAGTCGGGCAGCCGCGACCGGTGCGCCGAGGCGCAGCCGCAGCTCACCCATCGCCTCGATGCCGAAAAGGGCCTGCACCTGGTCGCCGACCCGCCGGCTGTTCCGCAGAGCGCGGCGGACGAAGCCTGCCGCCTGTAGCCACTCCCCGCGGCCCTCTGCGATGTCGGAGAGGTTGATCAACGCCATCGCCGCGGCCCGGTGGTCGCCGCTGTCCTCCGAGATCGCCAGCGCATCAAGCTGATGCGCCTGCGCTGCGCGGTCGTCACCGCGATAGATGGCCAGAACGCCGAGCGTCACATGGCACCCCGCGAGAACGTGCGGGGCGCCCGCGGTCCGGGCAAGCTCGAGCGCCGCGCGCGCGGTGACCTCGGCCGCATCGAAGCGTCCGGCGTTCGCCTCCTGGACCGCCAGGCACATGGTCGACCAGGCCACACCGCTCGGATTCCCCGAATCACGGAACAGCTCGAGCGCCTCGCCGTGATACCGGACGGCACTGTCCAGGTCCCCGAGCAGCCAGCACAACGTCCCTGCGGCGCTGGCCGCCTCGGCCCGGATCCCGGGATCGCCGGTCCAGAGCCGGTTCAACGTGTCCTCGGCCCACCGTCGAGGCACCGCGACGTCTCCCGTGATCGCCCAGTACTCCCACCGTGCG
Organism: Nakamurella sp.; assembly: GCA_044223435.1. Lineage (GTDB taxonomy): Bacteria > Actinomycetota > Actinomycetes > Mycobacteriales > Nakamurellaceae > Nakamurella. Next base: position 14,192 of record JBGALY010000037.1, read on the forward strand.
CCGACCAGGCGGAGTGCGAGTTCGAGGTCGCCGTCGTGTCCGGCCGCCCAGTCGAGCGCGGCGTCGAGTTCGGCGCGTTCCAGGTGCAGCCGCCGGAAGGCGGCCACCTGGCCGGCGTCGTGCAACCGGGCGCGCAGGTCCTGGGCCAGCCGCAGGTAGTGCTCGGCGTGCCGGCGACGAGTTGCTCGTTCGCCACCGCCCTTGACCAGCGCCTCGGTGGCGAAGGCCTTGACCGTTTGAAGCATCGAGAAACGACCACCAAGGTCGCGCGCCGAGGCCTGCACGAGACCGTGCCGCACCAATGTGGCCATCGCATCCGGGACGTCCGGCGAGCCGTCGGATACCGCCCGCACCGCATCGATGTCGGGTGCCGCCGCGAAGGCGGCCATGGAATCGAAGACGACCTGCTCCGGGGGCGTCAGGAGGTGGTAACTCCACTCGATGGTGTCCCGCAGCGACCTGTGCCGGGGAGCCGCGTCCCGCGGGCCGCCGACGAGCGTGCCCAGCACGTCGCGAAGCGCCCACGACAGGCCGCCCGGTTCGAGCACGGACACAAGTGCCGCGGCCAATTCGATGGCGAGGGGAAGGCCGTCGAGACGCCGGCACACGTCGATGACCGCGCCGCAGCTCTCCTCGTCGATGTGAAACCGCCGGTCCGCCAACCGCGCGCGGGCGAGAAACAACTGGACCGAGGCGCAGTCGAGAGCCGTTGCGAGCGGGGCATCGCGGTCCGGCAGATCCAAGGGCAATACCTCGAAGCGTTGCTCACCAGCAATCTGCATCGGTGTCCGGCTGGTGACCAGGACGGTCAACCTGGCTGCCGTCTGCAGGAGGTCGACGACCACCTGCCACGCGTCTGCGACGTGCTCGAAGTTGTCCAGCACGAGCAGCATCCGGCGCGGTCGCAGGTACTCCCGGACGAGATCCTCCAGGTCGCGTTGCGGGGCTGCCCGGACCCCGAGTGCCTCGGCGATGGCCCCGGTGACCCGGCCGGCCGCCGTCACCGTGTCCAGCGGGACCCAGGCGGCACCGTTCGGGAATGACGGCTCGACCGCCGCTGCCGCCGCCAGCGCGAGCCGCGTCTTGCCGACTCCGCCGGTGCCCGTCAGCGTGATCGAGCGAACCCGACCACCGGTCAGCAGAGCGGTGAGCTCGGCCAGATCCTCGGCGCGCCCGACGAACGAGGAGGGCGCCGCCGGCAGCGAACTCGCTGTCGCCGGTGCACGGTCGGGCCGGGTCCGGCCGAAGTCCGGATCCTGATGCAGAATAGCCCTTTCGGCTTCCTGGAACGCGGGACCCGGTTCCACGCCGAGTTCGTCGGCGAGGAAGCGTCTGGTGCGCCGGCAGGCGGCCAATGCATCACCCTGGCGCTGGGCGCGATAGAGCGCGGTGACGAGAACCACCCGCAGGCGTTCGGAGAACGGATGCTCCTCGACCAGCCGCGCGGCTTCGGGCACCACCGCGTGGCCGGGTTCCATGGCCAGCCGGAGCTCGAGCAGATCCTCGATCGCGGTGAGCCGGCGCTCCGTCAGCGCCGCGAGTTCGGGCGTCGCGGCCGCGATGGCAGAGAGGTCGGCGAAGGCGACCCCGCGCCACAGATCGAGTGCCGAGCGGAGGCGCCGGGCCGCCTCCGGGAGGTCTCCGATAGTGAGGGTCGCGGTTGCCTCGCCGATCTGGCGGCCGAACAACAGGTAATCGAATTCATCGGTCCGAACGATGATCCGGTATCCACCCGGGGTGGTTTCGATGCGTTCGGATGCACTGCCGCTGCGGTTGCCGGAAAGCAGGCGTCGCAGGTTCGCGATGTAGACCTGGAGAACCGCACGAGGATTCTTGGGTGTTGCGCCCGCCCAGACCGCTTCCGTCAGTTCGTCAATCGAGACGCTCGCGTTGGCGCGCAACAGGAGCATCGATAGCACGACACGCTGTTTGGGTCCCCCGGTGGGAGCGGAGACACCGTCCACCCGAACCGTCAACGGACCCAGGCAGCGCACCTCGAGGAGTGTCACACCGCCCTCCTCGAATTCCGGCGTCCCTCATTCGCACCTTACCGTGGCGAATGGCCTCCGGGCGCGGTGAGAAAATCGGCAACGGAATCCGGGGGTGTGCGATTTCGGGGCGCGTCGGGTCGATCCGGCCAATTGTTTCGATTAACGAAATAGGACTGGGCGCAGCCAGAGGGGCATGCCGGACGGTGGCGCGAGCGGCACCCCGGCCCCAAAGTCCGGTGCCAGTGCACTGCGGACTGCGCCGACCGTCGCCGGGGCAAATCCGATCCGCCGGGTGGCCGGCGACGGACGGGTGCGAGCCGTGGTTGCGGGTCACCGTCGGTGCCTCTTGCGAATCCGCTGGCGCGTTGGTACGTTAGTTGAGTAACTAACCACCCAAGTGGTGAACCATGGATCCTGCGGAGGTGACTGTGCTGGACGAGGGGGCGCCACTGTTCCTGCAGATCGCCCAACGGCTCTCGTCGGACATCATCGAAGGCGTGCTGGCCGAGGGGGCGCGCGTGCCGTCGACCAACGAATTCGCCACGTTCTACCGGATCAACCCGGCGACCGCGGCCAAGGGAATCAACATCCTGGTCGACGACGGGATCCTGGAGAAGCGGCGCGGTATCGGGATGTTCGTCGTCACCGGTGCCCGGGAGCGACTGATCCAACTGCGCCGCAAGGAGTTCGCCGAACAGTTTGTCGACCCGCTGCTCATCGAGGCCCATCGCCTGGGCATCACGGCCGACGAGCTGGTCGATCTGATCCGGCACACGCCGGACAGCGCTGGCTTACATCGATTGTCGACAGAACGGGAAGGGGAGGCCTCATGACGGCGGCAGTTGTCGTGGACCACGTCTCGCGCCACTACCGCGGGGTGACCGCATTGGATGATGTCTCGGTGTCGTTCGAGCAGGACACCATCACGGGACTGCTGGGCCGGAACGGGGCGGGCAAGTCCACCCTGATGCGCGTCATCACCGCGCAGGAGTTCGTCTCGACGGGGACCGTCCGGGTGTACGGCCGCAACCCGGTCGAGCACGACGACGTGCTGCGCACCATGTCGTTCGTCAAGGAGAGCCAGGTCTACCCGGACATCAAGGTGAAGCGGGTCATCGAGGCGGCGTCCTGGTTCTATCCCCACTGGAACCACGAGCTCGCTGCGCAACTGATCGAGGACTTCAACCTGCCGATGAAACGGGCAGTGAAGAAGGTGTCCCGTGGCATGCACTCGGCGGTCGGCATCGTCATCGGGCTCGCCTCCCGCGCCGAGATCACCCTGTTCGACGAGCCCTACCTGGGTCTGGACGCCGTCGCCCGGCAGATCTTCTATGACCGCCTGCTGGCCGACTACGCCGAGCATCCACGCACCGTCCTGCTGTCCACCCACCTGATCGACGAGGTCGCCAACCTGCTCGAGCACGTGGTGATCATCAAGGGCGGTCGGATCGTCGTCGACGAACCGGCCGACGCGCTGCGGGGCCGCGCGGTCTGCGTCACCGGGCCGGCCGGCGCGGTCGACGAGTTCACCGCTCACCGGGAGGTGTTGGGCCGGCAGGGTATCGGCACCGTCGCCGCGGCCACCGTCTCCGGACCGCTGGACGACCTCGCGCTGGCCCGGGCCCGGGAGATGAACCTGCAGATCGAGCCGGTCTCGCTTCAGGAATTCGTGGTGCGCACCGCGGGGCAACCGGCGGGCACCGACCTCACGGAAAGGATCCCGGCATGAGTGCGGCGACGGTGCACGAACGGGCCGGCAAGGCGCCGGAGGATCGCGGTCAGCGCCCCGGCGGCCTGCACCCGGCGGCCATCGGTCACATCGCCCGGCTGCACCTGGTGGACCGGTTCAGCTACACCTGGCTGGTCTGGGGGGTGCTGGCGCTGGCCTTCGCGGTGAACCTCGTGATCTTCGCCGTGATTCCGGTGACCCAGCCAACCGGCAACTACACCGGCGCGGTGGTCTCGATCTACCTGTTCATGCTGGTGATCGGGGTGCAGGCGGCCACCAGGTTCCTGCCGTTCGCGCTGACCCTGGGGGTCAGCCGTCGTACCTACTACATCGGAACCCTGGCCCTGGTCCTCGGCCTGTGCGCGCTCTACTCCGTCGCGCTGACCGTGCTCTGGTGGTTGGAAGGGCTGACCAACGGCTGGGGTCTGCAGCTGCACTTCTTCCGCGTGCCGTGGATCCTGGGCGGGCCGTGGTACCAGGTGCTGCTGACCAACTTCGTGGTGCTGTCCCTCATGTTCGTGTTCGGCCTGTGGTCCGGCCTGGTCTACCGGCGGTTCGGGCTGGCCGGCACGGTCGTGTTCTTCGCCGGGCTCACCCTGGCGCTGGTCGGCGTGGCCCTCCTCATCACCTGGGCGCAGGCCTGGCCGCAGGTCGGTACCTTCCTGGTCGACCTGGACATCGTCAACGCCAGCCTGCTCGCCGCGCTGGTGGCCGTGGTGGTCGGCATCGGCGGCTACCTGACCATCCGGCGCATCACGGTCTGACCCGCGGCGAACGCCCGGAGACGACGAGGGCCGCGAGGCCGCGACCCGCATCCGGGTCGCGGCCCTCGTCGTGTTCAGCCGGTCAGGCCGGTCCCGGCACCTTGAACGGCAGCTTGGCGCCGCCCGATTGCGCGGCGAGGGCCATGAAGTACGTCAGCGCCGCGGTGGTGATGATCGCGATGAACACGCCGAAGGACGGGCCGTGCGAGACCCCGTCGGTGCCGGCCAGGGCCGACCCCGCGTAGATCAACGTCTGAATGAGGACGCCGAGCATCAACACGAACGACGCCGCGGCCGCATACACCAGCCACTCGGGCTTGACCTGGTTCGGCTTGATCACCCCGAACAGTTCCAGCGCGTAGACCACCCCGACGGCGATGGCCAGCAGCACCGGCAGCCACCACCAGAGCGACCATCCGTTGAGCGACACCGTGAACACGATGAACCCGGCCGCGGACACCGACCAGAACGGGAAGAAGCTCGCCACCAAGGTCAGCAGGGACGCCCCGAGGACGCCCCACCCCGCGACGGTGATCTTCGACATGTCGAAGCTGGGACCGGGTCCGGCGGGCGCCGGTGGATAGGCACCGGGGGCGCCCGGCGCACCGGGGTAGCCCGGCGGCCCGCCGGGTGGGCCGTAGCCGCCACCGGGTGGCGGATAGCCCGGCTGCTGCTGGAAGCCGGACGGCGGTCCCTGCTGGTATCCGGGCGGGGGTCCTTGCTGGTAGCCCGGGGGCGGTCCGGACGGGCCTCCCGGGGGCGGTCCCGGCTGGTATCCGGGCGGGGGACCCGGCTGGTAGCCGGGTGGCGGTCCCTGCTGGTATCCGGGCGGGGGTCCCTGCTGGTAGCCGGGTGGCGGTCCCTGCTGGTATCCGGGCGGGGGAGCCGGCTGATAGCCGGGTGGCGGTCCCGGCTGGTAGCCGGCCGGCGGGGCCTGCTGATAGCTCGGCTGGAACGTCGTCGGGGGTGGCTGCGCGCCCGCGGGCGGGCCCGCCGGCTGACCACCGGAGGGATCCTTGGACAGGGAAGGACCGGCGGTCGGAATCGGGCCGGTCGAACCGTGCCCGGTGGCGTCGGCCCGGTCGGGTCCGGGCTGGCCCGACGACGGGCGGTCGTCCGGGGCGTCGCCCGATGGCGGTGGCCCCCCGGGGGGTGATTGGGTCACGATCGGACCTCCTGGTCGATGACGATGGCCGCTGCGGACCTCCGCGCACGGCTCACTACGACGGTAGCTCCGGCGCGGCGGGCATCGGTAGCGGACACGCGGCGACGCTGGGTGACTCAACGTGCTCAGACCAGCAGTTTCGCCAGCCTGGCCTTGCTTCGGTTACTCCGAACGATCCACGCGAGGTCCGGGTCCGCCGCGGCGCGGCCGGCCAGGTCGGCGAAGGCCGGCAGGCCGGCGCGGGGATCGGCCGCGACGGCGACGCTCCAGCAGTAGCCCAGAGCCTGCCGCAGGGTCCGCCACGCCGGCTGCCGGCGCTCGGCGCCGGACCGGGCCACCAGCACGTCGGTGGCGGTGGCACACAGTCCGAGGGCCGCCGCGGCCGCATCCGGAGTGCGGAGCAGCCGCGGCTCGCACACCCCGGCGACGACGGCCCGCTGGACCAGCGGATCCGGATCGGCGGACCACCGATCGGCGACCGCGGCGAGCCGATGACCGTGGTCGCGCAGGTCGGCGTCACCGAGCCGCTGCAGGGCCATCGCCACGCCCTCGCGCACCCGCCACCGCTCGTCCCGGGCCAGCTCGTGCAGCAGAGCCTCGCGACCAGGGCCGTCGCCGGCCGCGATCAGCGTGCCCAGGGCGGCGGCGCCGCAGGCGGTCAGGTAGTCGTCACCGGAGTCCAGCAGGGCCTCGACGAAGGCCGGATCAGCCAGGTCGGCGGCCGCGTCGAGCAGCGTCAGGTTGGCCCGCGGGCCGGGCAGCCCCGAGTTCGCGCCCAGCAGGGCCAGCCGATCCGGCGTCGTCGCCGACGCCAGCCGGTCCCGCCACTGCGCCCGGGTGGGTGCTTGGGGGCGTGCCCGGGTGGCGGCCACCGGGTCAGCCGCCGGCGAACGGCGGCAGGACGTCGATCACCTGGCCGCCGCGCACTGCAGTGTCCGGTCCGTGCACGGCGACCTCGTCGAGCAGGAACGAGCAGCGGGGGAGCACCCGGCTCAGGTCCGGGTGTCGCTCGCCGGCCGCCGCGACGACGACGCCGACGCAGGTCAGCAGGTCCGGTCCGGGGGCCGCGTCGGCCGGCACCGACACGGTCTCCTCGGTCACGCCGGCGGCCGCTCGGGCCGCCGCGAAGTAGCGCACGGTGACGGCCACAGTCCGGGTGTCGGCCGGGGCGCGGTCAACCACCGATCGCACTCATCGGCCGGTCGGGTTGCAGGAACGACGGGTCGTCGATGCCGTGACCGGGCAGTTTGCCCCAGGTGATGCCCCGCCACAGCTGGGCGATCTCCTCGTCCGTGCCGTCGCCGCGCAACAACGCACGCAGATCGGTCTCGGCCCGGGCGAACAGGCAGGTCCGGATCTGCCCGTCCGCGGTCAACCGGGTCCGGTCGCAGTCGCCGCAGAACGGGCGGGTGACCGAAGCGATGATGCCGACGGTGGCCGGTCCCCCGTCCACCCGGAACAGTTCGGCCGGCGCGCCCAGCCGGGCGCCCGGATCGGGGGTCAGCTCGAACCGGGCGGCCAGGCGCTGTTGGATCTCGTCGGCGGTGACCATGCGGTCGCGTGACCAGACGTGCCCGGCGTCCAGCGGCATCTGCTCGATGAACCGGAGTTGATAGCCGTGGTCGAGGGCGAATCCCAGCAGGTCCGCCGCCTCGTGATCGTTGACTCCGCGCAGCAGCACGGCATTGATCTTGACCGGGGTCAGGCCCGCCGCCGCGGCCGCGTCCAGGGCGGCGAGCACGTCGGGCAGCCGGCGGCGCCGGGTGATCCGCTCGAAGGTGTCCTCGTCCAGGGAGTCCAGCGAGATGTTGATCCGGTCGAGACCGGCGTCGACGAACTCGCCGGCCCGGCGGGCGAAACCGATACCGTTCGTGGTCAGCGACAGCTCCGGCCGCGGACGCAGGGCGGCGACGCGCGCGATGATCCCGGGCAGGCCCTTGCGCAGCAGCGGCTCGCCCCCGGTGAACCGGATCTCCTGGATGCCCAGCCGGTGCACCGCGACGGTGATGATCCGGACCAGTTCGTCGTCGGAGAGCAGCTCGTCCGCAGGCTGCCAGTCCAGCCCCTCGGCCGGCATGCAGTAGGTGCAGCGCAGGTTGCACCGGTCGGTCAGCGACACCCGCAGATCGCGGGCCCGCCGGCCGTGCCGATCGATCAGGTAGGGCGATTCGCCCCGGCCGGTCAGGTCCGGCTGGACAGGCGCGCCCGCGGCACCCACGCGGGGGATACCCAGGGCAATGGCCGTCACCCAGCCAATGTAGCCAGGGCACCCCCCGCTCGGCGAATGGGTCATAGTGGTAGGGGGTGCGTGGTCGGGGGCGCAAGGAGGATTGCCGTGCGCGAGGTGCTGACCGATCTGCTGCGCTGGTGGTCCGCGGGTGAGACGGTGGGCCTGGCCACGGTCACCGGCACCTTCCGGTCCGCGCCGCGCCCACCGGGCGCCGCGATGCTCGTCGGACCGGACGGGACCGCCGTGGGTTCGGTCTCCGGCGGGTGCGTGGAAGGTGCGGTCTACCAGCTTGCGCAGTCCGTCGTCGCCTCCGGGGTGCCGGTCCCGCAGCGATACGGGGTGTCCGACGACGACGCCTTCACGGTCGGCCTGACCTGCGGCGGGATCATCGACCTGTTCGTCGAGCCGGTTTCGGCGGGCACCTTTCCCGAGCTTGGGCAACTGGCGGCGTCCATCGACGCCGCCGAACCGGTCGCCGTGGCGACGGTGACGGCCGGCCGCCCGGACCAGCTCGGCCGCCACCTGATCGTCTGGACCGCCGACGCCGCCGGCGGGCTCGGCTCCGCCCGCCTCGACGACGCGGTCGGCGACGACGCCCGGGGCCTGCTGGCCAGCGGGCGGACGGCGACGCTGACCTACGGGCCGGACGGTGAGCGCCGCGGCGAGGGCCTGTCCGTCTTCGTCTCTTCCTTCGCGCCCGCGCCGCGGATGTTGGTGTTCGGGGCGATCGACTTCGCGGCCGCGGTGGCCCGAGTCGGTTCGTTCCTCGGCTACCGGGTCACGGTGTGCGACGCCCGCCCGGTCTTCGCCACCGCCCGCCGCTTCCCCGACGCCGACGAGGTGATCGTGGACTGGCCGCACCGGTACCTGCGGTCCCAGGTCGACGCCGGTGCACTGGACGGGCGCACGGTGATCTGCGTGCTGACCCACGATCCGAAGTTCGACGTGCCCGTGCTGACCGACGCGTTGCGGCTACCGGTCGCCTACGTCGGAGCGATGGGCTCCCGGGCGACGCACGACGACCGCCTGGCCCGGCTGCGGGCGGCCGGGCTGACCGACGCGGAGCTGGACCGGCTGGCCTCGCCGATCGGGCTCGACCTCGGCGCCCGGACCCCGGAGGAAACGGCGATCTCGATCGCCGCCGAGATCGTCGCCCGCCGTTGGGACGGCGCCGGCCGTCCCCTGTCCCGGACGGCGGGCACGATCCACCACGCGCATCCGGTGGCGGCACCGGCGGCGACGTCGTAGGCAAACCGTCGAGCAGGCCGGTGCGGGCGCGGACCACCGCCCCCGCAACGACGAGGACCGGCGACCCATGGCCATGGCCGAGGGTCGCCGGTCGCGTTCAGTGCGGGTCAGGCCGTCGCGTTCGGCACCCCGGCGTCACCCAGATCGTGGGCCAGTTCCTTCTCGTCCTCCTCGGACAGCGAGGTCTTCAGCAGCTTGCCGCCGAACTTGCCGATCCGGTCGGCGAACTTGTCCTCGGTGATCTTCGACGCCATGATCACCACGGCCGAGTTGCCCGGCTCGAGCAGTGCATTGACCTGCGAACGGAACTCGTCGTTGATGCCGGACTTGCCGAGCTTGCCGAACAGCGCGCCCATCAGGCCGCCCAGGGCGAGGCCGAAGAACGGCACGAAGAACAGCAGGCCGATCAGCATGCCCCACAACGCACCCGACGCGGCGCTCATGCCGACGATCTTCTGCGGCGTCTCGACGTGGCTCTTGCCCTCGGCGTCGACGTTGACGATCGCCAGCCCCTGCAGCTCGACGACGAAGTCGCCCTGCATCGCGAGAACCTCGTTGTAGGCCGAGGTCGCCTGGTCGTGGTTGTCGTAGCCGATGACGATCAGCTCGGACATGGTCTCCTCCTGCGGCTGTCGAAACGCGGGGCCGACGCCGAGGAGTCGTGGTGACCACGCTCCGACCTCGACGTCGGAGTCGGACGCGCCGGCGATACCAGAAGCGCAGCCGGCGCGGCAAACCGATCTAAGCACAGCGGGTTGCGCTCGCCGTACTACGGAGGGGGTAGTGAATCACCACGGGGGCTTCCGTTGCGGAACGTAGTCGTGATCTACTCTCTGTAGTCGACGGTCGGGCGTTCATGGATTCGTCGGATCCGGGCGCGTCGGCATTTCACCTCAGGGGCGAGGGGGTCTTCATGCTGGGTGTTGCCCAGGACGTTGCCGTGTGGCGAGCGGTGACCAGGGTGATGGTGTGGGACGAGGCCGGTCCGCCGCGGGCGATCGCGCAGGTCGTCGGCCAGTCGATTCCCTCGGCGACGGTGGAGGTGGCGGCCGACATCGACGAACTGGTGCGGCGCTGCACCGCCGAACGTCAGGACATCGCCTTCGTCGCGGTCCGCGCCCGCGGGGAGTGCGCCCTGCCGGGAATCGAGCGGATGCGCCGGACCTGCCCGCACACCCGCGTCATGGCCTACGGAACGCGGGTCGACGGCGCCGCGATGAGCAAGGCGATCGCCGTGGGCGCCGGCGGGTTCGTCATCCTGGAGCCGGACCGGGTGGCCGCCGCACCGGAGATCGAGAAGATCCGGCTGCCGGTCTGGCCATCGACCGGGTCGACCCGTCGTCCGCCGCCGGGCCGGGCGCCGCTGACTCTCACGGTGACCGAACGCGAGCTGCAGATCCTGCGCGGAATGACCGACGGCTGCTCCAATCTGGAGATCGCCAAGCAGCTCTTCGTGTCGGAGGACACGGTCAAGACGCACGCCCGCCGGTTGTTCCGCAAGCTGGGGGCGAACGATCGGGCCCACGCCGTGGCGCTGGGAATGCGGTACGAGCTCGTCGGTTGATCGCCCCTGACCTGTGGTGATCAGGGGCGTGCTGCCCTCCTGACGCCCGACCTCAGGGCCCACGCGCCGGCCCGGTACCTGGCACGGGCCGCCGGACGGCCCCCGTGTTGCAGCGACCCCTCGACGTGGCCGCCGTCGGAACGGCTGACCGGCGAGGATCTGTTCCCGGGGCGGTGCGGCCGCGCAATGCGACGATGTGCCGATGCCGGCACGCGAGGACGTCACTCTGGTCGCCCGGGCGGCGATGGGGGCGACGTACTACGTCTGGTCCGCCCACAACGCATCGACGATCGGCCTGCTCAAGCAGATCGTGGCGATGCGCGGCGGCGCGGCGGCCGTTTCCGACGGGCCGGCCCGGGACCTGCTCGCAGCGACCCGGCGCAAGCTGATCGCGGGGCGCTCCGGAGTCCCGAGCGTCGGTGCCGACCAGTCCGACCTGCTTCGCGAGGTCGGCGAGCGGGAGCTGCGCGGGGTGCTGCCGGTGCTGGCCGGGCTGCCCGAGGATCAGGCCGAGCAGGTGCGGGAGTGGCTGGTCGATGTGGCCATCGGGATGGCCCGGGCCGCGCCCGACCGCATCACCGATCAGCCGATCAGCGAGGCCGAAGCGGTCGCGATCGAACGGGTGGGGGAGATCCTGCGCGGCCGGTCCGGCGGCGGGCCGACGCCGGATTCAGCGGCGCACCCCGAGGTAGAGCACGACGAGCAGCGTGACCAGGGCCACCCAGAACGCGATGGTCAGGATCGTGCCGGTCCACGAAAGCACGGAGCCGACCCGGCCGAGCCGCAGGATGGCCAGCGTGCGGACCGGTGAGGTCCACCGAAGGGATCGGTAGGCGCGGATCAGGTGCAGCCGGTCCTGCCAGATCCGTACGGGTCGCTTGACGATGTCCGGGCCGATCACCGACCCGGTGGCCTGCCGGCTCAGCGGATAAGCCAGCAGCAGCGCGGCGATGCCCATGCCGAACCGCAGCAGCACCCCGAACGCGGCGATCGCGAACGGCGACACCAGGGCGCGGAAGGCCTGGATCGGCGATGCAATGGTCGGCAACGACTCGAAGTGATTGCCGACAGTCAGCACGAAGTAGATCAGACCGGCGACGAACAGGGTCGGCGCGGCGCCCCGCAACAGGCCGACCACGATCAGCGCGAGTGGGTCGAACCGGCCCGGTCGCAGGGCCGCCCGCGGATCGAACGAGACGAGCGGCGGGGTCACCGGTCTCCGGCCAGGGCCGGGATCACCTGCGATTCGAACAGCTCCAGGCTCGAGGTGTCCTCGGCCAGATCGGGGAAGTAGGTGATCGCGTACGTCATGCCCAGGGCCCGGAGTTCGGACAGCTTCTCGACGATCTGCTCCGGCGTGCCGACGCCGGGCATCCCCCGGAAGGCGCCGAGCTGCCCCGCGGCCTTCTCCGCGCCGACCAGACGGGTGTATCTGTCCTGCAGGCGATCCAGCTTGTCGGCGACTTCGCGGTCGTCCCGGCCGATGATCACGTTGTAGTTGGCCGAGCGGGTGATCGACTGGTAGTCCCGGCCCAGCCGGCGGCAGTGCCCGGCCAGCACCTCCGACTTGTGGGCGAAACCCGCTGGGGTGCCGTCGAAGTTGGTGTAGTTCGCGTACTGCGCAGCGATCCGCAAGGTGACCTGCTCGCCGCCGCCGGCGATCCAGAACGGGATTCCGCCATCCTGCAGCGGCAACGGGCGGACAATCGCGCCGTCCACCTGGTAGATCTTCCCGTCCAACGTGGCCACTCCGGTTCGCCAGGCCTGCTGCATGATCTGCACACCCTCGTCGAGCGCCCGCAACCGCTCCCGGGCCGGCGGGAAACCGTATCCGTACGCCCGCCATTCGTGCTCGTACCAGCCACCGCCGATGCCCATCTCCACCCGACCACCGGAGACGACGTCGACGGTCGCAGCCACCTTGGCCAGGTAGGCCGGGTTCCGGTACGACATGCACGTGCACATCTGACCCAACCGGATCCGCGACGTGCTCGCCGCGAACGCGGCCATCAGGGTCCAGGCCTCGTGGGTCGGCTCGTCCGACGGGGTGGGCGTGGTATGGAAGTGGTCGTAGACCCAGATCGACTCCCACGGACCGGCTTCCGCCCGCCGGGCGAGCCCGGACATGACCGCCCACTGCTCCGCCGGGTCGATGCCGACCAGATCGAACCGCCAGCCCTGGGGGATGAAGACCCCGAACCTCATCGTCATGACGGCCAACCGTACGCGGGGCGCGGCCGGGAAAGGATGCCGACGTCCCGTCAGGTCAGGACCTTCGACCCAGGTGCTGTGAACCGGCCCGGACAAATATATGAAACGTCCGATACCGCGTCGGGATCGGAAGTCATGAGGAGATGACCACCATGGCCACCAGCACCACCGGCCACGCCCCGGTCCAAGGAACCGCGGCCACGACCGTCACGATCACCTCCGGCGGCGCCATCGCCATCGCGCTGCTCCGGTTGTCCATCGGATTCGCCTTCCTGTGGGCGTTCCTGGACAAATTCTTCGGGCTCAGCTACTCGACACCGAGCGAGCGGGCCTGGATCCAGGGCGGCTCGCCGACCAAGGGCTTCCTGTCCCATGTCGACGTCGGTCCGCTCCAGTCCGCGTTCAATTCGATCGCGGGCACCTGGTGGGCGGACACCCTGTTCATGCTCGGACTGCTGGGCGTCGGCCTGGCCGTCATGTTGGGTGTGTTCCTGAACGTCTCGGCGATCGCCGGAACGCTGATGATGGTGCTGATGTGGGCGGCCGAATGGCCGTTTGCCCAGTTCACCTCCACCGGTGATCCGAGCGGCTCGACCAACCCGTTCATGGACTATCACTTGATCTACGCGCTGGTGCTGATCGTGCTGGCAGTCATCGGGGCCGGACGCTACTTCGGGATCGCGCCGTGGTGGGCACGCGTGACCGGTGGCAAGGCCTGGCTGCGGTAGGCACTCGATCGCGGATTCCCGCGTAGATCAACCGAACTCCCGCTGCCCGAATTTCGGGCGGCGGGAGTTCGTCATTTCCGTACCGTAGTGACCATGACTGGGGAGAGCACCGTGGGCACGTCCACACCCGCGCACCGGACGGGCGAGAAGATCACCGTCTACCTGCTCGACGACCACGAGATCGTCCGGCTCGGCCTGAAGGATCTGTTGGAGAGCGACGGCGACATCGAGGTGATCGGGGAGTCGGGCTCGGTCTCGCACGCCATGGCGCAGATCCCGGCCCTGCGACCGCAGGTCGCCGTGCTCGACGGCCGGCTGCCGGACGGTTCGGGCATCGACGTCTGCCGGGAGGTCCGGTCCCGCGACCCGAACATTCAGGCGCTGATCCTGACCTCGTTCGACGACGACGAGGCGCTGTTCGCGGCGATCATGGCCGGCGCTGCCGGATACGTGCTCAAACAGATTCGTGGTAGCGACCTGGTCGACTCGGTGCGCCGGGTCGCCGCCGGCCAGTCGCTGCTCGATCCGGCGGTGACCGCCCGGGTGCTGGAACGGGTCCGCAAGGGTCCCGAGTTGGACCCCGCGCTCGCCCCGCTGACCGAGCAGGAACGCCGGGTGCTCGCGCTGATCGGCGAGGGCATGACGAACCGGCAGATCGCCGAATCGATGTTCCTGGCCGAGAAGACGATCAAGAACTACGTGTCCAGCCTGCTGGCCAAGCTCGGCCTGCAGCGCCGCACCCAGGCCGCGCTGTTCGCCGCCAAGCACCTGCCCGACAGCTGATCCCGGCGCAGGATCGGCTGCGTCGGCGCAGCGGTCGGCCCCGGCCGGTGTCCGGGATCGGCGGGTCTCGCGGGTGCAGTGACCGGCACCGGCCGGGTGACCGGCACCGTCAGGTGACCGGCACCCGCCAGACGACGCGGGTGCCGCCCGTCGATCCCGGTTCGAGGGTGCAGATCCCGCCGAGCACGTCGGCCCGCGCCCGCATGTTGGGCAGGCCGTTGCCCGCTGTGGTGGTCGGGACCATGCCCCGCCCGTCGTCCTCGACCACCAGCACGACCGTGGGCCGCCCCGCCGTCGAGCCGCCACCATCCGGATCGGCCGAGCCGTCCGCCCCGTCGAGCGAGACGGTCACCGACGCGTTCCTCGCCCCCGCATGCCGACCGACGTTCGACAACGCCTCCCGCAGCACCGCCAGCAGGTGGGTGCGCACCTGGTCCGGGACCGCGGTGTTCAGCGCTCCGCTGAGCGTGACCGACGGCCGGAAACCCAGCGACGGCAGCAGGTCGTCGACCGCCGCCTGCACATCGTCGTACAGGTCGTCGGCGCGGTCCGGATTGGCCAGTTCGAAGATGGTCCGGCGGATGTCCTTGATGGTCTCGTCCAGCTGATCGACGGCGGCGTTGACCCGGTCCGCGACCCGGCCCGGGCCGGCGATCCGGGCGGTGCTCTCCAACGTCAGTCCCACCGCGAACAGCCGCTGGATCACCAGGTCGTGCAGGTCCCGGCCGATCCGGTCACGGTCCTCGTAGACGGCCAGGCGGGCCCGATCGTCCTGGGCGAGCGCGACCTCCAGGATCAGGGCGACCTGGTCGGCGAAACCCTGGGCGGACTCGACGGTCGAGTCGTGGACCCGATCCATCCGCTCCGGCGACCAGTGCAGCCACAACACCCCACTGATCCGGCTGCCACCGGCGACCCGGACCAGCATGTCCCCGCCCCGGCGCGGTGCCACCGGCACCCCGGTCTGCCAGACGACCTCGGTCCGCGGATCGGACAGCGGGTCGACCACGGGATCGCCGGCGGTGACGGCAACCCGCAGTCCACCGGTCGCGGCCTCCAGCAGCAGCACCGCACCGTCGGCCTCGCCGGCCGCCAGGGCCATCTGTGCGGTCACCTCGGTCGGCAGACGGTCCCCCTGCTCGCCCAGCACCACCCGGCTGACCTCGGCCGCCGCCTCCAGCCAGCGCCGACGCCGGGACAACCGCTCGTAGAGCCGGGCGTTCTCGATGATCACCCCGGCGGCCGCGGCGAACGCGACCACCAACTCGACGTCCTCGTCGGTGAACGGCCCGCCGCCGGTTCGCTCGGTCAGGTACAGGTTGCCGAACACCCGTGAGCCGATCCGGATGGGGGCGCCGAGGAACGTGCGCATCGGCGGGTGATTGGCCGGGAACCCGAAGGACAGCGGATGCGTGGTCAGGTCGTCGATCCGCAGCGGCCGGGGGTCGTCGATCAGCACGCCGAGCACCCCGTGCCCGGTCGGCGGGTCACCGATCAGGGACCGTTCGACGGGGCTGATGCCGTGGGTGACAAACTCACGCAGGGTGCGGATCTCGCCCCCGTCGTCGGCCTCGTCGAGCACGCCGAGGGCGCCGTACCGGGCCCCGGACAGTTCGGTGGCGGCATCGATGATCCGTTGCAGGGTGACGTCGAGGTCCAGGTCCGCGGCGATCGAACCGACCGTCTCCAGCACCGTGCGCAGCGAGGGCGAGCCGCCCGGGATCGTCCGGCTCATGGCCGACGAGACCAATCATCGGCATTCCCGCCGAGCTGGTTCGCTCGACCGGCCGCGCCGGCATTCCCGTTCTGATTGTTCGCTCGGCAAGCCTCGCTGGTCATGGCCGTCGATGCCGCGGGGCGGGTCGCAGGCTCGCGTGCCCCGGGGCCGTCGCCGGCATTCCCGTCCTGATTGTTCGCTCGGCAAGCCTCGCTCACGGGAATCCCCTTCGGTCGGCGTGGCAGGTCGCTCGGCAAGCTTCGCGCAGACCCGCGGCGGCGCGCGAGACGGGACACACGCGGGGTTCGTCGCCCGCCGCGCAGACCCGTCCCGGTGCACGGGATCATGGTGCCGTGACTGTTACCCAGAGTTCTACGCCCTGGTCCTACCTCATGGACATGGACGGCGTCCTGGTGCACGAGGAGCACATCATCCCCGGCGCCGACGCGTTCATCGCCGAGCTGACGGCTCGCGACGCGAACTTCATCGTCGTCACCAACAACCCGATCTACACCCGCCGCGACCTGCGCGCCCGGCTGCGGGTGACCGGTCTGGACATCCCGGAGGAACGGATCTGGACCTCCGCACTGGCCACCGCCCAGTTCCTGCACAACCAGCGGCCCGGCGGCTCCGCCTTCGTGATCGGCGAGGTCGGGTTGACCACGGCCATGCACGAGGCGGGTTACGTGCTGACCGACCGCAACCCCGACTACGTGGTGCTGGGGGAGACCCGGAACTACTCGTTCGAGCAGATCACCACGGCCATCCGGCTGATCGGGGCCGGTTCCCGGTTCGTGTCCACCAATCCGGATCCCACCGGGCCGAGCCGGGCCGGTGTGCTCCCCGCCGCGGGGGCGGTGGCGGCGCTGATCGAGAAGGCCACCGGGCGGACGCCCTACTTCGTCGGCAAGCCGAACCCGCTGATGATGCGGTCGGCGATGCGGGCCATCGGCGCGCATTCGGAGACCACGCTGATGATCGGCGACCGGATGGACACCGACGTCATCGCGGGGTTGGAGTCCGGGATGGCGACCGTGCTGGTGATGACCGGCATCTCCAGCCTGGAGACGATGTCCCAGTACCCGTTCCGACCGACGATGATCATCAACTCGGTCGCCGACCTGATCGGGCACACCGAGGACCCGTTCAAGGTGATTGCCCCGGTCTGGTAGCCGGGGCGCGGTCAGCGGTACGCCGCGGCCGGTGCGGGCATCGTCCCGGTGCTGCGTCGCGCCCGCCGCAGCACGGCGGCCACCACCGCGGCGGCCAGCAGGTAGCCGAGCAGCGCACCGAGCGCGTTCGACACCACGTCGCGGACGCTGCCGTCACGCAGGGGCAGCGCCATCGCCTGGATCGTCTCGATCCCGGCCGATGCCACCGCGGCGGCCGGGACCACCAGCCAACGATGCCGGCGCAGGGCGAGCGCGCCGAAGAACCCGACCGGCAGGAACATGATGACGTTGGAGAGGAATTCGACCCGACCGAAGGTGATCCAGGCCGGGATGCCGTACGCGCGGCCGTCGCGCAGGAACTCGCGCAACCAACTCTGACCGTCCGGGTCGGGCGGCCCCGGCCACAGCGTGATGACGGCAATGATCAGCAGGAAGGTCGCCAGAGCGATCGCGGAAAGTACGCGCAACCGGCGCAGGGCCGGCTCGGCGGAGGCGGGCCGGCTGAGCATCCCGTCATCGTAGCGACCGCCCGCCACCGGGCGGAAACTCTTTCGGAGCAACGACCCTGCGCGACGTGGCCGTCCGGGTACGGGTCCACTGACGTCCCGTAACATCTCGGTCACCGTCCGGCCTCAGGCTGGCCGATCGGCGCTCGACCCTCCGACCGGGCACTTACCCTCATCCGGTGACCTTCACCGTCGGGTTCGACCTCGACATGACGTTGATCGATCCCCGGGCGGGGATCGTCGAGGTCTTCGATGTGCTCGCGGCCGAGACGGGAATTCCGCTGGACGGTCGCGCCTTCGTCACCCGGCTCGGGCCGCCTTTGCAGCACGAACTGGCCCGCTACCGGCTGGATCCGGCGACCGTCGACCATCTTGTCCGGCGTTACCACGAACTCACGCCGCAGCTCGCCGTTCCGCGCACGGTGGCGCTGCCCGGGGCCGCCGACGCGGTTCGCGCGGTCGTGGCCCGAGGCGGGCGCGCCGTGGTGGTGACCGGCAAGTTCGCGGCGAACGCGGCCGCGCACCTGGACGCCCTGGGCATCGAGGTGTCCGCCGTGGTCGGCGAGGTGTGGAGCACCGGCAAGGCGCCCGCGCTGCGGGACCTGGGGGCCGAGGTCTATGTCGGTGATCACATCGGGGACGTCACGGCCGCGCGGGCCGCCGACGCGATGGCGGTGGGCGTCGCCACCGGCCCGGTGGCCGCCGAGGATCTGGCCGCGGCCGGGGCGGACGTGGTGCTGGCCGATCTCACCAGGTTCCCCACCTGGCTGGCGTCGTACCTCGTCGCGACGGTGCATTGACCGGCGGTCGCGGTCAGCTCCGGTGACCGACCAGGCCGAGCAGATTGCCCTCGGAGTCCCGGATGAAGGCCTGCGACTCCACTTTCCAGTGCCCGCCGAAGACACCCTCGGTGTCGGTGAAGATGTCGTGGGGTTCGGACACGATCTCCACCCCGGCGTGCTTGAGGTGCTCGACCTGTTGCTCCAGCCCGTCGACCCGCAGGTAGAGCAGGGCGGGTGGAGCTGCCTCCTCGAGCAGCAACCGGGTGCCGCCGAGATCGACGAAGACCAGCGGCCCGAACCGGGCGATCAACGGTAGGCCGAGCGTCTCGGTGTAGAAGGCGGTCGCCCGATCGAGGTCCTCGACGTGTTGTGCCGCCTGGACCAGCATCGGCCCCTTGGTCAGCATCGTGCCCCCCGCGGAGGGCACGCGATCCCGGCGCTCACCGGGCGAGCCCGCCGGCGGCCGGGATCGCCGTGGTCCGCGGGCGCCCGGACCGCCGCGCCTGCCGGAACAGCCCGAGCAGGGCGAGCCCGAAGCCGACCGGAGCGAGCATCGCGCTCAGGTTCAGCCAGAGCGGCAGGTCGTGGGCACCGGCGGCGAACATCGCGAAGATGACGGCGACGGCGATGAGCCCGAGCGCGAAGCAGGCCACCCCGGCGCGGACGAGCACGGGGGACCCTCCGGACGGCTTCGACATGGGGCCAGGATAGGGCGCCGGCACCGGTCCGCGCGCGGCCCCTCGTTGTGGGCCTGGGCACTCCCGCGCGCCGGTAAGCTGGAGGGCCGGTGCTTTCCCGGACGTGGCACCCCGGGCGGATGTTCCCGCCCCCGATCAGGACAGGTGAGTTGGGTGCCGAGCGGCAAGATCAAGTGGTACGACGCCGACAAGGGTTTCGGCTTTATTGCGCAGGACGGCGGCGGGGACGACGTGCATGTCCGATCGTCGGCGCTGCCCGCTGGGGTGGCCGCCCTCAAGCCTGGGCAGAAGGTGGAGTTCGGGGTCGCCGACGGCCGCCGTGGCCCGCAGGCGCTGCAGGTGAAGCTCCTGACCACGCCGCCGTCGGTGGTCGCGGCGACCCGCCGGCCGGCCGAGGAACTGCACGGGCTGGTCGACGACATGATCAAACTGCTGGAGTCGAAGGCGCTGCCCGACCTGCGCCGTGGCCGGTACCCGGATCGCGCCCTCGGCGGCCGCATCGCGCAGGTGCTGCGGGCCGTCGCGGACGACTTCGACGCCTGACCGGCCGGCCCGGGTCGCGCGGATCACCGCGCACCCGGCTCAACCCGCCGGGCCGGCCGTACCCGCGCCGGTGCCGGCGGAATCGACCGGGTCGATCAGCAGCTCCCATCCTTGGGTGGACGTGAAATCGACTCCGCTGGACAGGGCCGCGGTGAGCTCGAACCCACTGAGCACCTCGACCGACAGCAGTTGGTCGTCCGCGCTGAGCGGGTGGAGGGTGTAGGCCAGGCGACCGTCGTTGAACACCTGGCTGCGCGCGTCCCACTGCTCGCCGGCCGCGTTGCGGTACGTGAAGTACACCAACCAGGGCTGGTCGGCGACCGCGGCGGGCACGTTGATCTGCACCGGCTGGCCCGGTCCGGCACTGAGCCGTGGCGATTCGCCGTCGGTGCACCGGACGTCCTGCGCGGCGACGGTGACCTCGACCGTGCACCAGCGGGTCGGGGCCGTGTTCACCGCGTCGCGGTTGGCGTAGAAGGTCACCTCGGGCAGCGGCGCGGTGCAGGCGGTCAGGGTCCAACACAACGCCGCACCGGTCAGCAGCATGCCGAGCCGTCGACGGCCCGAACCGGCGCTCGGGGCGGTGCGGAGGTGTCCGAGAACGTTCACTGGTCCCTTGTCTTCTTCCGGCGGGACCCGGCGTCCCGTGGCGGCGGCTTGGGGCTGGTCCCGCCCGGCGGGCCGGCCGGGGTCCAGCCACCGGGCGGGTAGCCGGTCCCCGGGCCGTACGGTGTCGGCGGCCCGGATGTCGCCGGCGGGCCGTATGCCGTCGGCGGCCCGGATGTCGCCGGCGGGCCGTATGCCGTCGGCGGCCCGGGCGGCGCCGGGGCCCCGCCGGGTGCGGTCCACGGGGGATAACCCGGCCCGCCGGTCGGCGGCGTGGCGGCCGTCGGCCCGGTCGACCACGGTGGTTGACCCAGGCCCGGTGAGCCGGGGGCCCAACCGGCCGGCGGCTGGTAGCCGGGGTCCGGCCGGTATGCGGGCGCCGGTGTCGCGGTCGACGCCGGATTGCCCGCGGCCGTCTTGCGGAACCGGCCGGTGATCCTCGCGTAGTGCAGCCACGGGAACAACGAGCGGCCGCGGCGGACCAACCAGCTCTGCGCGAGGCCGACCGCGAGCAGCGCGGTGACCACGGCAAATCCGATCGTGTAGACGCTGTCGTGGCCGAAGGTCCACACGCCGCCCAGCAGCAACCCGACGACACCGCCGAAGACCCAGGACAGCTGCAGCGCCGTTTCGCTGACGCCGAACGCCGACGCCCGGCTGGCCTCGGGCAGCTCATGCTGGATGACCGAGTCGAGACAGACCTTGGCCAGCGCCGACGCGGTGGATCCGACGAGCCCGACGATGGACGCCGTGATCAGGCCGGGGATCAGAGCCGCGATCAGCGTGGTCAGCACGACCGCGGCCAGGGAGGAGATGGACACCAGGTCGGGCTTACTCAGCGGAAGCCGGGCGCCGATCGCGTTGCCCACGAACCCGCCGAGCCCCGCGGCGACGCCGACCACGCCGAGCAGCAGCAGCTGGGTGAAGGCGCTCGACTCGGCGTACTCGCTCTTGATCACGAACGCGATGAACAGGGCGAGGAAACCGGTCTCGATCCGGATGCTGCCGTTGGCCCACAGCGTGGTCGTCACCGTCAGCGGGAAGGCCTGCCGGCGACGCGCGCCCACCGCATCGACCGGCACCTCGCCTTCGGTCGATTCGACCCAGGCGGGGATCCGCAGGCAGAGCCAGCCACCGACGACACTCAGGACCGCGGTGAAGATCAGCGCACCGGTGCTGCCGGCGGCCCAGGACAGGGCGGCCGCCACGGCGCCGGCGACCCCGCCGGCGACCAGGCCGAAGACCGTCAGCCGGGAGTTCGTCTTGACCAGGGTGATGTCCGGGGGCAGCACCCGAGGGGTGACCGCCGCCTTGAGGACGCCGAACGACTTGGACAGCACCAGCATCCCGAGCGCACACGGGTACAGCACCCACGAGTCGAAGTTGACCGCCATCACGATTGCCAGCACCGCGCGGGCGAAGCTGGAGGCGGCCAGGGCGATCCGCCGACCGTGCTGCAGCTTGTCCAGGGCCGGGCCGATCAGCGGGGCGATGACCGCGAAGGGGGCCACCGTGATCAGCAGGTACAGCAACACCTTGCCGGTGGACTCGGCCTTGGCCGCGGCGAAGAACAGCGTGTTGGCCAGCGCGACGGCCAGCGCCGCGTCGACCGCGTAGTTGCCCATCACCGCGTAGGTGAGGGAGGTCAGCCCGGACCGGTCGGCGCCGTCCGCGGTGGCCGCGCGGTGGAAGATCTGAACGCCCTTGGTGGTCAGCTCCCGGCTGCGGAACGCGGCGACCCGGGTCACCGTGAGCTTCTTGGGTCCGGTTCGCCGGCGGGCGACCGGCTGGCCCGACGCGGGCATGGTCGCGTCGGGCAGACCGGCCGGCGGGGCGCCCTGGCCCGACGGTGGCGGGGCGACCCGGCCGGAGGCGAGCGGTTCGCGGTACGGCGGCAGGTGACTGCCCCGGGGGGCCGGCTGGTAACCCGGAACGTCCCCGGATGGCGGGGCCGGTCCTCCCGGCGGCCGTGATGCCGGGGCCGACCGATCGGTCCCCGCGGCCGGCGCCGCCGGCGGGAACGAGGCCCACCCATCCGGCCCCGACGGGTCCGCTGCGGCCGGCGATGACCCGGAATACGGAGATAGCGGGTTGCCGTACGGGTTCGCGTACGGGTAGGCGCCGGGCGACGCGCGACGCGGTAACTGGGACGTCGGTTGCTCGCCAACGCCACCGGACCAACCCGCGTCGGGCGGTTCCGCCGGACGCTGAACGGCCCGATCCGCCGGCCGCTCCGGACGCCGGTCGGAACGTGGGTCCGGCCACTGACCAGGCCCGGAAGCAGCCGCTTCCGTGCGCGGATCCGGGTCGGGCGCAGGCATTCATCCATCCTGCCGCATCGGCACGACACCGAACCGCCCGCCGGGCCGGGTCGACGTCCGGCGACACGGTGCCGGGTCGGTCGCCGGGTGCGGCATCATGGCCGATGTGAATCCCGTCGTCCCGGACACTGCGGTACCGGACAGCACGACCACCCATCCGGCCACCCAGCGGTCGGAGCCGGTGGTGCTGCCCGGCGACCTGATCGAGCTGGCCCGTGCCGCTGCGGCCGAGGAGGCCGGCGTCGAGGGCGTTGGTGAGTACCTCGGGGCCGACTCCGAAGACAGCGTCGCCACCAGTGTCCGGTTCGCCGCGACCGACCGGGGCTACCGCGGCTGGCACTGGCTGGTGACGGTGGCGGTGGTGGAGGCGACCCACCCGACGATCAGCGAGGTCGTGCTGCTGCCCGGTGACGGGGCGCTGCTGGCGCCGGCCTGGGTGCCCTGGGACCAACGCGTCCGCGCCGGTGACGTGGGTGTCGGTGACCTGTTGCCCACTCCGCCGGACGACGTGCGGCTGGTGCCGGGGTACCTCGACTCCGACGATCCCGCGGTCCGGGAGGTCGACTACGAGTTCGGCTTCGGGCGCTCCCGGGTGCTCGGTCGCGAGGGCCGGGACGACGCCGCGCAACGCTGGCACGACGGAGCCTTCGGACCGTCGGATCCGATGGCCAAGCAGGCGCCTGCGTCCTGCGCCACCTGTGGGTTCTACGTTCGGCTCGAAGGATTGCTCGGGCAGACGTTCGGCGCCTGCAGCAACGAGTTCTCGCCGGCGGACGGACGCGTCGTGGACGCTGCCTACGGGTGTGGCGCCCACTCCGAGACGGTGATCGACGCGCCCCTGATCTCGGCGAGCACCGCGGCGGTCATGGACGAGGTGACGCTCGAGGTGCACCGGCGGCCCGGGACCGGTGCCGGATCCGCGCCGGATCCCACTGCGGTCGAGTCGGCCGTGGCGGGTCAGGTGGCCGAGCCGGTTGCCGGAGCGACCGAGCCCGCAGTGGCCGAACCGTTTGCGGCCGAGCCGGCCGTGGTGGAGCAGGTTGTCGAGCCGGTGGCGGTGGGTCAGGTGGCCGAGCCGGTTGCCGGAGCGACCGAGCCCGCAGTGGCCGAACCCGTGGCGGCCGAGCCGGCGGTGGTGGATCAGTCCGCCGGAACCGAGCCCCTTCGGCGGCCCTGACCCGCGCGGTGGCGGACTCCGACCCCTTCGGCACGGCCGACCTGCGACAGGTCGTGCTGAATGCCTGGACCGCATCGCCGACCCGGTTCCGCGAGGACGCGAACGCGGAGGACCTGCTGGCCGCCGGCGGGTACGCCGGGCGGGCCCTGGTCGAGTTGGCCGCCAACGGGGTCGATGCCGCGGTTGCCGCAGGGGTGCCGCCCCGGCTGCGGGTCCGGCTGGTCGACGACGAGCTGCGGCTGGCCAACTCGGGCGCGCCGCTGACCAAAGCCGGGGTCGGTGCGCTGGCCTCGCTGCGAGCGTCGGCGAAACGTGACGCGTCCGGTTCGATCGGCTTCTTCGGCGTCGGCTTCACCTCGGTTGTCGACTGGACGTCGGCGCCGCGGGTGGTCTCCATCGGCGGCGGCATCCGGTTCGACGAGGCCGCCACCCGGCAGGCCGTCGAGGCGACCGGCGTCCCGGCCCTGACCGGGGAACTGGCGCGGCGGGACGGCCATGTGCCGGTGTTGCGGTTGCCCTGGCCCACCGGTGCGCAGGAGCCACCTCCGCCCGCGGGGTACGTCACCGAGGTCCGGTTGCCACTGCGCCCGGGCGTCCGGGACGAGGTCTCGGCCCTGCTGGCCGACCGCGAGACGGCGCTCGACCTGTTCTGGGCGTTGCCCAGCCTGGAGGAGCTCGATCTGCCGGACCGGGTGCTGCGACGCGTCGGCGCGGACGGCACCGTCACCATCGACCAGAGCGGGCCGGCCGGCGACCGGCAGGACCGGTTTCGGGTGGTGACCCGCGCGGGGGACCTGCCTGCGCACCTGTTGGCGGGCCGACCGGTCGAGCAGCGCGCGCGCACCCACTACGCCCTGAGCTGGGCCCTGCCCCTGGAGGTCGAACCGGAAACGGACGGTTCGGCCCGGACGTTCACTGTCGGCGCCCCCGTCCCGACGGACGAGCCGACGACCCTGCCGGCCCGGCTCGTCGGCACCTTCCCCGTCGACGACACCCGCCGGCGGTTGGCCCCCGGTCCGCTGGTCGACTGGCTGCTGGACGCGGCGGCCGAGGGGTACCTGGACCTCTTCCCCGTCACCGAACCCGGGCAGCGCTGGCGGCTGCTGCCGAGCGCCGGTTTCCCGGCCGGTCCGGTCGATGCCGCCCTGCGGGCGGCCATCGGGGCCCGCGCGGAGGCGATGGCGTTCCTGCGCACCGCGACCGGTGATCCGGTGCCGCCGGGTCAGGCCGCTCACCTGCCCGGAGTCGATGCGCAGGGGGCCGCGGTGATCGGCCAGGCGGTTCCCGGGCTGCTCGGGCCGGTCCCGCCGGCGGCGGTGGCCGCGCTCCGCCCGTTGGGTCTGCGGACGTTGGCGTGGTCGCAGGTCGGGTCCGCCCTCGCCGGGCTGGACCGGCCACCCGGGTTCTGGCGGCAGGTCTACCGGGCCGCGGCGGAGGCGTACCCGCCGCCGCCCGCGGATGACCTCGCCGACGTGCCGGTCCCGCTGGTCGGCGGGCGGCGCGCCATCGGCGCCCGCGGCTGCCTACTGCCCGCCGACGCCGGCAGCGGCGGTGGGATCGACACCGAGCTGGCGCGGCGGATCGGCGATGTGGTGCCCGAGCTGCGCGTGGTCCACCCGGACGCAGTGCACCCCTTGCTGATCCGGCTGGGTGCCGTCCCCGCGGGCCCGTCGGAGGTGCTGGCCGACCCGGCACTGGCCGACCGGGTCGGCGACCTGCGCGCAGAGCTGGAGGACGTCGACGTCGAGGTCGACGGGGTTCGGGCGCTCGGCCGGGTCGTCCTCGACCTGCTCGCGGCCGGTGGGGATGCCACCGGCGTCGCCGCGGCGACCGTGGCCGATCTCCTGCTCACCGACGCCGACGACAACCCCTGGCCGGCGGCGGAACTCCTGGTGCCCGACGCCGCCCTGACCGACCTGCTGGCTGCCGACGTCGACCGGACCACGGTGGCGTCCGAATGGCTGCAGTCCTACGGCCGCGACCTGCTGGTCCGCGCCGGTGTCCGGGACGGCATTCCGATCGTCCCCGTGCACGATCCCGTCCCGGACGCGATCGCCGACCGGCTGCCCGGTCTGGACGACTGGATCGAGCAACACCCGCTCGCCGCCGGCGAGCCGTTTCCGGCCCTCGCCGACCTGGATCTGATCGACGACTCCGCCTGGGCGGCCGCGCTGCACCTCATCGCCCGGGACCCGCAGGCCCGGGAGTGCCTCCGGCCCGTGGCGCACGGAGCCTCCTACAGCGGATGGTGGATCGCGAAGCATGCCCGCATCGGGGGCCACCCACCCGGTCACTGGCGGCTCCCCGGGGCCCGCGACCTCGACGGCCTGTACGACCCGCTGCCCGTCGACCTGGACGCGACCGTCGCGCGGTGGATCGGGGTCTGCGCAGACCTGTCCGCGGCGGCCCGGAACCCGACCGATCTGTTGGACCGGCTCACCGATCCGGACCGGGCGGTGGCGGCGGCGCGGGTCGGGGGCCTCACCGCCGCCCTGGTCACCGCCCTCGACGGGGCCGATGACCCGGAACTGCCGTCGACGGTGCGGACCATCACCGGTGCCGTGGTCGACGCCGCGGTGGCGGCGGTGCTGGACCGGCCGTGGTGGGTGCAGACCGAGGACCCCGGCCGGTTGATCCCGGGGGGAACGGATCCGGCCGCGGTCGCCCGGGTTCTCGATGTGCCGCTGGTATCCGCGACCGGCCCGGGCACCGTGACGGTGGCGGGGTCGGCGCCGGCGGAGGCCGCGCCGCGATGGCGCCGCGCGGCCGCGGCCGTCGGGATCGACCCGAACGAGGTGCCGCTGACCCTGGCCGGCGCGATCCGGGTCGCCGTGGCTGACCGGCCCGGACGGACCGTGCGGTGGTGGTGCGTGGACGGTCGCTACTACGCGGACGGATCGGCGCAGGCCCTGGGCCGGGTGGCGGCGTGGGCGGCCGGCCGCTGGGCCGCCCGCGAGTTGGCCGTGGCCGCCGCTGAACCGGACCCGGTGACGCTGGCCGAGATCGGCTTCGACTGACCGTGCGGAAAACTCAGAACCGCTCGTTGAGCGCCATCTGGTTGGCACTGCGTTTGCCGAGCCGGGCGGCCCGGCGCTGCCAGCCGTAGACGGACAGGCCGAGGAGCCCGAGGACGAAGCCGGCCAGGCAGGACCAGAGCCAGATCATCGCGTCGTTGGCCTGCAGATCCGGAATGAAGAACAGCAGCACCACCAGCGCCGCGAACCAGATGATCGTGACCGGGATCGCGACGTGCCAGATACCGGTGGTGACGGGTGGCAACGCCGGTGGTTCGTAGCCGTCGTCGGGGCCCGGAGCGGAGGCTGACACGTCCACGATGGTAGGCGGGCGGCCGGTGGGGCGAGCACTGTCCGAAAGATCCCGTTCCTCGGCGAGGGGTGAGTTAGGCTCGACGGCGTGCCGGACAACGATTCACTCGCCAGCGAGCTGCGGTTATCCGTCCACCGCCTGACCAGGCGACTCCGGCAACAGACCCCGACCGATGGCCTCACGCTCACCCAGCTGTCGGCGCTGGCCGTGATCTGGCGGGAGGGTCCGCTGACCGCCGGGGACCTGGCCGCCAAGGAGCAGGTCCGCCCACCGTCGATCACCCGCGTGCTGACCGGGTTGGAGGCGCTCGGTCTGGTGCAACGCACCGAGAACCCCCGGGACGGGCGCCAGGTGCTGGTCCGGATCACCCCGGAGGGTGACCGGCGACTGTCCGAATACGTGCGGGTCCGGGAGTTGTGGTTGGAGCGGCGGTTGGCCGCGATGACCCAGGCCGAACGGGACGTGCTCGCTCAGGCCAGCACCCTGCTCGACCGGCTGGCGGCCCAACAGGACGACGACGAGACGGCCCCCCGCACCGCCGTCGCGGGATAGAACCTCCCCGTCCCCCTTGTCCGCGCGGATCATCGCCGCCGGCGCGGATCGACTCACCCCGAATGTGCATGGTGGGACGGACGTTGCCGATCAGTCCGCGCGGTCGTCCCGCGGTTGTCCCGCGGGCCGCGCAGGACCGTCGGTCCGAGGATCGGGGAGTCCGCGCGGGCGTCCGGCGCGCCGGCTGATCTACATGTCCATGCCGCCGTTGACGCCCCACACCTGACCGGTGATGTAGCCGGACGTGTCGGCGGCCAGGAAGTGCACCACCCGCGCGATCTCCTCGGGCCGCGCGAATCGCCGCAGTGGGATCTTGTCCATGATCCGGTCGATCACCTTCTGCGGCACCGTGTCGACCATGTCGGTCTCGACATAGCCGGGCGTGACGGTGTTGACGGTGATGCCGATCGGATTCCCGTCGAGCTTGCCGGCCTTCTGGAGCATGAACGCCGCCTCTCGGGCCAGCGTCTTGGTCAACCCGAACAGGCCGGACTTGGACGCGGCATAGTTGGCCTGGCCGATGTTGCCGACCTCGCCGATGATCGACGAGACGTTGATGATCCGGCCGGTGCCGCGTTCCACCATGCCCTTGAGCGCCTCCTGGGACAGGAAGAAGGCACCGGAGAGGTTGACCGCCAGCACTTTCTCCCAGTCCGAGTCGGTCAGGTTGAGCACCGTCTTGTCGATCGTGATGCCGGCATTGTTGATCAGGATGTCCAACGAGCCGTGCTCGGCGATCACCTCCCGGACGACGCGGCGGCAGTCGTCGGCGACACCGATGTTGCCCTGGTGGATCGAGCCGGTGACGCCCTCGGCCCGGATCTGGTCCAGGAACGCCGCCGCGTGCTCGGCGTCACGCCCGTAGCCGGCCGCGACGGTGGCCCCCTGGTTGGCCAGGCTGCGGCTGATCGCCGCGCCGATCCCCCGGGTGCCCCCGGTGACCAGGGCAACCCGGCCGGCCAGCTTCGTGCCGAACCCGGCGGTGCCGGCGGCCTGGGGTGCAGTCATGTGCGTCATCCTCCGTGGGTCACCGCGCGTTCCGGTCGGGTCGAATTGTTCCCCAGCCGGGCGGGGCCGGCTCGCTACCGAATGTGACGTACTGCGTCACGGCCGGATGTCGCCGGTGGGAGAGCGCGTCACCACGGGTTGCGGGAGGATGGGCGTCGGGTTTTGCGGTTACCGAAAACTGCGCCAGCAGCACGTCAGGTTAGTCGTCAGCGGCAAAGGAGCACGGCATGCAGCCGTTCGTCATCAATCGGCATGATCGGTTGGTCTTCCCGTCCAACTTCATTCCCGACCTCGATTTCTCGGTGATCGCGACCGAGAAGCAGCTCGATCAGGTCATCCGACGGGATTTCGAGACCAAAGCGCCGTCCGGCACCGAGATCGGCGAGCGGATCGCGAAGAGCCACTACAAGGACCGCACCCACCTGATGCGGGACGTGGCGCTGAACCTGTTCTGGGTCAACCGGTTCGCCATGACCATGTACGAGAAGGTACCGACCCGCTGGCGCGACGTGCCGCGCAACCGCAGCAACGTCTTCCTGCCCGTGGTGGTGCCGTGGCAGGACAAGGAGTCGAAGGTGGGCGCGGTCGCGCAGGCCTGGGCCGACCTGCCCTCGGCCGGCGACGCCGAGACCGAGCAGAAGATCTGGGACACCCTGTTCGACATCTTCAGCAACCGGCTGCACCACGCGAGTGCGCTGGTCGCCGTGCAGCCGACCGTCGCCCAGGCGCTGGCGGATCCCAGCCAGCTGACCTGGGTGCTCGGCAACTACGACCCGGACTACCCGGCGTTCTCCTTCGCCGACATCGTTGACGCCCAGGAGGACGTGGCCGAGCTGGAGGCGCTGCGCCGCTGGTCCATGGTGCTGCACAACCAGTACCTGTGGGACCGGTCCGCGGTGCGGCTGACCACGCTGGGCGAACTCGATCCCGACGATGTCGTGGTCGTGCTCAAGCCCAAGACCAGCGAGGTCGAGCGATTCATCGACTCGGTCAAGGGGGCCCCGCGGGCCAACATCGGGCCGCGGGTCGCCTCGGTGCAACCGGAGATCCAGACCAAGGAGCCGATCCGGCCGTACCCGGCGATCGACGTCCGCAAGCAGTTCACGGTGCTGCCCAAGATTGAGGCGCTCGCCGTGGTGCGCGGTGAGATCCTGTGCTCCAACGACGATCTGATCCGCAACACGGCCTACTGCTGGTCGCCGATGACGGCCGACGAGATCAGCGACAAGACCGGCATCGAGACCCGCATGTACTCCAAGCGGGGCCTGGACGAGCTGGCCCTGGATGCGGCGAAGGCGGCGCTGGAAAGGTCCGGCCGGCAGCCCGAGGAGATCGGCGCGGTCATCTTCTGTTCGTGCACCAACCCGCGGACGATGCCGTCGATGGGCACCTGGCTGTCCGGTCAACTGGGTATGCATCAGACCCACATGTCGGCCGACATCACCGCGGCCTGTGCCGGCCTGCCCTACGGCCTGTCCGAGGCCATCCGGCTGCTGCAGGAGGTCAACCGGCCCGTGCTGCTGGTCTGCGGGGAGAAGTTCTCCGACAAGATCGGCACCGTCCGGCCGTCCCGGATGATCTTCGGTGACGGCGCCGCGGCGTTCGTCATCGCGCCGGCGGCGGACGGGCAGGACACCGACATCGACCTGATGAACTCCTACGCCGGTGGTCCGGTGAGCCAGGTCAACTCCATCATCTGGCCGAATGCCGCGTTCGACAACAACATCACCGTGTTCGGTCCCGAGGTGAAGGCCCTGGCCGGCCGCTACCTGGCCCAGATGATCAACGAGTTGGAGAACACGGCCGACCCGCTGGGCGAGAAGGCATCGGCGTGGGACATGGTCGAGCTGGTCGTGCCGCACCAGGCGAACAAGACCATGGTCATCCAGCTGGCGGAGAAGGCGGGTCTGTCGCCCGATCTGATCTACTTCGACATCGAGCGGGCCGGCAACACCTCGGCGGCCAGCATCCCGATCGCCATCGCCGACGCGGTCGCCGACGGCGTGATCAACAAGCCGACCAAGATCTTCGCACCGGGCTTCGGCGCCGGATCGGTCGGCGGCTACACGGTGATGACCATCGACCCGTCGGTCGTGGTCGCCGGCACCGAGGAGGTCGCCATCGTCGAGGCGGTCCGCTCCGAGCCCGGCGAGACCGGCTCGGACTCCGCCGCCGCCGCGTTCGGCTGATCCGCGCGGTCGTCAGGGCCCGTCCCGCCGCGCGCGGGGCGGGCCCTTTCCGTGCCGGCACCCTCCCGTCCCCGCCCGGGCCGCCCGGCCCGCCCCAGCCTGCCCCCGCGAATCCGCCGACTCGCCACATACGCATGGTCAGCGGCGGGTGAATTCAACCGGTCAACGCAACGGCTTCTTCTGTTGGGTTGGACAGTAGCCGGTCTAGCGCTTCGGCCGGGGTTGCCCAGTTGAGGCGCTTACGGGGCCGGTTGTTCAGCTCGGCAGCGACGCGGTCGAGGTAGCCCGGCCCCCAGCGGGATAGATCGGTGCTCTTGGGGAAGTACTGACGGAGCAGGCCGTTGGTGTTCTCGTTGCTGCCGCGTTGCCATGGGGAGTGGGGATCGCAGAAGTAGATGTCCAGCTGCGTCGCTTCGGCGATCTTTGCGTGGTTGGCCATCTCGATGCCCTGGTCCCACGTCAGGGTGTTCCTGAGGGCGTCCGGGAGCTTGCTCATCTGCTCGATCATGGCGTCCTGCACGGCGCGTGCGCCATGATCGTCGGGCAGGTGCAGCAGCATCACGAACCCGGTCATTCGTTCGACCAGGGTGCCGATGGCCGAGGTGTTGTTCTCACCAGTGATCAAGTCGCCCTCCCAGTGGCCAGGCACCGCTCGATCTTCGACCTCTGCTGGCCGTTCGCTGATCATGACCATGTCCCTGATCCGTGGCTGCCGGCCGCCGACGCGACGACGAGGCTTACGCAGCGACCGGCCGGTCCGTAAGTGTTTGGTCAGCTCACGTTTCAACGCCCCGCGACTCTCCACGAACAGGGACTGGTAGATCGTCTCGTCAGACACCCGCATCTCCGGATCGTCGGGGAAGTCCTGCGTCAAGCGGTACTCGATCTGTTCCGGGCTGTGATTCTGCTTCAACCGGGCCTGTACTTCGTCGCGGAGCGGCTGGTTGGTGGCCAGCTTCGCCGGCTTCGGTCGGGCTGCCGCCTTGTCCGCGCGCAGTTGCGCCCGGTGTGGTGAGTACTTCCACGGCGACTGGCGCCGCGCGGTCGGTCGGTCCCGCGCGACGTAGTCCTGCCCGTGGAGGCGACGCAGATTCCGGTCCAGTTCCCGGGAGATCGTCCCCGGCGACCGGCCCAGTTCGCCGGCGATCGCTCGCATTGACTTTCCCGCGTGGATCCCGGCCAGGATCTGCTCTCGCTCGACGATGTTCAACGTCCGGCCGCGAACCGGCTCCACCAGGGACAACGGGCTCATCCCGCCACTCTTGTGGAACCATCGCAGCCCGGTCGTCTCGTTCACACCGACACGCCGTGCCGATTCCTCGGTGGATACCCCCTGGGCGATCAGCCGCCAAAACGCGCGCAACTGGTCCCGTCGAACATTCCCCATCGCAACCCCAATCAGTGGGTGTTGCGTTGACCCCTAGAACTCAGGGCGCTCGGAACCTGCGTATCTGGCGAGTCGGTGCGGGTGCGGGTGCGGGTGCGGGTGCGTGGTGCGGGGTGCGGGGTGCGGATTGTGGGGTGTGGCGTCAGGGGCACCAGCCGCCTTCGATCAGCGCGCGCCGCACCCTGGACACGAGGTCCTGCGGATCCCGGAACAAGGTTCGCGCGCCCACCCGCACGACACGCCACCCGGCGGCGGCCAGGTCGTCGAGCCGGCTGACGTCGCGGTCGAACTGCCGCGCGTCGGTGCGGTGCTGCTCACCGTCGTACTCGACAACCACCCGGTATGCGCGATAGAGCACATCCACTCGGGCCAGGAACGTCCCGTCGCCGTCGACGATGTCGACGTTCAGCTCGGGTTCGGGAAAGCCGGCCTCGATCAGCAACAGTCGCACCAGTGTCTCGGGCCGGGACTCGGCGCCGGGCCGGATCCGGGCCAGCGCGGCAGCGGCGCGCCGTTTGCCGCGCACCCGGTACAGCCCGACCCGCTCGGTCAACGCGTCGATCGTGGTGAGCGGTCGGGGCGGTCCGGGCACCGGGAACACCGGCTGCAGGATCATCGCGTCGCCGACGGCCACGAGATCGTTCTCCTCGAGCAGCATGCCCAGGTGGCAGAACAGTGTCGGCAGGTCGATCGTGTCCAGCCCGTCGATCGTGACCCGATGGGCGTTCCAGTCGTTGATCTGACGTCCGATTACCCCGACCCGGTTCGCCGGCTGACCCGGGTACCAGAGCATGGTGTGCAGACGGTCGTCCTGCCAATGCTTGAGCGGCAGCGGAAGTCCCCAGAGCCGGGCCGCGGTGATGCCGCCGAAGAACGTTCCGTCGGGGGTGACCCGGAGCAATGCGCGGCACCGGACGCGCAGCGCCTCGTCGGCCGGCAACTGCCGCCAGTCACCCGGCCCGCCGGCGACGGTGCGGACGCCGTGGAACATCCGCACGATGTCCGGCCCGGACATGCGTCCGCGTTTGAGACAGTGGTCGAAGGTGGCGAACGGTTGATTGCGCAGCCAGTCCGGGAGTTCCTGACGTGGAGCCATGCCCGTCATCGTGACGGGTCCGCAGCCCCTCGACGGACTTGTCCACAATCGATCCACACCCGCCGCGGTCGCTGCCCGCCCGGCCCCCACTGACTCGCCAGAAATGCATGCTCAGGCCCGGGTGAATTCAACCGGTCAACGCAACGGCTTCTTCTGTTGGGTTGGACAGTAGCCGGTCTAGCGCTTCGGCCGGGGTTGCCCAGTTGAGGCGCTTACGGGGCCGGTTGTTCAGCTCGGCAGCGACGCGGTCGAGGTAG
>JBGALY010000004.1:0-208683 GCA_044223435.1 Nakamurella sp.
CCGCGCGCGACGTGCTGTCCTTCATCGTCCTGCCGCTGATCGGCTTCGCCACCACCGTCTGGCTCTGGACCAGCCTGTCCGCGATCACCATGGTCATCGGGCTGACCTGGGCCGGCGCCGGCCTGATCTACCTGCTGTTCCTGACCCGCGGCTTCCGGCGGCCGACGCCGCAGCTCGATCTGAAGGAGACCTGACCCCCAGGGCCGCGGCCGGGCATCCCGGGGGCTCACGCCACGCCGAGGTAGGCCTCCTTGATGGCCGGGTCGGCCAGCAGTTCCTTGCCGGGCCCGGACTTGACGACCTCACCGGTCTCCAGGATGTATCCGCGGTCCGACCGGGACAGCGCCTGCTGCGCGTTCTGCTCGACCAGCAGGATCGTCACCCCGGTGGCGTTGATCTCCGAGATGATCCGGAAGATCTGCTGGATGACCATGGGCGCCAGGCCCATCGACGGCTCGTCCAGCAGCAGCACCCGGGGCCGGGCCATCAGCGCGCGGCCGATCGCCACCATCTGCTGCTCGCCGCCGGACATGGTGCCGCCGACCTGGGTGCGCCGCTCGCCCAGCCGGGGGAACAATTCGAAGACTCGGTCCAGGGTCTCCTGGTACGCGGCCTTGGATTCGAACTTGCGGCCGTAGTGACCCATGTCCAGGTTCTCCTGGACGGTCATGCCGGGGAACACCCCGCGCCCCTCGGGCGACTGGACGATGCCGGCGATCACCCGCTTGTAGGCCTTCATCTTGGTGATGTCCTCACCGTCGAAGAAGATCGACCCGCGGGACAGCGGCCGGACGCCGGAGATGGCCCGCATCGTGGTCGTCTTGCCGGCACCGTTGGCGCCGAT
The DNA here is from genome assembly GCA_044223435.1 of Nakamurella sp. Taxonomy (GTDB): domain Bacteria; phylum Actinomycetota; class Actinomycetes; order Mycobacteriales; family Nakamurellaceae; genus Nakamurella. Next base: position 845 of record JBGALY010000004.1, read on the forward strand.
CAGGGTGACCAGCTCGCCCTGCTCCACCGAGATGGAGATGCCGTGCAGCGCCTCGATGCGACCGTAGGCGACGGTCATGTCCTTGATCTCAAGCAGAGGCATCGTCGGGCACCCCCAGGTAGGCGGCGATGACCGCCGGGTTGTCGCGGATCTCCGCCGGCACGCCCTCGGCGATCTTCTTGCCGAACTCCAGCACCACGATCCGGTCGGTCACGCCCATCACCAGGCGCATGTCGTGCTCGATCAGCAGCACGGTGTACCCGTCGGACCGGATCTTGCGGATCAGGTCCATCAGGGCGACCTTCTCCGCCGGGTTGAACCCGGCCGCCGGCTCGTCCAAGCAGAGCAGCTTGGGCTCGGTGGCCAGCGCACGGGCGATCTCCAGCCGCCGCTGGTCGCCGTAGGGCAGGTTGCGGGCCTTCTCGGTGGCGCGGGCGCCGATGCCGACGAATTCGAGCAGGGCCAGGCCGCGGTCGATGGCGTCGCGTTCCTCGTGCCGGTGCCGCGGCAGGCGGAAGGTCGCGCCGGGCACGGAGGTCCGGTGCCGGGCGTCGGTGCCCACGACCACGTTCTCCAACGCAGTCATCTCACCGAACAGCCGCACGTTCTGGAAGGTGCGGGCGATGCCCAGACGGGTGATCTGGTTCCGCTTGAGCTTGGCCATCACGTGGCCGTCGAAGGTCACCGTGCCCGACGTGGGCCGGTAGACGCCGGTCATCGCGTTGAAGCAGGTGGTCTTGCCGGCCCCGTTCGGTCCGATCAGCCCGAGGATCTCGCCCCGCCGGATGGTGAACGTCACCGAATCCAGCGCGGTCAGGCCACCGAACTTGACCGTGACCCCCTCGAGCTCGACCAGCGGCTCGCCGACCTCGGTCTCGATCTCCCGGGTGGGGGCGACGATCTCGGCGACCACCTCGGGGTCGGCAAGTTCGGGCGCCACGTCGGTGACGTCGACGGGCACCGCCTCGTCGAGAATCATCGGGCCGACCGGATGGTCGAAGGCATCCTCGGAGGGGGCGCGGAACTCCTCGCCGACCTCCGCGCCGGCCTTGTAGCCCCCCGGATCGTGTTCGGATTCCGAATCCCTGCTCATTTGGTCACCTCCACCGGAGTACCGGCCTCGTCATGCTGCCGGCGGCGGGCCGCCACGTACAACTCACGACCGTAGGTCAGCAGCTTCTGCCGCACCGGCAGGAGCCCCTGGGGCCGGAAGATCATCAGAACCATCAGCGCCAGGCCGAAGAAGAAGTACTTGTACTCGGCGATCGAGTCACCGTCGACCGGTATCCCCAGGAGCTCGGTCCGGCCGAGGAAGAAGTTCGGCAGATACACGATGATGAACGCGCCCAGGATGACGCCGAGCTTGTTGCCCTGGCCGCCGAGCACGACGGCGCACAGGAACAGCACCGAGTTCACCACGTTGAAGTTGGTGGGTACGACGAACTGCACCTGGCCGGCGTACAACGCCCCGGACAGGCCACCGATGGCCGCTCCGATCGTGAACGCCCAGAGCTTGAACTTGAAGGTGGGCACGCCCATGATCTCGGCGGCGTCCTCGTCCTCGCGGATGGCCACCCAGGCCCGCCCGACGCGGGATCGCTCCAGGTTCCCGACGAACAGCAACACGATGATGATCAGCACGATCGACAGCCAGTACCACCACACGCCGCTGTTGAGTGTCTTGCCGACGTTGCCGGCCGAGAAGACCCCGAGCGGGAATTCCTCGGTGGTGCCGAACCGCGGATAGGCGACCTGCGACAGGCCGCGGCCGCCGCCGGTGATCTCCTCCAGGTTGTCGGCGAGCAGCCGGACGATCTCGCCGAACCCGAGCGTGACGATCGCCAGGTAGTCGCCGCGCAGCCGCAGGGTCGGCGATCCCAGGATCAGTCCGGAAATCGCGGTGATCAGGATCGCGATCGGCAGGCAGGCCAGCCAGGCCCAATCCGAGGACAGCCAGCCGTCCGGACCGGTCTGGTTCCACGGGCTGTTCGGACTGGTCAGCAGGGCCACCGTGTAGGCGCCGACCGCGTAGAAGCCGACGTACCCCAGGTCGAGCAGGCCGGCCTGACCGACCACGACGTTGAGCCCGATGGCGATCAGCGCGTACATGCCGAACTGGGCCATCACGCCACCGAAGTTGGTGCCCTCGGTGGTCAGCAGCGGGATGTTCAGGATCGGCAGCAGCGCGATCAGGATGATGAACGGGACGCCGAACAGCCATTGCATGGGCCGGGACTGCGCGTTCCACCAGCTGCGGAACGCGTCACCCACCCCGGCCTTGGGCCGGGCGTCGAACGAAGGATTGGTCGTCATACTCGCGCCCTCCCCAGAGATTCACCGAGGATGCCGGTGGGCCGGAACATCAGGATCAGGATCAGGAGCACGAAGGCGACCACGTCGCGCCAGCCGGTGCCGAACAGCACCTGTCCGTAGTTCTCCATGACGCCGAGGATGAGGCCGCCGAGCAGGGCTCCGCGCAGGTTGCCGATGCCGCCGAGGACGGCGGCGCAGAACGCCTTGATGCCGAGGATAAAGCCGCCCGAGTAGATGATCCCGTTGGGCACCCGGAGCGTGTAGAGCAGCGCGGCCGCGCCGGCCAGGACGCCGCCGATCAGGAAGGTCAGCATGATCACCCGCTCCCGGCTCACCCCCATCAGCGTGGCGGTGGTCGGATCCTGGGCGACCGCCCGGATGCCGCGGCCGAACTTGGTGCGGTTGACGAACATGTCCGTGCCGACGGCCAGCACGATCGCCGAGATCAGGATGATCAGCGTGATGTTGGTGACCGTCGCGCCGAAGATGGTGAACTGCGGCTCGGGGGCGACCAGGCGGATCGGGACCTGGGCGTTGACGCCACCGAGTTGACCGCCGGTCAGGGTCGGCAGGATGTAGTGCACGAACTCCTGGAGCACGAACGAGGCTCCGATCGCGGTGATCAGGAAGACCAGTGAGGGAGCGTTGCGCTTGCGCAACGGGCGGTAGGCAAGCCGTTCCAGGCCGACCGCGGCGCCGCCGGACACCGCCATGCCACCGATCATCGCGATGCCCAGATAGATGATGGTCATCACGGTGCCCTCGTCGTACACGTTCCCCGATGGCGAGAACCCGAGCAGCATGAGGACGGCGTACTGCCCGAACATGCCGAGCATGAAGATTTCGGAGTGCGCGAAGTTGATCAGTCGCAGCACGCCGTACACCAGCGTGTAGCCGACGGCGACGAGGGCGTAGATCGCACCGTAGGCCAGCCCGTCGACGGTGAGCTGCCAGAACAGGTTGCCCAGCGCATCGACGTTGAAATTGATCGGCGGAGCGGCGGAAACCGAGAAGAAGGTCTGGGCCAGCGGACCTGTCATGGTGCTCCTTCGTGCACGGCTCCGGAAGCGCCGGAGCGGTCAGGCAACGCGCACAACCGCACCGCGTCGACGGCCGGGGCCCGGTGATCCGAACCCCGGCCGTCGTGCGGTGCTTGGAACCTACTGGACCTGGTACATCCAGATCGTGGAGGCGGCCAACTCGCCCTGGGCATCCCACTTGTAGTGCCGGGCCACGCCCTGCCCGTCATAGTTCTTGACGTAGTCAATCAGGGCCGCCCGGTCGGTGATTCCGGAGTCGATGCCGGTCAGCATGATCGTGGTCAGGTCGTAACCTTCAACCGAATAGACGCCAGGAGCCTGGCCGGCCGACTTCTCGTAGGCGGTCGCGAACTCTGCGGGAGCAGGTCCACACGGGCAGGACAAGAGCGCGCCCTTGGAGGCTTCGCCGGCCTGCGCGACGAACTGCGGATCGTTGGTCCCGTCCGCCGAGATGAAGGTGGCGGTCACGCCGGCGTCCCGCAGTTGCTGGACGAAGGGCGCGGCCTCCGAGTAGTACCCGGCGTAGAAGACGGCGTCCGGGGCGGCACCGTTGACCAGCTGGACCGTGGCGGAGAAGTCCTTATCGCCACCCTTCACGTTCGCGGCGCAACTGGAATCGGCGACCTCACCGAGTCCGGAATTGATCTCCTTCGCCAGCCCGACACCGTAGTCCGAGTTGTCCTGGACGACGCAGACCTTCTTGTACGCGAGCGTGTTCTTCATGTACGCGGCCACGGACGGGCCCTGCACCGCGTCGCTCGCCAACCCGCGGAAGAAGTTCGTCCAGCCGTTCTTGGTCAGGTCCGCGTTCGTCGCCGACGAGGTCAGCGAGAGCAGACCGGCCTGGTTGAAGATTGCTCCGGTCGCCTTCGTCTCACCGGAGAAGGCCGGGCCGAGCAACCCGATGACGTTGGCGTCGCCGACGATTTGCGGCGCGACCTGGGTGGCCTTCTGCGGATCGCCCTCGGTGTCGAACTGCTTGATCTGCACCTGGCAGTTCGGGTTGGCCTGGTTGTGTTCGTCGGCGGCCATTTGGGCGCCCTTGAGAATGTTGATACCGAGCGCCGCGTTGGGCCCGGTCAGGGCTCCGGCCATCGCGATCGTCGTGGTTGCCGGACACGTCGCCGACCCGCTGCCGGCCGGGCTGACCGCCGCCGCCGAAGACTCCGCGGTGACCTCTTTGCCGGTCTTGTCGATCTGAACGTCGGCCACGATTGCCAGTCCGCCGGTGCCGCCGCCGGCCGACGCACTGCCCGATGCCCCCGCCGAGCCGGATGCCGCCGCGCTCGTCGTTGTTCCACTGTCCGCCGACTTCGACCCACAGGCTGCCAACGTCAGAGCGGCCACTGCGGCCAACCCGACGACGGCCGTTCGCACCGAACGTCGATGCACGTGCCACCTCCGAAGATTCTGTTCACCGGTCAGGATCCGGCTGTCGCATTCATGTCGACGTCGCCGACACGCGGGGAACTTATCCCACGATCGGCGCAGTACACCGCAACTACAGGGCCTCGTAACCAAAATGCGACTCGCGGTTCACAAGAAGCGCCCATCCAGGTCACACCGGGTAATCAAAACGACAGGTAAGAATGCTCCGCCGGTGCAGAACGTCATCCATCAGGGTCGCCGAAATGTCCTGATTGTGACGACGGTTCAGCCCCGCCGCCATGCAGAACGGCGGCGCCGGTGTGATCACCGGCGCCGCCGAACGGATCGAACAACGGGGTCAGCTCTTCGCCGACAGCCCCTCCAGCACCGCGTTCGCCACCGCCTGCATCGAGGTCCGCCGATCCATCGCCGTGCGCTGGATCCAGCGGAACGCCTCGGGCTCGGTCATCTTCTGGTGCGTCATCAGCAGGCCCTTGGCCCGGTCGATGATCTTGCGCGCCTCGAGCCGCTGGCTGATGTCGGCCACCTCGGCCCGCAGGGCCGTGGTCTCGGCGTAGCGGGCGACGGCCAGTTCGATCGCCGGCAGCAGGTCGCTCTTGGAGAAGGGTTTGACCAGGTAGGCCATCGCGCCGGCGTCCCGGGCCCGTTCGATCAGCTCGCGCTGGGAGAACGCGGTGAGGATGACGACCGGTGCGATCTGCTCCCCGACGATCTCCGCGGCGGCGTCGATGCCGTCCTTCTTCGGCATCTTGACGTCCATGATCACCAGATCCGGACGCAGATCGTTGGCCATCGTGACGGCCTGCTCCCCGTCCACGGCCTGACCGACGACGTCGAATCCCTCCTCGGCGAGCATCTCGGACAGGTCCAGCCTGATCAACGCCTCGTCCTCGGCGATGAGCACCCGCTTCGGTGCAGTCATCGGCCACCTCCCTCGCACGCCCGGCTGCCCCCGATCGGTCGCCGGTCCGGAGTCAGACTATCGGCCCCGGGTTACCAATGTGCGAACGAACAGGCGGCCCGAGCTGTGATGAGCACGCGTTTCGGCCCGACCAACCGACATCGTTGTCAGGGTTCGGGGCGATCGGACCGAGGAGGGCCGGTCCGGGCACGCGCCGGGCATCGCTAGGATGGTGCTGCCCCGAGCACCGGGGCCGGCCCCCGTATCCCAATTGGCAGAGGAAGCGGATTCAAATCCCGCACAGTGTGAGTTCGAGTCTCACCGGGGGCACCGAGCCGAGTCAGCCGGTCATGCGCAGGTCGCCGGCCGTCGCGGTGATCGCGCCGGGCGCGGTTGCGCGTCGTCGTCCCGGTCCCCGTTGTCGAACGAGCGCCGCAGGGCCACCGCCGCATCCGCGACGGCCGCCCGGCACCGGGCCGACAGGCCGATCATGTTGACGAAGCCATGCACCAGATCCGGCTCCCGGCGCAGCACCACCGGCACACCGGCGGCGGCCAGTCGCTCGCCGAATGCCTCGCCCTCGTCCCGGATCGGGTCGAACCCGGCGGTGACCAGGTGGGTGGGCGGCAGCCCGGACAGGTCCTCGGCCAGCAGGATGGATGCCCGCGGATCGGCCCGCTGCGCCTCGGACGGGATGTAGTGGTCACGGAACCAGGCGATGTCGGCGTCGGTGAGCAGGAACCCATCGGCGAACAGGTCGCGGGACGCGGTCCGGCGGGTCGCGTCGCACGGTGGGTAGAACAGCAGCAACCGGTCGGGCGTCGGTTCACCGGCGCGAACCGCCAGATGTGCGGTGACCGCCGCGAGGTTCGCGCCTGCGCTGTCGCCGCCCAGGGCGATCGCCCGCGGATCCGCCCCCAGGTCCGGTGCCCGAGTTCGGGCGAACCGGAAGGCGGCGGAGGCGTCGAGCACCGCGGCCGGGAACGGGTGCTCGGGGGCCAGCCGGTACTCCACGGCCAGCACCCGCAGCCGGCCGCGGTCGGCGAGGAACCGGCAAACGGTGTCGTGGCTGTTCAGGCCGCCGGTCACCCAGCCGCCGCCGTGCAGGTAGACCAGCAGCGGCGAGCCCGCCGCCAGCCCGGCCGGCGTGAAAAGCCGCCCGGCCAGCGGCGGTCCGGGGTCGTCCCGGTCCGACCGCTCGAGCACCACGGCGCGGCTCGCCACGGTGGTCGGCGCCCGGCCACCGACCAGAGCCGTGGCCGCGTCCAGATGAGCGCGGCGCCGAGGCACCGGTGCGGCCGGCGTGCCGGCGGTGGTCATCCGCTCGAGCCGGAGCAGCAGCTGCAGATCGGGGTCGAGCGGCGCTCCGTCCACGACGACCGGCGTCCCGGCCAACCGGCGGCGTGCGGCGGCCGGGAGGTACCCGAACAGCAGTCGGATCACCAACTCCAGGCCAACGGTCGACCGCACCGCCGAAGCATAGGAGCCCCGTCGGCCGTCCCGGCGACCGACATCGGCGTCAGCCCGGGGTGAGGATCGACCGGCGCGTTCAGTCGGCCCGCAGGGTGGGACGGTAGACCACGGCCCGGCCCGGGGAGGCGGCCTGGCAGGTCAGCCAGTTCGGTTCGGACCGCTGCACGTCGACGGCCACCGTCAGCAGCCGGCCGGCGACGGCCACGGAGACGACGGGCCGGTGAATCGTGGTGCGGTCTACCGAACGCACGTGGACGTCCCGCCAGCCGGCCGCCGGATGGATCCGATGGGCCAGCACCATCGCGGCCTGTTCGGCCGAGGAGAAGCCGACACGGCCGCGCAGGGCGTCGACGTCGACCTGATCGCGATCGGTCAGAGCCACCAGACGCTCGGCGTCCGCCGGCTCCACCCGGCCGTAGAGCAGACCCACCGGCAGCACCAGCACGTTGGCGGCGAACCGGTCGCCGCCGACATGACTGCACTCCCAGACCCGGCCCGGCCGGCGGCTCTCCAGGGCGGCGGCGACCGGGCGCCCGCGGATCGCGCAGCAGGCATCGTGCGTCCCGTGCGCGCAGACCAGATACTCGGGTCCGGCCGGTTCGCCGTCGTCCCGGGCCGCCAGGAGGCCCGGGACGTCGATGTCGAGCAGCTCTCGGTCGTCGTCGAAGTGGCCCCAGCGGACCCGCTCCCGGCCCGGCCGGCAATCGACCACGGCCCACCGGCGCGCCCCGTGCGGCACGTGCCGGCCCGGTCGCCGGATGGCCACCACCCGGGTGCCGCCGGCCTCCAGCCGGGCGACCAGCCGGTGGGCCAGCGCGGTGTCGAACCGGGAGGCGAGCAGCCCCGCCCGCCCCCAGGGTCCCGGTTGTTCGACCAGCAGCAGGCGGGCGGCCGGAAAGGCACTGCCGATCATCGGATCCCCGCGCCGGGTCGCCGCGACGGAGCAGCGGTCGAACCGGTCCGCGGAATCGGTCACCGGCTCAGCGGCCTGTCGGCGGCCGGGCCGGCGGGCACCACGATGCCCTCGCGGAGCAGCCGGCGGCCGACGACCAGCTGCTCCGCCGCGTCCAGGTTGGGCAGGTCCTGCGGCGCGAACGCCTTGCCGGACAGGGCGACCAGCAGCGCCGGGTGGGCCTGGCCCGGCCAGGTCACGGTCGAGTCGATCAGGTCCAGCACCCAGGAATCGGTTCGCTGCCGCAGCCGCGGACGAAGACCCGGTCGCAGCACCAGGGGGCTGTCCGGTCGCAGCGCGGTGGCCGTGGCCAGCTGGGCCAGCGGCGCGATCGGCGCCGGTCGGGTCTGGCCGGTCTGCTGCCGGCCGACCCGGCGCGCGGCCGCGGCGTAGTGGTCGGCGTCCACCCGGTCCAGGCGGGCGGTCAACCGGGCCGCGGCGGTGCGCAGGTACCCGGCCATCGCATCGACGTCGGTGACGTCGACGCCCAGCGGCAGGGAGCGGCGCAGTTCCCGGTCGCCCTCGGCCGCCGCAATGAGTTCGCGGGCCAGGTCGTAGCCGGTGAGCGGATGCACTCCGATGGTCAGATGAATGGACAGCTCCCCCTGGGCCACCGCGGAGTGCAGGTAGCCGCGGGGCAGGTACAGCGCGTCGCCCGGTTCGAGCAGGGTGTCGATCAGCGGCGCCTGGGCCGCTCGGGCCTGCACCTCGTTCCGGCGGCCGTCCCAGGTCTGGTGCGGCAACGGATCGGGCAGCACGGGTTCGTGGATCCGCCAGCGCTTGGTGCCGGCGATCTGCAGCACGAAGACGTCGTGGGTGTCGTAGTGGGCGGCGAAGCCCTGGTTCTGCGGCGGCGTGATGTAGGCGTTGATCTGCACCGGGTGACCGAGCTCGGCGGCCAGTTCGCTGCCGAACCGGACCAGCGGCGGCCATGACCGATGCAGGGCCTGCAGCACCAGGGTGGCCCCGCCGGCCAACTGGCCGAGCACCTTGTCGTCGGCGACCTGGTCGGTGATCGTCGCGCCCGCTCCCCCGCCACGGGTGAAGGTCGATGCGGCCAGCACCGACCCGTCCTTGGCCATGCGCAGGAACGGGGTGCGCAACCCGCGTTCGGAGACCAATTCGTCGACCGCCGCGGCAGAGAACAGGTCGGCGAACTCGCCCGGCCCGGCCCCGGCCTTCGTCAACAACGGCCGGTCGGACCAGTACCGCCGGGCGAACTCGTCGGCGGTGATTCCGAAGCAGCGCTGCAATGCCGGGGCACCGTGACGCGGGGGGCGTCCGGTGGTTCCGGACGCCCCCGTTCGGTCAGAATCCGGCATCAGCCGGCGCCGCCGTCGGCACCACCGTCCGCGCCCCCATCGGCGCCGCCGTCAGCACCACCGTCCGCGCCCCCATCGGCACCACCGTCCGCGCCACCGTCGGCGGGCCCTTCGGCGCCGCTGTCCGCGCCACCGTCCGCCCCACCATCGGCACCACCGTCCGCGCCACCGTCGGCGGGCCCTTCGGCGCCGCTGTCCGCGCCACCATCGGCTCCCCCGTCGGCACCGCCATCCGCGCCACCGTCGGCACCACCATCCGCGCCACCGTCAGCGCCCCCGTCGGCACCACCGTCGTGCACACCCGGGACGCCGGCCGCGCCCCCGTCCGCCGGACCCTCGGTGGCCGGACCGCCGGTGGTGATGTCCTCGTCGCTCAGACCCATCGTCCCGCTCCTCACGCTGATCGTCCGGGGACCCCCGTGGTCCCGGACCCCGCCGGTCCCCAGTACCCGGAACCGCGCCTCGGTAACGCTACTGATCACCCTGACCGTCGGCGACCCGGCTGGGCGTCGGCTCGCCGACCAGGTCCCGGACCTGCGCCGCGACCTCCCGCAGGTCCCCGGCCGGCCGCACCGGCTCACCCGGCGAGAACCCGGGAACCTCCACCAGGTCGACCCAGCTGCGGCAGCCGCCGTATTCGTCCCGCACCGGCAGCCGGACGGGGGCGGCCAGTGGCCGGATGGACACCACGATCGCGGTCAGCCGGCGTCTGGGCCGAAAGTCGATCCGGTTCGCCCGCACGGACGCGGTCGTCCAGATGTGGAACGGTTCGAGGGCGGCGATGTTCTCGGGCCGCACCACCTCGATCGCCTCGACCACCGACGCCGCCGCCCGCAGCAGGACCGCCTTGCCGGTGACGTCGGCCGCGCCCGGACCCAGCAGGTCGGCATGGTCGGCGCGGGTGGACTCGCGGTGGCTGTGCGCCACTGTCGGATACAGCATAAATTCCGAACCCTGGAGTACGAAACGTTTCTCGTGGATTCCGCCCTTGCGGAGCAGCACCGTCTGGCGGCCCTGGACCAGCGCGTGCACCGCCGCACCCCACTCCTTGAGGGCGAGCGCGGTGGCCGGCGACGCGGTCACCGCAACCGGACCAGGCCCTCCTGCACCACGGTGGCCAGCATGCGACCGTCCCGGGCGTAGAAGTGGCCGGTGCCCAGACCGCGGGCACCGGACGCGCTGGGCGACATCGTGTCGTACAGCAGCCACTCGTCGACCCGGAACGGTCGGTGGAACCACATCGCGTGGTCCAGCGAGGCGACCTGGATGTTGTCGTGGTCGAAGGACAACGCGTGCGTCTTGAGCACCGAGTACAGCAGCGTCAGGTCCGACAGGTACGCCAGCAGGCACACGTGCAGCAGGTCGTCGTCGGGCAGGGTGCCGTCGGTCCGGAACCACACCCGGCTGTGCGCGCCGATCTGCGGGCCGGTCAGCCGGGACTCCCACGGCGGGTCGTCGATGTACCGCACGTCGAACGGCCGCGGGATCTGGCCCCACACCGCCATGCTCTGTTTGAACGGCGCGATCCGCTCGGCGTAGGTGGGCAGCGACTCCGGCGGTGGCACCGACGGCATGGGCTCGGCGTGGTCCACGCCGGGCTCGTCGACCTGGAAGGACGCCGACATCGTGAAGATCGGCTTACCGCGCTGGATGGCCACCACCCGCCGGGTGGTGAACGACAGACCGTCGCGGGCCCGGTCGACCTGGTAGACGATCGGCTGCCGCGGGTTGCCGGGCCGCAGGAAGTAGGCGTGCAGCGAATGCACCCGGCGTTCGCTGGGGACCGTCCGGCCGGCAGCGGTCAGCGCCTGCGCCGCGACCTGACCGCCGAACACCCGCACCGGGGACTGCTCCGGCGAGACCCCCCGGTACAGGTTGTCCTCGATCCGCTCGAGATTGAGCAGTTCGACCAGGGCGTCGACGACGCCCTGGCCGCGTGGGACTCCGTCGGTGTCCAGCGTGCTCTGCTCGCTCGTCTCTTCGGGCACCGGGTCATTCTGCAACGGGGCCGGCGCCGGCCGCTCGGCCGCCCCGCCGGCAGGTCGCCGGCGGGCGAAGATCGTCATCAGTCCTTGTGGCTCAGCCGGTGCACGCGGATCAGGTTGGTCGACCCGGACGTGTTCGGCGGCGCGCCGGCCACGATCACCACGGTGTCGCCGGGCTCGAACCCGGAGATTTCCAGGATGGCCTGGTCGACCTGCTCGACCATCTCGTCGGTGGTGTCGACCTCCGGGGTGACGAACGTCCGCACACCCCAGGTCAGCGCGAGCTGGTTGCGCACCTCCTCCTTGGGGGTGAACGCCAGCACGGGCAGCGCGGTGTGCAACCGGGCCATCCGGCGCACGGTGTCGCCGGTGAAGGTGAACGCGATCAGCGCCTTGGCGTCGATCCGCTCGGCGATGTCCCGGGCCGCGAAGGACAGCACGCCGCCGCGGGTCCGCGGGGTGTGGGTCAGCGCGGGCGCGGCGACCGACTCGGTCTCCACGGCCTCGATGATCCGGGCCATGGTCTGAACCGTGATGATCGGGAACTTGCCGACCGAGGTCTCCCCGGACAGCATGACCGCGTCGGCCCCGTCCAGGATCGCGTTGGCGACGTCGGAGACCTCGGCGCGGGTCGGCCGGGAGTGCTCGATCATCGAGTCGAGCATCTGGGTGGCCACGATCACCGGGCGGGCGTTCTCCCGCGCCACCTGGACGATCCGCTTCTGGACCAGCGGCACCTGCTGCAACGGCAGCTCGACGCCCAGGTCACCACGGGCCACCATCACCCCGTCGAAGGCCCGCACGATCGCCTCGAGATTGGCGACGGCTTCGGGCTTTTCCAGCTTGGCGATGACCGGCCGACGATCGGCCCCGACCTCGTCCATCACGTCCCGGACCAGGTCCACGTCGGTCGGCGACCGCACGAAGGACAGCGCGATCAGGTCGACACCCAGCGACAGCGCGAACTTCAGGTCGGCGACGTCCTTCTCGGACAACGCCGGCACGGACACGTTCATCCCGGGCAGCGAGATGCCCTTGTTGTTGGACACCGGGCCGCCCTCGGTGACCGAGCACGTGACGTCGTCGCCGTCGACGGCGGTGACCACCAGGCCGACCTTGCCGTCGTCGATCAGCAGCCGGTCACCCGGCCGGGCGTCCCGGGCCAGGCCCTTGTACGTGGTCGACACCCGCTCCCGCGTGCCCACCACATCCGCGATCGTGATGGTCACCGTGTCGCCGGTGTTCCAGTCGTGCGGTCCGTCGGCGAATCGGCCCAACCGGATCTTCGGGCCTTGCAGGTCGGCCATGATGGCCAGCGCCTGGCCGGAGGCCTTGGCCGCGTCCCGCAGCCGGTGGTAGATCACTTCGTGGTCGGCGTAGTCGCCGTGGGAGAAGTTCATCCGGGCCACGTTCATCCCGGCGTCCAGTAGTGCGGCGATTGCCTCCTGAGAGGAGGTGGCCGGACCCAAGGTGCAGACAATCTTCGCGCGACGAGTCATGGGGATACCCTAGCGGACTTCTGAACCGATACAGAAGTGGGGGTCACATGATCACAATGTGATCACCGTCGCAGCGGGCGATCGTTTCCCGGCACCGTCCGGGTTCCCGACCGACAACGTTGCCGGGGCCGTCGCAAACCGGGACCAGGATTGCGCTGATCGTGACGTCGCCGAACCCGACAGAGCGGGCGCAGTTTCGACGCTTGGATCAGCGCAACCGGTGGACCGGCCCGGGCGCCGGCCTAGCGCAGGGCCACGGCGGTCGGTTCCAGCGGGTCGGGCAGGAAAGTCCGGCCCCCGAGGTACGCATCCACCCCGGCCGCGGCGGACCGCCCTTCGGCGATCGCCCAGACGATCAACGACTGCCCGCGGCCGGCGTCCCCGGCGACGAACACGCCGGGCACCGACGTCATGTAGTTCTCGTCCCGGACGATGGTGCCCCGGGAGGAGATCTCGACCCCCAGCTCGTCGAGCAGTCCCGGCCGCTCGGGGCCGACGAAGCCCAGCGCGATCAGGATCATGTCGGCGTCGATGTGGAACTCGGTGCCCTCGGTCGGGATGAACCCGCCGGGGATCCGCTTGCCCTCGACCAGGTTCAGCCCGGTGACCTTGCCGTCGCGGCCCTCGATCGAGGTCGAGTTGACCCCGAAGATCCGCTCGCCGCCCTCCTCGTGGGCGGCCGAGATCCGCAGCATCAGCGGGTAGGTCGGCCACGGGGTGGACAGATCGCGGGTGGTCGGCGGCATGACGTGGATGTCCAGCTGCGTCACCGACGCCGCGTTCTGCCGCAGCGCAGTGCCGTAGCAGTCGGCGCCGGTGTCGCCGCCGCCGATGATGACGACCTTCTTGCCCTCGGCCGAGACCTCCACCGCGTCCCGGGTGCCCTCACAGACCTCGTTCTGCTGGATCAGGTACGGCATCGCCAGGTGCACACCGTCCAGATCCCGGCCGTCCACCGACAGCTCGCGCGGGATCGTCGAGCCGGTGGCGATGATGACCGCATCGAAGTCGGACTGCAGCTGCTCCACGCTGATGTCGGTGTCCCCGGCGCCGCCGACGGTGCAGCCGGTCACGAACGTGACCCGCTCGGCGGCCAGCTGGGCCAGCCGCCGGTCCAGCACGTCCCGGTCCATCTTGAACTCGGGGATGCCGTACCGCATCAGCCCGCCGATGCGCCGGTCGCGCTCGAAGACCGTCACCGCGTGCCCGGCCCGGGCCAGCTGCTGCGCGGCGGCCAGGCCGGCCGGGCCGGAGCCGACCACCGCGACGGTGCGCCCGCTGCTCAGCTCCGCGGGCCGCGGCTCCAGGCCGTAGCCCTGCGCGATCGCGTGGTCGGCGATCTCCTGCTCGACCAGCTTGATCGACACCGGGTCGTCGGCGATGCCCAGCACGCAGGCACCCTCGCACGGCGCCGGGCACAACCGCCCGGTGAACTCCGGGAAGTTGTTCGTCGCGTGCAGCCGGTCCGATGCCTCCGCCCACTTGCCCGTGCGGACCAGCTCGTTCCATTCCGGGATCAGGTTGCCCAGCGGGCAGCCCTGGTGGCAGAACGGGATGCCGCAGTCCATGCACCGGGTCGCCTGGGTGCGGGTGCCCTGCTCGTCGAACGGCTCGTACACCTCGCGCCAGTCCCGCAGGCGCAGCGGGATCGGCCGGCGGGCCGGACCGCTGCGCGGGTGCTTGAGGAAACCGCTCGGATCAGCCATGGCTGGCCTCCATGATCATCTCGTCGGCGTTCACGCCGAGCGCGGCGGCCTCGGCACGCAGCGCCAGCACCCGCCGGTAGTCGCGAGGCATCACCCGGGAGAACCGGACTGCCGCGATCGGCCAGTCGGCCAGCAACGCGGCGGCGATCCGGGAGCCGGTGAGCTTGGCATGCGAACCGATCACCTCGCCGAGCCAGGCCACCTCGTCGGTGTCCAGGGCCTCGAGGTCGACCAGCTCCGGATTGACCTTGGCCGGCTCCGGGTCGAGCAGGTAGGCGATGCCGCCGCTCATCCCGGCCCCGACGTTGCGCCCGGTGCGGCCCAGGATGACCACCCGGCCACCCGTCATGTATTCGCAGGCGTGATCGCCGGTGCCCTCGACCACCATCAGCGCACCCGAGTTGCGGACGGCGAACCGTTCGCCGACCCGGCCGCGCAGGAAGATCTCCCCGGAGGTGGCTCCGTACCCGATCGTGTTGCCGGCGATCACCTGGGTCTTGACCCCGGGCGCCTGGGACGGCGAACTCTCGTCGGGCCGGACCACGATCCGCCCGCCGGACAGACCCTTGCCGACGTAGTCGTTGGCGTCGCCGACCAGGTCGATGGACACGCCTTTGGGCAGGAACGCGCCCAAGGACTGCCCGGCCGTGCCGGTCAGGTTGACCTCGATGGTGTGGTCGGGCAGGCCATCCGGACCGAACACCCGAGTCACCTCGGAGCCGAGCATCGTCCCGGCGGTCCGGTCGACGTTGCGGATCGGCAGGTGGATCCGCACGCCCCGGGCGTCCTGCAGGGCCGGCTGGGCCTGCTTGATCAGCTCGGCGTCCAGGGTCTTGGACAGGTCGTGCTGGGCCGGCTTGGTGCAGTAGTAGTCACTGGCCACCTCCGGGATCTCCAGCAGCGGAGTCAGATCCAGGCCGCGGGCGCGGTGGTGCTCCACCGCGGCCGAGATGTCGATCATCTCGGCGTGCCCGACCGCCTCGTTGACCGACCGGAAGCCGAGCGCGGCCAGGTACTCCCGGACCATCTCCGCGACGTACAGGAAGAAGGTCTCGACGAACTCCGGGGTCCCGGTGTACCGCTCGCGCAGCACCGGGTTCTGGGTGGCGATGCCCACCGGGCAGGTGTCCAGGTGGCAGACCCGCATCATCACGCAGCCGGCCACCACCAGCGGGGCCGTCGAAAAGCCGAACTCCTCGCCGCCCAGCAGCATCGCGATGACGACGTCCCGCGGGGTGCGCAGGCCACCGTCGACCTGCAACCGGACCTGCTCGCGCAGCTGGTTGATGCGCAGCGTCTGCTGGGTCTCGGCGACACCGAGCTCCCACGGCTGGCCGGCGTGCTTGAGCGAGGTCAGCGGCGCCGCACCGGTGCCGCCGTCGTAACCGGCGACGATCACCTTGTCCGCGTGCGCCTTGGTGACGCCGGCGGCGACCGTGCCCACGCCGGGCTCGGAGACCAGCTTGACCGACACCGCGGCGGCCGGGTTGGCGTTGCGCAGGTCGTGGATGAGCTGCTTGAGGTCCTCGATCGAATAGATGTCGTGGTGCGGCGGCGGCGAGATCAACCCGACGCCCGCGGTGGCGTGCCGGGTCTGCGCGATCCACGGATAGACCTTGCTGCCGGGCAGCTGGCCGCCCTCACCGGGCTTGGCGCCCTGCGCCATCTTGATCTGGATCTCCGCGGCGTTGACCAGGTACGGGCTGGTCACACCGAACCGGCCGGAGGCGACCTGCTTGATCGCCGAACGGCGGACCGGGTCCAGCAGCCTGTCTACATCTTCACCACCCTCCCCGGTATTTGACCGCCCGCCGAGCCGGTTCATCGCGATGGCCAGGGTCTGGTGCGCCTCGATGGAGATCGAGCCGTAGGACATGGCGCCGGTGACGAACCGCTTGACGATCTCGCTGGCCGGCTCCACCTCCTCCAGCGGCACCGGGGTGGCGTCGGCGGTGCGCAGCTCGAACAGGCCCCGCAGGGTGCCGCCCTGTTTGGTCAGCTTGTCCACCGTCTCGGCGTACCGGCGGAAGACCTTCTGCTGCTTGCTGCGGGTGGAGTGCTGCAGCAGGTAGACCGTCTCCGGGTTGAACAGGTGGATCTCACCCTCGCGGCGCCACTGGTACTGGCCGCCGATCTCCAGGCCCCGGTGCTCCAGGGTCTGCGGGTTCGGCACGAAGGCCAGCGCGTGCCGGCGCGCGACGTCCGAGGCGATGGTCTCCAGGCCGCTGCCCCCGGTGCGGGTGGTGCTACCGGTGAAGTACTCGTCGAGCACGTCCTGGTTGATGCCGAACACGGCGAACACCTGGGCGGCCCGGTACGAGCCGACCGTGGAGATGCCCATCTTGCTCATCACCTTGAGCACGCCCTTGCCGAGGGCGTACACGATGTTCTTGACCGCCTTCTCCGGAGCGACGTCGCCGAGCTGGCCGCGCCGGGCGAGGTCCTCGGCGGTCTCGATCACCAGGTACGGGTTGACCGCCCCGGCGCCGTAGCCCAGCAGCAGCGCAATGTGGTGCACTTCCCGCGCATCGCCCGATTCCACGACCAGAGCGACCTTGGTCCGGGACTTCTGCCGGACCAGGTGCTGGTGCACGGCGGAGGTCAGCAGCAGCGACGGGATCGGCGCCTTGTCGGCGGTGGAGTGCCGATCGGAGAGCATGATGACGCGGGCGCCACGGGCGATCGCCTCGTCGGTCTCCAGCCGACATCGCTCGATGGCCGCCTCCAGGGCCTCGCCGCCGCCGTGCACGTCGTACAGGCCCGAGATCGTCGCGGAGGCGAAGCCGGGCAGGTTGCCGTCGGCGTTCATCCCCATCAGCTTGGCCAGGTCGTCGTTGTCCAGCACCGGGAACGGCAGCACGACCTGCCGGCAGGACCAGGGGCCCGGCTCCAGCAGGTTGGCCTCCGGCCCGATCACCGAGGACAGCGAGGTGACCACGGCCTCCCGGATTGCGTCCAGCGGCGGGTTGGTGACCTGCGCGAACAGCTGGGTGAAGTAGTCGAAGATCAACCGCGGCCGCTCGGACAGCACGGCCTCGGGCGTGTCGGTGCCCATCGAGCCGATGCCCTCGGCCCCGGTGGCCGCCATCGGCGTGACGATGACCCGCAGCTCCTCCTCGGTGTAGCCGAAGATGCGCTGCCGGGTGAGCACGCTGCGATGCGAGACGGTGACGTGCTCGCGCGGCGGCAGTTCGGTCAGCCGCATCAGCCCGGCATGCACCCAGTCGCGGTACGGCTGCTCGGCGGCCAGCGCCGTCTTGACGTCGGTGTCGTTGAGGATCTTGCCCTGGTCGGTGTCGACCAGGAACATCCGGCCCGGCTGCAGCCGGCCCCGCTCGATGACCTTCTCCGGCGGGATCGGCAGCACGCCCGCCTCGGACGCCAGCACGACGGTGTCGTCGCTGGTGAGCCACCAGCGTCCGGGGCGCAGGCCGTTGCGGTCCAGCACCGCGCCGAGCAGGGTTCCGTCGGTGAAGGTGACGCAGGCCGGACCGTCCCACGGCTCGATCAGCGAGGCGTGGAACTCGCAGAACCCGCGGATCTGCGGGTCCATGGTGGCGTTGTTCTCCCACGCCTCCGGGATCATCATCATCACCGCGTGCGGCAGGCTGCGGCCGCCCAGGTGCAGCAGCTCCAGCACCTCGTCCAGGGACGCCGAGTCCGACGCGGCGCCCGGGGTGACGATCGGGAACGCCCGGGACAGGTCGCCCGGGATGAGCTTGCTGGACAGCATGGCCTCGCGGGCCCGCATCCGGTTCCGGTTCCCGCGGACGGTGTTGATCTCGCCGTTGTGCGCCAGGTATCGGAACGGGTGGGCCAGCGGCCACGCCGGGAACGTGTTGGTGGAGAACCGCGAGTGCACGATCGCGATCGCGCTCATCGTGCGCGTGTCGGTGATGTCGGGGTAGAACGCCGGCAGCTGCTCGGTGGTCAGCATGCCCTTGTAGGTGATGGTCCGGCTGGACAGCGAGGGGAAGTAGACCCCATCCCCGCCGATCTCGGCCTGCGACTCGTGCTCGATCCGCTTGCGGGCCGGGTAGACCATCCGGTCCAGCTCGATGCCGTACGGCAGCGCGCCGTCCTCGCCGACCGGGCCGGCGATGAACAGCTGCTCGAAGACGGGCATGACGTCCAGCGCCATCTGCCCGACGGCGGCGCCGACCGGGTCGGTGGGCACGGTGCGCCAGCCCAGCAGGGTCAGGTTCTCCCCGCCCAGCACCCGGTTGACGATGGCCTTGGCCCGGGCCCGCTCGGCCGGGTCGACCGGCAGCATGGCGATGCCGACCGCGTAGGCCTGGCCGTGCCGCGGGTCGGGGCTCACCGGCAGGTCGAAGTCGACGTCGTCGCGCAGCAGCTCGTCCGGCACCTGGATGAGGATGCCGGCGCCGTCACCGACGGCCGGATCGGCTCCCGCGGCACCCCGGTGATCCAGGTTGATCAGCGCGGTGACGCCGCTGCTCACGATGGAATGGCTGCGTCGGCCCTTGATGTCCGCAACCGCGGCCACGCCGCAGGCGTCACGTTCGTGTTGCGGGTCGTACAGCCCCTGGGGGGCGGGTGTTGCCGAGTAGCGCACGGCAGACCTCCCGTCGTCGACAAGGCGACCGCGCCGGCGGCGGCCGGCGCGGTGAGCAAGTGGCTGGAACAGCCGGTGTGGAGCGGTGGTGCATTCGTCGCGGCGCTGCGGGTGTGGGCCCGCGCGGGCGGGACCACGGGGGGCCGATCGGGCTGCGGCGAGCGGGCCGATCGGGGTGTAACGGGCCGTCTGCGGCGGGTTGGCCGGCCACCGGGCCCCTACGCGACATCGGCGGGGAGGGCGGGATCGCCGCCGGTCGCCACCGCTGTCCACGCACTTGTCCTGATTACGGGGACACCGGGACGGCGATGGCCCAGTCGGCCTCAAAAGTACCCCACGGTTCCCGGCGGCCGGTAATCGAAACGAGCGCCGACTGGCCCCTGTCCCGCATCCCGCAATTCCGGGGACCTGACGGTAACCCGCTCGTCACAAACGACCGGCCGCGTCCCCGTGGGACGCGGCCGGTCGAGGTGCCGGTCCGGGTTCAGCCGGGGTCACACCGGGTCGGTGGACAGCACCGCGCTGGACAGCCCGGTGACGGCCAGCAGCCGGGCCAGCGGCGGCCGACCGGCGGGGCCGGTCAGCTCGTCGGCCGCCAGCTGCACCTCCGGCTCGGGCAGATCGACGGCCACGGTGCGCCAGCTCGACCCCTCGTCGTCGCTGAGCTGGACGGCGTACCGCTGCCCGGCCGGAGCGTCGGCCACCGTCCAGGACAACCGCCGGCCACCGTCCGGTGCGGGTCCCGCGTCCGCGGCTGCGGGCCGCAGCGCGGCGGTGGTACTGACCGGACCACCGACCGGCCGGCGGTCCAGCACCGCGCCGTCCAGCAGCACCTCCACGGTGGCGACCGCGGCGCGCGCCGGCACGACCGCATCGAGCACCCCGGTGACGTCCTGGTCCGGGTCCTGGCAGCTGCTCGGCCGGAAAACCGCAGGCTGCTCGTCGATCGGTCGACCGGCGGCGTCGAGCAGCCGGATCGACAACCGGTGGTCGTCCGGACCGGCCGGCCCGGCTTCGTCCGGCCTCTCGGTCGGCGCACCGGCCGGCAGGACCGCGCTGATCGACCCGGCCGCCGAGCTCAGGTTCACCGACGCGATCACCCGGATTCCGGCCGGCACCCCCGCCGGATCCGCATCGGCCATGGCCACACCCTCCCCTCCCGCGCCCGCCGGTAGTGCATCCTCGGCCACCAGGCGTTGGTAGATGCCGCCATAGGTGAACGAGCTGAGCCATTGGTTGTTGCAGTAGGTCATCACATCGTGGGCTGCCACGCTGCCCACCAGCTTCAGCGGCAGGCCCAGCGCAGGGTCACCCACGTCGATGCCGACGAACGCTTCGTCCGGTCCCGACAGCTGCCCGTTCGGGAACGGGTACGGAGCGCCGCCGACGGCGCCGCAGAATTCGGCGTGGTACCGGCCGAAGGTGTGCCCGAGCTCGTGGCCGCCGTACCAGTCGCCGTACGACCCGTCGTTGTCCCAGCCGAACGTGCTCGATCCGGTCGGCCCGGACGCGACCGTGCCCGGTGCCGGGCGCTGCGGGATGCCGGAGGCCAGTCCGCGCATGAAGAAGCCGCCGTCGGCGACCATGCCGTAGTAGTGCGTGCGGGCGTCGGTGCCCGTGCCGACGTCCACCGCCCGCATCGCGAGGAGCTGGGCGTTGATCTGGGACGCATCGAACGGGGCCGCCGGGTTGGCGGTGGCGGTACCGGTGCTGAGCTGCAGCCGGTCGGCCGGATACGCCCGGGCCAACCACGACGCGAACAGCGCGGCGTCGGTCGCGGTCGGCTGGTACGTCTGCCCGCCCATCCGGTAGACCATCCGAACCAGCCTGACCCGCAGGGTGGCCGGGCGCTGGAAGGTCACCGACCGGATCTGGATGCCGGCGACGGAGGGCAGCGGGGTTCCGGACGTCCGCCGTACGCCGCCCATCCGGAGGAAGACCGGGCCCGGTCCGGTGAGGGCGGCCGGCAGCCGGAAGTTCAGGCTGAACCGCAGGTCCGCGCGGCGCGACCGGAGTTGCGCCAGGGTGCCGCCGGCCCGCGCCGGGTCCAGCTGGGCCGGGCCGACGGACGGGACGGGCGTCCACGGCCCGGTCGCGGATCGGGCGGCGAGCAGCTCGCCGCGGATCTCCACCGGGGTCGGAAACTTCAGATACACCCGGACGATGGTCGCCTTACCGGCCACCAGCGGCACCGAATGTCCGATGTCCTGGACCTGCTGGGTGACCTCGATGCCGTCGAGGGTGACCAGGCTCAGCCGAATCGGCGGGAACGGCCGCGGGATGGGCGCGAGCGCCGCCGCGCCGTTCCCGGTGCCGGACCCGTTCCCGTTGCCGCCGGCGTCGAACCCGGCGATGAACGCCTCGATCGCGGCGTCGTCCCCGGCTGGTTCCGTATCGATCGGGGCGCCGATCGGGATTGCCTCGACGACGTCCAGCCGACCCAGGGCCTGCTCGACCGCCCGCGCCAGGTCGACCTCCCGTCGCCGATCGTCGCTGATCCGGATCGACGGCTTGGCTCGTCCCATGGTTCACCCCTGTCTCGATCCCCGGTGGATCGGTCGACAGGACAGAGATTCGGGACGGAAGGGGAAATACCCGGCGGATAGGCGGTGGGTCAGCCGGCGGCGGGCCCTCGGTCGACCGGCTCGTCGACCGGTTCGTCGACCGAGGCGTCGGTCGGCCGGTCGGTCTCCCGGGCTGTCGGTGCGGACGCACCGGCGGGCTCGTCACCCTTCCGGTCCGGCCCCCGGACCAGCGCAGGATCCTCCCGCTTGACGTGCCGCCGCAGGTAGAGGAACAGCACCGCGCCCAGGAACACGACCACCGAGGTGAACACGTTGATCCGCAGGCCAAGGATGTGGTTGGCCGGGTCGATGCGCAGCATCTCGATCCACACCCGACCCAGCGTGTAGCCGGCGACGTACAGGGCGAACGCCCGCCCACCGCCGAGCTGCCAGCGCTTGTCCGCCCACACCACGACCGCGGCCACGCCCAGGCACCACAGCAGCTCGTACAGGAAGGTCGGCTGGTACGTGCCGCACAGCAGTTGCGGCGTCGCCTTGACGTACTCGGTCGGAAACTCGCAGTTCCCGTCGACCGGGATGACCCCGGCCACCCCGCCGGGCGTCCGGACGTAGACGTCCAGGCCCCACGGCACCGTGGTCGACGCGCCGAACAACTCCTGGTTGAAATAGTTGCCGAGCCGGCCGATGGCCTGCGCGACCGCGATGCCCGGGGCGACCGCATCGGCAAAGGCGGCCAGCGGGATCTTGTAGTGGCGGCAGCCGAGCCACGCTCCGACCGCACCGAGCGCGATGGCACCCCAGATGCCCAGCCCGCCGTTCCAGATCGCGAACGCGTTCCAGGGATTGCGGCCCTCGCCGAAGTACAGCTGATGATCGGTGATCACGTGGTAGAGCCGGCCGCCGATGATGCCGAACGGCACCGCCCAGACGGCGACGTCGGTCACCCGGCCGGGCCGGCCGCCGCGGGCGACGAACCGCTTGTTGCCCCACCAGACGGCGACGACGATGCCGGCGATGATGCAGATCGCGTACGCGCGTAGGGCGATCGGGCCGACGTACCAGACCCCCTGCGGCGGTGACGGGATGCTGGCCAGCACGGGCCCGGTCAGGGCGGCCGCGCTGATCATCGCGTCACGAATCCGGACGAATCCGGCAGGGAATCGACGCTTGGATCAGCGCGACCCGATGCTGCCGGGCGACCGACGGTGCGAACGGCGGACCGGACACCGGCGGCCAGCTCACCGGCCAGGGCGCCCAGGGCATCCCGTCCACCCCGCGCGTAGGCGTCCAGGAAGGCCGACCCGACGATCACCGCGTCGGCGTACTCGGCGATCTGCCGGGCCTGCGCACCGGTCCGCACGCCCAGCCCGACGCCGATCGGCAAGTCGGTGACGGTGCGACAGCGGGCGACCAGTTCCGGGGCGGCGGTCGACACCTGGTCCCGGGCACCGGTCACCCCCATCACGGAGGCGGCGTAGACGAAACCGCCGCCGGCCGCCGTGGTGAGGGCGATCCGCTCCACCGACGACGACGGCGCGACCAGGAAGATCGGATCGATGCCGTGCGCATGCACCGCGTCCAGCCACGGGCCGGCCTCGTCGACGATCAGGTCGGGGGTGATGACCCCGGCGCCCCCGGCCGCGGCCAGGTCGCGGGCGAACGCGTCAATCCCATACGCCAGGACCGGATTGAAGTACGTCATGACGACGGCCCGGCCGCCGCGGGCGGTCACCGACTCGACGATGTCGAAGGTGTCCCGCACCCGGAAACCGTTCGCCAGGGCCTGGCCCGCGGCGTGTTGGACGGACGGGCCGTCCAGCACCGGGTCGGAGAACGGCAGGCCGACCTCGACCAGGTCACAGCCGCCGGCCGGTCCACCCTCGATGATGGCCGCGTACAGCTCCTTGGACGCCACCAGGTCGGGGTAACCGGCCGGCAGGTAACCGACCAGGGCGGCCCGGTTCTCGGCCCGCAGGCCGGCGAACATGTCGGACAGGACTGTCACTGCACCGCTCCGGTCGGCTCGCCCAACGTGAACCAGTTCATCGCGGTCTCCATGTCCTTGTCCCCGCGACCGGAGATGTTGACCAGCACGATGCCGTCGGGGCCGAGTTCCCGGGCCAGGTCGACGGCGCCGGCGACGGCATGCGCGGACTCGATCGCCGGGATGATGCCCTCGGTGCGGGTGAGCAGCGCGAACGCATCCATCGCCCGGGTGTCGGTGATCGACCGGTACTCGGCCCGGCCGATCTCGGCCAGATGTGAGTGCTCGGGTCCGACCCCCGGGTAGTCCAGGCCCGCGCTGATCGAGTGCGACTCGACGATCTGCCCGTCGGTGTCCTGCAGCAGGAACGAGCGCGCGCCGTGCAGCACACCGACCGAACCGCCGCTGATGGTGGAGGCGTGCCGGCCGGTCTCGATGCCGTCGCCGCCGGCCTCCAGGCCGACCAGCCGGACACCGGGGTCGTCGAGGAACGCGTGGAAGATGCCCATCGCGTTCGACCCGCCACCCACGCAGGCGGCGACCGCGTCGGGCAGCCGGCCGGTGCGGTCCAGCACCTGGGCCCGCGCCTCGAGCCCGATGATCCGTTGGAAGTCGCGGACGATCACCGGGAACGGGTGCGGGCCGGCGACGGTCCCGAACAGGTAGAAGGTGTGGTCGACCGTGGCCACCCAGTCGCGGAACGCCTCGTTGATCGCGTCCTTCAGGGTGGCCGAGCCGGACTCGACCGCGACCACCTCGGCGCCCAGCAGCCGCATCCGGGCCACGTTCAGGGCCTGCCGCTCGGTGTCCACCCGGCCCATGTAGATGCGACAGTCCATGCCCAACAGCGCGGCTGCGGTCGCCGTGGCCACGCCGTGCTGGCCGGCGCCGGTTTCCGCGATCAGCCGGGTCTTGCCCATCTGTCGGGCCAGCAGCGCCTGACCGAGCACATTGTTGATCTTGTGGCTGCCGGTGTGGTTGAGATCCTCGCGCTTGAGCAGGATGCGGGCGCCACCGATCTCGGCGGTCAGCCGGGGCGCGTCGCTCAGCGGGCTGGGCCGGCCGGCGTAGTTGGCCGCCAGGTCGTCGAGCGCGGCCAGGAAGTCGGGGTCCCGGCGGGCCTTGCGGTAATGGTCGGCCACCTCGTCCAGCGCGCCGACCAGTGCTTCGGGCAACCATCGGCCGCCCATGGTGCCGAAGTAACCGCGGTCATCGGGATCGTGGTCGGTGCCGGCGAGCCCTTCTGACGGACGAGGCAGCGGGCGCGACACATCGTCGGCCGCTCGCGCGGGCACACTCACTTTTGCTTACTCCAGACGGCGTTGCTCGCCGGCTCGGCGCTCGGGCCGGGTCCGGCTCAGCGGGACGGGCGGGGACAGGACGGATGCGACCCGGCGGTGACCAGGTCGGCCAGCGCGGCCCGCGGATCCCCGCTGGTGACCAGACCCTCGCCGACCAGGACGGCGTCCGCGCCGGCGCCGGCGTAGGCCAGCAGGTCCGACGGACCCCGCACCCCCGACTCGGCGACGGTGACCACGTCGGAGGGTAGCCCCGGCGCGATCCGGGCGAACACGTCCCGGTCGATCTGCAGGGTGGTCAGGTCGCGGGCGTTGACGCCGATCACCTTGGCGCCGGCGGCCAGCGCCCGGTCGGCCTCGGCCTCGGTGTGGATCTCCACCAGCGCGGTCATGCCGAGCGATTCGACCCGCTCGAGCAGGCCGTGCAGCACGTTCTGGTCGAGGGCGGCGACGATGAGCAGGACGAGGTCGGCGCCGTGCGCCCGGGCCTCGTGCACCTGATACGGGCTGACGATGAAGTCCTTGCGCAGCACCGGGATGTCGACCTCGGCCCGGACCGCGTCCAGGTCGGCCAGGCTGCCGTTGAACCGGCGCTGCTCGGTGAGCACCGAGATCACCCGGGCGCCGGCCTCGGCATAGGTCCGGGCGAGCGCCGCCGGATCGGCGATGGTGGCCAGCGCACCCTTGGACGGGCTGGCCCGCTTCACCTCGGCAATGACGCCCACACCCGGTTCGAGCAGGACGGGCAGCACCGGCCGGGGCGGGGCGGCGGCGCGGGCCATCGCCTTCACGTCGGCCAGGGGCACCTGCGCCTCACGGGCCGCGAGATCCTCCCGAACGCCCAGCAGGATCCCGTCCAGCACGTTCACGCGAAGGTCTCCTTGTCGGGGCCCGGTACCTGAGAAAACTGAGTAGATCGCCTTCTCCATGCCATCAACATCACACGTGCGTCGCCGATCCTGTGTGGCGCGTTCTCATCGGTCATGGTAGCCGCCCGAGTCGGAGCCATTCGCCACGGTCGGATCGGCGCCTGCGTCGAGAGCCTTCCACCAGTCGCCGACGTCGGTCGAACCGGGTGCTGCTTCGCCGGTCGACGGTGCGCCCGCCGGCGCATCGGGCCCCGCCGCCCGACCCGGTCCCGTCGCCGCGGTCGCCGTCGGGGCGTCGTACCTCGCCCCCAGCCGGCGCCGACCGCCCAGGCCGGCCGCCACCAGCGCGCCGGCCACGGCGACCAGAATGCCGCCGGCCAGCGCCAGCAGCGGTCCCGCCGGATGCAGCTCGGCCGGTCCGGCCGGATCCGCCGGCCGGACCAGGGAACCGGTCAGCACCGGCGGGGCCGCGGCCATCGCGGCACCGGCGCGAACGGCCACCAGCAGTCCCCCGGCGAGCAGGACCACCCCGACGACCCGGCGCACCCAGCCCTGGCTGGCCAGGGTGGCGCCGAAGCCGGCCAGCCCGACGAGTGCGACCGGCACGAGCTCGGGCAGGCAGTCCGCACCGGACGCGGTCAGCCTCAGCGGGCCGGTGAGCGCATCGACATAGTCGGCGGTCCACCATGTCATCGCCGCCGCCCCGGCACACGCCGCCGCTCCGGCGAGCACCAGTCCGGCCAGTACGGCCGTCATCCGCCGGGCCCGCTCCTCAGCCATCGACGGCCCGCAGGGTCGCGGCGGCACCGACCGCGGCGATCACCGCGGCGGCCTTGTTCCGGCACTCGGCGTCCTCGTTCGCCGGGACGGAGTCGGCGACCACCCCGGCGCCGGCCTGCACGTAGGCGACGCCGTCCGCGACCAACGCGGTCCGGATGGTGATGGCGGTGTCGGCGTCCCCAGCGAAGTCGAGGTACCCGACCACTCCCCCGTACACCCCCCGGCGCAACGGCTCCAGCTCGTCGATGATCTGCATCGCCCGCGGCTTGGGCGCCCCGGACAGGGTGCCGGCGGGGAAACAGGCAGCGAGTGCGTCGTAGGCGGTGCGATCGGGCGCCAGCTGCCCGGTCACCGTCGAGACGATGTGCATGACGTGGCTGTACCGCTCGATGGTGAAGAAGTCGACCACTTTGACCGAACCCGGCGCGCAGACCCGGCCCAGATCGTTGCGGCCGAGGTCGACGAGCATGACGTGCTCGCTGCGTTCCTTCTCGTCGGCCAGCAGGTCCTTGGCCAGCAGGACGTCGTCCTCCTCGGTGTGCCCGCGCGGCCGGGTGCCGGCGATCGGGTGCATGGTGACCAGCCCCTCCCGCACGGTCACCAGCGCCTCGGGCGAGGACCCGACGACCGCGATCGGCCGACCGTCGGGGGTGGGCAACCGCAGCAGGTACATGTAGGGGCTCGGGTTGGTCGCCCGCAGCACCCGGTAGATCTCCAGCGGGTCTGCCTCGGTGGGCACGTCGAACCGCTGGGACAGCACGATCTGGAAGGCGTCACCGGCCCGGATGTGCTCCTTGGCGACGTCCACCTTGGCCCGGTAGTCCGCCGACTCCATCCGCCGGGTCACCTCGGGCAGCCGGGTCGCGAAGTGCGCCGCGGGCAACGCCCGGGGCTGCGCCAGCGCGCGGCTCATCCCGTGCAGGCGGCGGACGGCGTCGTCGTAGGTCTCGTCGACCCGCTCGTCGGTGCCGTCCCAGTTGACCGCGTTGGCGATCAGCGTGACCGTTCCCTCGTGGTGGTCCAGCGCGGCCAGGTCGGTGGCCAGCAACATCACCAGTTCCGGGATCAGCGGGTCCGCGACGGAGGCGGAGTCGGTATCCCCCCCAATGTGCTCCCAGCGCCGGACGACGTCGTAGCCGAGGTATCCGACCAGGCCCCCGGTCAGCGGCGGCAAGCCGGACAGCGGCTCGGTGTGCAGGAACCGCAGGGACTCGTCGAGCACGCGCAGCGGGTCGCCCTGGCGCGGCAGCCCGACCGGCGGCGCACCGAGCCAGACGGCGTCGCCGTCCCGTTCGCTGAGGACGGCGGGCGCCTGCACGCCGACGAACGACCAGCGCGACCAGGAGCGACCGTTCTCCGCCGACTCCAGCAGGAACGTGCCGGGCCGGTCGTCGCACAGGGTCAGGTAGAGCCCGACCGGGGTGATCGCGTCGGCGAGCAGCCGGCGGGTCACCGGGATCACCCGCCGATCCCGGGCGAGTTCGCGGAACTCGGCCCGGGTGGGGCTGATCTCGCCGAGCGCGGGCGCCGCCGCGGATGACCGCGCCGGGTGGGTCGCGGGGGTCGTCACCGACATGGGGGTCATTCTGCCGGGCGGCGACGGGCGCGCGGACCACCGGAGGGTCTCCGGCCGTGGCCGTACGGTGGGCCGGTGAACGCCTCGCCCGCAGCTGACATCGCCGCCGACATCGCCGCCTGGACCGACGCGCAGACGATCGCGGACCTGCGGGCCCGTGGCGGCCTGAAGTGGACCTCCGTTCCGGCCGGGGCGATCGGGGCCGGCGTGGCCGAGATGGACCTTCCGCTGGCCCCGGCGATCACGGCCGCCCTGCACGACGCCGTCGACCGCGGGCGCACCGGGTACCTGCCGCCCGCGCTGGCCGCCGAGGTCGCCGACGCCACGGCCGGATGGCAGGCGCGGTACGGCTGGCGGGTCGCCCCGGCCGACGTCCATCCGGTGGCGTCGGTGGTCACCGGGTTTCGCATCGTGCTGGAACACCTGACCGATTCCCGGGCGCCCGTGGTGCTGCCGGTGCCGGCCTACATGCCGTTCCTGACGGTGCCGGCGATGGCCGGACGCGAACTGGTGACCGTGCCGATGCGCATCGTCGGTCGCCGGTACGAGCTGGACCTGCCCGCGATCGCCGCCGCGCTGACGCCGGGCGCGGTGTTCGTCCTGACCAACCCGCACAACCCGACCGGCCGGGTGCTCGGCGACGACGAACTGCTGGCCCTGGCCGAGGTGGTCGACGCCGCCGAGGCGATCGTGTTCGCCGACGAGATCCACGCGCCGCTGACGATGCCCGGTTTCGTCCACCGGCCGTATGCCGCGCTGACCGACCGCACCGCGGCCCACTCCATCAGCGCCACCTCGGCGTCGAAGGGATGGAACATTCCGGGGCTGGGCTGCGGGCAGCTGATCCTGACCTCGGACCCGGCCCGCGAGGCGTGGGAGCGGCTCGATCCGTTCACCAAGCACGGCGGCGGCGTCACCCCGTTCGGTGCGATCGCCACGACCGCCGCCTACACCGCCGGGTCGGCGCACCTGGCCGGCTGCGTGGACTACCTGGCGGCCGGGCGCGACCTGTTCGCCGCCGAGCTGGCCCGGCACCTGCCCGCGGCCCAGCTGTTCCCGGTCGAGGGGACCTACCTGGGCTGGCTCGATCTGCGGGCCGTCGACGCGGACCCGGCGACCGTGGGCGAGCAGGTGGGCGTGTTCGGGGTGGACGGCGCCGCCTGCGGCGTTCCGGGTTTTCTGCGTGTCAACCTGGCCATGCCGCACCCACTGCTGCGCGAGACGGCGCGTCGGTTGGGTCAGCTCGCCTGACCGTCCACCGGCGCCGTCCGGGCGATCAGCCCGGCGTCGAAACACGTCCGGTCGCCGGTGTGGCAGGCGCCGCCGCTCTGGTCCACCAGCACCAGCAGGGTGTCGCCGTCGCAGTCCCGGCGGACCTCGACGACCCGCTGGGTGTGCCCCGACGTCGCTCCCTTGACCCAGTACTCCTGGCGGGATCGGGACCAGTAGGTGCCGGCGCCGGTCACCAGCGTGCGGCGCAGCGCCTCGGCATCCATCCAGGCCACCATCAGCACCTCGCGGGTGTCGTACTGCTGGACGACCGCGCAGACCAGGCCGTCGGCGTTGAACCGCAGGCCCCCGGCCGGATCGACGGCCGGATCAGTGCCGACCTCGGTCATGACGGCACCGCCCCGGTCCGGCGCACCGGGTATCCGGAATGCGCCAACTGTTCTTTCACGGCGTCGATGCGCAATTGTCCGAAATGAAAGACCGAGGCCGCCAGAACCGCATCCGCTCCGGCCGCGACGGCCTCCGGGAAATGATCGAGGGCGCCGGCCCCGCCGGAGGCGATCAATGGCACGCCGACCGCCGCGCGAATGGCAGCCAGCATCTGCGTGTCGAAACCGTTCTTGGTGCCGTCGGCGTCCATCGAGGTGAGCAGGATCTCGCCCGCCCCGACGTCCTCGGCCCGCCGCGCCCACTCGACCGCGTCGATCCCGGTGCCCCGGCGCCCGCCGTGGGTGGTCACCTCGTACCCGGAGGCGCACCCGAGGGTCGGGTCGGTGACCCGACGGGCGTCGACCGCGATGACCACGCACTGCGAGCCGAACCGCGCCGCCGCCTCGGCCAGGAACTCCGGCCGGGCCACCGCGGCCGAGTTCACGGATACCTTGTCCGCGCCGGCCCGCAGCAGCGCGTCGATGTCGGCCACGGTCCGCACGCCGCCGCCGACGGTGAGCGGGATGAAGACCTGCTCGGCGGTCCGCCGGATCATGTCGTAGGCATAGCGGCGGTTGTCGCTGGTCGCGGTGATGTCCAGGAAGGTCAATTCGTCCGCGCCCTCCCGGTCGTACCGGCGGGCCAGTTCGACCGGGTCCCCCGCGTCGACCAGGTCCACGAAGTTGACGCCCTTGACGACGCGCCCCTCGGACACGTCCAGGCAGGGGATGACACGAACGGCGACGGACATGGCCGACAGCCTACGGAGGCCGGCCGGGTGCGCCGGTCCACGCTCACCTGCCCGGTTCGACGGCGCCGGGGACCTAGGGTGGGGACATGCCCGGACGACTCGACGTGATCCACCGGCGGCTGCGTGCCGACAACGTGCCGTCGACGCTGGAGTACCGGCCCGGCCTGGGCACCGTGGTGCTCGCCGGGGTCGACCCGGCCCACCCGAGCGGCCGGGCGGCGGTGCTGCTGCAGGAGGCCGGCGGCCGGATGTGGCTGCGCCAGGGCGGGCAGACCTTCCGCCTGCCGCCGGACGCCGACGACGAGGTCGTGGTCAATTCGGTGAAGCTGCGGGTCGTGCACGGCTGGGCGCAGCAGGGCGACCGGGACGCGACCGCAGTGCTGGCCCGGGTGCACGAGATGGTCACGCCGGAACCGCCACCGCGCCCCCATCAGCCGCCGCCGGTGCTCTTCCCGGACCCGTTCGCGCTGGCCTTCCAGATGTTCGACTCGCTGTTCCGGATCGGATGGAGCATGACGGTGCCCAGCCCGTGGGGCATGGTGCACACCTCGTTCGTCATCCGCTGAGGCGCCGCTGCAGCACCACTGCGGCATCGGGGCGGTCAGCCGGCCCAGGCGGTGAGTTCGACCTCGACCAGCATCGCCGGG
Organism: Nakamurella sp.; assembly: GCA_044223435.1. Lineage (GTDB taxonomy): Bacteria > Actinomycetota > Actinomycetes > Mycobacteriales > Nakamurellaceae > Nakamurella. Next base: position 32,090 of record JBGALY010000004.1, read on the forward strand.
TCGACCAGGCCGGCCACCACCACCATCGTCGCGGCCGGCCGGACGGCGCCGAAGATCTCGCCGTGCGCGGTACCCACCGGCCCGGCGTCCGCCCGGTCGACCACGTACACCCGGGTGGCGATGACGTGCTCGGGCCCGAGCCCGACCTGGGCCAGCGCGGCCAGCCCGGACCGGAACGCCATCCGGGCCTGCGCGGCGGCGTCACCGGCGGCCTGCACGACGCCGTCCACGGCCGCCGTACAGCCCGCCGTCACGGCCAGCGGGCCGACCCGGACCACCTCGGCATAGCCGTACCAGTCCGGCCACGGCCCGGCCGTCCCCCGGCGGTCGCCGATGCCCGGCACGTCACACCGCGGCGACCGCGGTCAGCGCCTCGGGCAGGGTGAAGGCGCCCGCATAGAGCGCCTTGCCGACGATCGAGCCCTCGACGCCCAGCGGCGCCAGGCCGGCCAGCGCGACCAGGTCGTCCAGGGACGACACGCCGCCGGACGCGACGACCGGCGCCGGCGTCGCCGCGCACACCTCACGCAGCAGCGCCAGGTTCGGCCCGCGCAGGGTGCCGTCCTTGGTCACGTCGGTGACGACGTACCGGGCGCAGCCCTGGGCGTCGAGCCGGGTCAGTGCCTCCCACAGGTCGCCGCCGTCCTGGGTCCAACCCCGGGCGGCCAGGGTGGTGCCCCGCACGTCCAGCCCGACCGCGACCTGGTCGCCGTACCGGGCGATGGCGGACGCGCACCAGTCGGGCTGTTCGAGGGCGGCGGTGCCGATGTTGACCCGGGTGCACCCGGTCGCCAAGGCCGCCTCGAGCGATGCGTCGTCGCGGATGCCACCGGACAGCTCCACCTTGATGTCCAGCTTCCCGACCACCTCGGCGAGCAGCGGGGCATTGGAACCGCGCCCGAACGCGGCGTCCAGGTCGACCAGGTGGATCCACTCGGCGCCATCGGCCTGCCAGGCCAGGGCCGCGTCCAGCGGTGCGCCGTAGTGGGTCTCGCTCCCGGCCCGGCCCTGCACGAGCCGGACGGCCTGGCCGTCGGCGACGTCGACCGCGGGAAGAAGTTCGAAAGTCACGGGGAGGAACCCTATCGCTCGACCGGCGGTGCCGGGTTCGGATCGATCGCGCGGCACCAGAACGCCTGCGCCTGGCGGCCGATCCGGGCCAGCACCAGGGTGGCCGCCGCGCGGGTCGGCCCCGTCAGCGCCGGGCGGAGCCGTTTGCGGAGCTCGTCGGGCACGACCGGGGTGCCTCGTTGCTTGATCTCCAGGGTGCCGATGCCGTCGCGGCGGGCCCACTGCGCGACGGTCCGCTCCCGGTAGGTCGCCTGGTCCAGGATGCGGAAGCCGCGCACCCCGGCGGGCACGCGCGGCCCGGTCAGGTACGCCAGGTGCGGATCGAGCAGCCACAGCCCGTGCCGGGCCGCCCAATGCCGGACCAGATGCGCCCGGACCACGGCGGGATCCGGATCCACCAGATACTCCCCCGCCGGGCCGACGGGCACGTCGTCCGGCTCGTCGCTGGTCAGCTGCCAGCCGGCACCGGCCCCGTCCAGCACGGTGGCCCGCCGGCCCGGTCCGGCCAGCTCCGGCGGCCAGAGCACGGCCTCCCGGGCCACCCCGTCCAGCGACACCAGTTCGACCTCGCCCGGCCGGCCCAGCGCGTCGTAGTCGATCCCGGGTGGCACCCGCAGCACCGGCGGCCGGCCGGCGTGCGCGGCGTCCAGATCGGCGATCGGCGGCACCGTGGACGCGGAGGTGATCCGCCGGCCGCCACCGTCGCGCCGGGCCGGGTCGGCGTAACCGAGCAGGCCCCGGCTGGTCCGGGTGAGCGCGTCGGCCACCAGGACCCGTGGTTCGAACCCGGCCGCGGCGAGGTTGTGCCGGGCCATCGACACCCGCACCGGATCCAGGTCCGAACCCACCACAAGCCCGTCGACCATGGCCAGCGCCGCCAGATCCGACCCGATCGAACAGGTGAGGTCGTGCACGCCGAGCCCGGCCAGCCGGGCCGCCCGGTGCCGCGCCACCGGCGCCGGCGTCGCCTGCTGCAGCGCCTCGTCGGTGAGCAGCCAATTCCGCGCGACGGCCCCCAACTTGCCTTCCGCCCGGCGGCGCAGCCGCACCGTCTCCACCACCGCGGCCGCCCGCGGTCCCGCGATGGTGCGCAGCCGGCTCAGGTCGGCCAGCAGCGATGCGTCGGTCAGGGCGAGCGGGTCCGCGGCGGACAGCGCCTCGACGCCGGTCGGGCTCGTCAGGTACCGGACGTCGACCGGGTCGAAGCGATACGCCACCGGGCGGGTCAGCCGGCGGCGAAGGCGAAATAGCGCTCGCCGCGGGTCTCCAGGGCCAGCTTGGTGTCGAAGGTCTCGGACAGCGCGTCCGCGGTCAACGTGTCGGCCAGCGGCCCGGCGGCCACCACCTTGCCACCGCGGAGCAGCAGCACGTGGCTGAACGCGGGCGGGATCTCCTCGACGTGGTGGGTCACCAGGACGGTGGTGGGCGCGTACGGGTCGACGGCCAGCCGGGACAGCCGCGCGAGCAGGTCCTCCCGGCCGCCGAGATCCAGGCCGGCGGCCGGTTCGTCCAGCAGCAGCAGCTCCGGGTCGGCCATCAGCGCGCGGGCGGCCAGGGTCCGCTTGCGCTCCCCCTCGGACAGCGTGCCGTAGGTCCGGTCGGCCAGTGCGGCGATGCCCATGGCCTCCAGCAGCCCCCGTCCGCGGTCGAAATCGAAGTCGTCGTAGGCCTCCCGCCACCGGCCGACCACGCCGTACCCCGCCGACACGACGACGTCCAGCACCCGCTCCTGGGGTGGCACCCGGCCGGCCAGGGCGGCCGAGGACAGCCCGATCCGAGGCCGCAGCTCGCCGACGTCGACCGCGCCGAGCCGCTCGCCGAGGATGTGCACCCGGCCGCTGGTGGGGAACAGCAGACCGGCGGCGATCTGCAGCAGGGTGGTCTTGCCCGCCCCGTTCGGGCCGAGGATCACCCAGCGTTGATCGACCTCGACGTCCCAGTTGACCGCGTCGAGCAGGATCGCCGGGGTGCGCCGCACGGTGACCTCGGTCATGTGCACCACGGTGTCGGGACCGGGCAGGATGGGGACCGGGGGGGCAACACTCACGCCGGCCATTCTGTCCTACAGGTGATCCCGATCTCGCACCCACCGCTCGATTCGGCCGACTCCGACACGGTCGGTGACAATGAGGCCCATGCTGCGGCCCGGTCGTGACCCCAAGTCCCCCAAGGTGCGACGGCGTTGGCACGCGCGGCCGGGACAGCCCGACCCGCAGGCGGCGCCGCAGAAGGGGTCGTCGCCGTTTCCGGGCATGCCGTTCCCCCTCGGCGCCACCCCGTACGCGGGCGGGACCAACTTCGCCGTGGTGGCCGACGGCGTGCCCGGTGTGTCGGCCGTCCAGCTGTGCCTGCAGGACCCGGCCGACCCGAGCAGCACCCTGCGCACCGTCACCATGGACGAGCGGACCTACGGCGTGTGGCACACCTTCGTCCCCGACGTGGGGCCGGGTCAGGTGTACGGGTTCCGGGTGCCGGCCCGCGACCCGGCCAAGCTGCTTCTCGATCCGTACGCCCGGCAGGTCACCGGGACCGACTACGACCTGGTGGCCGCGGCGTCCTACGGGGTGCCGACCGCGGGGTCGGTGCCGGCCGGGGTGGTGGTGGACAGCACGGCCCCGGGCCTGCGGTCCACGTCGGTGCGGCCGTGGGTGCCCTGGGAACAGACGGTGATCTACGAGGCTCACGTCAAGGGCCTGACCCGGTCGCACCCGGCGGTGCCGGCGCACCTGCGCGGCACGTTCCTGGGTGTGGCGCACCCGGCCGTCATCGATCATCTGCGGCAGTTGAACGTGACCACCCTGGAACTGCTGCCGGTCTATGCCTCCGCGGCCGAGCCCGGGCTCAAGGCCACCAACCGGCGCAACTACTGGGGTTACTCCACCCTCGGCTACTTCGCCGCGCACCCCGGCTACGCCGCCACGCCCGGCCGCGAGATCGCCGAGTTCGTGACCATGGTCGACACGCTGCACGAGGCGGGGATCGAGGTGGTCCTGGACGTCGTCTACAACCACACCTGCGAGGGCGGGCCGGGCCTGTCGGTCGACCTGTCCACCCGTGGGCTGGCCCCGGACTCGTACTACCTGCCGGACGGCCGGGACCTCACCGGGACCGGCAACACCGTCAACGCGCGGACCCTGCCGGTGATCCGGCTGATCACCGATTCGCTCCGCTACTGGGCGGAAACCCTTGGGGTGGACGGCTTCCGATTCGACCTGGCGTCGGTGCACGCCCGTCCGGACGGTGGTCCGTTCGACGCCGGCTCGGCCCTGCTGACCGCCATTGCGGCCGATCCCGTGCTGGCCACCCGCAAGCTCATCGCGGAGCCGTGGGACGCCACCGGAGAGGGCTATGCGGTCGGCCGGTTCGGGCCGAACTGGACCGAATGGAACGACCGCTTCCGGGACACCACCCGCGACTTCTGGCGCGGTGTCCCCGGGGTCCGGGATCTGGGCTACCGCCTGTCCGGGTCGAGCGACCTGTACGCACCGCACCGCCGGCCGTGGGCGTCGATCAATTTCGTCACCGCGCACGACGGTTTCACCCTGCGGGACCTGGTCTCCTACGACCACAAGCACAACGAGGCCAACGGTGAGAACAACCGGGACGGGCACAACCACAACCGGTCCTGGAACCACGGGGTCGAGGGCGAGACCGGCGATCCGGGCGTGATCGCGATGCGGACCCGGACCGCCCGGAACATCGCCGCGACGATGCTGTTGGCCACCGGCACCCCGATGATCACCATGGGCGACGAGATCTGGCGCACCCAGGGCGGCAACAACAACGCCTACTGCCAGGACAACGAGATCAGCTGGGTGGACTGGGACCTGGACGCGCCGCAGACCCGGGACCTGCTCGCCTTCTTCCGCCGCACCCTGCAGATCCGCCGGGACGCGCCCGCGCTGCGGCAGGGTGAGTTCTTCGAGGGTCGGGCCCCGGGCAGTGACGACGGGTTGCCGGATCTGGTGTGGTTCACCGCGTCCGGCCAGGTGATGAGCGATCACGACTGGTTCGACGAGAGCCGGCAGTCGATCGGGATGTGGATCAACGGCCACGACGTGCGGGGGCACACGGTCGGCGGGCAGCCGTTGACCGACCGATCGTGGCTGCTCGTGCTGCACGCCGGGGCGGACCCCACCGAGCTGACCCTGCCCGGCGTGCCCTACGCCACCTCGTACGTCCCGACGATCGACACCGACCGGCCCACCGGTGAACCGCTGAGCACCGACGGAATCATCAGCGGGTCATCGGTTGTCATTCCCGGCCGGACCGTGTGGCTGCTCCGGGCACGCCGTCACGCGATGGTCACCAGTCCGAGCTCGGCGGGCGATGCCAGCAACTCGTGACGGGGCAGGATCCGCACCGTGTACCCCACGGGCCCGGATCGGGCCAGCGTCAGGGCCGCCTCGTAGCGCTGCACCGGATCCGCCTCCCCGTCGACCGACTGGGATCCGACGGAAACCATGTCGACCACGTCGATCTCGTGCAGATGCTCGGTGGCGTCGACGCGACCGATGACTGCCTGCACGGTGACGTCGCTCGCCTCCAGACCCCCCAGCGCGCAGTGCGCGCGCACCGTCATGACATTGCCCAGCGACGGCTCGGTGCCGATGCCGGAGGTGTCCACGCTCAGCACGCGCACGCCCGGCCAGGCCGTTCGCACCCGATCCGTCCAGGCCGCCAGCCCCTTCGCCACGGTCAGATCCTCGTTCACCGCCCGCGAGGCCGCGGCCGCCGGGGCGTAGTAGCCGGTGACGTAGTCGCGGACCATCCGGGTCGCCTGCACCCGAGGGCCCAGGTACGCCAGGGTGTGCCGGACGGTGTCCACCCACCCCTCGGGCAGGCCGGCCTCGTTGCGCCGGTAGAACAGCGGTGCGACCCGCTTCTCGATCAGGTCGTACAGCGCGGCCGCCTCCAGGTCGTCGCGCCGGCGTTCGTCGCCGACCCCGTCGGCCGTCGGGATCGCCCAACCGTCGTGCCCGTCGAACAGCTCGTCCCACCAGCCGTCGCAGATGGACAGGTTCAGCGCGCCGTTCAGCGCGGCCTTCATCCCGGACGTTCCCGACGCCTCCTGCGGCCGGATCGGGTTGTTCAGCCACACGTCGGCGCCCGCGCACAGGATCGCGGCCATGCCCATGTCGTAGTCGGGCAGGAACACGATGCGGTGCCGGATGGACCGGTCGTCGGTGAACCGGACCATCTCCTGCATGTACCGCTTGCCGCCGTCGTCGGCCGGGTGCGCCTTGCCGGCCACCACGATCTGCACCGGCCGCCGCGGATCCAGCAGGATCGAGCGCAGGCGCTCGGGATCGCGCAGCATCAGCGTGAGCCGTTTGTAGGTCGAGACCCGCCGGGCGAAGCCGATGGTCAGGATGTCCGGGTCGAGGATCGATTCGGTCCACTCGAGTTCGGGCATCGTCGCGCCCCGCTGCACCGCCGATCGCCGGGCGACCGCGCGGGCCAGCATGACCAGCCGTCCACGCAGGGTGTTCCGCAGCTCCCAGAGCCGTTCCCGGGACACCTTCGCCGCCGACGGCCATACCTCGGCCGAAGCCAGGTCCTGCCAGTCGGCCATATCACCGGCGACGTCGTACATCTCCCGGGCCGCCCAGGTCGGCAGGTGCACCCCGTTGGTGACCGAGCCGATCGGCACCTCCTCCGGTTCGAATCCGGGGTACAGGCCGGCGAACATCGCCCGGGACACCACTCCGTGCAGCTTGGCGACCCCGTTGGCCCGCTGGGCCAGCCGCAGGCCCATGTGCGCCATGTTGAACCGGCCCGGGTCGTCCTCGGCGCCCAGCGCCAGCACCTGGGTCACGCCCAGCCCGGGCAACAGCCGGGAGGCGTCGCCATCGCCGGAACCGTCCCCGTCCAGGTAGTGCCGCACCAGGTCGATCGGGAACCGGTCGATGCCCGCCGGCACCGGCGTATGGGTGGTGAACACGGTGCCGGCACGCACCGCGGACAGCGCCTCGGCAAAGGTCAACCCGTGCTCGGCGATCAGGTCGCGCATTCGTTCCAGACCGAGGAACCCGGCGTGCCCCTCGTTCATGTGGAACACCTCCGGCCGGGGATGCCCGGTCGTCGCGGTGAAGGCGTTCACCGCCCGCACCCCACCGATGCCCAGGAGGATCTCCTGCTTGATCCGGTGGTCCTGGTCGCCGCCGTAGAGCCGGTCGGTGACGGCCCGCAGGCCGTCCTCGTTGTCCTCGTGGTCGGCATCGAGCAGCAGCAACGGCACACGGCCCACCTGCGCGACCCAGATGCGGGCGGTGAGCAACCGGTCCCCCGGCATCGGCACCGTCACCGCCAGCTGCTCGCCGTCCGGCCCGAGCACCCGCTCGATGAGCAGTCCCTGCGGGTCGTGCGCCGGGTAGTGCTCCTGCTGCCAGCCGTCCGCCGACAGCGACTGCCAGAAGTAGCCGTACCGGTAGAGCAGGCCGACCCCGACGATCGGCACGCCCAGGTCGGAGGCGGACTTGAGATGGTCGCCGGCCAGGATGCCCAGCCCGCCGGAGTAGTTCGGCAGGGCCTCGGTCACGCCAAACTCCATCGAGAAGTACGCGATGGCAGCCGGATACGACGCGCCGGCAGCGACTTGATGCTGATACCAGCGAGGATCCGTCAGGTAATGGTCGAGATCCGCAGCCAGGTCGTGCATTCGGGCGAGGAACCGTTCGTCCCCGGCCAATTCCTCGAGCCGGTCGACGGACACCGCACCGAGCAGCCTGAGCGGGTCACCGGCGGACCGGGACCACTCGGCCCGGTCGATGTCGGCGAACAGGTCCTGGCTGGCCGGGTGCCAGGACCAGCGCAGGTTGCGGATCAACGGGCCCAGGGGCTGCAGCGGCGGGGGCAGCTGGGGGCGGACAGTGAATCGACGCAGCGCCTTCATGGTGCTCCGATCAGCGACAGTGCTGGTGACCCGGCCTTCTTACCGCTGATTCAACCGCAGCACCTGCGCTGCGGCCCGTCGGGCGGACCGGTAGGTTGACCGCGTGGCGGACCGACTCGACGACATCGACGCGTCACGCTTCGGCTCGGCGCGTTCGATCGCCGGCAGCGAGCACGACACGCAGTGGTACAAGCGGGCCGTCTTCTACGAGGTGCTGGTGCGCGCGTTCGCCGATTCCAACGGCGACGGCACCGGTGACCTGCGCGGGCTCATCGACAAGCTCGACTACCTGGCCTGGCTGGGCGTGGACTGCCTGTGGCTGCCGCCGTTCTACGCCTCCCCGTTGCGGGACGGTGGCTATGACATCTCCGACTATCGCAAGGTGCTGCCCGAGTTCGGCACGGTCGAGGACTTCGTCGCCCTGCTGGACGCCGCCCACGACCGGGGCATCCGGGTGATCACCGACCTGGTCATGAACCACACGTCGGACCAGCACCACTGGTTCACCGAGTCGCGCCGCGACCCCGATGGCCCCTACGGCGACTACTACGTCTGGGCCGACGACGACACCGGTTACCCCGAAGCTCGGATCATCTTCGTCGACACCGAACCAAGCAATTGGACGTTCGATCCGGTGCGCAAGCAGTACTTCTGGCACCGGTTCTTCGCCCACCAGCCGGACCTGAACTACGAGAACCCGGCCGTGCGCGACGAGATGATCGACATCCTGCGCTTCTGGTTGGACCTGGGCATCGACGGGTTCCGGCTGGACGCGGTGCCCTACCTGTACGTGCGGGAGGGCACGAACGGCGAGAACCTCCCGCAGACGCATGAGTTCCTCCGGCGCTGCCGCAAGGTGGTCGACGACGAGTACCCGAACCGGGTGCTGCTGGCCGAGGCCAACCAGTGGCCGGCGGACGTCGTCGACTACTTCGGCGACCCGACGGTCGGCGGCGACGAATGCCACATGTGCTTCCACTTCCCTTTGATGCCGCGCATTTTCATGGCCGCGCGGCGGGAGTCCCGGTTCCCCATCTCGGAGATCCTGAGTCAGACTCCGGCCATTCCGGAGACCGGCCAGTGGGGCATCTTCCTGCGCAACCACGACGAGCTGACCCTGGAGATGGTCAGCGACGAGGACCGCGACTACATGTGGGCCGAGTATGCCAAGGACCCACGGATGAAGGCCAACATCGGCATCCGCCGGCGCCTGGCCACCCTGTTGGACAACGACACCAACCAGCAGGAGCTGTTCACCGCGATGCTGCTGTCCCTGCCCGGTTCGCCCGTGCTCTACTACGGGGACGAGATCGGGATGGGCGACAACATCTGGCTCGGTGATCGCGACGGGGTGCGCACCCCGATGCAGTGGTCGCCCGACCGGAACGCCGGCTTTTCCCGGTGCGACCCGGCCCGGCTGTACCTGCCGGCGATTATGGACCCGGTCTACGGGTACCAGACGGTGAACGTCGAGGCACAGATGAACTCGACCTCTTCGCTGCTGCATTGGACCAGGCGCATGATCGAGATTCGCAAGCGGTACGCCGCGTTCGCCGTCGGGGAGTTCACCGATCTCGGCGGTTCCAACCCGTCCGTACTGTCGTACACGCTGCACTTCGACGGCAACACCGGCGGCCTGACCGCGCCGGCCCACACCGTGTTGTGCGTGAACAACCTGTCCCGCTTCCCCCAGCCGGTCGAGCTGGATCTGCGCGAGCACTTCGGTGCCGAGCCGATCGAGCTGACCGGTGGCACGAGATTCCCCAGGATCGGACAATTGCCCTACTTGTTGACACTGCCCGGCCACGGCTTCTATTGGTTCGACATCACCGGCGAGGCGGCCGTATGACGGAGCACGTCGGCGCACCCGACCAGGACTTCGTCGCGATCCTGGTCGACTACCTGCCCGGCCAGCGATGGTTCTCCGCCAAGGGTCAGGACCTGGGCCCGGACGCCTTCCGGATCCTGAACCGGACGGTCATCGAGCGCGACTTCTACGACACGGACGTCGAGCAGGTCCTGCTCGAGGTCGCCACGGCGACCGGAACGCATCTGTACCAGATGTGGGTCGCCTGGACCTGGCACGTGCCGGATCGGGTCGCCCACGCCGTGATCGGCGGCGTCGACGGGCGGACCGCGTACGACGCCCTCGCCGACACCAACGTGACCGGCCTGCTGCTGGCGGCGGTGGTGCACGGCCGGGACTTCGGGACCGGGGTCCGGGCGCTGAACGAGGCCGATGTCGACGTCGACACCGAGGCGTTCGGCCTGGTGATCGGCGCGGAACAGTCGAACACGTCGATCGTGTACGGGCATTCGTCGATCCTGAAGGTGTTCCGGCGGCTCGATCCGGGTCCCAACCCGGACGCCGAGGTACACCGGGCGCTGCACGCCGTCGGGTCCCGGCACGTCGCCGAGCTCTACGGCGAGATCGTCGGGCCGGTGGCGGACCAGGAGACCACGTTCGCGCTGCTCACCGAGTTCTTCGCGAACAGCGCGGACGGGTGGGCGATGGCCACGGCCAGCGTCCGGGATCTGATGAGCGAGGGCGACCTGCGGGCCGACGAGGTGGGCGGGGACTTCGCCGCCGAGGCCTACCGGCTGGGTGAGGCGGTCGCCGCGGTGCACGCCGAGTTGGTGCGGGCGTTCGGCAGTGCGGTGGCCTCCGGCCCGGAACTGGCGGCGGTCCTGGACGGCATGCGGGCCGAGGCGCAGCGGGCGGCCGACCTGGTGCCGTCACTGGCCGCGTTGCGCCAGCCGATCCTGGCCGCCTTCGACCGCGCGGCGGATCACGCGGCCAGCCTCAACCTGCAGCGCATCCACGACGATCTGCACCTCGGGCAGGTGCTCCGCACCCTGGACGGCTGGAAGATCATCGACTTCGAGGGCGAGCCGGCCAAGCCGCTGGAATTCCGCCGCGGCATGCACAGTCCGCTGCGGGACATCGCCGGCATGCTCCGGTCGTTCGACTACGCGGCCCGGGGGCAGACGATCAACCCGCGAACGGACGCCCAGCACCGCTACCGGGCCACCGAGTGGGCCGCCCGGAACCGCACGTCGTTCTGTGACGGCTACGCGGCGGTGGCCGGCACCGACCCGCGACACGCCGACAGCATGCTGCGGGCGTTCGAGCTCGACAAGGCGATTTACGAGGTTGTCTACGAACATGGACATCGGCCGCTGTGGGAGGACATTCCACTGCAGGCCGTCGTTGCCCTGACCAACTCCGGAGGTACCGCGTGACCACGAACGACAACCCGGAACCGGGCGCCGCCCCGACGGCGTCATCCGGCGACGAGACCGCCCCTCCGGCCAAGCCCACCCGCGCCCGGCGGGCGGCCGCACCGAAGACCGCCGCGGCGAAGACTCCGGCGGCGAAGGGTGCGGCGGCGAAGGCCACCGCGGCCGACGGCGACGCGCCGGCCAAGGCGCCGGCCAAGCGAGCGCCGCGCAAGACCGCCGCGGCGAAGGCGGCCGACGCCGCCGGGGCGGCGGAACAGCCGGCCAAGGCCCCCGCCAAGCGGGCACCGCGGAAGAAGGCGGCCGCCGCGTCGCCTGTCGCCGGCGGCGCCGTCGACACCCCGCTCGCGCCGGAGGAGCCGACCGCCACCGACCTGCCGGCCGCCGTCCCCGATCCGGCCCCGGCCGCCGTCCCGGACATCTCCACCGACCAGTACGAGAAGCTGATCGGCGGCGACACCCACGATCCGCACGGGATTCTCGGTGCCCATCCGCGCGGCGACGGCAGCACCGTGGTGCGCACCCTGCGGCACAACGCCGCGTCGGTCACCCTGCTGCACGAGGGAACGGAGACCCCGTTCGAGCACGTGCACGGCGGGGTGTTCGCCGCCGTGATCGACGGCCCGGTCACCGACTACCGGGTCCGGGTGGACTACGGCAACGGTGCGACGTACGAGGTCGACGACCCGTACCGGTGGCTGCCGACGCTCGGCGAGATCGACCTGCATCTGATCGGCGAGGGCCGGCACGAGAACCTGTGGGAGGTGCTGGGCGCGCACGTGCGGAGCTACGACACCCCCGGCGGGACCGTCACCGGTACCTCGTTCGCGGTGTGGGCCCCGAACGCCCGCGGGGTGCGGGTCAGCGGCGACTTCGACTACTGGTCGGGGGCCGGGACTCCGATGCGCTCGCTCGGCTCGTCCGGCGTCTGGGAGCTGTTCGTGCCCGGGGTCGGCGAGGGCGCGCGGTACAAGTACCAGATCCTGGGCCAGGACGGGGCGTGGCGAGAGAAGGCCGACCCGTTCGCCTTCGCGATCGAGGTTCCGCCGGCCACCGCCTCGATGGTCACCGTCGACCGGCACGAGTGGGCCGACGAGGAGTGGATCGCCCGGCGCGCGGAGACCGACCAGCTCTCCGGCCCGCTGTCGATCTACGAGATCCACGCCGGCTCGTGGCGGGAGGGCATCGGCTACCGGGAGATGGCCGACGCGCTCATCGAGGACCTGGCCGAGACCGGCTTCACCCACGTCGAGTTCCTGCCGCTGGCCGGCCACCCATTCGCCCCGTCCTGGGGCTACCAGGTGACCTCGTACTACGCGCCGGACTCGCGCTTCGGTTCCCCGGACGACCTGCGGTACCTGATCGACCGGCTGCACCAGGCCGGCATCGGGGTGATCATGGACTGGGTGCCGGCGCACTTCCCCAAGGACGAGTGGGCGCTGGGCCGGTTCGACGGCACGTCGCTGTACGAGCACGCCGACCCCCGGCGCGGTGAGCAGCCGGACTGGGGCACGTTCGTGTTCGACTTCGGCCGCCGGGAGGTGCGCAACTTCCTGGTCGCCAACGCGCTGTACTGGTTCGAGAATTACCACGTCGACGGGCTCCGGGTCGATGCGGTCGCCTCGATGCTGTACCTGGACTACTCCCGCGAGGACGGCCAGTGGCTGCCGAACATCTACGGCGGCAACGAGAACCTGGACGCGGTCGCGTTCCTGCAGGAGACCAACGCCACGGTCGGCAAGCGGGTGCCCGGTGCGCTGATGATCGCCGAGGAGTCGACGGCGTGGCCGGGCGTCACCCGGCCGACGCATCTGGGTGGCCTCGGTTTCCACCTGAAGTGGAACATGGGCTGGATGCACGACAGCCTGGGGTACATCTCGCGCGACCCGATCTACCGGTCGTGGCACCACAACGAGATGACGTTCTCGCTGATGTACGCGTTCTCGGAGCAGTTCGTGCTGCCCATCTCGCACGACGAGGTGGTGCACGGCAAGGGTTCGTTGTGGTCGAAGATCCCGGGCGACGAATGGCAGAAGGCGGCGACGCTGCGCACCTTCCTGGCCCACATGTGGGCGCACCCGGGCAAGCAGCTGCTGTTCATGGGTCAGGAGCTGGGCAATCCCTGGGAATGGAATCAGGCCATTCAGTTGCCCTGGCAGCTCAAGGAATACCCGCTGCACAACGGCATCCGGACGCTCGTCGGCGACCTCAACCGGATCTACCGGTCCAGCCCGTCACTGTACACGCAGGACTTCACGCCCGCCGGCTTCACCTGGCTGGACGCGAACGATCGCGAGGGCAACGTACTGGCCTACCTGCGCTGGGGCAGTGACGGATCCGTGCTCGCGTGCATCCTGAACTTCTCGCCGATGCCGCACAGCGGCTACCGGATCGGGCTGCCGCACGCCGGGATGTGGAAGGAAGCGGTGAACACCGACTCCGAGCTCTACGGCGGGTCGGGCGCCGGCAACATGGGCGCGGTGATGGCCACTGACCACGCCTCGCACGGGCAGCCGGCGTCCGCGACGATCACCATCCCGCCGCTGGGTGCACTGTGGTTGGTGCCGGACACGGAAGCCTAGCCACCGCGACGGCCCGGGTCGGTTCGCCGGCTCGGGCCGGTGACGCTGCGGCCGGGCGTTTCCGCGGAGACGTCGTCAGGCTCTCCGGCCCGGGGTGCAGCCAGGCGGTGCCGGGATGAACGGCGACCCGGGCCGCGGGTCGGCGCGCTGGCTCGCGCTGGGCCTGGCCGGGCTGGTGATGGCGCTGTCGGTGACCCTGGTGGTCGTCGTGGCGACCGCGGCGGGCCGGACCGGATCGGCGGAGGCGGCCGAACGCATCGACACGGCCACGGGCGGGGTACCGGTCGCCGTCGCCGGATCGTTCGGCACGCCGGCCGGCCCGGGCGACCCGCTCAACCCGTTCACCAGTTCCGCCGACGGCGACCGAGTGGTCGCCGCGGTGCTGGCCGACCTGTCGCAGTACTGGACGACGACCGTGGACGCTGCCGGGCGGGCCGCCCTGCGGGCTCCGGCCGGTGGATTCGTCTCCGTCGATTCGGCCGCCCCGGCCGGCCCGGGGTTCCGGGCGCTGTGCATCACCGACCCGGCCCAGATCGCCGGCAACACCTTCTACTGTCCCGGGCAGGACGGCATCGCATTCGACTCGTCCGCGCTGGTCCCGGTGCTGCTCGGGTCGTACGGCAGCACCGGGCTGGTCGCCTCGTTCGCGCACGAGTTCGGGCATGCGGTGCAGGCCCAGGTCGGACCCACCCCGGCCGACCGGCGCGCCGACCCGGACCGCTACCCGGCCCTGCTGATCGAGGCGCAGGCCGACTGCGCCGCCGGCGCGTTCCTGGCCGCCGCCGCCGCGGGGACCACCGAGCGGGTGCACATACCGGTGGCGTCCCTGACCCGGGCGGTCGCACCGTTGCTCGATTTCCGCGACCGGCCGACCGTCGCCCCGGGCGACCCGACCGCGCACGGGTTGGCCCTGGACCGGCTCGACGCCGTGCTGCACGGTTTCCGGGCCGGTGGCCTGGCCTGCTGGGCGATGACCACGGCCGACCTGTCCCCCACGTTGGGCCGGGCCGGGGTGCTGGTCGACCCGCCGGCGACGCCGCGGTACGGCACCACGGCCGCCGCACTCGACGCGGCCGCGGCGTCCGTGGCCGCCTTCGCCGGGACGCCCGCGGCGGCGCCCGACCCCGCGGACCTGGACCGGTCGGCCACCATCGGTCAGTTCGCCGCCGGCGCGGGCGTCGCCCGGGCCACCGGACGGGCACTGACCGGCGACGACGCGGGCGCGGCCTGCTTCACCGGCGCCTGGACGGCGGCGGTCTTCGGGTCGGCCGCACCGGGCACCCTCGGGTCGTGGGCCGGTGACGCCGACGAGGCCCTCGACCTGATCCGCTCCCGCCCGGGCGCCTCGTTCGCCGAGCTCACCGCCTTCGCCGACGGCTTCCACGGCGGCCGGGCGGCGTGCGGGTGAGGTCGCGCCAGCGCCCGGCTAGTACAGCGCCGCGGCCAGCGCCCGGCGGGCCTTGATGACCTCGGGGTCGTCGGTGGCGAACAGTGTGAACAGCTCGATGAGGTGCTCGCGGGCGGCGGTGCGGTCGTCGCCCGCCGTCCGGCGGACGGTGGCGATCAGCCGGGCGAACGCGGCCTGCGCATCGCCGGCGGCCACCTGGGCATCGGCGGCGCTCTTTTGCAGCTCGACGTCATCCGGAGCGGCGTCGGCCCGGGCGATCGCGTCCGCCGGCAACTCGTCCACCCGGGCCAGCAGGCCGGTCTGCGCGAGCGCGGCCTTGGCCTCGGCATTGCCCGGCTCGGCCGCCAGGATCTGCTGGTACGCCAGTGTGGCGGCCGCGTAGTCGCCCCGGGCCAGCGCATCCTCGGCGGCGACGAACCGCGGGTCCTCGGGCTCCGGCTCGTCCGCGCCGCCGCCCTCGGCGGCCAGCCGCGCCTCGGCCTGGGCGATCCCCGGCAATGCCTGCCGCAGTTGATCAAGGACCTGGGCGAACCATTGCCGCAGCTCTGGCTCCGACGTGGTGAGCGGCACCTCGGCGGCCGGCCGGCCCTGGACGATCAGGATCGCCATGGGCAGCGTCTGAACCTGGAACGCCTGGGCGATCTGCGGATTGGCGTCCACGTCGACCCGGCCGAGGATCCAGGTTCCGCCGGCCGCCGCGGCCAGCTTGCTCAGCACGGCCGACAGCGCCAGGCTCGGCTCGGCCCAGGAGGCCTCGAGGTTGATGACGACCGGCAGCTGGGTCGACGCCTGAACGAGGCCGCCGAAGGTGGCCTCGTCGACGTCGACGACGAACGGCGACGGTGCCTGATCGGCGGCCGGGCCGCCACCCGCACCACCGGGCGCCGGCGCACCGGCCGCGCCCGGCCCCGCTGCCGGAGCAGGCCGATTCTTCAACGCGGACAGGTCAACGGCGCCGGAGAACGCGGCGCTCATCGCCACCGCCTGCTGTTGCTGCCGGGGGTTGGGACGGCTCATACCCTTCATCTTCACATGACGCCACCCGGTGTCGGATCAGCGCCCGGACGGTGCGCGGGACCGGGATCCGGTGGCGCGGTCGACGAGGACCGGCAGCACGTCGGCCGCGGCCGGCCGCTGCTCGATCTCCGCGCGGACCCGCTGCGCCGCGGCCCGGATCGCCGGATCCCCGAGCACCCGATCCAGCGCCCCGGCCACGGACTCGACATCGACCCGATCCGGCGTGAGCACCACCCCTGCGCCGGCCTGCCCGACCGCCGCCGCGTTGGCCGGCTGGTCGGTGCCCTGCGGCAGGCACAACTGCGGCAACCCGTGGGTCAGCGCACCGAACATCGTCCCGGCGCCGCAATGCGACACCACCGCGACACAGTGCGGCAGCACCAGCGCCTGCGACACGAAGGGCACGGCCAGGACGTTCGATCGGCCACCGGCGACCTCCGCCGGGTCAACGCCCGGTCCGGTGGTCACCAGGACGTTGACCGAGGCCTCCGCCGCCGAGTCGAGGACGGTTCGGAACACCTCCGGCGCCTGATTGGTCACGGTGCCCAGGGTCAGGTAGATCGTGGCCGGGTTCGGCATGTCGGTGAAGCCGGCGGGCAGGGACTCTCCGGGGATGATCTCGCCGGCCGACGGCCGGAGCGGGAGCACGTCGGTCCACGGGTCGGTCCCCTCCGGCTGCAGGCTCGGCGGGCAGACGTCGAGGTAGGGCGCGGCGAACACGGCGCCGGTCGGATCCGGCAGGCCGGCCTCGGCCATCGTGCCCCCGATCTCGCGCGCGAAGGCGGCCTGTGCCGGAACCAGGGGGCCGTAGGAATGCAGGACGTGCGGGATGCCGGTGATCTGCGCGGCGGCTGCCCCACCCACCTCGACCGTGTCGTGGACGAGAAGGTCCGGCCGCCACCGGTCGAAGACGGCCAGCAGATCCCGGGAGCGGCGGACGGCGGCGGCGCCGAAGAAGGTGCGGGCCGCCATCAGCGCCGCCCGCTGCGGATCCATCTCGTTGAAGGTCTCCGGACCGGTTCGCCGATTCGCCTCGGCCGCCGCCGCGTACGATTCGGCGAGGGTCGGTCCCGCGACCTCGGCGGTGAGGCCTCGCGCGCCGATCAGCGATGCCAGGTCGGCGCCGGATGCCACCCGCACCTCGTGGCCGGCAGCGGTCGCAGCCCGGATCAGCGGCAGCATCGGCAGCAGATGCCCGTAGGCCGGCCAGCTGCTGAACAGAATTCTCATGGGTGTCCGGAGGACGGCGACCGGACCCCCGATACCGCCACCCCCTCAGATTCGCGCCGGCTCGGTGTACCCGCCCCATTCCGCCCGCAGCGCATCGCAGATCTCCCCCAGCGTCGCCTCTGCGCGCACCGCGTCGAGCATGGCCGGAACCATGTTCTCGCCCGAGCGGGCCGCCGCGACCAGCCGCTGCATGCCCGCCGCGACCGCGGCGGCGTCCCGAGCGGACCGGCGCCGGGCCAGCAGCGAGTTCTGCTGCTGCTCCACCTCGGCCGGGATGCGCAGGATCTTCAGGTCATCGCCGACCCCGCCGGTCAGCGTGTTCACCCCGACGATCTTCTTGTCCCCCTTCTCCACCGCGATGGAATAGGCGAAGGCGGCGTCGGCGATCTCGCCGGTGAAGTACCCGTCCTCGATGCCGCGCAGGATCCCGCTGGTCATCTCCCCGATCCGGTGGTCGCCGGCGGGCACGGCCATCGCGGCCAGGTCGCGGATGCGGGTGAAGATGCGGTCCGCCTCGGCCTCCATCCGGTCGGTCAGGGCCTCCACGTACCAGCTGCCACCGAGCGGGTCGGCGACGTTGATCACTCCGGTCTCGTTCATGATCACCTGCTGGGTCCGCATCGCGATCTGCGCGGACCGCTCGGTCGGCAGGGCCAGCACCTCGTCGAGGGCGTTGGTGTGCAGGGAGTTCGTGCCGCCGAGCACGGCGGCCAGCGCCTCGACCGCCGTGCGGGTGACGTTGTTGTCGGGCTGCTGCGCGGTCAACGACACCCCGGCCGTCTGGGTGTGGAACCGCAGCCATTGCGCCCGCGGATCGGTCGCACCGTAGACATCCCGCATCCAGCGCGCCCAGATCCGGCGGGCGGCGCGGAATTTGGCGATCTCCTCGAAGAAGTCGACGTGAGCGTCGAAGAAGAAGCTCAGCCCGGGCGCGAACGAGTTGACGTCCAGGCCCCGCGACAGGCCCAGCTCCACGTAGCCGAAGCCGTCCGCCAGCGTGTACGCCAACTCCTGCGCGGCCGTCGCGCCGGCCTCGCGGATGTGATAGCCGGACACCGACAACGGTTTGTAGTCGGGCATCCGCTGCGTGCAGTACTCCATCAGGTCGCCGATCAACCGCAGGTGCGGTTCGGGCGGGAAGATCCACTCCTTCTGCGCGATGTACTCCTTGAAGATGTCCGTCTGGAGCGTGCCGTTCAACCGTTCCGGCGAGACGCCTTGTCTTTCCGCGGCGACCAGGTACATGCAGAAGACCGGGACCGCCGGCCCGGAGATCGTCATCGACGTCGTCACGTCGCCCAGATCGATCCCGTCGAACAGCACGTCCATGTCGGCCGCCGAGTCGATGGCCACCCCGCAATGCCCGACCTCGCCGAGCGACCTGGCATCGTCCGAGTCCCGGCCCATCAGGGTGGGCATGTCGAAGGCGACCGAGAGGCCGTGCCCGCCCTCGGCCAGGATCATCTTGTACCGGCGGTTGGTGTCGTCCGCGTTGCCGAAGCCGGCGAACTGCCGGATGGTCCACGGCTTGCCGCGGTAACCGGTGGCGTGCAGGCCGCGGGTGAAGGGGAACTCGCCGGGCCAGCCGATCCGCTCGAAATCGTGCACCACGTCACCCGGCGCCGGGCCGTAGACCGGCTCGACCGCCATCCCGGACAGGGTGGTGTAGTCGGCATCCCGGACCCGGCCGGCGTCCTGGGCCGCCGCGAACCGGCGCGCCCACCGTTCCCGGCCGTCGTCGATGGACTGCTGCTCCGACACCTGATCCGCCATAGAAGACAGGATATCCAATAGTCGGATGACCTACCATTCGCCGGGTGGCACCGGTTGCTACGGTGCAAGCCATGAGCACCAACGTGACGGCCCCTGCGCTGCCCTTCGACCCGATCGCCAAGGCGGCCCAGACGTGGTCCGAGCGGATCGGGCCGAGCACGGCGATGTCCGCGGTCACCAACGTCATGCGGGTCCAGCAGATCCTGCTCGCCTCCGTCGACGAGAGCCTCAAGCCGCACGGCCTGTCGTTCGCCCGGTACGAGGCACTGGTGCTGCTGTCCTTCTCCAAGCGCGGCTCGCTGCCGATGCGGATGATGGGCGAGCGGTTGCAGCTGCACCCGACGTCGATCACCAACATCGTCGACCGGCTGGAGGCCGACGGCCTCGCCCGGCGGCTGCCCCACCCCAGCGACCGGCGCACCACGCTGGTCGAGTTGACCGAGCCGGGCCGGGAACGGCTGACCGCGGCCACCGAGGCGGTGACCAGGGCCGAGTTCGGCTTCGTCGGGCTGGACGATCAGGAACAGGCTGCGCTGTCGGTGCTGCTCACCAAGGTCCGGCGGGCGGCCGGTGACTTCGCCTGAGCGCGCCGGTCAGGCCGAATCCCACCGGAAGAACCGGGTGGCGATGAACGTCACGACGACGGCGAACGCGAGCAGCGCGCCGATCGGCAGCAGCGCGGCCTGCGGACCCTGGCCGCGCACCATGACGTCCTTGAGCCCCTCGACCAGGTAGGTCAGCGGCAGGAACTTGCCGATCGTGCTCAGCCAGGCCGGCGCGGATTCCAGCGGGATGAAGGCGCCGGACAGGAACGCCATGGGCAGCGTGATCAGGTTGGCCAGGCCGCTGCCCCCCTCCTGGGTCTTGGCCACCGCACCGACGAACAGCCCGATCGCCAGGAAGGCCAGCGTGCCGGCGATCACCAGCGGCACCGACATCCACCAGGCCCCGGAGAGCTTGAGGCCGAGGAACGGCAGCACCGAGACGCCGATGAACAGCGCCAGTTGCACCAGTGCGACGGCCAGCGACACGACCACCCGCGATGTCACGATCGTGCCGGTGGACACCGGTGCCAGCCGGAGCCGGCGCAGCAGCTGCTTCTGCCGCCAGGTGATCAGGGTCATCGCCGCCCCGAACACCGCACCGACGGCGATGCCGTAGGCGATCATGCCGGGGGCGATGAACTGGATCGGCTTGAGCGACTGGTCCTCGACCTGCTCGGTCTGTAACTGGTAGGTCGGCGGCACGCCGGACGCGGCGATGTTCGCCTCATTGACGAACGCGTTGAAGATCCCCTGAACCGTGGCCGAGGTCACCTGGTCGGCCGACGAGTAGTGCACGATCAGCGTGTTGCCCTGCTGCTCGATCGCCCCGCCGGCGTCGCCCTTCTGGACCTGCTGGAGCGCGTCGTCCAAGGTGGTGCCGGGCACGATCTGGACGGCGTCGTCCAGCGCCGCCTTGGCCTCGGGCGGCAGCTGGTCGATGACCGGCACCGGCCCGACCTGGATGACGGTCGGCGCGGACGACGAGCCGCCGGAGAAGATGGTGCCGAAGATGATGATGAAGAACAGCGGGAAGAACACCGAGAACCCCACCGAGAGCCAGTCCCGGTAGAAGCTCTTGAACATCGCCGTGGACAGGCTGACGAAGCCCCGGGACTTGCCCTGCCGGCTCACGCCCGGTACTCCCGTCCGGTCAACTGCAAGAACACGTCCTCCAGGGTCGCCCCGCGGACCTGCAACCCGGCCAGGGCGTCCATCCCGGCCAGGGCCTGCAGGACCGGCGCCGGCCGCCGGGTGGTGATCACGGTCGACACGCCGTCACCGGAGACGGACTCGGCGCCGTCGATCTGTCGGGCCCGATCCTGGCCGAGTGCCGCCGCCTCGACCGCGATCCGGACCGGCGCGCCCAGGTCGCGGACGAGTTCGGCGGGCGGCCCCAGCTGCAGGATCCGGCCGGCGTCCATGATGGCCACGCGGTCGCACAGGATTTCCGCCTCGTCCATGTAGTGGGTGGTCAGCACCACCGTCTTGCCCCGCTCGTTGATCGCCCGCAGCACGTCCCACAGGTTGCGCCGGGCCTGCGGGTCCAGCGCCGCGGACGGCTCGTCGAGGAACACCACGTCCGGGTCGTGGACCAGCGCGCAGGCGATGGACAGCCGTTGGGACTGGCCGCCGGAGAGTTTCTCGGCGCGGGTCGATGCCTTGTCGGTCAGCCCGACCAGGTCCAGCATCTCGTCGATGCGGGAGGACGGCGCCCCGTAGACCGCACCGAACGTGGCGAGCTGTTCGTGGGCGGTGAGCCGCTCGAAGAACGACGTGCCCTGCAACTGCACCCCGACCCGGTTGAGCAGTTTCATGTTGCGTGGCCACACCGGTTCCCCGAGCACCGTGACCGCTCCGGAATCGGGTTCGCGCAGCCCCTCCATCATCTCGACCAGCGTCGTCTTGCCCGCACCGTTGGGTCCGAGGATGCCGAAGAACTCGCCTTCCCCCACGGTCAGCGACACCCCGTCGACCGCGGTGACCGAGCCGTACCGCTTGACGACCTCCCGGGCGATGATCGTTTCCGCCATGCCCGGCACCGTACCCGCTCGCCCGGCCGGCAATCCGTGAGTTATCCCTCGGCCAGCTCCCGCAGCACGTGCTGCGCCGCCGAATGGGTGTCCTCGTCGCCGGCGGCGACGGCGGTCGCGGCCCGGCCCAGCACGGCCTGGCCGGCCGGGTCGCGCAGCGCCGCCTGCAGCCGCTGCAGCACGAGCGCCTCGACCGCCGCCTCGGCCCGCCGGGTCGCCCGGGCGGCCGCACCCTCGTACCGGTCCAGGTGCTCCCGGTGGGCGTCGACGGCGTCCAGCAGCCGGTCCAGGCCGGCCCGCTCAGATCCGGGTGGCTCGGTCGCCACCGTGGTGAGCACCGGGATGCGCCACGTGCCCTCGTCGGTGCTACCGCTGCGGCCCAGGGCGACCATCGACCTCAGGTCGCGGACGGTCGTCGCCACCCCGTCCCGGTCCGCCTTGTTGACCACCAGCACGTCGGCGATCTCCAGGATCCCGGCCTTGGCCGCCTGGATCCCGTCGCCCAGGCCGGGCGAGAGCACCAGCAGCACCGTGTCGGCCAGCCGGAGCACCGCCACCTCGTTCTGGCCGACCCCGACGGTCTCCACGATCACGACGTCGAAGCCGATCGCGGAGAGCAGATCGGCGGCGCCCCCGGTCGCCGCCGACAACCCACCCAGTTCGCCGCGGCTGGACATGGAACGGATGAAGACGCCGGGGTCGGTGCCGTGCTCGCCCATCCGCACCCGGTCGCCCAGCAGCGCGCCGCCGCTGAACGGGCTCGACGGGTCGACGGCGAGCACCGCGACCCGGGCGCCGCGCGACCGGTAACGAGCGATCAGCGCGGTGATCAGGGTGGACTTGCCGACGCCGGGTGGCCCGGTGATGCCCAGGACGGCGGCGCGGCGGGGTCGGCCCAACAGGCCGGCGGCGACGCGCGCCGCCGGGTCGCCGCCGGCCTCGATCATGCTGATCAACCGGGCGATCGACCGGACCGAGCCACCGACGGCGCCGCCGATCAGCGCGGCGACAGGGTCGCCGGGCGGACCTGCGGCCGGCGCCGGCCCGTCATCCATGCGCGTTACGGTAGGGCATGGGCTTGCCGAGCACCGCCGTCGACCATATCGGGATCGCGGTCCCCGATCTCGATGCCGCAATCGCCTTCTACACCGAGACGCTCGGCGGTCGGCTGGCGCATCGGGAGACCAACCAGGCACAGGGCGTCGAGGAAGCGATGATCGCGTTCGGCCCCGCACCGGGCGGCGCGCAGGTGCAACTGCTCGCGCCGCTGAACCCCGAGTCGACGATCGCCAAGTTCCTCGAGCGGAACGGACCTGGCCTGCAGCAGCTCGCCCTGCGCGTCGACGACGTCGTCGCGGCGGCCGAGGCGGCCCGCGCCGCCGGACTCCGGACCCTGTACGACGAGCCGCGCCGGGGTACCGCGGGCTCGGCGATCAATTTCCTGCACCCCAAGGACGCGGGCGGCGTGCTGGTGGAGCTGGTCCAGCCGGCAGGCCCACACGACTGATTCGGCGTTGCGTCCCGGCGACGGCGCAACCGAGTGGAACGATGGAGCGATGAGCACGAACGAGTGGCTGCCGGCCCAGATTCCGTTTGACCTCGTCCGGCGCGGCTTCGCCCCCGACCAGGTGACCGCGCATCTGGAGCGACTCGAATACGACCTCCGCATCGCCACCGCCAACAGCGATGCGACCAACCAGCGGCTGTCCGAGGTGTCGGCCCAGCTGGAGGCGACGCAGCGGCAAGCGGACGAGCTGCGCGCCCAGCTGGACAACATGGCCCGCGAGCCCGTGTCGATGACCGGTCTGTCCAACCGCATGCAGCGGATGATCCGGCTGGCCGAGGAAGAAGCGGCCGAGATCCGGGCCCGCGCGAACGCCGATGCGGACAAGATGCGCGCGGCCGCCTCGGAAATGGCCGCGCTGACCGCCACCGAGCGCGAGGCGTTCGACGTCGAACGCGAACGGACGCGCCGGCAGCTCGCGGATCAGGTGCGGGATCTGCTGGCCGAGGCCAGCGCGGAGGCCGAGCACACCCGCTCGACGGCGCGACAGGAGTCGCAGGCGGCGCTCGCGTCGGCGACGGCCGAGGCCGAGCGGCTGGTCGCCGAGGCGTCGACGGAGTCCCGGGCCACGCTGACCGCCGCCCGGGAGGAGGCGCTGGCGACGCTGACCGCCGCGCGCGCCGAATCGGAACAGACCCTGACCTCCGCCCGCACCGAGGCTGCCGACACGCTCGGTTCGGCCCGGGAGGAGGCCGAGCGTCTGACGGCCACGTCCAAGGCCGAGCGGGATCGGCTGGATGCGGAGAGCGCCACCCGGCGGGCCGCGGTCGAGGAGGACTTCGAGATCGCCATCAGCTCCCGGCGGGCCGAGGCGCACCAGCGACTGAGCGAGCGCGAAGAGCTGTCGGTCGCCGACGCCAAGCAGCGCATCGCCGACGCCACCGCGGAATCCGAGCGGCTGGTTGCCGAAGCCACCGCGCACGCCGCCGAACTGGTGCGGCGGGCCGCCGCCCAGGCGCACCAGCGGGTGGCCGACGCCGACCACGCGGTGCAGGAGCTCACCTCGCTGCGCGGGCATGTGCTGGACCAGCTCGCTTCGCTGCGCGAGCACCTGGGTCAGGTCGACAAGCTGGCCGCCACCGGCCCGACCCTGCTGGACCCCCCGGCGTCCGAGGCCGGGCGCCCGGTGACCGCGGACTTCCCGGCCGAACCCGACGCGCGGCCGACCGGCCTGCCCAAAGGGTTCGACCAGGAACCAGGCCCCTGGGACGACGTGACCGTCGATTCCCTGCGGGCCGAGCAGCCGGACGTCGTCGCCGAGGTCCCGCCCGTCGTGGAGTCCGCGGCCGCCCTGGAGGACGATCTCGGCGGCTCGTCGGTCGCCGAGTCGACCGACGACAAGCTCAACGCGATCGCGGCCGACTTCGACCGGGACCGGCCGGCCGGGCGGGAGTACTCCGAATCCGACACCGACACCTTCGCCCGGGTGGATTCGACCGACGACGGGTCGGGCGTGCCCGCCCAGCAACGCTCCGGGTTCCGGGCGTTGGCCGATCGGGCGATGGGCCGGTAGCCGGGCACCAGCGCCGGGCGAGCCGTTACACCCGGTCGCCCGCGCGCACCAGCTCGAAGATCTCCGGGGCATCCTCAAGGAACCGACCGGCGGTCATCCGCACCGCGATCGCCAGCGCGAGCATCCCGGTCAGCGGGCCGACGACGAGCGCTACCCAACCCCAGATCGGGTCCACCAGCAGGGACAGCACCACCAGCACGATCGCCGGGAGCGCGACGATCAGCCCCCCGATCAGGAAGGCGAAGCTGGCCGCGGTGGTGCGGCCCTTCTGCCCGGGCACGCTGGAGGCGAACATCGACTTGCGACTCTGCGGCTGCGCGTACGGCAGTCGCGCGGACATGTAGCAGGACACCGCCACCGCCCCGAACAGCGCGGCCAGGCAACCGCCGACGGCGGCGGGGATGTGCTGGAAGTCCCCGTGCACCGTCGCCTGCACCGCGATACCCGCCAGGATGATGACCACCCCGGGAATGAGCGCCACGATCGCGTGTCCGAGTACCTCGCCGCGCGCCCGCACCCGATCGGTGACGGTCTGCAGGTGCAGCCAGAGCCCGGAACCCTCGACTCCGTACTGGTTTCCGGCCTGCGCACCGCACAGCAACGCGCCGAACGCGACCGCGAACACCGCGCCGGACCCGCGGACCACCAGGAACGGCCAGGCGATGGTCAGCAGTACCACCATCAGCCACGGCATCCGGCGCATCGGGTCCCGCCAGGCCAGCAGCCGATCCCGCCCGGCGACCACCTTCATCGTGCCGACGACGCCGACCGCGACAGCGGTGCCCTCCGCACCATGCGACGGCGACGAGCCCTCGGTCGAGGACGGCACGGTGGTCAGGCTGCGGCGCAGCGCCGTCGCCCACCACCACCAGGCCAGCGCGAGCCCGCCGAGAACGATGATCAGGGATACCAGGGCGCGGCCCCACTCGCCCGCGAAGACCTGCCCGGGGAGTGCGGCCAACGCTCCCGGCGGCAGCCACTGCAGCACCCCGGCCACCCCGAGCACGCCCGAGCGCAGGGCCTGCCCGTTGGCCGACGGGTCGCTGCTCGACGAGTTCGTCAGGAAGACGAACAGCATGTAGATCACGAAGATGCCCAGGCCGACGGCCATGCCCAGGTCGCGGCCACGCCGGCTGCTCATCAGCGCCGACATCGAGGTGGACGCCGCCCGGGAGAGCACCACGCACAGCAGCATCTGCACGATCATGCAGACCACCGCGACGGGCAACAGGGACCACGGCACGGACAGCGCAACCGCGATGCCGAGCAGGGCGATCATGTTCGCCACCGGCAGGTACCCGATGAGCGAGGTGACCAGCAGCCCGCGCTGCAGCGTCTGCGAGCGGAGCGGCAGCAGCGCGAACCGCTGCGGGTCGACGGTCTCGTCGACGCCGAACGCGAGCAACGGGGTGAGCACCCATCCGACCAGTTGCAGCGTGAGCAGGCTGGTGATGATCGGCACCGCGTCGATCGGCAGCAGCCGCAGCGTCCCGAGCGAGAGGCCGATGAACGCGGCGACGAGCAGCAGGGCGACCAGCCCGACGACCGTCCACGCCTTCTTCGCGCCGGACGCGGCCCGGATCCGACTGGTGACCAGGTGCCACTTCAGGCCGGCGAAGACCCCAACCACGACAGACCCCCCTCCTGCACGTCGTCCGCCCCGACCAGGTGCATGAACGCGTCATCCAGACTGGGCGCCGCGCCCCGGACCGCGGCCAGCTCACCGGCGGCGATGATGTGCCCGCCGGCCATCACCGCCACGTGGGTGCACAGCCCTTCGACCAGCGCCATCACGTGCGAGGAGAACACGACGGTGCCTCCGGCATGGGTGTACTGGGTGAGCACGTGCCGGATGATCCGGGCGGAGACCGGGTCGACTGCCTCCAGGGGCTCGTCGAGCAACAGCAGCGACGGCGAGTGCAGCAGCGCGGCGGCCAGGGTGATCTTCTTGCGCATGCCGGTGGAGTAGTCGGCGACCAGTTTGTTGCCCGCGTCGTCGAGGTCCAGGACCCGGATCAACTCGGCCGACCGCTGCTTGACCACCTCCAGCGGCATCCCCCGCAGCCGGCCCAGGTAGCTGAGCAGCTCCGGTCCGGAGAGCCGCTCGAACAACCGCAGGCCGTCCGGCAGCACCCCCATCCGGGCCTTCGCCGCCGCCGGGTCGCTCCACACGTCGACCCCGGCGACCAGCACCCGGCCGGCGTCCGGCCGCAACAGGCCGGTGACCATGGACAGTGTCGTCGTCTTGCCGGCTCCGTTCGGGCCGACCAGGCCGAAGAACGAGCCGACCGGCACGTCGAGATCGATGTGATCGACGGCCAACCGTGGCCCGAACGCCTTTGTCAACCCGCGCAGCACCAGCGCCTGCCCGCGGGTGGCCGCGGCCAGTTCCTGCGCCCCCGGATACGCCGGCAACGCGCCGGGCGTGATCGTTGCATCACCGAAAGAAATCGGATTCCCCATGACTCCACCCTGCCACAGGGCGCCGACAGCACCAGCCCGGTAGCGGGTTCAGAAGCGGCGGGACAGCCAGCCGATCAGCGCATCGACAAAGCCGGTCGGATCCTCGGCCGGTGACAGGTGGCCCACGCCGGGCAGCTCGACCAACTCGGCCTCCGGTGCGGTCGCCGCCATCTCCCGGGCCACGGCCGGCGGGGTGACGGCGTCCAGTTCCCCCACCACGATCAGCACCGGCACCGTCGTCGCGGCGAGCGCCGCGGTCGAGTCCGGCCGGCCGGCCATCGCCCGCTGGCCCCAGGCGATCGTGGCGGCCGGCACCGCCCCGGCGATCGACGCCAGTTCGGCCCGGACCAGTCCGGCGGCGGTGTCCGCGATCAGCGGGGTGACCGCGTCGACGCCGGTGGCGATCTCACCGCGATCGGCACGCTCGGCGGCACCCCGGCGACGCTCCAGCGCGGCCTGGTCGTCGGCGCCGCTGCGGGTGTCGGCCAGGATCAGTCCCGCCACCCGGTCGGGATGCCGGCGCAGCAGGTTGAGCGCGATGTAACCGCCCATGGACACGCCGCCGACAATCGCCCGCCCGATCCCGGCGGCGTCAAGGTCGGCCAGCACGTCGTCGGCGAACACGGTCAGGTCGGGCATCCGGTCACCCAGCGGGGGGCCGCTGCCGAATCCACGCAGGTCGGGGGTCAGCAGCCGGGTCCGGGCGGCCAACTCGGGGCGAATCCCGTCGAACATCCGCGAATCGAGCGGAAACGCGTGCAACAACACCAGGGGCGGGGTCACCCCACCGATGATGTCAGACGAGCACCGTCAGCAGGGCCCAGGTGACGACGGCCGACGGCAGCAGGGAGTCCATCCGGTCCATCAGGCCGCCGTGCCCGGGCAGCAGGGTGCCCATGTCCTTGACCCCCAGGTCGCGCTTGATCAGGGACTCGGTCAGGTCGCCGATCGTCGCGGTGATCGCGATCGCCACGCCGATCACCAGCCCGCGCCACCACACCCCGTCGAGCAGCAGCCACACGCACAGGGCGCCGGCGATCATGCACCCGGCGACCGACCCGCCGAAGCCCTCCCAGGACTTCTTCGGGGAGATGGTGGGCGCCATCGGGTGTTTGCCGGCCAGCACGCCGGCCGCGTACCCGCCGACGTCGTTGGCGACGACCAGGATGAGGAACGTCAGGATGCGTTGCGCGCCGTCCGCCGGCACCAGCATGAGGGTGGCGAACCCGGCGAACAAGCCGATGTAGACGGTGACGAACACCGACGCCGACAGGTCGGCCAGGTAACCGTCGGCGCCGCCGGGCAGCCGCCACACCATGCAGAGCAGGGTGGTGGCGGCGACCCCGATCCCCAACGCGGCCGCACCGTAGGGCCACGCCAGGCCGATCGTCACGATCGTGCCGATACCGATGGGCAGCCAGGTGAGGGCGATACCCCGGGCGCGACGCAGCGTTCCCTGCAGCTCCCAGACCGACACCGCGACCGCCGCGGCGATGACGACCAGGAAGGTGATCCGGTAGGTCAACAGGGACAGCAGTGCGACGGCGCCCAGCCCGACCCCGACGCCGATCGCCATCGGCAGGTTGCGGCCCGCGCGCGATCCACTCTCGGCGGCCATCAGACTTCGAGCAGCTCGGCTTCCTTGTGCTTGACCAGCTCGTCGACCTGGTGGGTGTACCGGTCGGTGATCTGCTGGAGTTCCTTCTCGGCCCGGGTCACCTCGTCCTCGCCGACCTCGCCGTCCTTGGACATCTTGTCCAGGGCCGGGAACACGACCCGGATGACGATGCCGTCGGTGGTCGGGTTGACGCCCAGGTCCGAGTCCCGGATCGCCTTCTCCACCGCGTGCAACTGGCTCGCGTCATACGGCTTGATGACGGCCATCCGCGCTTCGGGAATGTTGATCGCGGCCATCTGGGTGATGGGGGTGGGCGCGCCGTAGTAGTCGACCTGGATGCGGCCGAACATGTTCGGGTTGGCCCGGCCGGTGCGCAGTGTGGCCAGGTCGTCCTTGGCCACACTCACCGCCTTCTCCATCTTCTCTTCGGCGTCGAAGAGTTCTTCGTCGATCATTGGTCGAGCCCTTCCGGCTACTTGTCCAGGCGAGGAGGTGTGTACACCAGGGTGCCGATGGTCGCCCCACGCACAGCCTTGCCGATGTTGCCGTCGGTGAGCAGGTTGAACACGATGATCGGCATGTCGTTGTCCATGCAGAGGCTGAACGCGGTCGCATCGGCGACCTGCAGCCCCTTCTCCAGGACCTCGCGATGGGTGATCTCGTGGAACATGGTCGCGTCCGGGAACCGGCGCGGATCTTTGTCGTAGACGCCGTCCACCGCCTTGGCCATCAGCACGACCTCGGCCCCGATCTCCAGCGCCCGCTGGGCGGCGGTGGTGTCGGTGGAGAAGTACGGCATGCCGACCCCGGCGCCGAAGATGACGACGCGGCCCTTCTCCAGGTGCCGCTCGGCGCGCCGCGGGATGTACGGCTCGGCGACCTGGCCCATGGTGATCGCGGTCTGCACCCGGGTGTCGATGTGGTGCTCGCGCTCCAGGAAGTCCTGCAGGGCCAGGCAGTTCATGACCGTGCCGAGCATGCCCATGTAGTCCGCCCGGGCCCGCTCCATGCCGCGCTCGTGCAGCTGCGCGCCGCGGAAGAAGTTGCCCCCGCCGATGACGACAGCCACCTGCACGCCGTCGGCGGCGACCTCGGCGATCTGCTCGGCGACGGTCGAGACGACGTCGGGATCGACCCCGACCTCGCCGCCGCCGAACATCTCGCCACCCAGCTTCAGGACGACCCGACGGAACGGGCGCCGCGGGTGCACCTGCGGCATCAGGCGGTGCCGACCTCGAAGCGGGTGAACGCGGTCACGGTGACCCCGGCCGCGGACAGCAGGGCACCGACGGTCTTCTTCGAGTCCAGCACCGAGGCCTGCTCGGTGAGCACGGACTCCTTGAAGAAGCCGTTGACCCGGCCTTCGGTGATCTTGGCCAGCGCGGCCTCCGGCTTGCCCTCCTCGCGGGCGGTGGCCTCGGCGATGCGCCGCTCGTTGTCCACCACGTCGGCCGGAACGGCGTCCCGGGAGGTGTAGCGGGCCTTGAGCGAGGCGACCTGCATCGCCGCGCCGCGGGCGACCTCGGCCGCCGCCTCGCCGTCGCCCTCGTAGGCGACCAGCACGCCGATGGCCGGCGGCAGGTCGGCCGACCGCTTGTGCAGGTAGACGGTGGTGTTGCCGTCGTACTTGGCGACCCGCCGCAGCTCGAGCTTCTCGCCGATCTTCGCCGACAGCGCGTTGATCTCGTCGGCGACGGTGCCGGTACCCAGCTCGGCGGCCAGCACCTGCTCCGGGCTCACCCCGGCCTCCTGCTGGGCCACCACGTTGACGATCCGCTCGGCGAGATCCTGGAACTCCGAGTTCTTGGCGACGAAGTCGGTCTCGCAGTCCAGCTCGACCAGGGCCCCGCCGACCGCGGCGACCAGGCCGTTCGCGGTCGTGCGCTCGGCCCGCTTGCCGATGTCCTTCGCACCCTTGATGCGCAGGTACTCGACCGCCTTGTCGAAGTCGCCGTCGGACTCCTCCAGAGCCCGCTTGCAGTCCATCATTCCGGCGCCGGTGAGTTCCCGGAGCCGCTTGACGTCGGCCGCGCTGATTGCCATGTCGGCGGTGTTCCTTACTTGTCTGGAATTCGGGTGGATGAGTGAGGGCCGGGGGTCAGGCTTCAGCGCCGGCCGGTGCCTCGGTGACCGACTCGGTGGCCGGGGCGGCCTCGACGCCCTCGGGGGCCTGTGCCGTCTCCGCCTCGTGGGCGGCGAGCAGCTCGCGCTCCCACTCGGCCAGCGGCTCCTCCTGGGTGTTGCCTGCGCCGCCACCGCTGCGCTGGATCAGGCCCGCCGCGACCGCTTCGGCGATGACCTTCGTCAGCAGCGCGGCGGACCGGATCGCGTCGTCGTTGCCCGGGACCGGGTAGTCGACCTCGTCCGGGTCGCAGTTGGTGTCCAGCACCGCGACGACCGGGATGTTGAGCTTGCGCGCCTCGCCGACGGCGATGTGCTCCTTCTTGGTGTCGACGATCCACACCGCGGACGGGACCTTGGCCATGTCCCGGATGCCGCCCAGGGTCTTGGCCAGCTTCTCCTTCTCGCGGGTCAGCAGCAGGACCTCCTTCTTGGTGCGACCGTCGAACTCGCCGGAGGTTTCCATCGCCTCGAGGTCCTTGAGGCGCTGCAGACGCTTGTGCACGGTGGAGAAGTTGGTGAGCATGCCGCCCAGCCAGCGCTGGTTCACGTACGGCATGTTGACCCGGGTCGCCTGCTCGGCGATGGCCTCCTGGGCCTGCCGCTTGGTGCCGACGAACAGGATGGTGCCGCCGTGGGCGACGGTCTCCTTGACGAACTCGAACGCGCGGTCGACGTACTGCAGGGTCTGCTGCAGGTCGATGATGTAGATGCCGTTGCGCTCGGTGAAGATGAACCGCTTCATCTTCGGGTTCCAGCGCCGGGTCTGGTGTCCGAAGTGGACGCCGGCGTCCAGCATCTGGCGCATCGTGACGACAGCCATGGGCCGTCCTTCCTGGTGCAGCGTCCGGGTCCGGACGTTTCCGGGCACGCGAACGCAGGGTTCGGTTGTCGCCGCGGGTCGGGTGACCCGTGGCCCTGACGCCTTCGGCGACGCGCCGCCCCGGTGCCGGCCTCGTGGCTGACCACGGTGTCGGGATCGGGGACCTCGGCGCGTCGCGGGCCGGGCGGGATGATGGAGCGTCCCTGGTGGCAGCAAGGCGTGCGAAGTCAGCCCACCGGTGGCGGGCTGCCCGACCAGGGTACTCGATCGGCCGGTCATCCGTGGCATCCACCGGGCCGTCGCCGGCGCCGGCGTTCCCGCGGAGACGCCTGAGTTGTCCCCATGTCCGATTTTCATCCACATCTGCCGGCGTCGGCTCCCGGCGGCCCGGGTCCGGCGGCATCGTCGGCGGCATGTCCGGCCACCCGCCCCGATTCACGGCCCGGCCGGCCCGCGCGCTCGGGCTGGCGGCGCTGCTCGGCGTGGTGCTGACGATCCTGATCACGCTGCCGATCGGCGCGGCCGGTGCGGTGGCCGCCGCGCCCGCCGCACCGGGGTCGGCCGGCCCCTCGACTGGGTTCGTCCTGCCGGTTCCCCCGCCGCCGGTCGTGCTCGTGCCGTTCGATCCGCCACCGGACCGATACGCGGCCGGGCACCGCGGCGTCGACCTGGCCGCCGCGGCGGGCACGGTGGTGACGGCCACCGGCCCGGGCCGGGTGGTGTTCGCGGGCACCCTGGCCGACCGGGGCGTGGTGTCGGTCGAGCACGCGGGCGGCCTGCGTACGACCTACGAACCGGTCACTGCATCGGTGAGCATCGGCGCAGTCGTCGCCGCCGGTCAGCCGATCGGCAGCGTGGACGCCGGTCACCCACGCTGCGCCCCGGCCAGCTGCCTGCACTGGGGCGCGCGGCTGCCGGACGGGACCTACCTCGACCCGATGGCCCTGCTGCGCCCGTGGGCGGTGCGGCTGTGGCCATGGGCGGGCCGGGCCCCGTGATCCGGTTCCGCACGTACCGCTCAGCCGCAGGCGATCCGGCCGTTCGGGTCGGAGGTGTTGTCCAGCCACTTGGCGTAGGCGCCGCCGAACTGCCGCTGGGCCGCGCACACCGCCGCCTGGTCGGGTCCGACGGGGATGTAGGCGGCATAGATGAGAGTGCCCTGCTGCGAGGCCCGGTTCAGCGACGAGCACCCGGTCAGGTCGGTGCGCAGGTACTGCGCGTCCGGGAAGCGGTCGAGGAACGACTGCATCTCCGACGCGTACGCCGCGGGGTCGACCGCCGAGTGCAGGATGACGATCCCGGTGCCGTCGCAGGCCGGCGTGGAGATCGGTCGGGTCAGACCCAGGTCGCCGGCTCTGCGCCCTTCCTCGGCCGGCGGGCCGCCATCCGGGGCCCGGTCGGCCGGTTCGGCGGGGGCGGCGGGTCCGGGTGACGCCACCGGGATGCCGCACCGGCTCGCGTCCGGTCCGGTGCCGGCACCGACGGCGATGACGTCGGTGACCCCGTCCGCGGGGCTGGTGCCCAACGGCG
This sequence comes from Nakamurella sp., assembly GCA_044223435.1. Classification (GTDB taxonomy): domain Bacteria; phylum Actinomycetota; class Actinomycetes; order Mycobacteriales; family Nakamurellaceae; genus Nakamurella. Next base: position 65,513 of record JBGALY010000004.1, read on the forward strand.
ACCAGGTGAGCAGGTCGGCGCTGGTGTGGATCACACCGACCCAGTCCGCACCCGTGGTGTCCACCGCGGTCCCGAGCCAGCCGCGATCGCCGGTGCAGGACAGTCGGGTCAAGCGCAGATTCGACGGGACGCCGGGGACGGGTGCCCATTCGGCGCCGTCGACGCTGCCGCCGACGAGCAGCTCCTGCCTCGGTGCCTGCTCCAGACCGCTGTCGTAGTGCAGCTTCACCCCGGCCACACCCCAGCTCTGACCGTTGTGCGCCGACGCGGTCGAGATCCCACGAGCGTCGACGCCGGCGGACACGTCGGTCCACGTCGTGCCGTCGGTGCTGCGGTAGAGCAGTGGGATCCCGGCGTCGCCGACGTTGTCGAAGGCCGGCAGGAACCATGCGCCCGCACCGAAGTCGATCGAGCCCGCCAGGTCGAAGGCCTGTGGATCCCCGGGCAGCGTGACCTGCTGCCGGTCCCAGTTCGCGCCGTCGGTGGACCGGTAGATGGGCACCGTCGGGGCCGCACCGCCGGCTGATCCCGGTGACGGCCCGCCGAGCGCCAGCCAGACGCCGTTCCCAAAGGCCACGTCGACGAGGTGGTCCGGCGTCGTCAACGGCCGGCTCCAGGTGGTGCCGTCCGGGCTGGTCGTGATCACCCCGGACGGCTGGCGCCCGGACCCGTCCCAGGCCACCCCACCGACCGCGACGACGAGATCCTCGCTCGCCTCCAGGCTGGCCAGGCTGCCCTGGTCGACGGTGGCCACGGTCGTCCACTGCTGGGCGTCCGTACTGCGCTGGATGCCGGTAGGGGTGGCCGCGAGCAACGCCGGCGCCGACTCGGCCGCCAGGCCGGCCGGCCGCTGATAGCGCGCTCCCGTGTCGATGTCGACGAGGGTGAAGGTCTTCGTCCGTGGACCGGCGGTGACCGTCAGGGCCGCGGACGCATCGAAGCCGTCCCACCGGGCGCCCCGAAAGTCGGCGGCGGGCAGGTCGCGCACGGTCGGCGCGGTGAGCGGATTGCCGCAGGCGCAGCGGACCACCGGGATCCCGGAGGCGTCGACGAGCACCGCGGTGCCGGCCTGCAGCACCGACTGGCGGGGCGTGGCGATGCCGTTGCCGAATCCGTGATTGGTCACGGCGGTGTCGTGCAGCAGCACCACCGGGGTCAGGCCGGCGACGTAGTCGTCGATGCCCTCCGGTGCGATCCCCGGAACGGCGGCCCACGCGGACCCCGCCGCGGGGTTCGCGGTCAGGAAGCCGGTCAGGGTGTCCGGATCGCAGGTTCCGAGCTCCCCCGAGCCGCCGTACAGGACATCGGTGGTGCCGGCGACCGTCCGGGTGCCGGTGGCCGGATCGGCGTCCAGTCCGGCCACGGCGGCCGCGGCGGCGCGGCGGACCTCGTCCGGGAAGGCCGGGACCGCCGACCCCGCGATGGCGACGAACGGCTCGGGTCCCGTCTCGGCCGCGGGTTCCAGCAGCACCGGTTCACCGGCCACGGCCTGCTCGTCCCCGGTCAGCACGACGACCGCGGTGGCCCCGACCCCGATCAGCAGGGCGATCGCCGCCCCGAGCGCGATCCACAGGATCGGTCCGCGACTCCGCGCGGCCGGACGGCTCAGCTCATGGGACACGTCGTCGGCCCTTCGTCGACGCCGACCACGGTCGCGGCGGCAGCGAGAGTTGTTCCCAGCGATGGTCTTTCGGATTTCGAACGTCGGCCGGCCCGGGTGCGGGATGGCGGGCGGCCGGCCGGCGGAATGATCACCGTAACCGATCGGAACCGACCACGACGAGGATGCGGAGGTCCACGGGTGGGCGAATCACGGGCCGTGCGCGGTCAACCGCGCGCGGTGATGACGCCTCACGCCCGCGGATGTGCCTGCCGGTAGACCGCGGTGAGCCGCTCGGCGGAGACGTGGGTGTAGATCTGCGTGGTGGCCAGGCTGGCGTGGCCGAGCAGTTCCTGCACCGTGCGCAGATCGGCGCCACCCTCCAGCAGGTGGGTGGCCGCAGTGTGCCGCAGCCCGTGCGGGGCGATCTCGGGCGCCCCGTCGACGGCGGCGGTCCGCCGGTGGACGAGAGTGCGGACGGCCCGCTGGTCGATCCGGCGGCCGCGGCGGCCCAGGAACACCGCGTCCCCGGACTGCGTTCCCGCGAGCACGGGCCGGCCATGGTCCAACCAGTCCCCCAAGGCCCGATCGGCGGGTAGACCGAACGGAACCGTCCGCTGCTTGTCGCCCTTGCCGAGCACCCGAATCACCCGCCGGTGCCGGTCGACCGCCTCCCGGTCCAGCCCGGTCAGCTCGGACACCCGGATGCCGGACGCGTACAACAGCTCCAGGATCGCCTGATCACGCCGGGCCACGGCGGCGGCCACCGGGTCGTCCCCGGTGCCGTCGGTGGGCGGCATCGGCGGCGCGTCCAGCATCCGCTGCGCCTGGTCGGCGCGGAGCACCGACGGCAGCGTCTTGTCCGGCCGCGGCGCGGCCAGCCGGGAGCCGACGTCGTGGGCCAACCGGCCGGTGCGGTGCGCCCAGGCGGTGAACCCGCGGGCGGCGGCGGCCCGGCGGCCCATCGACGAGCGGGCCGCTCCGGTGGCGCGTTGCCGGGCCAGCCAGCTGCGCAGCACCGGCAGGGTCAGCTCGGACAGGTCGGCGTCGCGCTCACCGGCCATCCGGCCGAGGTGGTCGAGCAACGACGTCACATCGGCCAGGTACGCCGCGACCGTGGCCGGCGAGCGGTTCCGTTCGGCGGCCAGGAACAGTTCGTAGTCGTCGAGGACGTCGATCAGCGAGGGTGGCAGTTCGCCGCGCATCGCGGCGGTCGACCTCGGCACGACAGCATCGTCGCATCCCGGCGGCGCACGTCGCCTTCCGGCTCACCCACGGCGGCCGGGCATCGGCCGCCGACTCCCCGGTGGGGCCGGAAGGCGGGGCGTTCCCCCTGATCGGTCGGGCGTCGGCCGGTATTGGGGTGGAACATCCTGTTGTTGCCTTCAGGAGCGTGTCATCCGGGGATACGTACATCCCGGGCGGACGGTTCGCAGATTTTCCGTCAGTGCCGGTACCGGTTGAGCGGGGGAAGTGCGGCGACCTGGTGCGCCACGCGCAGGCCGAACTCGCGTTGCATGTCGAGCAGGGTCTGCATCATCGCGAAGTAGCGCTCGGCCAGCGCCACCGGATCGAGCAGTCCGGCCGGCTCGGCCGGCGCGGGGGTGGGCGTCGCGGCCGCACGGGGCGGTGGCTCGGGCGCCGCCGGCTGGCCGTTCAGCCACGTCATCGGCGGGTCGGCCGGCGCGTTGCCGGTGAACAGACCCTCCAGGTTCGGCCTCGTCATACCGCCACCTCCAATCGGCGCGGGGCGCCGCCCTTGCGGGCCTTCATCGCCGTGAGCACCTCGTCGGCCAGTGCCGCGTAGTCCGCGGCCAGGCCCTCGGCCGACGAGTTGCGGCTGAGCAGGCTGTCCTTGGCATCCGCCGGGGCGCCCTCGCGCAACCGGGCCAGCCGTTGGCGGGTGTCCGTCCGGTGCAGCTCGGTGAGCTCGTGCGGCAGCAAGCCCCGGCTGCGCATGTCGACGGCCGCGCTCTCCAGGTATCGGATCGAGGTCGGGAACACCGGCGCGGCGTCGCCGAGCGTCTCCTGCAGGGCGGCACGGACCCGCCCGATCATCCGGGTGCTGCCGGCGCGGACCCCGAACAGCACGACGCCCAACAGGGTGAGCTCGGGATTGACCGCCCGAGCGGCGGCGAACCGCTGAGCGACGACGACCAGACCGTCCAGGCTGGCCTCGTCGGAACGGGTCGGAATGATGAGGAAGTCGGCGGCGCCGAACACCAGCTCCTGCAGGATGGGTTCGCCGGGCGGGGTGTCGACGAGGATGACGTCGTAGTCACCCGTCTTCTCGCCGTCCGTCTCCGGCTTGACCTTGGCCAGTGCCGGTGTGAGGCCCGGCAAGGTGGCCCCGCGCGCGCCGCGGGCGGTGAACGCCGGTGCCACGTCCCACAACGCGGGCCCCCCCGGCACCACGTCCAGCCGGTCCCGCACGCCGCGCTGGACCTCCAGCGGCAGCCCGTGCGTGATCGCCAGGGACAGGTTCCCGCCGTCCCCGGACGGGTAACCCAGGTCGCGGGCCAGGTTCGCCTGCGGATCGGTGTCCACCACCAACACCCGGGAACCGGCGGCGGCGAGCTGGCCGGCCAACCCGGCGGTCAGTGTGGTCTTGCCGACCCCACCCTTGCCGTTGGCGATCGCGACGACTCGTCGCATGCCGCACATCCCTTCGTCGGGTGCCGTCGTTCGCAGGTCAGTGCGAATCGTCCCGTCCGGATCGGGCCTGACGGGATTGCCACGCCGTGGCTCGGCCCACATCAGCGTATCGACTGATGTGGCCTCGGCGACAGCGTCCGAGGGGGATCGCCGCCGGCGGCCGGGCATCGGCCGCCGGAACCCGGCGTGCGGCAGGACGGTCACCTCCCGCTCCGGCCGGGCATCGGCCGGGACTTCCGGTGCGGTGACTCGTTGTTCGGTGAGTCGCTGGTGGGTACGTACCGTGACGCGATTCGGTTCTCGTGGGGTGGACCGATCCGCTGGACCGAACTCATCGCCCGTTCGGATCGGGTCGGATCCGGCGCCACAACGGCCCCTGCTGGTCGGCCAGCCCGTGCATCTGCAGCACCGCCAGCGCCCCGAGCACCGCCGACACCGGCAACCCGGACTCGACGACCAGGTCCTGTACCGGCACCGACCCGCGGGCCGGGAACGCGTCGTAGATGCGCGCGGTCTCCGGCTCCAGCCCGTCCGTCGGATGCCGCGGGTCCTCCCCCGGTGCCGCCCCGTCCCGCGCGCCGACCAGGGCACCGGCCGGGCCGCCCGCCAGACCGCCGACCGCGGCCAGCACATCCGGCGCACCGGTCACCAGCTGGGCGAACCGGTCGGCGAGCAGCAGATGACAACCCACCGACATCGCCGACGTCACCGGCCCCGGCACCGCCATCACCACCCGGCCCAACTGCTCGGCGGCCGCCGCGGTGGACAACGTGCCCGACCGACGCCCGGCCTCCACCACCACCGTGCCGGCACCGAACGCCGCGATCAACCGGTTCCGCACCAGGAACCGGTGCCGCGCCGGCACCGTCCCGGGCGGGTACTCGCTGACCACCGACCCGCACCTGCCGATGGCATCCAGCAGCTCCCGGTTCGCTTCCGGATAGGCCCGATCGATCCCGCAGGCCAGTACGGCCACGGTCACCGACCGGCCCGCACCGGCTGCGCGCGCCACCTGCAACGCCGACCGGTGCGCCGCCGTGTCGATCCCGAACGCCGCCCCGGACACCACCACCCACCCGGCCCGGGCCAGCTCGTACGCCACCTCCCCCGCCACCCGGGTCCCGTACGGGCTGCTGGCCCGCGACCCGACCACCGTGACCGCCCGATCCGGCAGCCCCGCCAACGGCCGCCCCCGCACGTACAGTGCCAGCGGCGGACCCGAGCCCCGCACACCGCGACCGACCGCCCCGGCGAACGAGGACACCGCCGCCACCGGCCACTCCGCGTCGTCCGGGCCGATCAACCGGGCCCCCGCCCGCCGCGCCGCCGCCAGATCCGATTGCGCCCGCGCCACCAACGCCGCCGGGTCCACCCCGTCCACCCGCGCCGCCGTCGCCGACAGCACGGCCCGCGGCGCCCGCCGCGCCAGCACCGCCTGCCACGCGGCGACCGGGCCGAGCGTCCCGACCAGGCCGGCCACCGCAGCGCAGGGCGGCTCGCACACCCGGAGCAGCCCGGCCAGCGCCACCCGCACGTCGGCACCGGCCGGCACCGCTTCCTCGGGCACGCTCATAACGATTCCCCGCAGCGCAGCGCCAGGGCCGTCGCCACATCCGCCGCCGACGGCACATCCCGGCCGGCCAGGTCCGCCACCGTCAAGGACAACCGCAACACCCGGTCGAATCCACGCCCGGTCAACCGCCCGGACCGCACCGCCCGCTCCAACAATTGCGCCTCCGCGTCTCCCGGGGACCAGGTCCGGCGCACCACCGCCCCCGGCACCGCCGCCGTGCAGCGCCAGGGGGTATCCCGCCACCGATGCTCGGCCCGCTTGCGCGCCAGCACCACCCGCTCCGCCACGACCGCACTCGACTCCCCCTGCCCCCCTGCCGATGTCAGAATCGACGGCGGCAACGCCGGCAAATCGATCCGGATATCTATTCGATCCATCAACGGCCCCGACAACCGGCTCAAGTAGTTCCGTCGCCGCACCGACCCACATCGGCAATCCGCATCACTGGCCGCCGCACACGGACACGGATTCGCGGCCAGCACCAACTGGAAGCGGGCCGGAAAACGCACCACCCCGACCGACCGCGCCAGCAACACGGCACCCTCCTCCAACGGCTGGCGCAACGAATCGAGCGTCCGGCGCTCGAACTCCGGGGCCTCGTCCAGAAACAGCACCCCGTGATGGGCCAGACTGATGCTGCCGGGCCGGATCTGGCCCGAACCACCGCCGATGATCGCGACCTGGGTCGCCGAGTGGTGCGGGTCGACGAACGGCGGCCGGGTGATCAGCGGAGTCTGCTCGTCGAGCAGGCCGGCCACCGAATGCACGGCGGTGACCTCGAGCGCCTCCTCGTCGTCCAATGGCGGCAGGATCCCCGGCAACCGCGACGCCAGCATGGTTTTCCCGGCGCCCGGCGGACCGAGCATCGCCAGATGGTGGCCGCCGGCGGCGGCGATCTCGAGGGCAAGCCGGGCCTCGGGCTGGCCGAGCACGTCGGCCAGGTCCGCGGCATCGGTGGGTGGCGCCGATTCCGCGGGGACACCTTTGACCATGCCGTGGTTCTCACCCTTGAGACTGGCGACGAGATCGGCCAGGGTGGGCGCGCCCCACACGGTGACGCCGGTCGCCAGCGCCGCCTCGGACAGGTTGCCGAGCGGGACGATCGCGCGCGTCCGGCCGGCCGCCCGGGCCGCCAGCAGCGCCGGCAGCACGCCACGCACCGGGCGCATGGTGCCGTCGAGGCCGAGCTCGCCGATCAGCACGGTGCTGCCGGCGGCGGCGCCGGGTAACGTCCCCGCAGCGGCGAGAACCGCGACTGCCAGGGCGATGTCGTATCCGGCACCGCTCTTGCGCAGCGCGGCCGGGGACAGTCCGAGGGTGATCCGCCGGTCCGGCCAGGGGTGCCCGGAATTGACGATCGCGGCTCGGATCCGGTCGCGGGACTGGACGATCGCCTGGTCGGGCAGGCCGATGACCGCGGTGCCGGGTAGGCCGGCGGACAGGTCGGCCTCCACGGCGACCAGTTGCCCGACCAACCCGGTGAGCCCGATCGACCAGGTGCGCGCGAGAGCCATCAGAACGCCTGCGCCCGGTGTTCGATGCGGGGCGGGCCGTCCGGCGGCAGGAGAACGCCGACCACGTCGAACCGCATCGCCGGGTACGACCTGATCCGGTTCTCGGTCAGCCAAAGCAGGCCCAGCCGCCGCAGCTTGCGCCGCTTGCCCTGGGTGACCGCCTCGAACGGTGTGCCGTAGCCGATCCCGCTGCGGGTCTTGACCTCGCAGAAGATGACGGTGTCGGCCGTGGCGTCGGTCGCCACGATGTCGAGTTCGCCTTCCGCGCAACGCCAGTTGCGGGTCAGGACCGTCAGCCCTGCCGCCTTCTCCAGATGCTCGGCGGCGAGTTGTTCGCCGCGGCGTCCGAGTTCGTCCTTTGCAGCCACCCGGTCACTGTGCGCCGCCCCGCATTGCTTCCGAGGCCGGATCCGCAGAATGTGGACAACTTCCGGGCTGGGGACAAACGGCAGGGTCAGTCATGGACGCCCGGGTCGGGTCGACCCGGGCGCCGCCGGGTTGCTCAGACCTTGACGAGAGTGCCTTCATGAGTGACGGTCTCGGCATCCGGATCGTCGAACCAGACCCCGCCATCACCCAGGTACCGGAAGCAGATCTCCTGTCCGGCCGGCACTTCCACGCTCACGCTGCGCGTGCCGTTGCTGCGCTTGACCAGCTTGTGCACTCCCGGGCGCCAGTCGTTGAAGGTGCCGACCGCGGACACGGCACCCGGATGGATCTCGTCGGGCAGGACAAACATGACCTTGGCGGTCGTCGCGGACTTCTTCTGTATACGGATCGTCACTTTGCTTCCATCGGGTACGTCGGGCGCCGGACGGCGCGGGAACGGACGGTCATAGAATACCGGGCTTCCACCCCCCAAATGGCCGCAGACACGATCCGGCAACGAACTGGAAACGTCACAGCGCGGAATCGCCGGGCAATTCATGATCAATTCTTCGATCCCGGGCCTCCCCACCATCCACGCGGCCGGCCGGCCGTCCGTCCTGCTGAACCGACACTTCTGACGCCACCGTCAGGCACAATCCTGGGATGAGACCAGGGATCCGGTGGGCGGTCGCCGCCACGCTCGCGGCCACCTGCCTGCTGGCCGGGTGCGCCCAGTCCACCGACCATCGCCTGGAGGAGGGTGTTCTCGAGGAGATCACCGAGCAGCCGTTCTACGCGCTCCCCGACCCGATCCCGGCCGGCAACCCGGGCGACGTGGTGCGCACCGAGCAGTTGCAGTCCGCGCCCTACGGCACCGTCGCCCGGCGGGTGATGTACCACTCGACCGATGTGCACGGCGCGCCGCTGCTCACCTCCGCGGTGGTGATCGCACCGACCGCACCATGGACCGGCGGCGGTCCGCGACCCGTGGTGGCCTGGGGTCACCCGACCACCGGGATGGCTGCCCGGTGTGCCCCGTCGAACGGCGTGGACCCGTTCGACCTGATCGAGGGCCTGACGAACCTGTTGGACGCCGGTTACGCCGTGGTCGCCGCGGATTATCCGGGGATGGGTGTCGCCGGGCCGGATTCCTACCTGGTCGGGGTCACGGAGGCGAACTCCGTGTTGGACGCGGTGCGGGCGACCGGGCGGCTCGACCGGACGGGCGTCACGACGGCCAGCGACGTGCTGCTCTGGGGCCACTCCCAGGGCGGGCACGCGGTGCTGTTCGCCGCCCAGCAGGCGCCGAGCTATGCCCCCGACCTCCGGCTGACGGCGGCCGCGGTGGCCGCGCCCGCCACCGAACTGGGCACCCTGCTCGACGACGACATCGGCGACGTCTCGGGGGTGTCGCTGGGTTCGTACGCGTTCCAGACCTATCAGAGCGTGTACGGCTCGACCATTCCGGGCCTGGCCCTGACCCAGGTGCTTACCGACGAGGGCGCGGCGGCCACCCCGCAGATGGCGGACCTGTGCCTGTTCGGGCAGAACCGCGAGCTGCACGACATCGCCGGGCCGCTGGTGGGCAAGTACCTGAGCCACGACCCGGCAACCACCGAGCCGTGGGCCGGCATCCTGCAGCAGAACACCCCGGGCAATGCGCCGATCACGGTGCCGCTGTTCGTCGCCCAGGGACTGGCCGACCAACTGGTGCATCCGGCGGCCACCGAGCAATTCGTGACGCAGCAATGCGGCAAGGGCATCCACGTGGTGTTCAAGGAGGTCCCCGGCGCCGGGCACGGGCAGATCGCCCTTGACGTGGTGCCGGACGTGCTGAGCTTCTTCGCCGCGGCGCGCACCGGCGCCGCGCCGGCCAGCACCTGCTGAGCCCGCTCAGCCCTGCCGCAGCCACCGTTCGAAGGCCGGGTTGCACAGGCACGCGGGTGAGCGCTTGTCCCGGATCAGGTCGATGGCCGCGTCGGCCGTCATCCCGCCCAGGACCAGGGCCCGGGCCGCCACCAGGCTGGACCGGTTGAGCCCGGCCTGGCAGTGCACGAGCGTCGGCGCCGTCTGCCGGCAGGTGTTCACCCAGGATGCGATCGCGTCGACCTGGTCCATCGCCTGGTCGATCTGGTCGTACATCCGGACCTCCAGGCGGGAGTCCAGCTCGTGCCTGACCGAGTACTGCTCCCAGGGGTACAGGGACACCAGGTGCCCGATGAAATCGGGCAGCACCAACCCGTTCTCGCAGCCGCCGAGCCAGAGGTTGTCGGTGATCTCACTGACGAACGGCACGTCGAAGGGCAGCAGGCCGTGCGCGGACACGCCGACCATGCGCTGCCGCCGGGGGTCGAACTCGATGTCGATCCGCGACGGGTCGATGCTCATGACAGGAACTCTGCCAGGCCGGAGAGCAGCCGGTCCACGTCGGCGTCGTCGTTGTACGGGGCCAGACCGACCCGCAGCCCGCCGGCGGCACCCAACCCGAGAAACCGGGACGCCTCGATCGCGTAGAACGACCCGGCCGGTGCGTTGACCCCCCGGTCGGCGAGGAACCGGTACGCCTCGTCCGGTGTCCGACCGGCGAAGGTCAGCAGCAGGGTCGGCGTGCGACGGGCCGCCCGGGAGTGCACGGTGACGCCGGGCAACCCGGCCAGCCCGTCCTCGATCCGCCGGCGCAGCCGCTCCTCGTGCTCGTCCACCGCGGCCAGCGCGGCCAGCAGCTGTTGGCGCCGGTCGCCGGCCACCCGGTGCGCCTGACCGGCGATCCCGGCCAGGAACTCCACGGCGGCGGTCGTCCCGGCGAGCAGCTCGTACGGCAGGGTGCCCAGCTCGAAGCGCTCCGGAACGGCGTCGGTGGAGGGCAGCAGTTTGTCCGGGTGCAGGCTCTGCAACAGGTCGACCCGGCCGGCCAGCACGCCGCAGTGCGGCCCGAGGAACTTGTAGGGCGAGCACACCAGCAGGTCCGCCCCGAGCTGCGCCTGGTCCAGCGGCGCGTGCGCGGCGGCGTGCACCGCATCCACGTAGGTCAACGCGCCGGCCCCGTGCGCGGCGGCGCAGATCGCCGCCACGTCCGGCCGGGTGCCGAGCAGGTTGGACGCGGCGGTGACGGCGACCAGCCGGGTCCGGTCGGACAGCATCGCGGCCACGTTCTCGACCGGCAGCTCCGCGGAGGCCGCATCGAATTCGGCCCAGCGCACCCTCACCCCGGCCCGCGCGGCGGCGAGCACCCAGGGCCGGATGTTGGCGTCGTGATCGAGCCGGGTCACCACGATCTCGTCGCCGGGTGACCAGGTGGCGGCCAGGGTGCGGGCAAGGTCGAAGGTCAGCGCGGTCATGCTCCGGCCGAAGACGATGCCGCCCGCCTCCGCACCGAGCAGGTCGGCCATCGCCGCCCGCGCCTCCAGCACCGTGTCATCGGCCACCCGCTCCGCCGGGGTTACCCGCCCGCGGTTGGCGATGCCTGCGGTCAGGGTGGCCGACACCGCGTCGGCGACGATCGCGGGCACCTGGGAGCCGCCGGGCCCGTCGAAGAATGCGGTCGCCGGGCCGGACCCGGGCCGCAGGGCCGGGAAGTGGGTGCGCAGCGCCTGGACGTCGATCACGACGGGTTCACGTCAGAACTGGTCGTCGCCGGGCAACCGCAGGTCCGGTTTCTCCAGCTCCTCGACGTTGACGTCCTTGAAGGTCACCACGCGCACGTTCTTGACGAACCGCGCCGGGCGATACATGTCCCAGACCCAGGCGTCCGACATCCGCAGCTCGAAGTACATGTCGCCGTCGGGGTTGCGGACCTGCAGGTCGACCGCGTTGCACAGGTAGAACCGGCGCTCGGTCTCCACCACGTAGGAGAACTGGCCGACGATGTCCCGGTACTCGCGGTAGAGCTGCAGCTCCATCTCGGTCTCGTACTGTTCAAGGTCCTCAGCGCTCACCGGCCACCTCGCTCACGTGAACATCATCCCCTCGGCCAGTTCCTGGCCACACGGCAGCCGCCAGCTGCGCCGGTGGGCCACCGAGGGCCCGTGCTCACGCAGCGCGGCGACGTGCTCCGGCGTCCCGTAACCCTTGTTCAGGGCGAAGCGGTACACCGGGAATTCCGGCGCCATCGCGGTGAGGATGGCGTCGCGCTCGGTCTTGGCCAGCACGCTGGCCCCGGCCACTGCGGCGCAGGTCATGTCCGCCTTGATCCGCACGTGCACCGGCAGGTCGACGACGTCGTGCGCCGGCTCGCGCAGGTAGTTGTGGTTGCCGTCCAGCAGCACGGCATCGACCGGACCGGACAGCCCGGCCAGAGCCCGCCGGCCGGCCAGCCGCAACGCGGCGATGATGCCGATGGCGTCGATCTCGTCGGCACTGGCGTGGCCGACGGCGAACTCGCCGACCCACCGGCGCACCGGCGCGACCAGCCGATCCCGTTCCTGGGGGGTGAGCAGCTTGGAGTCGGCCAGCCCCGGCGGCACCCGCCGCACGTCGGGAGTCACGACCACGACGCCGACCGTCACCGGGCCGGCCAACGCGCCCCGGCCGACCTCGTCCATCGCGGCGAGCCGGGTCACCCCGTCACGCATGAGTTGCTTCTCCACCCGCAGGCTGGGCCGTCGCACGGCGGCCATCAGGGCCCCCATCCGGCATCGAGGTCGGGCGAGGAGATGGTGCCCCAGCGGGACGGCGGCATGACGATGAACACCGCCTTGCCGATGACGTTGTCGACCGGGATCGGACCCTGACACTGGGCCCCGCTGCCGGCCGGCATCCCCTGGCATTGATAGGACGAGTCGGCGGAGTCGGAGCGATGGTCGCCCATCACCCAGAGCTCGCCGTCCGGGACGGTCACCGGGCCGAAGCAACGCCGGGACATCTGGGTGGTGGTGCAGTCGAGCTGGCCGGGGATGAACTCGATCGGCTCGTAGATGTACGGCTCGTCCAGGGAGTGCCCGTTGACCGTCACGTTGCCCTGCGCGTCACAGCATTGAACGGTCTGCCCGCCGGTCGCAATGACCCGTTTGACGTAGTCCTTCTCGTTCGGCGGGGCGATGCCGACCACCGAGCCGAGGGACTGCAGCACCTGGCCGAACCAGTTGGACGGACCCGGGATCCGGGCCTCCGGCGCCCACGACGGCGGTCCGGAGAACACCACGACGTCGCCCGGTTCGGGTTCGCCGAAGTCATAGACGATCTTGTTCGCCAGGATCCGGTCACCACCGGACGACACGCCGTGCAACGTCTGTTCCATCGACCCGGACGGGACGTAGTAGACCTTCGCGATGAAGGTCTGGATCAGGAACGTCAGGGCGAACGCGATGACGATCAGGATAGGCAGCTCGACCCAGAAGGGACGCTTCTTCTTGGGCGGCTTGGCCGTGGCCTCATCCGCCGCTGAGTCGACCTGATCGGCCGAATCGGCCGATTCCGGCGAGTCGGACACCAGGACCGGGTCCGGTCAGCGACCTTCGCGCTTCTCCTTGATCTTGGCGGCCTTGCCGCGCAGGTCACGCAGGTAGTACAGCTTGGCCCGCCGCACGTCGCCACGGGTGACCAGCTCGATCTTGTCCAGGTTCGGGGAATGCACCGGGAAGGTGCGCTCGACGCCGACGCCGAAGCTGATCTTCCGGACGGTGAAGGTCTCGCGGACCCCGCCGCCCTGGCGGCGAATGACATGGCCGGCGAAGACCTGGATCCGGGACCGGTTGCCCTCGATGACCTTGACGTGGACCTTGACCGTGTCGCCGGGCCGGAAGTCCGGGATGTCGGACCGCAGGGAGGCGGCGTCCAGCTCGTCCAGGGTGTTCATGTGGAATTCCTCAAATCACAAGTCGGCAGGGCAACCGCTCCATTGTGCCAGAGCGGGTACCCGATCATTGAATCAGCAGGTCGGGGCGGTTCTCGATGGTGCGCCGCCGCGATTCTTCGCGCCGGTACGCGGCGACCGCGGCGTGGTCGCCGCTGGTCAGGACGGCCGGCACGGTCAATCCCCGGTACACCGGTGGCCGGGTGTACGACGGCGCCTCCACCAGGTGCTCGAGCGGACCGCTGAACGAGTCGTCGACCGCCGAGTCCGGGTTGCCCAGCACGCCGGGCAGCAGCCGGGTCACCGCCTCGATCATCACCATCGTCGCGACCTCCCCACCGGCCAGCACGTAGTCACCGATGCTCAGCTCCAGCACCGGCATCCGGGTGGCGGCGTCGGTGACCACCCGTTGGTCGATGCCCTCGTACCGGCCGCACGCGAACACCAGGTGCTCGCTGCGGGTCAGTTCGACGGCCACCGGTTGGCTGAACCGCCGGCCGGCCGGCGTCGGCACCACCAGGACAGCACCGGGCGTCACCACCGAGTCGAGCGCCCGGCCCCACACGTCCGGTCGCATGACCATGCCCGGCCCGCCGCCGTAGGGGGCGTCGTCGACGGTGCGGTGCCGGTCGGTGGTCCAGTCCCGCAGGTCGTGCACCACCAGCTCGACCCGGCCGTCGTCGATCGCCCTGCCCAGCAGCGACTCCCGCAGCGGGGCCAGGTACGCCGGAAAGATCGAGATGACGTCGATGCGCACGAAGGATCCTCAGCCGAACATGCCGTCGGGCGGCTCGACGACCAGGAATCCCCCGGCCAGGTCGACGGTCGGCACGAGTGCCCGCACGAACGGCACGGCCTCCTCCGACCCGTCCGGCCGGCGGACCAGCAGCACCGGCGCGGCCGGGGGGTGCCAGACGTCGATCACCACGCCGAGCGATCGGCCGTCCGCATGGCGGACCGCCAGGCCGACGAGCTGGTGGTCGTAGAACTCGTCGGGGTCGTCGACCTCCGGGAGCGTCTCCGCGGGAACGCTCAGGGTGGTGCCGCGCAGCGCCTCGGCGGCGTCCCGGTCGTCCACGCCGGCGAACCGCAGCAGCAGCTGGTTGCCGGAACGGCGACGGGCCGCCACGGTGAGCGGACCCCGGTCGGAGGCCAGCACCGCACCCGGGGTGAACCGGGCGTCGGGGTCGTCGGTGGTCACCGCGATGGTGACGTCCCCGCGCAGACCGTGCGGCCGGCCGATCCGGCCGACCACCACGTCCATCGCCCGGTGTCCGGTCAGCGATCGGTGTCGACGACGTCGACCCGGATGCCACGGCCACCGATGGCGGTCATCACCGTCCGCAATGCGGTGGCCGTGCGGCCGCCGCGCCCGATGACCTTGCCCAGGTCGTCGGGGTGCACCCGGATCTGCAACGTGCGGCCGCGACGGCCCGTGGTCATCTCGACGCTGACGTCGTCATCGTGATCGACGATGCCCCGGACCAGATGTTCCAGGGCGTCCTCGAGCATGGTCACGACGCGTCGGCGCTCTCGGCCGCGGCCTCGGCGGCGGGAGCCTCGGCCTTGGCCGGGCGACGCCTCGGGGTGGTCGCGGCGTTGCCGTCGTCCGACCCGACGGCGGCGATCGCAGCCTCGTAGAGCGCCCGCTTGTCGGCCTTGACCGGCTGCGGCTTGAGGGTGCCCTCGGCGCCGGGCAGACCCTTGAACTTCTGCCAGTCGCCCGTCACCTTGAGCAGGCCGAGCACCGGCTCGGTCGGCTGCGCGCCGACGCCGAGCCAGTACTGCGCCCGCTCGGAGTCGATCTCGATGACGCTGGGATCGGCCTTCGGCTGGTAGAGGCCGATGTTCTCGATGGTCCGGCCGCTGCGGCGGGTCCGGGAATCGGCGACGACGATGCGGTAGTGCGGCTCGCGGATCTTGCCGAAGCGGGCGAGCTTGATCTTGACTGCCACGGTGCTGCAATGCTCCTTGCGGATCGGTGCGGGGGGCGGGCTCTGGTCCGCGTGGGGCAGCGGTCCGAACACACCAATGGCGGCCGCGACCGGTGAGAGGGTCCGCTCGGCGACCGTAACCGGGTCAGTGTAGTCGATCCGCGACCGGTCAGCCGACGACGCCCCGCACCACCCGACCGGCCCGGACGATCACGGCCGGCCGCTTCAGGGACGACGGGTCGGTCACCGGGTCGTCGGCGAAGATCACCAGGTCGGCCGGTGCGCCGACGTGGGTGCCGGGTACGCCCAGCCAGGCCCGGGCCTCGTGCGCGGACGCGGCCAGCGCCCGGCGCATGCCCAGCAGCCGGCCCAGCGCGATCACCTCGTCGGCGATCCGGCCGTGCTCGATGAACCCACCCGCGTCGGTGCCGGCGTGCACCGCGACGCCCGCATCGACCGCATCCCGGACCATCTCGTGGTTGCGCGCATAGAGCTCCCGCATGTGCCGGGCGTAGGTCGGGAACCGGGTCGCCTGGTCGGCGAACGCCGGGAAGTTCTCGATGTTGATCAGCGTGGGCACCAGATGGGTGCCCTGCGCGGCGGCGGCGGCGATCGTCGCGTCGGTCAGCCCGGTGCCGTGCTCGATGCAGTCGACGCCGGCGGCCAGCAGGCCGGGCAGCGCGTCCTCGCCGAACACGTGGGTGGTGACCCGGCAGCCGGCGGCGTGCGCGACCGCGACCGCGCGCGCCAGGGTGTCGTCGGGCCAGAGCGGAGCCAGGTCGCCGATGTCCCGGTCGATCCAGTCGCCGACGATCTTGACCCACTGCCCGCTGCCGTAGGCGACCTGCCGGGCGACCTCGGCCGGCAGGTCGTCGGGATCCTCGAGGTCGATGCCCAGGTCGCGGATGTACCGCTTGACGAACGCCACGTGCCGCCCGGCCCGGATCAGCACGGGCAGGTCGTCCCGGCCCACCAGCTCGCTGGTGTCCACCGGCGACCCGCAGTCCCGCAGCGCCAGCGCCCCGGCCTGCAGGTTCGCCACCGCCTGCAACTCCGCCTCCGCGATGGTGGCCGGCCCGGTCGGTGAGTACCCGACGTGGCAATGCGCGTCGACGAAGCCGGGCACCACGAAGCCGGTGACGGTGACCGCGCCGGCCGCCGGACCGTCCACGATCCGGCCGCCGGAGACGGCCAGGTCGACCGGCTCCCCGGTGGCCGGATCCACGCCCCGGACCCGCAGGTCCGGGCTCACTTCTTCGGGAACTTGAGCTTCGTCGGGTCGAAGTCACCCGGGAACTGGTCCATCCCCGGGAAACCGCCGGGCGCGGCCGCGCCCGGCGCACCCATCCCGGGCGGCAGCGCGCCCATCCCGGGGAAGCCGCCCGGCATGCCCTTGACCTTCGGCGGGGTCGGCCCGCGCCCGGTGGACCGCTTGCCCTTGCGGCCCTTGGCCGCCTTGCGGTTGGACGGGCGGCCGCCCAGGCCGAACCGGCCGGCCATCGACGACATCATCTTGCGGGCCTCGAAGAAGCGCTCGACCAGCGCGTTGACCTGGGAGACGGTCGATCCCGAGCCCCTGGCGATGCGCTGCCGGCGAGAGGCGTTGATGATCTTCGGGTCCTGCCGCTCGGCCGGCGTCATGGACTGGATGATCGCGGCGGTGCGGTCGATGTCCCGGTCGTCGACGTTCGCGAGGGCCTCCTTCATCTGGCCGGCGCCGGGCAGCATGCCCAGCAGTCCGCCGATCGGGCCCATCTTGCGGATCATCATCATCTGCTCGAGGAAATCCTCGAGGGTGAACTCGTTGCCGGCCATCTTGGCCGCCATGGCCTCGGCCTGTTCGGCCTCGAAGTGCTGCTCGGCCTGCTCGATCAGGGTGAGCATGTCACCCATCCCCAGGATCCGGGAGGCCATCCGGTCCGGGTGGAAGACGTCGAAGTCGGCCAGCTTCTCACCGGTGGAGGCGAACATGATCGGCTGACCGGTGACGTGCCGCACGGAGAGTGCGGCGCCGCCGCGGGCGTCGCCGTCGAGCTTGGTCAGCACGACGCCGTTGAAGCCGACCCCGTCCCGGAACGCTTCGGCCGTGGTGACCGCGTCCTGGCCGATCATCGCGTCGACGACGAACAGGATCTCCTGGGGCTGCACCGCGTCGCGGATGTCGACGGCCTGCTGCATCATCTCGGCGTCCACGCCGAGCCGGCCGGCGGTGTCGACGATGACCACGTCGTGCATGCGGACCCGGGCGTGCGCGACGCCGCCGCGGGCCACTGCGATCGGGTCGCCGACGCCGTTGCCGGGCTCGGGGGCGAAGACCTGCACGCCGGCCTGCTCACCGACGATCTGCAGCTGGGTGACGGCGTTGGGCCGCTGGAGGTCGGACGCGACGAGCAGCGGGGTGTGCCCCTGGCCCTTGAGCCACAGCGCCAGCTTGCCGGCCAGGGTGGTCTTGCCGGCGCCCTGCAGGCCGGCCAGCATGATGACGGTCGGCGGGGTCTTGGCGTAGGTCAGCCGGCGGGTCTCGCCACCGAGGATGGCGATGAGCTCCTCGTTGACGATCTTGACGATCTGCTGCGCCGGGTTGAGCGCCGCGGAGACGATCACCCCGTTCGCGCGTTCCTTGATCCGCCCGATGAACGCGCGGACCACCGGCAGCGCGACGTCCGCCTCGAGCAGCGCGATACGGATCTCGCGGCAGGTCTTGTCGATATCGGCCGGGGTCAGCCGGCCCTTGCCCCGCAGGTTGGTGAAGACCGACGAGAGGCGATCGGACAGGGTTTCGAACACGAAGCGATCCTATCGGCCGCAGAGTTGTAGTAGAACTGCTACATGTCGTCCCACACATCTGTCGAGGTGTCCGGTCTGGCGATGCGGTACGGCACCACGGACGTCCTTCATGGCGTCGACTTCACGATCGCCCGCGGCGAGGTCCTGGTGCTGCTGGGTCCCAACGGGGCGGGCAAGACGACCACCATCGAGATCCTGGAGGGCTTCCGCATCCCGTCGGCCGGCACGGTGCGGGTGCTGGGCGAGGATCCGGCTCGGGCCGACGAGGCCTGGCGGGCCCGGATCGGGGTGGTGCTGCAGTCCTGGCGCGACCACGGGCGGTGGCGGGTGCGGGACCTGCTCGACCACCTGGGCGGCTTCTACGCGCCCTACGCGACCCCGGACCGGCCGCGGCCGTACCCGACCGACGAGTTGATCGAGATGGTGGGCCTGACCGAGCACCGCCGAGCGAAGGTGGCCACGCTTTCCGGCGGCCAGCGGCGCCGGCTCGACGTCGCGATCGGCATCGTCGGGCGGCCCGAACTGCTGTTCCTGGACGAGCCGACCGCCGGGTTCGACCCGGCCGCCCGCCGCGAGTTCCACGACCTGGTCCACCGGCTGTCCGACCTGCAGGACACCACCGTGCTGCTGACCACGCACGACCTGGACGAGGCGGAGAAGCTGGCCGACCGCATCCTGATCCTGCACCACGGCCGGATCGTGGCCAATGGCAGCGCCGAGGCGTTGGCCCGGCAGGTGGCCGGCACCGCCGAGGTGCGCTGGACCCAACACGGCGCCCGGCAGGTGCACGCCACGGACGACGCGACCGGCTTCGTCCGCGATCTGTTCGCCCACGAGGGCCCCGAAACCGGGTCGATCACCGACCTGGAGGTGCGCCGGCCCAGCCTGGAGAGCACCTACCTGTCGATGGTCGCCGACGAAGCCCAGCCGACGAGCCCGGAGGTCGTCCGATGAATCCCGTGCACTGCGGCCTGCGCCGCGGACGCGTCGAGTTCGCCAATAGCGTGCGGGCCGGCCAGGACCTGGCGTACTACGTCATCGTCTCGCTGATCATTCTCGTGGTGCTCTGGCTCAACCGGAACAACACCCTGCCCGACACGACCGTCTCGGTGGCGTTGTTCATGCTGCCCGGCCTGCTGGCCCTGCAGATCGTGTTCTCCGGTGCCTACGGCATGGCCACCCAACTGGCCACCGAACGGGAGGACGGCACCCTGCTGCGGCTCAAGTCGATGCCCGGGGGGATGACCGGCTACGTCGTCGGGCAGATGGTGCGGACCACCCTGGAGATCGCGTTCAGCATGACGATCCTGCTGATCCCCGCCTTCTTCTTCATCCCGGGCCTGACCGCGAACGGGGTCGCCGGCTGGATGGAGGCCATCGGCTTCCTGGTGCTGGGCCTGCTCGCCGTGCTGCCGCTGGGGTTCGTCATCGGATCGGTCTTCAAGAGCCCGCGCATGGTCGGCGGGTGGGGGATGCTCGTGATGGCCGGCATTGTCTGGATCTCCGGGATCTTCTTCCCGCTGGCCCAGATGGCCGGCTGGGCGCAGGTCCTCGGGCAACTCACCCCGACCTACTGGTTGGGTCTGGGCCTGCGGTCGGCCCTGCTGCCCGAGGGCGCGGCCGCGGTCGAGATCGACGGCAGTTGGCGGACCCTGCTGACCGTCGGCGTCCTGCTGCTCTGGGCCGTCATCGGGTTCCTGACGGCCCCGCCGCTGCTGCGACGGATGGCGCGCCGGGAATCCGGGTCGTCGGTCGCGGCGCGCCGGGAGAAGGCCCTGCAGCGTGTCTGACGTGCTGTTCAACCGGCTCGCCGTGCTGCGTGCCGAACGCGGCATCACCCGCCGCCAGCTGGCCCTGGCGGTCGGCGTGCACTACCAGACCGTCGGCTACCTCGAGCGCGGCGAGTACAGCCCCAGCCTGGTGCTGGCGCTGCGGATCGCCGAGTACTTCCAACTGCCGGTCGAGCAGGTCTTCGCCACCCGGCCGTTCCCCCGGATCGGTCAGGCCCCGGGTCAGGCGAGCGCCTGATCGATCAGGGCGACCACCTCACGTGCCCGCGCCGGTGACAGCGGGGCGCCGTCCGGCGTCTGCACGTAGAAGACGTCGACCGCGTCGGCGCCCAGGGTGTCCACCCGGGCACTGACCACGTCGACGCCGACGGTGGTGAGCACCGACGAGACCTTGTACAGCAGGCCGGGCAGGTCGTGCGCCCGGACCTCGATCACCGTCGACGCCGCCGAGGCGTTCTCGGGCAGCCGCACCTCCGGCGGCACGGCCGGACCGCGCCGGGGCGGCGCCGTCCGGCGGGCCAGCCGGGCGGCCACGTCCAGGCTGCCGTCGAGCGCCCGGACCAGGTCGGCCCGCAGCGTCGCCGCCGCCGGCGCGTCCCCGAACTGCGGGGCCGCGATCCAGGTCTGCAGCGCGGTGCCGTCGACGGTGCGGATCGCAGCCGACCGCACGGTCAGCCGGTGCATCGTCAGCACCGCCGCGGCGGCGGCGAGCAGGCCGGGCCGGTCCGGCGCGCAGATGGTGATCCGCAGCGCCGCCGGCACCTGCTCGATCACGATGCCCACCCCGCCGGCCTCGATCAGCTCGCGCTCCACCGCGGTCATCGCGGGTGGCTCGGCGGGGCGCTGGCCGGCCAGCGCCCGCCGGACCCGGCCCACCAGGTGGCGGATCTGACCCGCCCGCCAGCTGGTCCAGGCGGTCGGGCCGGCGGCCCGGGCATCCGACTCGGTCAGCGCGGCCAGCAGTTCCAGGGTCTCCGCGTCGCCCACCGCCTCGACGATCGCCTCGATCGTCGCCGGGTCGTCCGGGTCGCGGCGGGCCGCCGAGTCGCCCAGCAGCAGGTGGTGCCGGATCAGCCGCTCGACGACCCGGATGTCGTCGGGAGGCAGGCCCATCCGGCGCAGCCACGGCACGCACAGGTCGGCACCGGCCACGGCGTGATCTGCGTGGTCCCGTTCGTCCTCGCGCGGGCCCTTGCCGATGTCGTGCAGGATTGCGGCCAGCAGCAGCAGGTCGGGCCGGGCGACCCGGCGAACCAGGCCCGAGGCGTTGACCGCGGTCTGCATCAGATGCCGGTCGACGGTGTACAGGTGGATCGGATCGCGCTGCGGCAGCGACCGCAGCCGTTCCCACCCGGGCAGCAGCGTGGAGATCAGCCCGGCCTGGTCCAGGTCCTCCCAGGCGGCGATCATCGGTTCCCCGGCGCCGAGCAGGGACAGGAAGGCGTCCAGCGCGACCGGCGGCCACGGGTCGGGCAGCGGCGGGCAGGTTCGTGCCAACCGCAGCACGGTGGCCGGTGAGACCGGCAGTCCGGCCTGCGCGGCGGCGGCCGCGGCGCGCACCACCAGGGTGGGGTCGTTGGCCGGGTTCACCGCTCGGGCCAGGACCGCCTCCCCTTCCTGCTCGACGATGCCGTCGGCCAGCGGGGTACGGTCGATGCGCCGGGTGAGCCGGCCGCCCAGGTCGGTGATGGTGCCCTGCGGCCGGGACAGCGCCCGGTCCACCCGGTGCCAGGTCAGGTCGCTGGCATGGTCGACCGTGCGGGCGATCCCGGCGACGTGCTTGAGCAGGGCATCCCGGTCGTCCAGGCCGAGGGCCGCGGCGACCGGGTCCTGGTCCTGCACCTGCAGCCGGTCGGTGGCCCGGCCGGCGACGGTCTGCACGACGTCGCGGACGTCCAGCAACGCGGAGCGGGCCTCCTCCAGTCCCTGGTGCGGGCAGTCGGCCACCCAGGACGCGGCCACCGCGCGCATCACCACCAGGTCGCGCAGCCCGCCGCGGGATTCCTTGAGGTCGGGTGTGGTCGCGAAGGCCAGTTGCCCGGAGCGATCGGCGCGTTCCCGGCAGGACTCGCGCAGATCCTCGAGGCGGTTCTTGGCATCGGATCGCCAGTCGGCCAGCACCCGCCGATGCAGGGTGGTGGCCAGGTCGGGGTCGCCGGCGATGTGCCGCAGATCGAGCATGCCCAGCATGGCCGGCAGGTCGGTGCGGGCGATCTGCCGGGCCCCGCCGACACTGCGCACCGAATGGTCGAGCCGGATCTTGGAGTCCCAGATCGGGTACCAGAGCCGCTCGGCCAGCATTCCGGCATAAGAGGCCGGCGTCTCCGTGGAGTGCAGCAGAACCAGGTCCAGATCCGAGAACGGCGACAGCTCGCCGCGGCCGTAGCCGCCGACCGCCACCAACGCGACGCCGCCGACGTTGACCCCGGCGTCCTGGGCGAGTTCGCCGAGCCAACCGTCGGTCAACCGGGCGAGAGCCTTCCGCCGAGCCGGACCGGGCACGCCGGTCCGGCTCAGCAGTTGGGCTCGCAACTGCGCGAAACCGCCCGCCATCCCCACAGGCGAATTCCGCATGGGCCTACAGCGCTTCCTGACCGCGCTCGCCGGTGCGCACGCGCACCACCGATTCGACCGGGATCTGCCAAACCTTGCCGTCGCCGATCTTTCCGGTACGGGCGGCCCGGACGATGACGTCGACGACGTCATCGGCGTCCTCGTCGTCGACGAGGATCTCCAGCCGGACCTTGGGCAGCAGTTCGACGGTGTACTCCGCGCCGCGGTAGACCTCGGTGTGACCGCGCTGGCGGCCGTATCCCGATGACTCCGAGACGGTCATTCCCTGGACCCCGAAGGCAAGCAGCGCTGCACGCACCTCGTCGAGCTTGAACGGCTTGATGACGGCGGTGACGAGCTTCATGCCTTGGCCTCCTGAGCGCGGTGCGCGGGAACGTGGGTGAGGGAACCGGACGTGCGGCTGGCGCCGGCCGAGGGCTCCAGGTCGTACGCCGCCTCACCGTGGGTGGTGACGTCGACGCCCTCGACCTCGTGCTCCTCCGGAATCCGCCACCCCATGGTGAACTTCAGGGCGTAGCCGATGATCAGGGTGATCACGCCGGACAGCACGACGGCGATGATCGCGACCACGATCTGGGTCCACAGCTGGGTCCAGCCGCCGCCGTAGAACAGGCCGTTCAGGGCGCCGTCCGGAGCCCAGGTCGCCGAGGTGACGGCGCCGTCCGCGTCCCGGGTGACGTTGGCGAACAGGCCGATCAGCACGGTGCCGATGATGCCGCCGACCAGGTGGACACCCACCACGTCGAGCGAGTCGTCGTAGCCGAACCGGTACTTCAGGCCGACGGCCAGGGCACAGACGACACCGGCGGCCAGGCCGATGAACATCGAGCCGACCACGTCGACCGCAGCGGCGGCCGGGGTGATCGCGACCAGGCCGGCCACGACGCCGGAAGCGGCGCCCAGGCTGGTGGCGTGCTTGTCCCGGATCCGCTCCACGATCAGCCAGCCGAGGGCGGCGACACAGGTGGCGGTCAGGGTGTTGATCCACGCCTGGCCGGCGGTGCCGTCGGCGGCGAACTCGGAGCCGGCGTTGAAGCCGAACCAGCCGAACCACAGCAGCGCGGCACCGAGCATGACGAAGGGCAGGTTGTGCGGCTTCATCGGCTCCTTGGCGAAGCCCATCCGCTTGCCGATGATGATCGCCAGCATGAAGCCGGCCATACCCGCGTTGATGTGCACGACCGTGCCACCGGCGAAGTCGATCGGGGTGGACAGCCACTCCGCGACGAAGCCCTCGGAGCCCAGCGCGCCGCCGCCCCACACCATGTGGGCGATCGGCCCGTAGCACAGGGTCACCCAGAGCGCGGAGAAGACGAGCCAGGTGCCGAACCGGGCGCGGTCGGCGATCGCACCGCTGATCAGGGCGACGGTGATGATGGCGAAGGTCGCCTGGTAGCCGACGGCCACGGTGGCGGGCACGCCGGTCGCGGCCATCAGGCCGTTCTCGTCGGTCAGCCCGTGCAGCGCGAAGAACTCGAAGGGGTTGCCGATGATGCCGCCGATGTTCTCGCCGAAGACCTCGGAGTAGCCCCAGAGCATCCAGATCGGGCCGACGATGGCGAGGGCCCCGAAGCTCATCATCATCATGTTGAGCACGGACTTGGACCGCGTCATGCCGCCGTAGAAGAAGGCCAGCGCGGGGGTCATCAACAGGACCAACGATGCCGCGGCGAGCATCCAGGCGGTATTGCCTGCGTCCAGTTCGAAGGTGGAGTCCATCAAGCCTCCAGGCTCTAGGAGTGGGATGGTCAGGCCAGCCGCCAGCGAGCAGGGCGGCGTGACCCAGTGACCCACGAAGATTCGCCCGCGCGTGTTGCGTCGGGCGCTCCCGGAGGTTTCGCCGATGTGAACTCGGTTCGGAATGTGTTTCCGAACTGTTTCACGGGCGAAGACAACGTGTGACGCTCAGTCACCCAAGAGAGCGTCGACGAACGCGGCGGGTTCGAACGGGGCCAGATCGTCCGGGCCCTCGCCCAGCCCGACCAGCTTGACCGGCACGCCCAGCGTCCGCTGCACGGCGACCACGATGCCGCCCTTGGCGGTGCCGTCGAGCTTGGTCAGCACGATCCCGGTGATGTCCACCACCTCGGCGAACACGGTCGCCTGGACCAACCCGTTCTGTCCGGTGGTCGCGTCCAGCACCAGCAGGATCTCGTCGACCTCGGCCTGCTTCTGGATCACCCGCTTGACCTTGCCCAGCTCGTCCATCAGGCCGGTCTTGGTGTGCAGCCGGCCGGCGGTGTCGATCAGCACCGCGTCGGCACCGTCGGCGATGCCGCGCTTGACCGCGTCGAACGCGACCGCCGCCGGGTCGGCGCCGGCGTCGGCCCGCACCACCGCGGCCCCGGCCCGCTCACCCCAGGTCTGCAGCTGGTCGGCGGCCGCGGCCCGGAACGTGTCGGCGGCGCCCAGCACCACGTGCCGGCCGTCGGCGACCAGCACCCGGGCCAGTTTGCCGGTGGTGGTGGTCTTGCCGGTTCCGTTGACCCCCACGATCAGCAGCACGCTGGGCCGCCCGTCGTGCGGCAGGGCCCGCACCGAACGGTCCATCGTCGGGTCGACCGCCTCGATCAGCACCTTGCGCAGCAGCGCGCGGGCGCTGGCCGCGTCGGTCACGCCGTGCGCGGCCACCGCGGCGCGCAGCTTCTCGGTGATCTCCGCGGCGGCGGCCGCACCCAGGTCGGCCATCAGCAGGGTGTCCTCGACCTCCTCCCACGACTCGTCGTCCAGGGTGCCGGCGCCGAGCAGACCCAGCAGCGAGCGGCCGAACGCGTTCTGCGACCGGGACAGCCGGCCCCGCAGCCGCTGCAGCCGGCCGGCGGTGGGCTCGATCTCCTCCCGGGCGGGCTCGGCGATCGCCTCCTCGACCACCACCTCATCGACCAGGACCTCATCGACCACGACCTGGTCCACGGTGCCGTCCGGTTCGACGACGACCACATCGGTGACCGTCTCCGTGACCACCACCTCGTCGGGCAGGGCCACCTCGACGATGTCCCGGCTGGGCGCGTCCCGCGGGACCGACGCGTCGTCCCCGACCCCCGGCTGCCCGTCCACCTCGGTGCGCTCGGGCAGAAGGTCCGGCACGACCGGCATCGGCTTGGTGGGGGGCGGGGCCGTCGCCGTTCCCGCGGAGAACGAGATGGACCCGCCGGCCTTGTAGCCGCCCTTGGCCGGCGGCTCGCCGGTCTTGGTGACCTCTTTCGGCGGCGCGTCCTTGAGCGAGACGCGGCGACCGCGGGCGCGGACGGTCCCCAGCACCAGCGCGAGGGCCAGCACGACGACAACGGCGATGACGATCCAGATCCACGTGGGCACGTGCTTATCCTCTCAGCCGCTGTCGAAGACCCGGTCCACCACCTTGCGGGCCCGCCGGGTGGCCCGCCGGTAGTCGTCGACGAACTCACCAGGGTCGCCGCCGGCCGGGTACCCGCACGCCCGCGCGATGGCCGCGAGCTCCCGGCCCTGCCGCGGGATCTGGTCCTCCGGCTTGCCGCGCACCAGCATGATCGCGTTGCGGGTGCGGGAGGCGGTCAGCCAGCCGTTGGTCAGCGCCTCGGCGTCCTCGTCGCTGATCAGCCCGGCCCGGGCGGCCGCCGCGATGGCCGGCAAGGTGCTCGGGGTGCGCAGGTCGGGCACCTCGTGGGCGTGCTGCAGCTGTAGCAGCTGGATGGTCCATTCGACGTCGGACAGTCCCCCGCGGCCGAGCTTGGTGTGCGTGGTCCGGTCGGCCGTCCGGGGCAGCCGCTCGGCGTCCACCCGGGCCTTGATCCGGCGAATCTCGACGACGTCCCGCATCGACAGGCCACCATCGGGGTAGCGGAACTCGTCGGCCGCCTGCACGAACGCGGCACCGAGGGCCCGGTCCCCGGCGACCGGCCGGGCCCGCAACAACGCCTGCCGCTCCCAGGCCACCGCGGTCCGCGTCCAGTACGCCTGGTACCCGGCCAACGGCCGCACCAGCGGTCCGTTCTTCCCCTCCGGCCGCAGATTCGCGTCGATCTCCAGGGGCGGGTCCGGCGACGGCCGGCCCAGCAGCCGCGACATCAGGTCGGCCACCGCGCTGGCGTCGGCCCGGGCCTCGGACTCGTCCTGGCCGGGCAGGGTCTGCATGACGAACATCACGTCGGCGTCGGAGGAGTAGCCGAGCTCACCGCCGCCGAGCCGGCCCATGCCGATCACCGCGAACGCCGCCCGGAAGCCGCCCCGATCCCGGATGACCTGCCTGATCGCCGCCTGCAGGGCCGCCTCGATGGTGATCTCGGCGACGCTGCTCAGCCCCCGGGCGATGTTCTGCACCGAGATGAGCCCGAGCATGTCGCCGCAGGCCAGCCGCAGCATCTCGTGCCGCCGGCCGGAGCGGGCCACGTCGACGGCGTCCTGGGCCTTGCTCGTTCGGGCCGCCCGCGCCATCAGTGCCGATGCGACGGCCTCCGGTTCGGGTGCCAGCAGATCCTTGTCATCGACGAGCAGTTTGAGCACCTCGGGCGCTCGGGGCAGCAGGTCGGCGACCAGCCGGGAGCCGCCGAGCAACCCGGCGAGCCGGTTGGCCACCGAGCCCTCGTCGCGCAGCAGTCGCAGGTACCACGGGGTGTCGGCGAGCGCCTCGGACACGTGGCGGTAGGCGAGCAGACCGGCGTCCGGGTCCGGGCTGATGGAGAAGTAGTCGAGCAGCACCGGCAGCAGGTGCCGCTGGATGGCGGCGCGCCGGCTGACCCCCTGGGTCAACGCGGCCAGGTGCCGCATCGCCGCGTCCGGCCGCAGGAACCCGAGCGCCGCGAGCCGTTCCCCCGCCGCCTCGGTGGTCAGCCGCGACTCGTCCATCTCCACGGCGGCGACGGCGTGCAGCAGCGGGCGGTAGAACAGCTTCTCGTGCAACCGGCGGACGGTGGTGGCATGTCGCATACGCTCGGCGACGAAGACGTCCGCCGCGCTCGAGGTGCCGGTGGCCAGGTAGCCGTCGGCGCGGGCCAGCCACTCCATGTCGGCGCCGTCGTCGGGGAGCAGGTGGGTGCGGCGCAGCCGCTGCAGTTGCAGCCGGTGCTCCGCGCGGCGCAGGAACGTGTAGGCCGCGGCCATCTCGGCCCCGTCGGTGCGGCCGACGTAGCCGCCGCGGATCAGCGACCGCAGCCCCATCAGGGTGCCGGGCAGGCGCAGCTCCGGGTCGGACCGGCCGTGCACCAGCTGGAGCAACTGCACCGCGAACTCCACGTCGCGCAGGCCGCCGGCGCCGAGCTTGAGCTCCCGGTCGCGGTGCTTGTCCGGGATGTTGTCCTCGACCCGCCGGCGCATCGCCTGCACGTCGTCGACGAACGACTCCCGGCTGGCCGCCGACCAGACCCCGGGCCGGGTGATCTCCATGAACACCTCGCCGAGCTCCGGATCGCCCGCGGCCGGCCGGGCCTTGAGCAGGGCCTGGAACTCCCAGGTGTGCGCCCATCGCTCGTAGTAACTGGTGAAGCCGGCGGGTGTGCGCACCAGCGCACCGGCCTTGCCCTCCGGCCGCAGCGCCGCGTCCACCTCCCAGGCGGCGCCCCCACAGATCCGCATCATCCGGCTGGCCAACGGCGCCGCCGCCTCCGCCTGATCGGCGATGAACATCACGTCGACGTCGGACAGGTAGTTGAGCTCCTTGGCACCGGTCTTGCCCATGGCGATGACGGCCAGCCGGAATGGCGCGGTCGACGCGCCCATCTCCGCGGCCGCGACCGAGAGCCCGACCTGCAGGGTGCTGTCGGCCAGCGCGGTCAGGGCCTGGCAGACCGCGGGCAGCGCGGTCGTGGGCAGGGACGATTCGACCGCGGGCGCCAGGTCGTGGGCGGCGACGATCATCAGTTGCGAGCGGTAGGCGCGGCGCAGCGCGGCGATCGCCTTGGGCCCGGTGACCGTGGCGCGGGCCCCGTCGGAGCCGGTGCACGGCGGCGCGTCGGGGTCGACGCCGACTGCGGCGCAGAGCACCCGCCGCATGCTCTCGGCCGAGACCAATTCCTCGGCCGGCGCCTCCGGCAGCAAGTTGTGCCAGTCCTCCGGCCAGGCGGCCAGATGCTCGGACAGTACCGTGGACGCGCCGAGCAGCCCCAGCAGCCGCCCCCGGAACCGCGGCTGGGTGCGCAGCGCCTCCATGATCAACGCCGGGTTGCCGTCCGCCTCGTGCAGCCGGGCCAGGCCGTACACCGCGAGCTCGGGTCGCCCGGTGCGAGCCAGGGCGAGCAGGATGTCCTCGTTGCCCGCGACCGGCCCGTCCGCGCCCCACAGGCCGGTCTCGGCCAGGTCGGCGCGCACTCGTTCGGTGTCCGGCAGCCCGTAGCGCGCCGGGGTCCGCAGCACCGGTCGGGTCATCGCGGAACCAGCGCGAGCGGGGTGCGCGGCACCGGCGGCCTGGCGATCAGCGCGACGAACCGGTGCGCGACATCCCGCCACACCTCGGCGGCGGCGTCCGCCGCCTCGTCCAGCATCGGGCCGAGCCGCGGCCCGCCGGTGACGCCGTGCCCGCGAGCCCACTCCCGGACCGTGTCCGCCGTTGGCTCGGGGTGGAACTGCACCGCCCAGGCGGCCCGACCCTGCCGCCACGCCTGATGCG
Organism: Nakamurella sp.; assembly: GCA_044223435.1. GTDB lineage: Bacteria > Actinomycetota > Actinomycetes > Mycobacteriales > Nakamurellaceae > Nakamurella. The sequence continues at coordinate 94,680 of JBGALY010000004.1, forward strand.
GGTAACCGGTGCCGGACAGCAACAGCGTGCTCCCCGGGGGGAGCACGGTGACCGCGTCCTCGTGGCACTGCATGACGTCGGGCGTCATCGGCACCGGCCCGAAGAGCGGGTCTTCGCCGGCCGCGTCCCGTTTCGCGGCCAGGTACGCCCCGATCTCGGGCCCGTTCGGCCCCTTCTGCACCGTCCCGCCTCCGGCGGCGGCGAGCAACTGCGCGCCCAGGCACACCCCCAGCGTCGGCGTGCCGTCGGCGACCGCGCGGCGCAGCAGCCGTTTGGTGTCCGCGAGCCAGGGTGTGGCGGCGTCGTTCCAGGCGTTCATCCGCCCACCCATGCAGACCAGGCCGTCGAACGCGTCCGGTAGCCGGTCGCCGGCGTGCAATCGGCAGATGACAAGCTCGGCGCCCGCCTCGACGAGCCAGTCCCCGAGCCGCTGCACCGGATCGGTCGGGTCGTGTTCCAGGACCAGGATGGTCGGCATCACGCGTCCCGGAACTCGACGATCACCGGGGCATGGTCCGACGATCCCTTGCCCTTGCGCTCCTCGCGGTCGATCAGCGCGCCGGTGACCCGGGCGGCCAGCGCCGGGCTGGCCAGGGCGAAGTCGATCCGCATGCCCCGCCGCTTGGGAAAGCTGAGCCGGGTGTAGTCCCAGTAGGTGTAGACCCCGGGCCCGGGGTGGAACGGCCGGACGACGTCGGTGTAACCGGCGTCGACGAGGTTGGCGAAGGCCTGCCGCTCCGGCCCGGTGACGTGCGTGGAGCCCTGGTAGTACTCGACGCTCCAGATGTCGTCGTCCGTCGGTGCGATGTTGAAATCACCGCACAGCGCGACCTGGGCGTGCGGCTCGTTCGCCAGGAGTTTTTCGGCGTAGTCGCGCAGAACGGCCAGCCAGTGCAGCTTGTAGTGATAGTGCGGGTCGTCGACCACGCGCCCGTTGGGAACGTACAGGCTCCAGACCCGCACTCCCCCGCAGACCGCGCCGATCGACCGGGCCTCGGCCAGGCCCTCGTCACCGAACGGCGGCAGCCCCGGCACCCCCACCTGGACGTCGTCCAGGCCGACCCGGGACGCGATGGCCACCCCGTTCCATTGATTCGTGCCGTGGTGCGCCACCCGGTACCCCAGCTTCTCGAACGATTCGAACGGGAAGCGGGCGTCATCGATCTTGGTCTCCTGGAACGCCAGGACGTCGATGTCACTGCGTTCCAGCCAGGCCAGCACGCGGTCGTGCCGGGCGCGGATCGAGTTGATGTTCCAGGTCGCCAGACGCATTCCCCCGATCGTGCCAGACCCGCTTAGGGTTCGGGCCATGGACACCGTCGACCCCACTGCTGGCCGCCGCCCGCGGGCGGCCATCGTGGTCACCGGCAGTGAACTGCTGACCGGCACGATCGCCGACGCCAACGGGCCCTGGCTGGCCCGGGCGCTGACCGGCCTGGGCCTGCAGGTCGACCGGATCCAGGTGGTCGGCGACCGGCCGGCGGATCTGCTGGACGCGTTGAGCGCGGCCGCCGGATGCGCGCTGGTGATCACCAGCGGCGGCCTGGGGCCGACCGCCGACGACCTGACCGTGGACTGCGTGGCCCGGTTCGCCGGAGTGCCGGTCGAGCTCGACCCGGCGACGTACGCCCAGGTCGGCCGGATCGTCGCGGAGTGGGCGCGGCTCCGCGGGAACGCACCCGACGCCCCGCTCGACCCGGCGCTGGCGGCCGGCGTCCGCAAGCAGGCGATGGTGCCCGTGGGGGCGGCCGTGCTCGACCCGGTGGGGACCGCGCCGGGGCTGGTGCTGCGCCGGCCCGGCGGCCCGCTGATCGTGGTACTGCCCGGCCCGCCCGGTGAACTGCAGGGCATGTGGCCGGCCGTGCTGGCCGCGCCGCCGGTGCGCGAGCTGCTGGCCGCGGTGCCGGCCGCGGCGGCCCGGTCGCTGCGGTTCTTCGGGCTGTCCGAGCCGGTGCTGGCACAGACCCTGCGGGAACTGGGCGTGCCCGGGTCGCTCGAGGTGACCACGTGCCTGCGCCGGTCCGAGCTGGAGGTGGACATCCGGCCGGAGCCGGGCGCCGAGACGGTCGCGGTCGCACTGGCCGACGCCCTCGTGGCCCGGCACCGCGACCAGCTGGTCAGCGCCGACGGCACCGGCACGGACGAGCTGCTGGCCCGCGCCCTGCTGGACCGGGGCTGGTTCGTCGCCACCGCGGAGTCGTGCACCGGTGGACTGATCGTGGCCCGGCTCGTCGACCGGGCCGGCTCGTCGGCCTACGTAGCCGGCGGCACCGTCGCGTACTCCAACGAGGCCAAGGTGAGCCAGCTCGACGTTCCCGCGGAAACGCTCGCCGCCCACGGGGCGGTGTCGCCGCAGGTCGCACGGGCGCTGGCGGACGGGGCGCGAGCCCGCTTCGGCGCCGACATCGGGATCGGCATCACCGGGGTGGCCGGCCCGGACGGCGGAACGGCGGCTAAGCCGGTCGGCTACGTCTGCTTCTGCGTGACCACCGGCGACGGCGTCGTGCTGGCCCGCGACCCGGTGCTGCGGGGCGACCGGGCCCAGATCCGGGCACGGGCCACGGACCTGGCGATGCACCTGCTGCTGCAGGTCGCCCGCCGCTGACCGTCAGCCCAGCACCGGCGCCGGCGGCGGGGCGGGCACGAAGAACGGGACGGTCCAGTCCGGCTTGGACTCGCCGTCGATGCGGGCCCGCCAGACCAGCACCCGGCCGGGCGGCAGCGGTAGGCCGGTGTTGAAGTAGAGGACCACGTGCGAGCGGGTGGGCAGCGCCCGGCGGGGCACGCCGCTACCGCGGAAGTTCGGCTCCTCGATCTGCAGGGTCTGCCCGAACCGCATGACCCGGCTGCCCGGCACCGCGGCCGACTCGGCCAGCTCGAGCGGGTTGCCGGCGGTGTCCTCCAGGACGACCTCGAAGGCGTATTGCTCGTTGAACAGTTCCGGCGGGAACGTCAGGCTCACCACCAGTGCGAACGCCGCGGACACGCCGGTGTTGTGGTCCCGGCCGATCAGCTGCAGCCCGCCGCCCACCATCTGCAGCTTGCCCAGTTGGTCGGCGACGGCGTAGTCGGCCAGGATCAGCGACACCGACGCCTTCTCGAAGACCTCACTCATTGCCACTCACCCGGCCGATGGTGCCAGGGCCGTTCAGCGGAAGTCCCGGGAGGGGGTGCTGGCGATCAGGTTCACCCGGGCGATCCGGTCGGCGACGATCGAGATCGCCCCGCCGGACCGTTCCACCACCCCCCGCACCAGCAGCGCCGACGACCCCCGGGCGACCTGCTTGTACTTGGCCCACAGCCCCACCGAGCAGATGACGTTGAGCATCCCGGACTCGTCCTCCAGGTTGATGAAGATGACCCCGGACGCGGTCGCCGGGCGCTGCCGGTGGGTCACCACCCCGGCGACCAGCACTCGCGTCCCGTGCTCGACGCTCTTCAGGTCGGCGGCGGTCTTCACTCCCCACCGGCCCAACTGCGTCCGGGAGAACTCGGTCGGGTAGGACTCGGGCGAGATCCCGGTGGCCCAGATGTCGGCGACGGTCAGCTCGATGTCGCTCATCCCGGGCAGCGCCGGCGCCTCCGGTTCGGGCAGGTCCAGGGTGCCGGCCCGCTCCCCCGCCGCCGCCCCGGCCGCCCACAGCGCGCTTCGTCTCGACCCGCTCAGTGCGTCCAGCGCGCCGGCGGTGGCCAGCGCCTCCACCTGCTGGGCGGTCATGGTGACGGCCCGGGTGAGCTCGTCCAGCGTGCGGTAGCCGTCCGCCGGCCGGTTGGCCACGATCTTCTCCGCCAGGTCGGTGCCGATGCCGCGGATCTCGTCCAGGCCCAGCCGGACCGCCGGCGCGCCGTCCCGGGTGTCCAGGTCGGCGTACCAGTGGGAGGCGTTGATGTCCGGCCGGCGGACCGTCACCCCGTGCCGCCGGGCGTCGGCGACCAGCGACTGCGGCGAGTAGAACCCCATCGGCTGGGCCCGCAGCAGGGCGGCGCAGAACGCCGCCGGGTGGTGCAGCTTGAGCCAGGACGAGTAGAAGACCAGCGAGGCGAACGACAGCGCGTGCGACTCGGCGAAGCCGAAGTTGGCGAAGGCCAGCAGCCGCTCGTAGATCCGGTCGGCGACCGCGCCCTCGATCCCGTGCGTGCTGCGCATGCCCTCGTACAGGCGGGCCCTGAGCTTCTCCATCTTCGCGGTGGACCGTTTGGCGCCCATCGCCCGGCGCAGCTGGTCGGCCTCGCCCGCGTCGAACCCGGCGACGTCGACGGCCAGCTGCATCAGCTGCTCCTGGAACAGCGGGATGCCCAGCGTCTTGGCCAGGGATTTCTCCATCACCGGGTGGTCGTAGGTGACCTTCTCCAGACCGTTGCGGCGGCGGATGTACGGGTGCACCGAGTTGCCCTGGATGGGCCCGGGCCGGATCAGCGCGACCTCGACGACCAGGTCGTAGAAGGTTCGGGGCTTGAGCCGGGGCAGGGTGGCCATCTGCGCGCGGGACTCCACCTGGAACACGCCGACCGAATCGGCGCGCTGGAGCATCTCGTAGACCGCGGGTTCCTCCAGGTCGAGCCGGGCGAAGTCGATCTCCAGGCCCTCGTGCTCCCGGATCAGGTCGACCGCGTAGTGCAGCGCGGAGAGCATGCCCAGGCCCAGCAGGTCGAACTTGACCAGGCCCATCGCGGCGCAGTCGTCCTTGTCCCACTGCAGGACTGACCGGTTCTCCATCCGGGCCCACTCCACCGGGCAGACCTGCGAGACCGGCCGGTCGCAGATGACCATGCCGCCGGAGTGGATGCTCAGGTGCCGCGGGTAATCCTGGATCCGCGCGGCGAGGGCCAGCACATCCTTCGGCACGCCGCTGGTGTCCTGGCCGGCCAGCGGGACCCAGCCGTCGAGCTGCTTGGAGTAGGCGTCCTGCTGGCCCGGTGAGTGGCCCAGCGCCTTGGCCATGTCCCGCACCGCCATCCGCGGCCGGTAGGTGTTGACGTTGGCGACCTGGGCCGCCCGTTCCCGGCCGTGTGTGCGGTAGACGTACTGGATCACCTCCTCCCGCCGGTCGGACTCGATGTCCACGTCGATGTCCGGCGGCCCGTCCCGCTCCGGGGCCAGGAAGCGCTCGAACAGCAGCTCGTAGCGGACGGCATCGACCGCGGTGATACCCAGCGCGTAGCAGACCGCCGAGTTGGCCGCCGACCCCCGGCCCTGGCACATGATGTTCGCGTCGCGGCAGAACGTGACGATGTCGTTGACGATCAGGAAGTAGCCGGGGAAGTCGAGGGCGGTGATGATCGCCAGCTCCTTCTCGATCTGTGCGTAGGCGTCCGGCCGCTGCTCGGGGCTGCCGTACCGCCGCGCGGCGCCGGCCATGGTCAGCTGCCGCAGGTGGGAGTTCTCGTCGTGGCCCGGCGGCACGTCGTAGGGCGGCAGCTTCGGCGCGACCAGCCGCAGGTCGAACGCGCACTGCTCGCCGATCGCCGCGGCGGTGGGCACCGCGGCCGGGTAGCGGGCGAACAATTGCGCCATCTCGGCGCCCGACCGCAGGTGCGCTCCGGACCCGGGCGGCAGGTACGGGTCGGCCTCGTCCAGGCTGCGCCGGGCCCGCACCGCGGCCATCGCGGCGGCGATCCGGCCGTCCGCGGGGGTGGCGTAGTGCGCGGCGGTGGTGGCCACCACCGGCAGGCCCAGCTCGTGCGCCAGGGTGGCGAGGGCGTCGTTGTTCTCGTCGTCGGTCGGCAGCAGGCTCGTGGTCAGCTCGACGACGACGTTGCCGCGGCCGAATCGGTCCAGCAGCCCGCGCAGCGCCCGGCGGGCGGCGTCCGGTCCGCCGCCGGCCAGGGCGCGTCGCACCGCGCCCTTGCGGCAGCCGGTGAGGATCAGCCACTGGTCCTGCGCCGCGTTCGCCAGCGCGTCCAGGTCGTAGACCGGCCGCCCCTTCTCCCGGCCGGCCAGTTGGGCGTGGCTGATCTCGGTGGACATCCGGTGGTAGCCCTCCTGCCCACGGGCCAGCACCAGCAGATGCTCACCAACCGGGTCGGCCACGCCCAGCTGCGGCTCGGGCAGGCCCAGGGACAGCTCGGCCCCGAACAGGGTGCGCAGCCCCGCCTCCCGGGCCGCCTCGTTGAACCGGACGATGCCGTAGAGGCCGTCGTGGTCGGTGATGGCCAGTGCATCCAGGCCGAGCCGGACCGCCTCGGCGACCAGCTGCTCGGGGGTGGACGCGCCGTCCAGGAAGCTGAACGCCGAGTGGCAGTGCAGTTCGGCGTAGGGCACGCGGGTGGCCGGGCCGGCCGGGGTCGGCGGCGGGTCCGGCCGGTGCCGCTGCCAGTGCTGGATCGCCTGCAGCGGCCCCTTTCCGGGGCCGGGGGGCCGGCCGGACAGCGCCCGTTCCAGCTCGCTCCACGGCACGTTCGGGTTGTTCCAGCCCATCAGTCGTAGATCCCTTCGACGCGCCAGCCGCCGCCGTCACCGCCGGTGCCGCGCACCAGCAGCGCGGCGCCGTCGTCGGTGACCACCTGCAGCCGGGCGCTCACCTCCCCGCCGGCCCACCACCGCTCGTCCAGCAGCCACGGCCCGGCCCAGGCGTCGATCCGCTTGCCGTCCAGCCGGGCCGGCGTCCCGGTAAGCAGGCCGCGGTCGGTGAGCCGCACCGGGCCGCCGGCGTCGTCGATCACGGTGACCGGGGCCGGGTCGGGCAGCCGGGCCGGTGAGGGGGCCGGGATCGCCCCGGGCCAGGGGGCCGCCGGGTCGCGCGGACTGACCCGTTCGTCGCCCCAGGGCACGAGAGCCACCTGGTCCGGTGCGCTGCGCCCGCCGGCCGGCACCGGGGACAGAACCGATTCCGGCCCGAGCAGCCCCTGCACCCGGGCGAACGCCCAGCCGGCCCGCTGGTCGTCCTGGCCGTCGGACCCCCACAGGCCGTACTGGATGTGCCCGGACCCGACCGCCTCCACCGGCTCCAGGACCAGCCGGGTGATGGCGCCGGGTTCGCGCCGGTGGGTGAGCCAGCCGTCGAGCTGCCAGCGCAGCCGATCCGCGGTGGCGGCCGCAGTCAGCGGCGCGGCGCAGCGCCAGGTGCGGGACAGGGTGGCGCCACGATCGGTGGCCGCGGTGATGACCAGCCGGGTGCAGGCGAGTCCGGCGTCGGCGAGCCGGGCGTGGAACCGCTCGGCCAGCGCTCGCGCGGCGAATGCGGCGGCGTCCACACGGTCCAGCGGCGGATCGCATTCCTGCTCCACGACGAGCTCCTCGGGGATCTGCCGGCGCGACAACCCCCGTTCCGGCCGGCCCAGGGCCAGCCGGTGGGCGCGCATCCCGTCGGCACCGAACCGGGTGGCCACCTTGTCCGGCGGCAGTGCGGCGAACGAACCCGCGGTGGTGATGCCGAGCCGGATCAGCAGGTCGGTGAGCGCGACCCGGTCGGGTGGGCCGACCGCCGGGTCCCGGGACAGGTCGGTGATCGGGAGGCCGGCGCAGAAGGCGGCCGACCCGCCGGGCGGGACGATGGCCGTCCGGTGCGCGGCCAGCACCGCCACCTCCAGGTCGTCGGCGATGCCGACGCAACATTCGACGTCCAGCGCCTCGATCGCGTCCACGATCCGCTCGGCGGCGGCCGCCTCCGACCCGAAGTAGCGGGCCGGCCCGCGCGCCGGGCAGGCCACGACCCCGCTGCGGAGCACCTCGACCCCGGGGGCGAGGTCCTCCACTGCGGCGGCGACCGGCTCGAACATCCGGGCGTCCCGATCCTGGTCGACGGCCGCGACCATCAACTCCGGGCACCGCGCCTGCGCGTCCCGGCGCCGCTGCCCCACCCGCACGCCCTCGGCCCGTGCCGCCTCGGTGCACGCCCGCACCCGGTTCGCGTGGAACACCGCGACGGGTTCGGCCGCCGGCCGCTCCGCCTGGCGGGCGGCGGCCACCGCCGGCCAGTCAGGGCACCAGACGACGATCGTCCGGCTCATGGCTGCTGGTTGCGGCAGAACACGTCGACGCTGTCTCGCAGGCTGAACGGTTCGCCGTGTTGGTCGGGGCGAAGGCTGTCCGGGTCATGGTCGGGGGGGCCACCGAGCGTCTCCGCGGGAACGGCGTCGGGTATCGGCACGGCCGGGACCGGAGTGCCGTCGGGCCGATGGAATTCCCAGCGGCCAGGCCGGCCGTGCACTTGGTGCAGGGTGAACCCGTCGTCATGGACCGCCCGGTGGTGTCGCTGGCACAGCAGCAGCAGATTGCGAAGATCGGTGGGTCCGCCGTCCGCCCAGTGCACGACGTGGTGGGCGTCCAGGAACCGCTTCCGGGGGCAGCCGGGGAACTGACAACCACCGTCCCGGAACCGCAATGCCCGACGCAACGCCGCCGAGATCTTGCGCGTCTTGCGGCCCAGTTTGAGCTTCTCGCCCGGCCGCACCGCGGATGACACCCAGGCGACCAGCGCCGCATCGCAGGCCAGTCGGCGGGCCGCCGCGGCGGTCAGGCCGGGCCCGTGCTCGATCCGGCACTGCGCCTCCGGCCCGGGATCCTGCTCCCCGGCCAGCACCTGCGCGTCGGCGTGCACCACCACCAGGTGTCGATCGTCCCCGGAGGAGTCGACCGGACCGGCGGCCTGCGCGACCTTCGCCAGCGCGACCAGGGCGTCCGGGTCGGACGGCAGCTGTGGCGCATCCGGCGCATCATCGGGGCACCCGGTCGGGATCAGGTCACCGGTCCGGGCCTGCTCCAGCGCCGCGATGACCAATGCCCCCTCGTCGGCGGTCAGCCGGGCGGACAGCACGAACATGCCGTCGTCGTCGTAGAACCAGCGGGCCTTACGCCGTTCCTCCACCGGCCGGTCGACCCGGTCGGCCTTGCGGTAGGCGCGGACCACCTTCTCCAGCTGAGCCGCGGAATGCACCTTGGCCTGCTCCATCAGTGTCCGCTCGTCAACCCGGTCCGCGACCCGGGTGACCGCCCGCACCTTCGAGTACGACAACGTGCCCTGCGCGAATGCCTCGTCCACCAGCGGCAACGTGGTCAGCGCGGTCGCCACCCGCACGTACTCCCGGGCCACTCCCGGCCCGACCGAACAGGACCACGACAGCCAGTGCGCCATCGAGCGCATCCCCCACTGCACCCAGCCCTGACGCCGGTTGAACTCCGCCACCAGCCGCAGCCAGTCCCGGGTTTCGGCGGCCAGCCGCGCCGCCATCGTTGTGATACGTCTCTCCAGGACGTCCAACGGTTCCTCAAAAGTCTCAACCTGAGGTTGAGGATCAGGTTCTGGAACCGGATCGACCGGCTTGGGGAACCACACCGTCGGCCCGACGGGCCGGTTCGGCCGGCTCATCCACATCAAGGCCAGGTCGGCATCGGTCAGGTCGTCGGCCAGTTCCGTCATCGTGTCGCCCCTCTGTTCGCCCCGTCCCGAACGGGTGTCCACACGATAAGAAGGGGGTCCGACAGTGCCCGTTAAAGCCTGATTTGAGTGCTTTCAGGACACCCGGGCAACCGCGGGAGCCACGGCCGGCACCGCGACCGGAGCCAGCGGCTCGATCCGCATCCCGCCGTGATCGGCCCTGAGCATCAGGTCAACCCGAGTCCCGGGACCCGCGGCCCGACGCCCGCCCACCCGCACCGCAAGTTCCCGGCCCCGCAGCCGGCCGTGACCCTGGCCCAGGCCGTGCCAACCGATGGCCCGAGCGGTCAGGACCAGATCGGCCCCCGGCCACGAACCGAGCACCAGTAAGACCGACCCGCGCTGCCGGAGCCGACCGCCGATCACCCGCTGCCGGGCCGCTGCCGGCCGCACCGTGGGCGGCAGCGCGACCGCCACCAGATCCACGCCGTCGATCAGGATGGACACCACCTGCAGCGCGTCGGCCCCGGGGTCGGGAACGAGGGCGACCCGGTTCAGGTCGACACCCAGCTCGGCGGCCGCGGACAAGCCGAGTCCGGGCATCCCCACCAGCGCTGACCAGCAGCCCGCGGGCCCGGCGAGCAGGGTGTACAGCAGGCTGGTCGCCCCCTGACCCAGCACACTGACCACCGAACCCCGGGCCAGGCCGCCGCGTGGCAGCGCCTTCGCCAACGGGGCAGCAACAGGCAGCACGGCCGGGCCATCGAACATGCGTTCGATGCTAGATCGAGGTCACCCACCGTCGCAACACTTCAGCGCCGGCATCTCCCGACTTCTCCGGGTGGAACTGGGTCGCCGACAGCGGACCGTTCTCCACCGCGGCGACGAACCGATCGCCACCGTGCTCGGCCCAGGTCACCACCGGCACGGGCAGGGATCCGGCGAAAGCTTCCTCTGGCAACTCCCAGGTCCGGACGGCGTAGGAGTGCACGAAATAGAACCGAGTGTCCGGATCGAGCCCGGCGAACAGCACCGAACCCGTTCCCGCGGAAACGGTGTTCCAGCCCATGTGCGGCACGATCGGCGCCTGCAGCCGCTCCACCGTGCCCGGCCACTCGCCGACCCCGGCGGTCTCCACGCCGTGCTCGACGCCCCGCTCGAACAGGATCTGCATGCCCACACAGATGCCCAGCACCGGCCGGCTCCCGGCGACCCGCCGGTCGATGATCCGTTGCCCCCGCACCGCGGTCAGCCCCTGCATGCACGCCTCGTAGGCACCGACCCCCGGCACCACCAGCCCGTCCGCGTTCAGCGCCGCCTCGAAGTCGGACGTCACCGTCACCGATGCCCCGGTCCGGCGCAGGGCCCGTTCGGCGGAGGCCAGATTGCCCGACCCGTAGTCGAGCACCACCAGGTTCGTCATGACACCAACCACGCAATCCCGCCGACGATGCAGCCCGCGGCGAACACGCCGAGGACGACCGCCGCCGGCACCGACTTGCGCGACAGCGAGATCACCCCGCCGATCAGGAACCCGCCCAGCCCGATCAACACGATCGGGAGCACTGTGGTCACAGCACGCCCTTGGTCGACGGGATGCCGCTGACCCGCGGATCGGGCTCCACCGCTACCCGCAGCGCGCGGGCGATCGCCTTGTACTGGGCCTCGCAGATGTGGTGCGGGTCCCGCCCGTAGAGCACCCGGACGTGCAGGTTCATCCGCGCGTGGAAGGCCAGCGAGTCGAACACGTGGGTGTTGAGCACGACCGGGTAGTTGTTGCCGACCACCGCGCCGAAGATGTTCTCCGGCTCCCCGAGGTGCACGCTGTACGGCCGACCGGACAGGTCGACCGCGGCGTGCGCCAGCGTCTCGTCCATCGGCACGAACGCATCGCCGAACCGGCGGATGCCCTTCTTGTCCCCGACCGCCTGGCCGATCGCCTGCCCGAGCACGATCGCGGTGTCCTCGACGGTGTGGTGGGCGTCGATGTCGACGTCGCCGACGGAGCGGACGGTCAGGTCGAAGCTGCCATGCACGCCGAACGAGATCAGCATGTGGTCGTAGAACCGGACGCCGGTGGAGATCTCCACCTGTCCGGTGCCGTCCAGGTCCAGGTCGACCAGCACGCTCGACTCGCTCGTGGTGCGCTCGATGCGCGCCCGCCGGGCCATCAGTTCTCCTTCAACGATCGGGTCACCTTGATCAGGACGTCGTTCTCGGCGTCGGTGCCGATGGTGGTGCGCAGGAAACCAGGGATGCCCATGTCGCGCACCAGCACCCCGGCGTCCAGGTACTGCTGCCAGGTCGCCTTGGCGTCGGTGAACTCCCCGAACAGCAGGAAGTTGGCGTCGGAATCGATCACCCGGCGGCCCAGGCCGGTCAGCGCGGCGGCGACCCGGTTCCGCTCCGCGACCAGGTGCGCGACGGAGGCCAGGGTGTCGTCGGCGTGCCGCAGCGCCGCAAGCGCCGCGGCCTGGGTCAGCGTCGACAGGTGATACGGCAGCCGGACCAGCAACAACGCGTCGATGACGGCCGGCGCCGCAGCCAGGTAGCCCAGCCGGCCACCGGCGAACGCGAACGCCTTGGACATGGTCCGGACGACGACCAGCTTCCGCGGGAACGTCCCGATGAGCTCGATCGCCGACGGCCGAGAGGAGAACTCGGCGTACGCCTCGTCCACCACCACGATGCCCGGCGTCGCCTCGGTCAGGCGGGCCACGTCAGCCGGCGGCAGCGAGCCGCCGGTCGGGTTGTTCGGGCTGGTGATGAACAGCACGTCCGGCTGCCGCTGCGCGACGAGCTCGACGGCGGCGTCGACGTCGACGGTGAAATCGGGACGCCGGGGGCAGGACAACCAGGTGGTCCGGGTGCCGGAGGCGATGATCGGGTGCATCGAGTACGACGGCTCGAACCCGACCGCCAGCCGTCCGGGCCCCGCGAACGCCTGCAGCAACTGCAACAGGATCTCGTTCGACCCGTTCGCCGCCCAGACGTTCGCCGCGGTCAGCGGCACCCCGGTGGATCGGGACAGGTAGTCGGCCAACGACTCGCGCAACGCGACCGCGTCCCGGTCCGGGTACCGGTTCAGGTCCACCGCGGCGGCGGCGACCGACGCGGCGAGGTCCTGCACCAACGCGGCCGACGGCGGGTGCGGGTTCTCGTTGGTGTTGATCCGCACCGGCACGTCCAGCTGCGGCGCACCGTAGGGCGACCGACCGACCAGATCCTCGCGCAGCGGCAGGTCGGCCAGGGTGACCTCGTTCACGAACCGAACCTCACGGCCACCGCCTCGCCGTGCGCCGGCAGGTCCTCGGCCGCCGACAGCGCCGCCACGTGGGGAGCGACCTGCCGCAACGCGTCGGCGGTGTAGTCGATGACCTGCTGCTGGCGCAGGAACGTGGTCGCGGCCAGGCCGGCGGAGAACCGGGCCGAGCCGCCGGTCGGCAGTACGTGGTTGGAGCCGGCGCAGTAGTCACCCAGGGAGACCGGCGAGTACGGGCCGACGAATACCGCGCCGGCATTGCGCACCCGCGCGGCGACCGCGGCGGCATCCCGGGTTTGAATCTCCAGGTGCTCGGCGGCGTACGCGTCGGACACGGCCAGCGCGTCGTCCAGCGAGGAGACCAGCACCACGCCGGACTGCGGGCCGGTCAGCGCCTCGACGATCCGCTCGCTGTGCTTGGTCGCGGTGACCCGGGCCGGCAGGACGGCATCGACCGCGTCGGCCAGCGCCTCGGACGTCGTGATCAGCACTGATGCGGCCAGCGGGTCGTGCTCGGCCTGCGAGATCAGGTCGGCGGCGACGAACTCCGGGTCGGCGCTGTTGTCGGCGATCACCGCGATCTCCGTGGGCCCGGCCTCGGAGTCGATCCCGACGACGCCGCGCAGCAGCCGCTTGGCCGCGGTGACGTACACGTTCCCCGGCCCGGTGATCACGTCCACCGGTTCGACGCCCTCGGCCCCGAGCGCGAGCAGCGCCACGCCCTGCGCGCCGCCGGCGGCGTACACCTCGTCGATACCCAGCAGCGCGCAGGCGGCCAGCACGTTGCGGTCCGGCCAGCCGTCGTTGTCCTTCTGCGGAGGCGAGGTCACGGCGATCGCGTCGACCCCGGCGACCTGCGCCGGCACCACGTTCATCACCACGCTCGACGGGTACAGCGCCCGACCGCCCGGCACGTACAGGCCGACCCGGCGCACCGGCACCCACCGCTGCCGCACGATCCCGCCGGTGGCCAGCTCGGTGACCGTCCCGGCCGGCAGCTGGGCCGCGTGCCCGACCCGGGCGCGGGCGATCGCCTCGAGCAGCGCGTCGCGCACCGGCCCGTCGATCGTGCCGGCGGCTGCCTCGATCACCGAGGCTGGGACCCGGAGCGCGGCCGGCCGCACCCCGTCGAACCGCTCGGCCGCGTCCAAGACGGCGTCGGCTCCGCGCGCCCGGACGTCCTCGATGAGCGGGGTGACGACGGCGGTCGCGGTGCCGATGTCGACGGCCGCGCGGGGCAGCACGTCGCCGAGCACGCGGGGCAGCCCGGCGCGCAGGTCGATCCGTTGCAGCATGGATCAAGCCTAGGGTGTCAGCCGACCAGGTCGAGACCGATGTCCAGCGCCGGGGCCGAGTGGGTCAGCGCGCCCACCGCGAGGAAGTCGACGCCCGTCTCCGCCACCGAGCGGGCCCGGTCAAGGGTCAGGCCGCCGGAGGCCTCCAGCAGTACCGGACGGGGCAGCGCCCGGGCCCGGCGCACCGCCTCGGCGGTGTCGGCCAACGAGAAGTTGTCCAGCAACACCAGCTCCGCGCCCGCGCCGATCGCCTCGTCGAACTGCGCGAGGGTGTCGACCTCCACCTCCAGGGTGATGTCCGGATCCAGCGCGCGGACCGCCTTGATGGCGGCGGTCACCGAGCCGGCCGCGGCCACGTGGTTGTCCTTGATCAGCGCGGCGTCGCCCAGGCTCATCCGGTGGTTGACTCCCCCGCCGCAGCGGACGGCGTACTTCTCCAGCGCCCGTAGCCCGGGCAGCGTCTTGCGGGTGTCCCGGATCCGCGCCCCGGTGCCGGCGACCGCGTCGACCCAGGCCCGGGTGGCCGTGGCGATGCCGGACAGGTGGGTGAGCAGGTTCAGCGCGGTCCGCTCGGCGGTCAGCAGACCGCCGGTCGGGCCCTGGACCAGCAGCGCGGGCTCGCCCGGCACCAGCGGGTCGCCGTCGCGCACCAGCTGCTCGACCACCACCGACGGCCCGATGACGGTGCGGAAGACCTGCGCGGCCAGCGGTCCACCGGCCAGCACCCCGGCCTGCCGCGGGGTCAGCTGGGCCCGCGCGACCTGGTCGGCCGGCACGGTGGCCGCGGTGGTCACGTCGGGCCCGTCGACCAGGTCCTCGACCAGGGCCCGGTCGATCACGGCCTGATCGATCACGGCCCGGTCGATCATCGCGCCACCGCCGGCACGGGCTGATCGGTCCGCACGTGGCAGCCGACGGATTCGGTGCGCAGCTCCGCCGCGGTCAGCAGCACGCCGGCGGCGGCGACCAGGTTCGCCATCTCGACCGACGCCCGGCTCGGCGTTGCCCCCCCGGCACCATCGGGAACGTCGCCGAGCGAGGCGACGGCCGACTGCGCGGCCAGCAGACCGGGGAGGTCGCGGCCGATCCCGGCCGAGCTGCTCATGGTCGCCTGCAGCTCGATCCGGCCGGCCGGGTCGGCGCCGGGCGGCGGCATGAGGACCAGTTCGGCGGCCCGGGGCGTTTCCGCGGCAACGTCTCCGCGCGCGGCGACCGCCGCCCGCTCGCCCATGACCAGGCCCTCGAGCAGGGAATTCGAGGCCAACCGGTTGGCCCCGTGCAGGCCGGTGCGCGCGACCTCGCCGACGGCCAGCAGGCCGGGCACGGTGGTGCGACCGTCCAGGTCGGTGACCACCCCGCCGCAGTGATAGTGCGCAGCCGGCGCAACCGGGATCGGCTGCCGAGTCGGATCGACACCGGCCGCCAGGCAGGCCGCCGACACGGTCGGGAACCGGCGCCGGAACACCGGCGCGGAGATCGAGGTGGCGTCCAGGTACACGTGGTCGGTCACCCCACCGGGAGCCGACGCCAGGCGCCGGGTGATGGCCAGCGACACGACGTCGCGCGGCGCGAGGTCCTCGAGCGGGTGAACGCCACGCATCACTCGCGCACCAGTGGCGTCGATGAGCACCGCGCCCTCACCGCGGACCGCCTCGGTGACCAGGGCCCGGTGGCCCAGGTCGCCGGGACCGGTCCACAGCACGGTCGGGTGGAACTGCATGAACTCGACGTCGGCCAGCGCGGCCCCGGCCCGCAGGGCCATGGCCAGCCCGTCGGCGGTGGCCACACCCGGGTTGGTGGTCGCGGCGTAGAGATGTCCGGCGCCGCCGGTGGCCAGCACCACGGCGGTGGCCCGGACCAGGCCGATCCGCCCGTCGGGGGCCAGCACCGAGAGCCCACGGGCCCGGCCGGAGCCGTCCAGCACCACGTCCAGGGCGAGGTGGTCGGCCAATACCGGGGGCAGCCCGGCCGAACCGACAGCGGCCAGCAGGGCGCGCTCGATCTCGGCCCCGGTGGCGTCCCCGCCGGCGTGGATGACCCGGTTGGCGCTGTGCCCACCTTCCCGCGTGCGCAGCAGCCCGTTCGGTCCGGCGTCGAAATGCGCGCCCCGGGCGACGAGCCGCGCGATCGCCGCCGGACCCTCGGCCAGGATCAGCGACACCGCGGCGGGATCGCACAATCCGGCCCCGGCCACCAGGGTGTCCCGCACGTGGGCGGCGACCGAATCGCCGGGGTCGTGCTCGTCACGGACGACGGCGACCCCGCCCTGCGCCCATGACGTGTTCGCCTCGTCCGGGGCGCCCTTGGTCACGACCAGCACTCGCAGGCCGGCCAGGTCCAGCGCGCAGGTCAGCCCGGCGACTCCGGTGCCGACGACCACGACGTCGGTGGTGGCCTCCCAGTCCGGCAGCAGTGCGCCGGCCGCCGAGACGCTCATTCGCCGCCGCCGCTCATCCCGATGCCGATCATTCGCTCGACGGCACCACGGGCCCGGGCGGCGATCTCGGGGTCGACCACGACCTCGTCCCGCATGTCCTCCAACGACCGGAGCAGTTTGGCCGGGGTGATCATCTTCATGTACTTGCACGAGGCCCGGTCGTTGACGGCCAGGAAGTCCACGCCCGGCGCGGCCCGCTTGAGCTGGTGGATCATGCCGATCTCGGTGGCCACCAGGACCTGCTTGCTGCGACCCACCCGAGCCGCGTCCACCATCTCGCCGGTGGACAGGATCTTGACCCGCTCGGCCGGCACGGCGCCGGCGGTGGCCAGGTACAACGCGCTGGTCGCGCAGCCGCACTCGGGGTGGATGTACAGGTCGGCGTCGGGGTGCGACGCGGCTTGTGCGGTCAGCTGCTGGCCATTGATACCGGCGTGCACGTGGCACTCGCCGCCCCAGACCTGGATGTTGTCCCGGCCCAGGATCCGCCGCACGTGCGCACCAAGGAACTGGTCCGGCCCGAACAGCACCGGCGTGTCCGCGGGAATGGACCGGACGACCTCGACCGCGTTGGACGAGGTGCAGCAGATGTCGGTCTCGGCCTTCACCTCGGCGGTGGTGTTCACGTAGGACACGACGACGGCACCGGGGTTGGCCGCCTTCCACTCGCGCAATTGGTCGGCGGTGATCGAATCGGCCAGCGAGCAGCCGGCATCGGCGTCGGGGATCAGCACCGTCTTGTCCGGCGACAGGATCTTCGCGGTCTCGGCCATGAAGTGCACGCCGCAGAACACGATGGTCTGCTGCGGGGCGGTCGCGGCGATCCGGGACAGCGCCAGCGAGTCCCCGACGTGGTGCGCGATGTCCTGGATGGCGCCGACCTGGTAGTTGTGCGCCAGGATGACGGCGTCACGCTGCTCGGCCAGACTCCGCACCCGATCCGCCCAGTCGGCCGGCAGGTCACGATCCAGATCCGTCTGGTCACCGAGAGTCGCGGTCATGTGGTCCTCCACCTGAAGCCAGGTTTTCGACTATTGATCGAAAACGCCCTGAGTCTAGCAGGAGGGTTATCGACTTACAATCGGGAACATGCATCCCGGGGGGTCGGGCTCACCAACGGGCCGCAAGAGCGCCAGCCTGCTCGAGGTGCTGGCCGCCGTGTTCACCGTGCACCGGGGCGTGGACCAGAAGCCGCGCCTGCAACTGCTGCTGTGGCGGCGGACCAAGGAGCCGGACGTCGGCCGCTGGGCGTTGCCGGGCGGCGTGGTCCGGGACAACGAGGACGTCGACGCCTCGGCCCGGCGGCAGCTGGCCGAGAAGGTCGACCTGCGGCAGGTCGCGCACCTGGAACAGACCGGGGTGTTCTCCGACCCGCAGCGAATGCCGGACGTGCGGATGGTGGCCACCGGATTTCTCGGCCTGGTACCGATGGACGCACACCCCAGCCTGCCCACGGACACCGCCTGGCATCCGGTCGATGACCTGCCGGACATGGCCTTCGACCACGCGGTGATCGCCGACCGGGCGCTGCAGCGGCTGCAGGCCAAACTGTCGTACACCAACATCGGCTTTGCCCTGGCCCCGGCGTCATTCACGCTGGCCGAACTCGGCCGGATCTATGCCGCCGCCCTCGGGCACGACGTGGACGTCACGAATCTGCAGCGGATCCTGACCCGCCGCGGCATGCTCGAGCCGACCGGATCGACCGCTCCCACCGGTCCCAGCGGGGGCCGGCCGGCGGCCATGTACCGCTTCAGCGTCGGCGAATACCGGGTCACGGATCCCTTTGCGGCGTTCCGCCCACCCTCGTAGCCGCCGCCAGATCCGGCTCCCCGTTCCAGGCCACCAGGAAGGTGTAGACGAGCGCGGCGACGGCCGGCTGGGCCAGCACCACCAGGATCGTGCCGGTGGTCGGCGGCGCGGTCACGATCGAATCGGCGGACGAGGCCCCGACCGACGCCGGGTCGGTGCCGGGAGCGACGAGGAGTCCGAGCCCCCAGGCGATCAGCGCCGCCGCGGCCGACCCGCCCACCACCGCGAGCAGCATCGGCCACCCGCGGGTCGCACCGAACCGCCAGGCGCCGATGGCGATCAGCGCACCGGCAATGATGCCGAGCCAGCAGAACAGGGCCAGGCTGACGAAGTGGTAGCTGCTGGTGGTCGGCAGCCCGGCGTACCGGCCGTCGGCGAGCACCTTATAGGGCATGCCCGGCGCCAGGAACGCCCAGATCAGCCCCTGCAGCACCCCGGCAACGCCGCAGGCGAGCAGAACCCGGATCACGACGCGATGCAGTCCGCGCCGAGCAGCGCTTTCAGGTCACCGATCAGGGCCGAGGTACGGGTCACCCGCAGACCGTCGTCCAGCTTCAGGGTCGTGCAGCGGGACCCGTTGAGCAGCCGCAGGTGCACCGCGGTGGTGCCGGGGTGCGCCTGCAGCACGTCCTTGAGCCGGTCCACCACCGGTGGGGTGCAGCGCTGCGCGGCGATCGACACCTGCACGGGCCCCTTGGCCGGGTCGTTGGACAGGTCCGGGACCACCACCGACTGGGCATGGATGGACAGCCGATCGTCGGACCGCGCGACCCGCGCCTTGACCAGCACGATCGCGTCCTCGGCCAGCAGCATCGCGTTTTCGGAGTACACCTTGGGGAAGAAGGCCACCTCCACCCCGCCGGCCAGGTCCTCCAGCGTTGCCGATGCCCACGGATCGCCCTTCTTGGTCAACCGCCGCTGCAGGTTGGTCAGGATGCCGCCGACGTTGACCATCGCCCGGTCGGGGATGGTGCCGTCCAGGATGTCCGGGATCGAGGCGTCGGACTGGGCGGACAGGATGTGCTCCACGCCGGCCAGGGGGTGCCCGGACACGTAGAGTCCCAACATCTCCCGCTCGAAGCCCAGACGTAGCTTGGTGTCCCACTCGGTGTCCGGCACCTGCCCGCGGAACGTGTCGCCCTTCTCCTCCTGGGTCATCTCCCCGAACAGATCGAACTGGCCGATCGCCTCGGCCTTCTTCAGGCCGAGCACCTCGTCGACCGCGCGCACGTGGTCCATCAGCAAGCCCTTGCGCGGGTGCCCCATGGAGTCGAACGCGCCGGCCTTGATCAGCGACTCGACGACCTTCTTGTTGCAGGCGGTGGCGTCGACCTTGTCCAGGAAGTCGTAGAAGTCGGTGTAGGCCCCCTTGTCCTTGCGGCAGGCGACGATCGAGGCGACCACCCCGGTGCCGACATTGCGCACCGCGCCCAGCCCGAACCGGATGTCGGTGCCGATCGGGGCGAAGTTCTGGACCGACGCATTGACGTCCGGCGGCAGCACCTTGATCCCCATGGTGCGGCATTCGGCCAGGTAGATGGCCATCTTGTCCTTGTCGTCGCCCACCGAGGTGAGCAGCGCGGCCATGTACTCGGCCGGATAGTTGGCCTTGAGGTAGGCGGTCCAGTAGGACAGCAGCCCGTACGCGGCCGAGTGCGCCTTGTTGAAGGCGTAGTCCGAGAAGGGCAGCAGGATGTCCCACAGCGTCTTGATCGCGTTCGCGCCGTACCCGCGGTTCGCCATGCCGGCGGAGAAGGTCTCGTACTGGGCGTCCAGCTCGGCCTTCTTCTTCTTGCCCATGGCTCGGCGGAGCAGGTCGGCGGCACCCAGGGTGTAGCCGGCCAGGTGCTGGGCGATCGCCATCACCTGCTCCTGGTAGACGATCAACCCGTAGGTGTCGCCGAGCAGGTCGGCCAATGCCTCGGCCAAGTCGGGATGGATCGGCACCACCGGCTTGCGGCCGGTCTTGCGGTCCGCGTACTCGTTGTGCGAGTTGGCGCCCATCGGACCGGGCCGGTACAGGGCGATGACCGCGGAGATGTCCTCGAAGTTGTCCGGCCGCATCGACCGCAGCAGGGCCCGCATCGGACCGCCGTCGAGTTGGAACACGCCCAGGGTGTCACCGCGGGACAGCAGCTCATAGGTGGGCCGGTCGTCCAGCGGGAGGTCCTCCAGGACGAGATCGACCTCCCGGTTGGCGCGGATGTTGCCGACCGCGTCGTCCAGGATGGTCAGGTTGCGCAGCCCCAGGAAGTCCATCTTGATGAGGCCGAGCTTTTCGCAGGTCGGGTAGTCGAACTGGGTGATGATGGCCCCGTCCTGCTCCCGCTTCATGATCGGGATCAGGTCGAGCAGCGGCGCCGACGACATGATGACGCCGGCCGCGTGCACCCCCCACTGCCGCTTGAGGCCCTCCAGCCCACGGGCGGTGTCGACGACCTTGCGCACGTCCGGGTCGGTGTCGACGAGCGTGCGGAACTCGTTGCCCTCGTTGTACCGGGGGTCGGACGGCTCGAAGATCTTCGACAGCGGGACGTCCTTGCCCATCACCGGGGGCGGCATCACCTTGGTGATCCGGTCACCGACGGAGAACGGCATCCCCAGCACCCGGGCCGAGTCCTTGACCGCCTGCTTGGCCTTGATCGTGCCGTAGGTGACGATCTGCGCGACCCGGTCGTCGCCGTACCGCTCGGTGACGTACCTGATCACGTCGCCGCGCCGGCGTTCATCGAAGTCCACGTCGAAGTCGGGCATGGAGACGCGGTCCGGGTTGAGGAACCGCTCGAAGATCAGACCGTGCACCAGCGGGTTCAGGTCGGTGATCCGCATGGCGTAGGCAACCATCGACCCGGCGCCGGAGCCGCGGCCCGGCCCGACCCGGATGCCGTGGTCCTTGGCCCAGTTGATGAAGTCGGCAACGACGAGAAAGTAACCGGGGAAGTTCATCGCGGTGATGACGCCGACCTCGTAGTCGGCCTGCTTGCGTACCTCGGGCGGGATGCCGCCGGGGAACCGGACGGCCAGGCCCTGCTCGACCTCCTTGACGAACCAGGTCTGCTCGGTCTCGCCGTCCGGCACCGGAAACCGCGGCATGTAGGAGGACGACTCGTCGAAGGCCACCGAACAGCGCTCGGCGATCAGCAGGGTGTTGTCACAGGCCTCCCGCAGGTCGTACTTGTCTGCCCACAGCGCGCGCATCTCGGCCGGCGACTTGAGGTAGAAGTCGTCCGCGTCGAACTTGAACCGGTTGGGATCGTCCAGGGTCTTGCCGGACTGCACACACAGCAATGCCTCGTGCGCACTGGCGTCGGCCTTGTTGGTGTAGTGCAGATCGTTCGTCGCGATCATCGGCAGCTGCAGATCGCGGGCCAGCCGGATCAGCCCGTCCCGAACCCGGGTCTCGATGGACAGACCATGGTCCATCAGTTCCAGGAAGTAGTTCTCCTTGCCCAGGATGTCCCGGAACTCCGCCGCGGAGGCCCGAGCCTTGTCGTAGTTGCCGATCCGCAGCCAGGTCTGCACCTCGCCGGACGGACAGCCGGTGGTGCCGATCAGACCGGTGGCGTACTCGGACAGCAGCTCGCGATCGGCCCGCGGCTTGTAGAAGAATCCCTCCAGCGAGGCCCGGGAGGCCAGCCGGAACAGGTTGTGCATGCCCTGGGTGCTCTCCGAGAGCAGCGTCATGTGGGTGTAGGCGCCGGCCCCGGACACGTCGTCGTCACCGCCGTCGGCCCACCGGACCCGGGTCTTGTCGAACCGGGAGGTGTTCGGGGTGAGGTAGGCCTCCATGCCGATGATCGGGTTGACGCCGGCCGCCCGGGCCTGCCGGTAGAAGTCGTGGGCGCCGAACACGTTGCCGTGGTCGGTCATCGCCAACGCGGGCATGCCCAACTCGGCGGTCCGGGCGAACAACTCCCCCAGCCTGGCCGCACCGTCGAGCATCGAGTACTCGGTGTGCACGTGCAGGTGAACGAAGGAGTCGGTGTTGCTCACGCCCTAGTTCTTAGCACGGGCCTGCGACAGCCCCCGGCGCGTCGGGCTGCGCGTCGGCTTACCGATAGCGGCAGTAGGTTTCGATGTAGTTCTCCACATCGGCCGCGGCGTGCGTTCCCGGGTCGACGCGGACCGCGAGGGCCTGGATCCGGTGCTTGTACTCCTGCAACCCGGGCGCGTTCTCCCCGATCAGATGCTCGGCCAACAGGTCGAGTTCGTCCGAGAGCTGCTTCTCGCTGGCCCGGTTGCCGGCAACTGCCGCCTCGACTGCCTCAACCCTGCGCTGCACCTCGACGATGTCCACGGCACGCCGTCCTTTCACCCTTTTTCGGTCCGGATCGGCGACGACGACGATCGATCCACAGTGTGGCCAACCTCGAATACGCGCTCACAGGGTAATACGTCCCGGGTGGGCCGTCTCACGTCGCGAAGTCGCAGATCGTGTCGGCCAGCGGGAGGGCACCGGTTCGCGGCCCGGCAACCGGCTCGTCCACCACTCCGTCGACGGTGACGGTACCGGCCACCGTGAGGTCATCGATCACCCAGGTCACCTGGTCGGCGGACAGCGGCAACGGGGAGTTCATCAGCTGGAAGTGCAGGTGCGCCTCAGTGGTGTTGCCGGAGTTGCCGACCCGGCCGATCTGCTGCCCCTTGGCCACCCGATCACCGGCCTGGACGCCCACGCTGTTGTGCTCCAGGTGCGCATAGAGCGCGAACACGCCGTTCCCGAGGTCCAGGATCACATAATTGCCGATGAGCCGGTCGAACGGGACGCCGGGGACGATCGTCCGCGGAGGCACATCGGGGTCATCGCCGACCGCGGCCACGACCGTCGCGTCCGCGACCGCAAGCGTGGGTTGACCGAACGCGAGGTAGCTCTCGTTCTTCGTCGGATCGCCGACAAAGGTGAACTCGACACCGTCAGCGGCGAGGGGCCGGCGGTTCAGGTCGAACTTGACCCAGTCGATCGCGAATCTCTCCGCCGCGTTCAGCCGTCCGCCCACCGGCAGGATCACATCGCGGTGGGCGTTGAGCGCACAGCAGCCGTTGCTCACCGACCAGCCGGAACCGGTCACCGGTGGGCCGATCACCACCGGTGACGCCGGGCTGATCGTCACGAGTCCACCGGTCCGGGTGATCTGATCGGGGTACTTGTCGGCGGTGGCGGACTGGCCGGCCGGCACGGCGCCGAACGTGGCGGACACCCGGTGGTCGAGTGACCGGGGTACCGAACCGGCGTCCCCGTAAGCGGTCTCGAGCGTCAGCACGACGGTGCGGCCGGGCGGGATGACGGTCGCCGGCGCCGGCGCAGTCGGGTAGTCGCCGACCAGCACGGCCCGGGCCGCGACCTGCGCCCGATCCAAGATCCCGACGGATTCGTCGTCACCCACGGTCTGCAGCTCGGTGATGGTGGCCGGTCGAGGCGACGCGTTCAGCACGGACAGCTCGTAGGCCAGGTGGTACCGGTCGTCGGTCCCGAGGAACGGCACCGGGTCCGGCCCCAGCGCGGTGGTGATGAGCGGCGTCAGCTCATCGCGCCGGCCCGCCGGCTCCGCGACCGCGGTCGACCGGCCCTCCCGCACGGCGTCGATCACGTCGTCGATGGCCGCGATCACCGCCGGCGCGTCGTCGATCATCACGTTGTGCCCGCTGTCCGCGACGACGTGCTCGGCGCCCTGGACCAGCTGCGCCATGGCAGCCTGGGCGGCCTGATGGGCCTGATCGATCCACGGATTGTCCGGGGCCATCGGATGGTCGGCGGTGATGACGACCAAGGGCATCTGGCGGATCGGCGGCGCCTGGTCGAGCTGATCCAGGGACGCGTCGAACTCGATCCGCTCCAGGTCCGGGTAGTCGGCGATCTGCTCCGGGGTCCGCTCGTTCATCGTCTTCCACGCCGCGTACTGCTCGGCGGTCATGCTCGCGCGCAGCTCCGGCGCCAACGCATCGACCAGCACCATGCCGGACACCTGATCGGGATGGGTGGCGGCGTAGAGCCGGCTGACCACGCCGGCATAGGAGTGTCCGACCAGCACCACCGGTTCCGTCACATTCAGGGCAGCCAGCAGCGCGTGCAGGTCGGCCACCGCATCGGTGGTCGTGGTCGGCTGGGGGACCGGGTCGCTGCGGCTGTCCCCGCCGCCCGCGATCGCCCGGGTGGTGCCCGGCCGGTCGTAGGTGCACACCCGGGTCCGTTCAGCGATCGTCGGGAACACGTGCGGCGGCGGGCCGAGCGGGCTTTCCCACAGATCGCCGGCTACGTCCAGCCCGGATTCCAGCACGACCGTGGGTGACCCCGTGCCGCGGCATTCGACATACATCATCCGGCCGCCACCGATGTCGACCGGTCCGACCAGGTCCTCCCGGGTCGCGGCCGGCGCGGCGGACGCGGCGGGCGGGGCGGGCGATCCGGAGCAGGCGACCAGCACCGTCGAGGCGAGGACGGCGCTCGCGGCAAGAAGTGCGGTGGGACGGGAAAGGCGTTGGCGGGTCATGGTGTCCGACTCCTGACGTCGTCGACGATCCCCCGGATCCGGTCGGCGACCAGCCCGGGGTTGTAGAGGTAGATGGCGTGCCCGCTGCCGGTCGCGGTGATGTGCTCGGCGTCGAGCTGCCCGGCGAGCAGATCCTGGGCGGCCAGCCACTGCTGGAAGGTCACCGTCTCGATCGCGGCCACCTCGGCTGGCAGCAAATCCGTGCGGAAGGGTTTGTCCGCCGACAGCACGACCGCCGGCAGCGGCGGCAGCGGAGGCGCGGCGTCGATCTTCTCGAAGGCGTCGACGAGCTTGACGCCCTCGCGCTGCCCGGGCGAGGTGATCGCGTTGCCGGCGTCCCAGTTGACCAGCCGACGGCCGCTGGTGACGTCCGCGATGAGGGTCGAGCCGGCGTCGACCATCACCAGCCCGCCCACCGCCGGCGGATCGGTCCGGGCGAACAGGGAGGCGATCAGTCCCCCGTAGGAGTGCGCGACAAGGACGTACGGAACCGGCTCGCCAAGTGCGGTCAACAACGCGCGCAGGTCGTCGACGTCCTGGTCGACGGTGTGCGGCTGCGGCCGGGGCGTGCTGACGTCCGGCCCCTCGCTGCGGACGTCGGGCCGGTCGTAGGCGCAGACGCGGGTGAACCGGGCCGTCGCGGGAAACACGGCGGCCGCACTGGGCTCCAGGGCTCCCATTCCCGCGGAGACATCGTCGCCGGGGGCGTCGTGCGCGGGGTCGCCGGGCGCCAACACGTCCTGCCAGTCCTGCGCGCCGTTGCCCCGGCCCGCGAGAAGCACCACGGTCGGCGAGCCCTGGCCCGCGCAGGTGGCGTAGATGCTGCGGCCACCACCGATGCCGACGAGACCGTCGACCGGGCCGGTGGTCGGACTGTTCGATGGCCGGACCGTCGCGCACGATGCGACGGTCAAGGCCAGACACCCGACGGTGACGAGCCATCCGGCACGCTCTGTCGTCCTCATGAAGTCAAGAATCGTCAAGGCTCGAACGTCCCGACAGATTGCTGCCACGACAACACCGGCGATGCCGGCACCACGAACGACATGGATGCCAGCACCACACCTGGGTGGTCTACTGATCGGATGGCCCTGTCGGTGGTGCTCGCCGAGGACAACCTGCTGGTCCGGGAGGGGGTGGCCGCACTGCTGCGAGCCGCGCCCGACCTCCGGGTGAGCGCTTGCTGCGCCGACGCCGACGAGCTGCGGCTGGCGATCGCCACGCACGAACCGGATGTGGTGGTGACCGATATCCGGATGCCGCCGGGCGAGGACGACGACGGGGTCCGGGTCGCCGTGGAGCTTCGCCGAGAGCGACCCACGGTCGGTGTAGTGGTTCTGTCCAGCCGAGACGATCCCGAGTTCGCCCTGACCCTGATGGCGGGAGGGACCGCAGGACGTGCCTACCTGCTCAAGGAGCGGGTCGCCCGCCCCGGCGAGCTCATCCACGCCGTCCGGGAGGTCGCCGCCGGCCGCTCGGTCGTCGATCCCCAGGTGGTGCAGCGGCTCCTGGCCGCCGGCCGCCCGGTGGAATCACCGCTGCGCCGGCTCAGCCCGCGGGAGTCCGAGGTGCTCGCCGGGATGGCCCAGGGCGCAAACAACGCGGTGCTCGCGGATCGGCTGTCCCTCACGGTTCGCGGGGTGGAACGGCACATCAACTCCATCTTCGCCAAGCTCGACCTGACCGGGCACCAGGACTACCACCACCGGGTCCGCGCCGTGCTGCTCTACCTGGCCGAGCACTGATGAAGCCGGACCCGCTGACCGCGAACATCCTGAGCTCCGCGATGGACGCCGTCATCATCATGGACGGCCTCGGACGGGTGCACTATTGGAACCCGGCCGCGGAGGGGCTGTTCGGAGTGGCGCCCGGACAGGCCCTGGGGAGCGACCTCGCCGACCTGGTGATCCCTGAGAACCTGCGGGAACGACATCGCATCGGGCTCGCGCGGGCCGCCGCTGGACGCCGCGGCCCGATCCTGGGCCGCCGGTTCGAGGTGGCCGGCCTGCGCCGGGACGGCATTAGCGTCCCGATCGAACTCACCGTCACCCGGGTCGAACACGAGGGCCGGACGCTGTTCGTCGGCTACCTTCGGGACATCACCGAACGGCGCCGGGCGGTCGCCGAACTCCGGGCCAGCCGCCGGCGCCTGGTGGCGGTGTCCGACGAGACGCGCCGACGGCTGGAGCACGACCTGCACGACGGCGCCCAGCAGCAACTGGTGTCCGCCGCCATGAGTATCGCGGCGGCGGGCGCCGCCCTGGATCAGGATCCACCCGCGGCCAGACTGCTGATGTCGCGGGCCGGGGACCAGATCCAGGAGGCGATCACCGGACTCCGCGAGCTGGCCCGGGGGCTGCACCCCGACGTGCTCTCCCGGCACGGTCTACCTGGCGCGGTGGCCGATCTCGCTCGCCGGTCCGGCATCGTCGTGCTCGTCGGCGCCGTCGTGCAGGATCGGCTGCCCACCGACATCGAGGTGGCCGCGTACTACGTCCTGGCCGAATCCCTCACCAACGCGGCCAAGCACGGCGCCCGGCAGGCGCGGGTCGAGGTCACCGTCCGCGACGCCGGCGTCCTCGGGGACCATCGGCACCTGCTGCTGTCGGTGACCGACGACGGTCCGGGCGGGGCAGACATCGCCGCCGGCTCCGGACTGCGCGGACTGATGGATCGCTGGGCCGCCGTGGGCGGCGACCTGGAAGTGGTCAGCCCGGTCGGCGGGGGTACCTCGATCAGCGCCCGGGTGAACCTGCCGGGGGGTTAGCAGCCGTCGCACGGCGTGCGTTCCACAGCCAGGCGATGCTGTTGGCGATCGGCCGGATCACCGCCGCGTCGTTCCAGTAGGCGACGTGCGAGACCGGTGACATGCCGATGAGCGGCGCACCGACCGACACCGAGCGATCCTCGTCCACGGCCTGGTCCCACTCGTCGGACAGTCCTTTGAGCGGGAAGGCCAGCACGTCGTCGGCGTCGTAGAAGTTGATCCACTCGGCTGCGGCGGCCAGCACCGGATCGTTGCTGGTGCGAGCCGGGATCCGCAGCGGCCGGGCGAAGTCGCCGTCCCGCTGGGTCCACAGCGCGATCGGGCTGCCCAGCGTGTAGAAGCCGGTGAGCGTCCGGCCGCCCGCCACGTCCGTGGTTGCGGTCTGCCGGCCCTTCGTCAGGTCGTAGAAGTGATCGGCGGCGATGACACTGCCCAGGCTGTGCGCGACGACGAACAGCGGGGCGTCCGGCGCCTGCTCGGCCAGCCGCTCCAGCGCTTCCCGCAGCCGCGCGTGCACCGCGTCGTAGACCTCCCGGCTGTGCGGCGAGACCTGGTAGGCCACCACGTCACCCACGAAGTTGGTGACCGCCCAGCGCAGGGTCGGCCAGTGGATCCGGGGAACCCCCGGCACGTGCCGGACCAGCCCGGACAGGGCCAACGGCACCAGCGCCACGGTGGAGCCGGTGGCCACCTTCTGGGTCAGCTTGTTCATCGAGGAGAACCAGCCGGACGCGAAGCCGGGCACCGCCCGCCGACCCAGCCGATCCTCCCGTTCGACCACCGCGGGCGCCCAGTACGCGGACTCGATGATCAGGTCGTCGTCGGCGTCCGGGTACCCGGTCGCCACCCGGAACTGCTTGCGCAGCTGAGCGGTTGCCGTCCGGGCGTAATCCGGCTCACGGATACCCACGCCGTGCACGAACAGCACGGCGATCCGACGGTCGGCGTTCAGCGCTTGTACTTCTTGCGCCCGATGAGGAACCCGGCGAGCAGGCCCCCCACCGCGGCGATCGTCAACGCCACCCACAGCGACGTGTTGACGGTGAAGAACAACAGCGACAGCTCGACCTGATCCCGGTTGATGGCGATGAAGACGATGACCAGGACGGCGATGACGATTCCGCCGATCGCCCTCCCGGACAGTCCACCGCCCTTCTTGTCGGGGGCGGTGTTGTACTCGGACATGTCAGTATCGTCCCACCTGCACGATATGGATGGGCTCGTTCTCTGGGCCGAGCCAGCTCCAGTTGTGCTGGGACCAGTGCCAGGTGGCTCCGGTGACCAGATCGTGCGCCGGGAACGAGTCGTCCCAGCCGAGCCCGAGTTCGGGCATGTTCAGGTGGAACCAGGAAGCCTGGTTGTGGTGCGGATCCAGATTGGCCACCACGATGATCGTGTCGTCGGCGCCGTCGGGCAGCACCCGGCGCTTGGAGAACACCATCACATGGGAGTTCTCCGCGTTGTGGAACCGCAGGTTGCGGAGCCAGTGCAGCGCGGGGTGCTCCCGGCGGATCCGGTTGACCAGCGCCAACCACCAACCGATGGACTGCCCGGCCTTGGACCCGTACTGCTCGTAGTCCTCCCAGTGCCGGTTCTTGAACTCGTACTTCTCGTTGTCGATCTGCTCCTGCGCACCCGGCCGCGGCTCGGATTCCATCAACTCGTAGCCGGCGTAGATCCCGTAGGTGGGCACCAGCGTGGCGGCCAGCGCCGCGCGCAGCTTCCACGCGGCCGGACCGCCATGGGTCATGTACGGGGTGAGGATGTCGTGCGTGGTCGGCCAGAAACTCGGCCGCATGTAGTGCGCGGAGTCGCGGGCCAGCTCCTGGCAGTAGCTCTCCAGGTCCCACTTCTCGTTGCGCCACGCGTAGTAGGTGTAGGACTGCTGGAAGCCGATCTTGCCCAGGCCGTGCATCATCGCCGGCCGGGTGAATGCCTCGGCCAGCCAGATGGTCTCGGGATAGTCCAGCGCGACGTCGCCGATCAGCCACTCCCAGAACTCGACCGGCTTGGTGTGCGGGTTGTCCACCCGGAAGATCCGGACGCCGTGGTCCAGCCAGACCTGGATGACCCGGCGCATCTCGGCGTAGATGCCCTGGGGGTCGTTGTCGAAGTTCAGCGGGTAGATGTCCTGGTACTTCTTCGGCGGGTTCTCGGCGAAGGCGATCGTGCCGTCATTGCGGGTGGTGAACCATTCCGGATGCTCGGCGACCCACGGGTGGTCGGGCGCGCACTGCAGCGCGAGATCGAGCGCCACCTCCAGGCCCAGCTCACGGGCCCGGGCGACGAACGCGTCGAAGTCGGCGAACGTGCCGAGCTCGGGATGGATGGCGTCATGCCCGCCCTCCGCCGCACCGATCGCGTAGGGCGAACCCGGGTCGTGCTCGTCCACGATCAGCGTGTTGTTCGGGCCCTTGCGGTTGACCCGGCCGATCGGGTGGATCGGGGTGAGATAGATGACATCGAAACCCATCTCGGCGACGGCGGGCAGGCGCTCGGCGGCCGTGGCGAAGGTGCCACTGCGCCACAAACCGGTTTCCTCGTCGAACTGGCAGCCCTCGGAGCGGGGGAAGAACTCGTACCACGCCCCGTACAGGGCCCGTTCCCGTTCCACCAGCCACGGGTAGTCAGGGCTGGCCGAGACATAGTCGCGCAGCGGACGGGCCGCCATCTCCTGCTCGACGGCGGGGGACACACCGCCACGCAGCCGGTTGCCGGGCGAATGGCTGACGTCGCGTAGCTTCCAGATCGCGTCGTGCAACACCGCAGCCTGCTCGGGGGTGTGCTCGATCGAGGCCAGCGCACGTTCCAGCACCCGGGCACCCTCCTCCAGCATGACCTCGGTGTCCACGTCGGCGGCGATCTTGATCGTCGCGTCGTGGTGCCAGGTCCCGTAGGGATCGGACCAGCCCTCCACCCGATACGTCCACAGACCTTCGGTCGGCGCACTGACCGTCACCGTCCAGTGGTCCAGGCCCGGGTTCACGCAGGTCATCGGCAGCGTGGTCGTCGCCCCGCCGGGAGCGGTCAGGACAACGTTGGCGTTCACCGCGTCGTGGCCCTCCCGGTACACCGTCGCGGTGATGTCGAACTCCTCCCCCACCACCGACTTCGACGGCCGGGTCCCCCCGTCGACGACCGGGAACACGTCGGCGACCGGGATCCGGCCCATCGGCCGGGTGCCGACCGTCGGCGGCACCCGCTTCGGCGGTGCCGCCGGCTTGCGCGGGGCCCGCGGCTTGGCCGGAGCCTTTTTGGCCGTCGTCGGGGCCGGGGTGGTCGTGCTCTCGACCGGCTTCTTCGCGCGCGGAGGCATGCGATCAGCCCCGAGCCGCGCGGTACCGGCGGATCAGCTCGTTGGTCGAGCTGTCGTGCCCCAGATCCGGCTCCTCGCCCGCCTGCAGTTCGGGGATCACCCGCTGCGCGAGCTGTTTGCCCAGCTCGACGCCCCACTGGTCGAACGAGCCGATCGACCACACGGCGCCCTGGGTGAACACGCTGTGCTCGTACAGCGCCACCAACTGGCCGAGTACGTACGGGGTGAGCTTGTCGATCAGGAAGGTGGACGACGGCCGGTTGCCGTCGAACACCTTGAACGGCACCAGGTCCGCCGCGACCCCCTCGGCCCGGACCTGCTCGGCGGTCTTGCCGAACGCCAGCGCCTCGCCCTGCGCGAACACGTTCGAGGTCAGGTAGTCGTGGTGGTCGCCCAGCGGGTTCAACGAGTGCGCGAACGCGATGAAGTCGACCGGGATCAGCAGGGTGCCCTGGTGGATCAGCTGGTAGAAGGAGTGCTGCCCGTTGGTGCCGGGCTCGCCCCAGTAGACCGGGCAGGTGCTGTAATCGACCTTCACCCCGCCGAGGGTGACGTGCTTGCCGTTGGACTCCATCGTCAACTGCTGCAGGTAGGCCGGGAACCGGACCAGGTACTGGTCGTACGGCAGCACGGCCTGCGTCTGGGCGCCGAAGAACTCGGTGTACCAGAACGTCAGCAGGCCCATCAGCACGGGCAGGTTCTCGGACAGCGGCGCCGTCCGGAAGTGCTCGTCGATGGCGTGCGAGCCGGCCAGCAGGTCGGCGTAGTTCTCCGGGCCGATGGCGATCATGGTGGACAGGCCGATCGCGGACTCCATCGAGTACCGGCCACCCACCCAGTTCCAGAAGCCGAACATGTTCGCCGTGTCGATGCCGAACGCGGTGACCGCCTCGGCATTGGTCGACACCGCGACGAAATGCTTGGCCACCGCGGCCTCGTCGCCGAGCGCGGCCAGCGCCCAGTCCCGCGCGGTGTGCGCGTTGGTCATCGTCTCCAGCGTGGTGAACGTCTTGGACGAGACGATGAACAGCGTCTCCGCCGGATCCAGGTCGTGCGTCTTCTCCGCGAAGTCGGTGCCGTCGACGTTGGAGACGAAGCGGAACGTCAGGCCGCGGTCGGAGTAGTGCCGCAGCGCCTCGTAGGCCATGACCGGACCCAGGTCGCTGCCGCCGATGCCGATGTTGACGATGTTGACGATCGGCTTGCCGGTGTGCCCGGTCCACTCCCGGGCGCGGATCCGGCGCGCGAACGCCGCCATCCGGTCCAGGACCTCGTGCACGTCCGGAACGACGTCCTGCCCATCGGTCCGGATGACCTCGCCCGCCGGGGCGCGCAGGGCGACGTGCAGCACCGCGCGGTCCTCGGTGATGTTGATGTGCTCACCGGCGAACATGTCGGCCCGCAGGTCGGCCAGGTTCGATTCCTCCGCCAGCGCGACCAGCAGCTCGATCGTCTCGGCGGTGATCCGGTGCTTGGAATAGTCCAGGTAGATGCCTTCGGCCTGTAACGACAGGCTGGTGCCGCGGTCGGCGTCGGCGGCGAACAGCTCGGCCAGGGTGGTATCGCGAATCTGCTCGAAATGCTGCTGCAGGGCCTGGAACGCCGGGCGCTGACGCAGCGGTGCCGGGACGGAGTAAGTCATGGTTTCAGAACCTACCGGGACGCCCCGGCGGTCGCAGTCGATGGCGTGCCGCAGGCCGGGTGTTCCTCAGCCGTTCATCTGCACGAGCTGGATCAGGTTCCCGCAGGTGTCGTCCAGGATGGCCACGGTCACCGGCCCCATCGCGGTCGGTGACATGGTGAACTCCACGCCCCGTCCGGTCAACTCGGCATGCACGGCCGCGAGATCGTCGACGGCGAACTGGGTACAGGGGATGCCGTCGGCCACCAGGGCCTGCTGGTAGGACAGCGCGGCCGGATGCTGGTTCGGCTCCAGCAGCAGCTCGACGTCGCTGTGCCCGTCCCGCACGGTCAGCCAGCGGGCGCCCCCCGCCGGCACGTCAACACCCGGCCGGAAGCCGAGCTTGTCGGTGTAGAACGCCAGGGCCTTGGCCTGGTCGTCGACGAACACACTGGTGACGCTGATCCGGAGCATCAGTTCTCCTCCTCGGGAGTGGGCGCGACGGGCCACCGCCGGGCGATCTCGCCCAGCGGCGCGGTGGTCAGGTGGTGCAGCTTGGTGCGACCGGCCTTCTCGGCGCGGACCAGCCCGGCCGCCTCGAGCACGGCCAGGTGCTGGGAGATCGCCTGCCGCGACGATCCGATCCCGTGCCGCATGGCCAGCCGGCTGCAGATCTCGAACAGCGACTGCCCGTCCCGCTGCGCCAGCTCGTCCAGGATGATCCGCCGGGTCGCGTCGGACAGCGCCCGGAACAGGGCGTCGGACGACGGGGACTCGGCCACACCACGCCACAATAGGCAAGCAGACACTTGCCTGTCCAGCCTCAGCCGGCGAGCACCTCGAGCGCGTGGGCCAGGTCGGCCGGGTAGGGGCTGGTGAACTCCACCCAGCGGCCGTCGTCGGGATGCGCGAACCCCAGGGTGCGGGCGTGCAGCCACTGCCGGTGCAGGCCGAGCCGGTCGGCCAGGGTCGGGTCGGCCCCGTAGGTGCGATCGCCCACACACGGGTGCCGCATGGCGGCGAAGTGCACCCGGATCTGGTGCGTGCGACCCGTTTCCAGGTGCACCTCGAGCAGGCTGGCGGCCGGGAAGGCCTCCAGGGTTGCGTAGTGGGTGACGCTGTCCCGGCCGCCGGCGACCACGGCGAACTTCCAGTCCGAGGTGGGGTGCCGGCCGATCGGTGCGTCGATCGTGCCCGCGCTCGGGTCCGGGTGGCCCTGCACCAACGCGTGGTAGACCTTCTCGACCGTCCGCTCCTTGAACGCCGCCTTGAGCGCGGTGTAGGCCCGTTCGGACAGCGCGACCACCATGACGCCCGTTGTGCCGACATCCAGCCGGTGCACGATGCCCTGCCGCTCGGCCGCCCCGCTGGTGGTCACGGCAATGCCAAGGCCGGCCAACGCGCCCAGCACCGTAGGTCCGGTCCAGCCGGGTGAGGGGTGCGCCGCCACACCGACCGGCTTGTCGACGACGACGATGTCGGCATCCCGGTACAGCACGGTCAGGCCCTCGACGGTCTGCGGGACCACCGCGGGCGGCCGGTCGGGTTCGGGGAGCGTGATCTCCAGCCAGCTGTCGACGGTCATCTTGCTGGACCGGGCGGCCGGCGCACCGTCGACCAGCACGTCACCGGCGTCGATCATCTCGGCCACCGTTGTGCGGGACAGGCCCAACAGCCTCGACAGGCCGGCGTCCAACCGCATACCGGCCAGCCCGTCGGGAACCGGCAGCCGCCGGACGTCAGGCATCCTTGGCCTTCCCCGACCGCGTGCGCGTGCCGTCGAAGTCGATGCCCAGTAGCGCGGTGACCACCAGGCTGATCCCGCCGATGGTGATGGCCGAGTCGGCGACGTTGAACACCGGGAAGTACTGCGCGTTCGGCCCGAACACCGAGACGAAGTCGACGACATGGCCCTGCAGGAAGCCGGGCGAGCGGAAGATCCGGTCGATCAGGTTGCCGATGGCGCCGCCGAGTACCAGGCCCAGCGAGATCGCCCACGGGGTGGAACGTAGCCGCGGTGCCATCCGGATGATGAAGATGACCACGCCGATGGCGATCAGCGCCAGCACCCAGGTCATCCCGGTGGCCATGGAGAATGCGGCGCCGGGATTGCGGATCAGCGAGAGGTAGACGAGCCCGCCAAGGATCCGGATCGGCTCCCCCGGCTGCACCGTGGCCACGATGATGATCTTGCTGATCAGGTCGAGGATGACGACGATCGCCGCGATCGCGGCGAGCAGCCCGATCTTGCGCGGTGGCAGCGGCGGGGCCGGGACGGGCTCCTCCTCGGTTTCGGGGGCGGCGTCCTCGGGCTGGTCGGTCACCGAGACATTGTCCCAGAGACTGCCGATCAGTCGGCGCGGTCGCCGCGGTCACCGAACCAGGTGGCCAGCGGGCCGCCGCGGCCGACCGCCCGGAGCCGGCGTTCGGTGGCGGCGCGGACCGGCTCGGGCGCGACGATCAGCAACTGATCCCCCGACTGCAGCCGGATGTTGGGGTTCAGGTGCACCGGCTCCCCGTTCCGCATGAGCAGCGAGATGGTCGCCGGCACCGGCAGCCGCAGCTGGGAGATGTAGACGCCGTGCATGCGCGACTTCTCCGGAATGGTGACCTGCAGGACGTGCGCGTTCATCTCGTCCAGCGGGGCTGCTTCGAGTTGGACCTCGAAGGCCTGCCCCGACTGGACGACCCCGAGCGTGCGGGCCACCCAGGGCAGGGTGGTGCCCTGCAGCAGCGTGCAGGTGACGACCACCACGACGATCACGTCGAGCAGCAGGTTCGAGTACTCGACGCCGTTCATCAGCGGGATCATGGCCAGCACGATGGGCACCGCGCCGCGCAGGCCCGACCAGGACAGGAACACCTGCTCCTGCCAGGGCAGCCGGAACGGCAGCGCCGCGGCGACCACCGATAGCGGCCGGGCGACCAGCAGCACCCACAGGCCGATCAGCAGCCCGGGGACGAGCGCGGGCAGCAGGGTGGTCGGGTCGACGTACAGGCCGAGCATGACGAACAGGCCGATCTGGGCGACCCAGCCCAGCCCCTCGGCGAACGACAGGGTGGCCGACCGGTGCGGGACGCGGGCATTGCCCAGGATCACCGCCGCGACGTAGCAGGCCAGGAAGCCGGACGCGTGGGTGAATACCCCGACTGCGTAGGCGCCGCCGATCAGCGCGATGGTGGCCAACGGGTACAGGCCGGCCGCGGGCAGGGCCTCGCGGCGCATGACCCAGGCACCGCCGAAGCCGATCGCCGCACCGATGATCGCGCCGGCGACGAGCTCGTAGACGACCAGGAGCGGGTCGAGCCAGGTGATCTCGGTGGTGCCGGCCAGCAACACCACCGCGATGACGACCGGTGCGTCGTTGAGGCCGGACTCCAGCTCCAGCGCGGCGGAGAGCCGGGGCTTGACCCCGACACCGCGCAGCACCGAGAACACGGCGGCCGCGTCGGTGCTGGACAGCACCGCCCCCCAGAGCAGGGCGGTCCGCCAGTCGAAGCCCATCAGCAGGAACACGCCGGTGCCGGCCACCGCGATGGACACCACCACCGACACGGTGGCCAGCGAGATGCCCAGGCCCAGGGCCGGCCGGACGTTCTCCCAGCGGGTGGTCAGGCCGCCCTCGGCCAGGATGAACACCAGCGCGACGAATCCGAGGTGCTCGGTGAGCAGGGTGTTGTCCAGGTCGATGCCCAGACTGTCGATGCCCAGCACCGTGCCGATGCCCAGGTAGAGCAGCAGGGTGGGGGTACCGAACCGCCGGGACAGCCGGACCGCGATGACCGAGAGCAGCAGGACCAGGGAGGCGATCGCGAAGACCGCTTCGGGGGTGCCCAGGTCCATCTGCTACCGGCGCAGCGCTGGGGTCATGCCCAGGGCGGCGAGCACCTCGATGGTCGCCTTCGACCGGTTGAACGTGTAGAAGTGCAGGCACGGTGCGCCCTCGGCGAGCAGCTCCTCGCTCATCCGCACCGCGTGCTCCATACCGATCGCGCGGCCCGCCTCGGGGTCGTCCCGCACCGCGTACAGCCGGTCGGCCAGCCCGGCGGGAATCCGCTGGCCGGAGAGCTCGACGATCCGCATCAGCCGGGCGTGCGAGGTCACCGGCATGATGCCGGGCAGCACCGGGACGGTGGCGCCCGCGCGCACCATCCGGTCCCGCAGCCCGACGTAGTCGCCGGTCGAGAACAGCATCTGGGTGATCGCGTAGTCGGCCCCGGCGTTGATCTTGTCGACCAGGAACCGGGTGTCCGACGCCAGGTCGGGCGAGCGCGGGTGCTTGTCCGGGTAGGCCGCGACGCCGACGCTGAAGTCGCCGAGCGACCGGGCCAGGGCGACCAGCTGCCCGGTGTACTCCAGGCCCTGCGGGTGGGCCACCCACTCGCCGTTCGGGTCGCCCGGCGGGTCACCGCGCAGCGCCAGGATGTTGTGCACCCCAACTGCGGCATAGGAGCCGATCACCTGGCGCAGCTCCGCCACCGAGTGGCCGACCGCGGTCAGGTGGGCGACCGGCAGTAGCGTGGTCTCCTCGGCGATCCGCTGGGTGATCCGGATCGTCCGCTCCCGGCGGGAACCGCCCGCACCGTAGGTGACGGACACGAACGCCGGGCGCAGCGGCTCGAGCCGGCGCACCGACCGCCAGAGCACGTCCTCGTCCGCGTCGCTGCGCGGCGGCATGAACTCGACCGAGAAGTGGGGTCCCGGCGCGGCCAGTCTGTCGGGAACCGTGGGCATTGACCGAGCCTATCCGGCACCGATCACGGCCGGATGAACCGGCACACTGGTCGGGTGACCACCGCCGCCGACCGTCCCCGGGCCGACCGTTTGCACGAGGTCATCACCGGCGAGCTCGCCCGGCGCAGGGCGGACGTGCTGGCCGTCGACGGGCGGCTGGCCGGATCGCTGGACCTGCTCATCGACTTCGTGGCCGACGGCGGGAAGCGGCTGCGGCCGGAGTTCCTGTGGTGCGGCTGGCGAGCCGGCGGCGGTCCCGACGCCGGCCCGCGGTCCGACGCCATGCTGCGGATCGGCGCCGGGCTCGAACTGCTGCAGGCCTGCGCCCTGCTGCACGACGACGTCATCGACCGGTCCGAGCGGCGCCGCGGGCGGCCGGCCACCCACCGGGCCGTGGCCAAGCAGCACGTCGACGCCGGGCTGGCCGGGGACCCCGACCACTACGGCGTGTCGGTGGCCATCCTGCTCGGCGACCTGGCGCTGGCCTGGGCCGACGATCTGTTCCTGGCCGGGGCCGCCGAGCTCGGGGCCGTCCCGGCGGCCGGCCCGGTGTGGCGGGCGATGCGCACGGAGGTGTTGTCCGGGCAGCTGCTCGACCTCGCGGCGGCCGCGT
This sequence comes from Nakamurella sp., assembly GCA_044223435.1. Taxonomy (GTDB): domain Bacteria; phylum Actinomycetota; class Actinomycetes; order Mycobacteriales; family Nakamurellaceae; genus Nakamurella. The sequence continues at coordinate 132,343 of JBGALY010000004.1, forward strand.
CGACCGGGGGCGACCCGGCCGCCCAGGAACGCGACGCGCTGCTGGTGAACCGCTACAAGACGGCGGCGTACACCGTGGAACGGCCGCTGCACCTCGGCGCGGCCCTGGCCGGCGCGTCGCCGGCGACGGTCACGGCGCTGCGCGGCTACGGCGCCGACATCGGGGTGGCGTTCCAGCTCCGGGACGATCTGCTCGGGGTGTTCGGCGACCCGGTCGTGACCGGTAAGCCGGCCGGTGACGACCTGGCCGAGGGCAAGCGGACCGTGTTGCTGGCCCGGGCCCGGGCCGCGCTCGCCGGCGAACCGACGGGGACGGCCGCGCTCGCCGAGTTGGACGAGGGGGTCGGACGGCCGGACGCCGATGTGGAGCGGCTCGCCGAGGTCATCGCGGCCACGGGTGCCGTCGACGACGTCGAGGCGCGGATCGCCGCACTCGTCCGGTCCGGGCTCGTCGCCCTGAACGGGGCGGGTCCGGAACTTCCCGACCCGGTGCGGACCCGCCTGGTCGAGCTGGCCGGGATGGCGACCGCACGGCACCGGTAGCGGCGGGGGAAATGCAAGAACCCCGGTGCGCGGCGTGCGTCTCGGGGTTCTCAGCAGTGCGACCGGCCGGCGGCGTGCCGGTTGATCTGTGTTCACTTGTCGCGACCCGGGGCGTCCGAACCGCTCTGTCCCTGAGCCTGCCGCCCGGCCGGCCCGGTGTCTGCCTTTCGGAACTAACGGTCGTAACGAAGGAGAAAAACCCGATCAGCGGGCCGGCACCGCGGGTCGGGACCAGGCGTCACCCTGCTCGCGGTCCAGCGCGGTGACGGCCCGGTTGCGCATGAAGAAGATGTAGACCACCAGGCTGACCGCGATCACCGCGGTGACGTAGATGATGAACCACGTGGTCTGACCGGCCGCCGAGAATGCCTGATAGATCACCGGCGCGGTGCCGCCGAACAGCGAGTTGGCGACGGCGTAGCCCAGTCCGACACCCAGGGCGCGGACCTGCGCCGGGAAGACCTCGGCCTTCACAATCGCGTTGACCGAGGTGTAGCCGGTCAGGATGACGTACCCGATCGCGGTGAGCAGGAACGCCGTCACCGCCGACGTCGTGTGCGGCAGGTAGGTGATCAGCACCCAGGTGTAGAGCACCCCACCGACTCCGAAGAACACCAGCAGCGGCTTGCGCCCCACCCGGTCGCTGATCAACCCACCGATCGGCTGGATGGCCATCAGCAGGATCAGGCCGAGCAGGTTGACCCAGGTCGCCGCGGTGGCGCCGTCCTCACCGAACGCCTTCTTGACGATCGCCGGCGCGTTGACGCTGTAGGTGTAGAAGGCGATCGTGCCGCCGGCGGTGACCAGGAAGACCCACAGCAGCGGCCGCCAGTAAGTGGTGAACAGCGCCCTGAGTGATCCGGACGAGCGGTCCTGCCCGGACTTGACTGCGGCCAGGTGCTCGGCCGAGAGCGATTCGTCCATGGTGCGGCGCATCCAGAGGACCACCAGCGCGGCGATCGCGCCGATGAAGAAGCCGATCCGCCAGCCCCAGTCCTTGATCGCGTCCGTGGACATCGTGCTGATCAGGATCAGCAGGGTGAACTGGGCCAGCACGTGGCCGCCGACCAGGGTGACGTACTGGAACGAGGAGAAGAACCCGCGCCGGTTCGCGGTCGCCGCCTCCGACATGTAGGTCGCCGAGGTCCCGTACTCACCGCCGGTGGCGAAGCCCTGCACCAGCCGGGCCACGATCAGGATGATGGCCGCCCACACACCGATCGACTCCCGGGTCGGCATCACCGCCACCACCAGCGAGCAGGCCGACATCAGCGTGATGCTGACGGTCAGCGCGGCGCGCCGCCCGCGCCGATCGGCAAACCGGCCGAAGAACCACGACCCGATGGGCCGCATGACGAAGGTGACGGCGAAGATGCCGTAGATGTAGATCGTCGAATTCTTGTCGGCCGAGTCGAAGAACTGATTCTCGAAATACGCGGCGAACACCGTGTAGATGTACACGTCGAACCACTCGACCAAGTTGCCGGCGGAGCCTTTGACGGTATTCAGGATCGCCCGGTGCGTGCTCACCGGCGCCTGGGTGGTGGAGCGTGGAGGTGGCTGATCGGGCGCAGACATGCCACGCTCCGTACCCAGATCGTCACCCGGTGAATCCCGACCGGATCAGCGGTACGGATCGGTGACCTCCCGGAGGCGGATGAGGGTCCGGTGCAGCTCGGCCCACCGGTCCGCGCCGAGGTGCCGTGCCCACTCCCCCTGCACCCGGTCCAGCTCGGCGGTCGCCACGGCCCACACCCGGGTCCCCAGCTCGCTCATGCAGATCAGCCGCGCCCGGGCGTCGGTCGGGTCCGGCCGGCGCTCGAGGTAACCGGCGGCGACCAGCTGGTCGACCAGGGCGCCGGCGGTCTGCTTGGTGACCTGGGCCTGTTCGGCCAGCTCGGTGAGCCGGGTGCCGTTCGGACCGATCCGCTGGACGATCCGGGCCTGGGCCAGGGTGATCGGATGGCCCGCGTCGAGAACGGCGGCCAGCACCCGGTTCTCCACCGACCGGTACGCGATGAACAGCAGGGTGGGCACGTTCGGCTCCGTCATCGGACCCCTTGACATGGTCAGGTCACCTTACTACTTTTAGTCAGGAAACCTTACTACTGGGAGGGCGCGATGACCAGCCCGAGCGACACCGACAGGCTCTGGGCCACCATCCACCACGAACGGGGCCGCCTGCTCGACCTGCTGCGCTCGCTCGACCCGGCGGACTGGGACCGGCCGTCCCTGTGCACCGGGTGGCGGGTCCGGGACGTCGCCGCACACGCCATCACCAGCAGCGACTACTCCCTGGTCGACATGGTGACCGGGGTGATCCGGGCCCGGGGCGACTTCGATCGGCTGATGGATCGGCTGGCCCGCACCCAGGGCTCGGCGCCGATCGAGCAGATCATGGCGCGCTACGAGCGGCAGGCCACGTCCCGCCGGCGGCCGCCGGGCACCAAGCCCGCGGATCCGCTGGTCGACGTGCTCGTGCACAGCCAGGACATCGCGATCCCGCTGGGCCGCGAGCATCCGATGCCGACCGGGCCGGCCCGGGAGGCGGCCGACTTCGTCTGGACGCGCGGTTTCCCCTACGACGCGCAGCGACACCACGCCGGCACTCGATTCGTGGCCACCGACGTGGAGTTCGGAGTGGGAGAGGGCGAGGAGGTGCGGGCGCCGATCGCCGACATCCTGCTCACCATGACCGGGCGGCCGACGGTGTGGACAGGGTGTGGATGACTCTTGGGCGACCGGCGTCGGCCCCGTATGCTCCCGGCATGGCGAACGGGCCGGACCTCGAAGCTCGAGTCAGGGCGCTGGAGACCCAGATGGTGCAGGTGGCCGCCGACGCAGCCGCCGCGCGGCATCTGGCGGCGGCGAATGATCGCGACCTGTCGTCGTTGAGCGCCAAGGTCGACGCGCATCGAGCGGCGATCAATGCACTCGGCGTCCAGACGGCGGCCCGCTTCGATCGGATGGACGAACGCTTTGACCGGATGGACGAACGGTTCGGCCGAACGGACCGGCGCATCGACGGCCTCGAATCCGAGATGCGCGCCGGCTTCGCCGAGATGCGCGGCAAGCTGGACCAGACCACCGCCGGCCTGCAGCAGATCATCGCACTGCTGACCGACGACGACCCGGGGGCTCAGTAGACCGTCAGGCCCCGGGCGCGGAACTGGGCGCGCACCCGCTCGGTCAGCTCGGCGCTGGGCGGTTCGGTGTCCTCCAACGGATAGGTGATCCCGAGCTGGTGCCACTTGTCCCGGCCCATCTGATGGAACGGCAGCACCTCCACCCGCTCGACCACGCCGCCGGGCCCACGCTGCTGGAGCTCGGCGACGTAATCGGCGACGGCGTCGACGTTCTCGACGGCGTCGGTCAGGTGGGGCACCAGCACGTAGCGGATCCAGATTGCGGTGCCCCGGTCGGCCAACCGGCGGCCGAACGCCAACGTCGGCGCCAGGTCCCGGCCGGTGACCATCCGGTAGGTCTCCGGCAGACCGGACTTCACGTCCAGCAGAACGAGATCGGTTTTTTCCAGCAGCGCGTCGGAGGCCCGAGCGCCCAGGAAGCCGGAGGTGTCGACGGCGGTGTGCAGGCCGAGTTCCTTGGCGTAGGACAGCATCCGGCCCAGGAACGCGTTCTGCAGCAACGGCTCTCCCCCGGACACGGTCAGCCCGCCGTGGGTTGCCCGCAGCACCGGCGCGTACCGGAAGATCCTTGCCTTGACCTCCTCAAGGGTGGTCGGCACGCCGTCCGGCAGCCGCCAGGTGTCCGGGTTCTGGCAGTACAGGCAGCGCAGCGCGCAGCCCGCCAGGAAGTAGGTCAACCGCGTGCCGGGTCCGTCGACGGCGGTGACCAGCTCCCACGAGTGCACGCTGCCGAGCCTGCCCTCGCGCACCGCGGCCAACCGGGCGTCCCGCGCCGGATCGTCGTGGGCGGCGGTGTGCCGGCGACCCACGGTCGGCGAACCCAACACGATGGTCATGACCTCACAGAGCTCCGTGGAAGGTCCGCGACAGCACGTCCAGCTGCTGCTCGCGGGTGAGCCGGACGAAATTGACCGCGTAGCCGGAGACCCGGATGGTCAGCTGCGGGTAGTTCTCCGGATGCTCCATCGCGTCCTGCAACGTGTCGCGGTTGAGCACGTTCACGTTCATATGGAAGCCCTGCGAGACCATGTACGCGTCCAGCAGGCCGACCAGGTTCTGCACCTGCTCACCCTTGTCGCGGCCCAGGCTGCTCGGCACCACGGTCGAGGTCAGCGAGATGCCGTCCTGCGCCTGGTCGTACGGCAGCTTGGCGACCGACAGCGCGCTGGTCAGCATGCCGTGGTTGTCCCGGCCGTTCATCGGGTTGGCCCCGGGGGCGAACGGCTCACCCTTGCGCCGGCCGTCCGGGGTGTTGCCGGTGGCCTTGCCGTACACGACGTTCGAGGTGATGGTCAGCACCGACTGGGTATGCACGGCGCCCCGATAGGACGGCCGGCTGCGCACCTTCTCCATGAACTCACGCACCACGTCGACCGCGATCTGGTCGACCCGGTCGTCGTCGTTACCGAACGTCGGGAACTCGCCGTCCACGAGATAGTCGGTGATCAGACCGTTCTCGTCGCGCACCGGGTGGACCTTGGCGTACTTGATGGCCGACAGCGAGTCCGCGACGACCGACAGGCCGGCGATGCCACACGCCAGCGTGCGCAGGATCGACTTGTCGTGCAGCGCCATCTCCAGCCGCTCGTACGCGTACTTGTCGTGCATGTAGTGCACGCAGTTCAGCGCGTCCACATAGGTGGCGGCCAGCCAGTCCATCAGGGAGTCGAACCGGGCCTGCACGTCCTCGAACATCAGGGTGTCCCCGGTGACCGGACCGAACGGCAGCACGGCCGGCGGGACGATCTGGGCGCCCGAGATCTCGTCCTTGCCACCGTTGATCGCGTACAGCAGGGTCTTGGCCAGGTTGACCCGGGCGCCGAAGAACTGCATCTGCTTGCCCACCCGCATCGCCGACACACAGCAGGCGATCGCGGCGTCGTCACCCCAGTTGGTCCGGATCAGCTCGTCCGATTCGTACTGGATGGCCGAGGTGTCGATAGAGACCTTGGCGCAGAACTCCTTGAACCCGTAGGGCAGCTTGTCCGACCAGAGCACGGTCAGGTTCGGCTCCGGGGCCGGACCCAGGTTGTTCAGGGTCTGCAGCATCCGGAACGAGTTCTTGGTGACCAGTGGGCGGCCGTCCTGGCCCATGCCGCCGATGGTCTCGGTGACCCAGGTCGGGTCGCCGGAGAACAGCGCGTCGTACTCGGGGGTGCGCAAGAAACGCACGATGCGCAGCTTGATGACCAGGTCGTCGATCATCTCCTGCGCCTGGGTCTCGGTGATCAGGCCGGCCTCGAGGTCACGCTGCAGGTAGATGTCCAGGAAGGTGGCGGTCCGGCCGAGCGACATGGCCGCGCCGTTCTGCTCCTTCACCGCGGCCAGGTAGGCCAGGTACAGCCACTGGATGGCCTCCTGGGCGGTGACCGCCGGGCGGGTGACGTCGCACCCGTAGCTCGCCGCCATCTGCACCAGTTCCTGCAGGGCCCGGATCTGCTCGGTGTTCTCCTCCCGGTCCCGGATCACGTCCTCGACCGACGGCCGGGCGTCGAGCTCGGCCCGGTCGGCCTGCTTGGCGGCGATCAGTTTGTTGACGCCGTACAGCGCGACCCGCCGGTAGTCGCCGATGATCCGGCCGCGCCCGTAGGCGTCCGGCAGGCCGGTGATGATGTGCGAGCGGCGGGCGGCCCGCACGTCCGGCGGGTACACGTCGAAGACGCCCTGATTGTGGGTTTTGCGATAGTTGGTGAAGATCTTCTTCACGATCGGGTCCGGCTCGTACCCGTAGGTCTTGAGCGCGTCCTCGACCATCCGCCAGCCCCCGTTGGGCATGATCGCGCGCTTGAGCGGGGCGTCGGTCTGCAGGCCGACGATGATCTCGTTGTCCTTGTCGATGTAGCCCGGCGCGTGCGAGACGATTGTCGACGGCGTGACGGCGTCCACGTCGTAGATGCCCTTGGCGCGTTCCTCCGGGAACATCCCGGACAGCGTCTGCCAGATGCGGGCTGTGCGCTCTGTCGGGCCGGCCAGGAAATTGGCGTGACCCTCGTAGGGGGTGTAGTTGCGCTGGATGAAATCACGCACGTCGACACCGTCGGCCCAGGGGCCGGGCGCGAAGCCCTCCCACGCATCGATGGCGGTCGGGCGGGTGGTTGCTGCGGTCATGATCGTCGGCTCCTTGTGGGACGCACCGTGCCGTGATGGTTCTCTTGGTAAGACCATATGGCGATGCGTGTCCCGGCCGACACGGTCGAAAGTCCCTAGTTGGGCTGGGTGATCAACTCCCACGGCGACGGCTTGTCCGGGCTGGTCGGCGGCGCGCCCGGCACGTCGCCCTGCGACCAGAACCGGGCCTGCCAACCGATGCCGTCGTGCAGCACCCGGCTGCCCGCCACGTAGACGTCGGTGGCGTTCCACTCGGGGTAGGTGCCGGCCGGCAAGGTCGGCGTCGGGACCGGCGTGTCGCCGGGCAGCACCGGACCGATCAGGGTCCAGGGCGACTGGGCCGCGCTGGCCACCGGCAGGTCGGGCTGATCCCCCTGGGTGTACCACTTGGCCTGGTAGACGTTCTTGTGCCAGACGACCTTGGTGCCCTTGGGGTAGCCCTGGTTCTCGTTCCAGATCTGGTACGGCGAGGTGGCAGGGTCGTCGACGATCTCGGTCGTCGTGGCCCGCGCGGGCACGCTGGCCGGCGCGGTCGCCGCGGCACTATCGGTGGTCGGCGCGTCGGTGGAGGTGGGCCGCGCCTGCCCGCTGCCGAACTGGTCGAAGATCGCGCCGAACGCTCCCGGCTGCTGCGCGATGCCGCTGCAGACGTCCGACACGACGGTGACATCGGGGTAGTTCGGACCGCAGGCCTGGTCCCGGTTGGCCGACCACATGGACAGCCGGGACATCTTGTGCTGCTGGGCGAACGCGAGCGTTTCGCTGGCGTCGTCCAGGGTGAACACCTCGCCGCGCACGTCGTTCTGGCCGATCATCGGGGTCGCCCCGATCAGGTTCCAGGCCTGGGCGTCGCCCAGGTCCAGCCCGGCCGCCGACCAGGCGTCCCGGATCTGCTGCTGCAGCGCGGTCAGCGCGAGCTCCCCCTGCTGGGCCATGGTGCGACCCTCGGGAAAGGTCTCGCCGTAGTCCATCGTCATGGCGTTGATGCCCGCCGGCCGGACACCGCCGGCCAGCATCGAGGACACCACGGCCTGACCCTCGGCGGTCAGCCCGGTGGAGATCACCGGCAGGGTGAGCCAGACGTCCAGGTTCTTGCCGGCGGCCTGGCGCTGCGCCACCAGTGCGGCGATCGCCTGCGCCCGCCGCTGATTGACCTCGTTGGTCATCGACGCCTGACCCTCGATGTCCAGGTCGATATCGGTGAGGTCGTAGCGGTCGACGACGGAAGCGTAGGCGGCCGTCAACGACGCCACATCGGTGCAGCCGATCGCCAGCTCCGAATTGGCGGCCCCCCCGAACGAGACGGACACCGTGCCGCCGAGCTGCCGCAGCCGGGCCACCCGGCGGTCCAGGTCGAGCTGGTCGGCCGCCTGGTCCATCGAGTACACCCCGCCCCAGCTCGGGTCACAGGGCGTGTTCTGCGCACTGACGATGAAGGCGAGGACGGCCGAGGAGGTCGTCGCGTCCTCGAAGGCGTAGCTGGGCGTCGAGGTGATGTCGACGTACGGGGCGAACCACGACGGAGGTCCGACTGCCGCCACGGCCGCCTCTTCCTGTTGCCGGAACCAGTACCACCCGCCGGCCACCAGCGCAGCGACCACGGCGACCACCAGGAACACCCGGAACCACGAGAGGTGCCGTCCCTCCTCGTTCGCCGGGGCCTCGGTGGCCTCCGTGTCGAGCACATCCCCCTCGTTCACGACTGATCGACCGCCCGTTCCCCGTCCGTCCGCTCGCGCCGATCACCGGCCCGCTCACCGGCGCGTCGCTCGTACCCGTCCCCGTTCCGGTCGCCGGCCCGCCGGTCGAACCCGGTCTGGTCGCTCGCCCGCCGGCCGAAGTTCACCTGGTCGCTCGCCCGACGACCGAAGGCGACCTGATCGCCCTCGCGCCGGCCGGCCGCCGGGTCACCAGCCTGACCGTCGACCCGGTCGGTCGCCCGCCGGCCATAGCCCTGCGGCGCACGGTCGGTGGCCCGCCGCCCGTACATCACCGGGGCCTCCGGCACGTCGGCGAGAATCCGGAACATGCCGGCACTCTCGGAGACGTACTCGCCGGTCGCGGTGCCGGCGGCGCCCTGGTACAGCACGTCGCGCCAACCCGGGGTGGCCGGCTCAGGCGCGGCCCGGCGCCGCCGGACCCGGACGACCTCCCGCGGCTTGTCATCGACGTAGAGCCGCTCGACGAAACCCAGCCACACGTCCACCACAGCGAACCGCACCCCCACCAGCGCCACCAGGGCATAGGCCGCCGTCGAGGCGTTGAACGCACCGAACACGAAGTTGCCCCAGAACCCGTTGACGTAGCCCCGCCAGGCGGTCCAGACCGACCAGCCGATGATCACGAACGGGGTGAACGCGAACAGCAGCGGGGTCGCCGTCCGGTTCGCGACCTTCGGCGTGCGGGCGAACGGGATCCGGCGACCGGTAATGGCCTGCTGGATCGACTTGAACACCCCGGCCAGGTTCACCGGTAGCAGGATCAGGTTGAAGCCGTAGACCCGGAAGATGTCCATCCGCTTGTAGCCACACCGTTTCAGATCCGAGGACATCGCGGCGAAGTACGGCAGCGCGGCGAACAGCACCAGCGGGCTGAGCAACCGGTTGTTGAACGGGTAGACCAGCAGCAACACCAGTGCGAAGCTGCTCCAGCAGGTCGAGGCCAGATAGTTGACCCGCAGCAGCGTTTCCAGGGCCCGGTTGTTCTGGGCGCGCTTGCTCCGCGACTGCCGCAGGGTCCACAGCTTGGGCATGATGATCAGGCCGCCGTTGGCCCAGCGGCGGCGTTGGATGCACAGCGAGCCGAAGTCCGGCGGGGTCGCCGAGTAACTCAGCCGTTCGGGGTAGTTCAGCAGCCACCAGCCGTGGATCGCCATGTCGACGCTGGACTCGGTGTCCTCGATGACGGTGCGATCCATGACGTAGCGGCGGATCTCGAAGCCGCCCTGGTGCTCGATCTCGACGATGTCGTCCAGCGCCCGCTTGCGGATGACCGCGTTCGCGCCGACCCAGAACGTGGCGCCGTAGTAGCTCATCCCCTGGTGCACGATGTGCTGCAGGTCGGTGGTCGCCCCGGACAGCCGCTCCATCCGGGTGGGCGAACCCGGGAAGGCCGAGTACGGAGTCTGGATGACGGCCAGCTTGGCGTTCTCCGGCTGGCACATCACGTAGACCAGGCGCAGGCAGTACTCGGGCAGCACGATGCTGTCCGCGTCCAGGGTCAGGATGAAGTCGGCGTCCGGGATCATCACCGAGCCGGAGGCGCCCGCGGTCGAGAGCACCTTGCCCTGCGGGGTGTCCTTCACCTCGTAACTGTGGCCCATGAGGCCGATGTAGCTGTTGAGGTTCATCGCCTTGTTCGCCTCCTGGGACAGCGACGAGTAAAGCTTGCGCTCGAAGGAGGTCACCTCCCCCCGGAAGGTCCAGGCGAGCCGGCGGTGCAGCTGCAGCATGCGGGCCCGGGGCAGCGGGCTCTGATCGTCGGCCCCGGCCACCAGCGCGGCGCCGACCGCCTCGAAGTCGTCGGCCAGGGCGCCGAGCACCTGCTCGGCGAAGAACTTGTCGACGTGATCGGCGATCGGCTCCTCAGCGATCCGCATCCGCAGCCACTGCACCGCCCAGGCGAATTCGTCGGCCAGCTCCCGCATCTGGACCAGCACCTGCTCCGGTTCGGGGTCCTCCAGCTCGGACATCTCGAACTGTTCGAGCGTGCGGGCGAACCGTTCCCGCGGCTCGCTGAGCCACTCCTCCAGCTCCCCCGGCAGCGCCCGTGCCCCCTCCAGCAGCGCCTTGTTGGCCGCCGAACCCGGGTTGGGCGGGTCGTCCAGCAGCAGCACCACCCGCAGGAAGGGGTACTCCTGCATCAGGGCCGACAGCAGCGTCTTGCGCACCACCGCGATCTCCTCGCGGTAGGAGGGCACCAGCACGGTCATGGTCGGCAGGGTGGTGTCGAAGAAGCCGTCGATGACGGCCCGCGGCACCCGCCGGTGGGCCCGGCTCCGGTACAGCGCACCCTGCCGGGCGACCAGGTACAGCAGCGCGGACAACGCCAGCACCGAGGTGATGCCGACATAGACGATCGTCTCGACCAGGAAGTCGATGTTGTTCTGGTACGAGCTGTTGATGATGCCGGTGATGAAGTAGCCGAACACGTAGGCCAGCCAGGCCAGGATCGTGAAGATGATCGCGATCCGGCCGATGGCGATCAGACCGTCGCTGGCCGGCGGCGCGACCGGGGGAAGCGGCTTGTCCCGCATGTCCGACCCGCGCTGGCGCTTGGGGCCGGCGGCGACGGGCGCGCCCGTCGGTGGGGTGGCCGCACTGTCAGCGTCCATGGGCTCTCCTGGTTCGGCTACTTCACGTCACCTTGTGGCATGTGCGGACGACTACCTTCGGGTGACCTTCACTCGAACGAGTCCAAACGAGTGAAGTACCACCCGTTCAGGGTAGTGCAGAGCGGGCACGAACCGCGTATCGACCGGCCGTTCAACCGATCATCCACCGGCCACGACGACGGGCGCCGGACCTCCCCTGGATGCGGGGAAGTCCGGCGCCCGGCCACATGCGGTCGGCTACGCCACGGAGGTTCTCATCGCGAGCGCTTTCTCGGCCGGCAATCCGATCTGATCGAGCGGCACCGACCGCCGATCCGGCGCGAAGCGTACGGCGATCATGGCGATGCCGGTCGTCACCATTGCGAAGACGATGATCGGCCAGAAGGCGCCGCCGCTCCAGACCAGGAGCGCACTGGCCATTGCCGGCGTGAAACTGGAGAGCAGGACGGCAGCCATCTGGTAGCCGACCGAGATACCGGAATAGCGCACGGCGGTGGGAAAGAGTTCGCAGTACAGCGCCGGCTGCGGCGCGTACACCAGTCCGTGACCCAGTCCCATGAACAGCACGATGCCCACGATGATCGCCCAGGTCTGGCCGGTCTCGATCAACAGGAAGATCGGCGTCGCCGTGACGATGATGCAGGCACCGCCGATGAGGAAGGTCCGCGGCCGGCCGATCGCGTCCGAGAGTCGCCCGTAGACCGGAATCAGCGCGATGTTGGCGGCGGCGCCGATCATCGAGGCGACCAGACCGACCTGGCGCGGAACCCCGAGCTCGACGGTGATGTAGCTGAGCACGAAGGTGGTGAAGATGTAGTAATTCCCGGCCTCGGCGAAACGGGCGAAGATCGCGATCAGCAGCGGCCTGCGATGCTCGCGGAACAGCACGACGAGGGGCGCCTTCTGCTCTTCGTGCGCAGCCTCCTGCCGGGCCTTCTCCTCCAGGAACGCGGGGCTCTCCGAGGCCTTGAGACGGATGAAGAAGCCGACGGCGGCCAACGGAATGCTCATCAGGAACGGCACCCGCCAACCCCAGACGACGAAATCGTCGCCCGACAGGGCAGCCGCGAGCGCGATCGCCCCCGACCCGAGCAGCAGCCCGGACGAGACGCCGATCTGCGGCCAGGAACCGAAGAAGCCGCGGCGTCCAGGAGGCGCGTTCTCCACCGCGATGATGGCCGCGCCGCCCCATTCGCCGCCGACCGCGAACCCCTGGGCCAGGCGCAGCACGCACAGGAGAATCGGTGCGGCGAGCCCGATCTGACCGTAGGTGGGCAGCAACCCGATCAGCGCGGTCGCGACCGTCATGACCGAGAACGTCAGGACCAGGGTAGATTTGCGGCCGATCCGGTCGCCCAGGTGTCCGGCGACGAAGGCGCCAACCGGGCGGGCCAGGAATCCGACGCCGAACGTGGCGAGCGCGGCGATCTGGGCGATGCCCGACTGGAGTTCGGGAAAAAACAGGGTGCCGAAGACGAGCGCGGCAGTGGTGCCGTAGATCGTGTATTCGTACCACTCCACGATCGCCCCGATGGTCCCCGATTGGAGCGATCGGATGGCGGCCCGCCGGTTCGGTGGGGCTGCGGTGGTCGAAGTCATCAGTTGGCTCCTTTGTCAGCTGCGGAACGGGATCGATCGGAGGCCGGGCGGACGCACCCGAGGACCTGGGTCAGTTGCCGGTGTGCGCGATGCCCACGTAGACGGTTTCGAGGTACTCCTCGATTCCCTCGAAACCGCCCTCGCGCCCGAGGCCGGACTGCTTCACCCCGCCGAACGGCGCGGCCGGATTGGAGATGATCCCGGTGTTGATGGCGAGCATCCCGGTCTCGAGTTGTTCGCTCAGCCTGGTCACCCGGTCGAGGTCTCGGGTGAAGGCATAGGCCGCCAGGCCGAACGGAGTCGCGTTCGCCGCCTCGATCGCCTCGTCGTCCGTCCGGAACGTGACGATCGGCGCGACGGGTCCGAAGATCTCCTCGGTCAGCACCCGGGCCGTCGGGGGTACGCCGGTGAGCACGGTCGGCCGGTAGAACCAGCCGTCTCCGGGCACCACCGCCCCGCCGGCGAGCACCGTGGCGCCCTGTCCGACCGCGTCGTCGACGAGGGCCTTCACCTTGTCCCGGCTGCGCTCGTCGACGAGGGGGCCGATCTCGACGCCGTCCTCGGTACCCCGCCCGATCGTCGTCGCCTCGAACCGGGCCGCGAGTGCGGTGGCGAACGCGTCGGCGATGCTCTCGTGCACGATCAAGCGGTTGGCCGCGGTGCAGGCCTCGCCGATGTTGCGCAACTTCGCGGCGACGGCCCCCTCGATGGCCGCGTCGAGGTCCGCGTCCTCGAAGACCAGGAACGGCGCGTTCCCGCCCAGCTCCATCGACGTGCGCAGGACGGTGCTGGCGGCCTGCTGCAACAGCTTTCGACCCACTCCGGTCGATCCGGTGAAGGAGAGCTTACGCAACCGGGGGTCGCGCAGCAGCGGCTCCGTCGTCGAACCGGGGGACGAGGTCGGGATGACGTTGAGCACCCCGGCCGGCAGCCCCGAGTCGAGCAGCACCTGGGCAAGCAGCAGGGCGGTGAGCGGGGTGAGGTCTGCCGGCTTCAGAATCATCGTGCAGCCGGCGGCGATGGCCGGGGCGATCTTGCGGGTGGCCATGGCGAGCGGGAAGTTCCACGGGGTGATGAGCAGGGACGGACCGACGGCCCGTTTCGTCACCAGGAGCCGGGAGCGGCCGTCGGGCGCGGACATGTAGCGGCCGTCGACGCGCACCGCCTCCTCGCTGAACCAGCGGAGGAACTCCGCGCCGTAGCTCACCTCGGCGCGGGACTCGGCCAGCGACTTGCCCATCTCCAGCGTGATCAGCAGGGCGAAGTCGTCGGCGCGGGCCCGGACGGCGTCGAACGCGCGGCGCAGGATGTCGCTCCGGCTGCGCGGGGAGGTGGCCGCCCACTCCCGCTGCACCGCGTCCGCGGCATCGAGCGCGGACGGCGACGGTCGCCACCATCTTTCCGGTGGCGGGGTCGTCGACGGCGAAGCGGACGCCCGACGCGCTCTCCCGCCACTGTGATCCCACGAGCAGCCCGGTCGGAATCGAGTCGAGCAGAAATTCTTCGCGCGTCGACGGCGTCATCGGTCGTTGCCTTCCTCGAAAAGAATGATCTGACGAATTGCGTTGCCATCGGCGAGGGTGTCCATCGCCGCATTGATGTCGGCCAGGCCGATGGTCGAGGAAATCAGCGACTCCACCGGCAGACGCCCTTCCCGCCAGAGTTGGGCGTACATGGGAATGTCCCGGGCCGGAACCGCGGAGCCCAGGTAGCTGCCGATGACGACCCTGGCCTCCGCCGTGAGCAACAGCGGTGAGACCGTGCTGGTGTCGGCCGGCGCCGGAAGACCGACCGTCACCGTCGTGCCGCCGACGTCGGTCAGGGCGAGTGCCGCCTCGAAGGCCCGTGAGTTGCCGGCCGCCTCGATGACGACCGGGGCGCGGATGCCCGCCGCGATCGCCTCGGCCGGCCCGTACACCTCCGAGGCGCCGAGCCGCATCGCCTGCGCCCGCTTGGCGGGCCCGGTGTCGATCCCGATCACCTTGCCCCGGCCGAGCGACACCGCGGTGATCAGCGCGGCCATGCCGACCCCGCCGAGACCGACGACGATGACGGTGTCACCGTCCCTGGGCTTTCCGGCGTTGATGACGGCCCCGCCGCCGGTGAGCACCGCGCAACCGAGCACCGCGGCGACGTGCGGCGGCACGTCGTCGTCGACCGGAACCAGTGAACGACGGTCGATCACCGCATGGTCGGCGAACGCGGACACCCCCAGGTGATGGTGCACCTCATGACCGCCGCGGCGTAGCCGGCGACCGCCCGTCAGCAGCTCGCCGGTGCCGTTCGCGGCCGAACCCAGCGTGCACGGCAAGCGACCGTCGGTCCCGCAGTTCTCGCACTCGCCGCAGCGCGGCAGAAAGGACATCACCACGCGTTGACCTGCGGCCAGGTCGTCCACGCCGTCGCCGACCCGGACGACCCGGCCGGCGGCCTCATGGCCCAGCAGCATCGGCATGGGCCGCGGGCGGATGCCGTCGACGACCGAGAGGTCCGAATGGCACACACCCGCGGCTTCGATCCGGACGAGCACCTCACCCGGGCCGGGCTCCTCAAGCTCCAGCTCGACGAGGCCGATCGGCCTGGATCCGGCGTAGGGGCGTGGCCGCCCGGCTTCCTCGAGCACCGCACCGACGATGCGCATATCAATTCTCCGTTCGATTCCGGGATCGGCGCATTGCCGAAACCGAGGACGTTGATGAGTGGGGCGGGGCATTCCGGAAATGCGTCCAGGAATTGCCGGCCGCTGTTCCTCGCTCAACAAAAGAATGTCCGACGGCGGCCGGAACGGAAAGACCCAGCTCCGCAGAGGGCGTCTGCACTTCTGCACAGCGGTGTCAGCGGGGCGCGGGTGGCCGCACAGCGGCGAGGTCGGTCAGCTCAACTCGTGCGCGCGGGCCCGGACCTGGCCGTGGATCGCCTCGCGGACCACCTGGACGCTGGACCGGGTGACGCTGTCCCGGCGGATCGCCAGCGAGAATCCCATCCACAACGGCGTGATGAACGGGCAGACGCGGCGGACTCCGGGCGCTTGGAGCGCCATGTACTTCGGCAGCAACCCGATCCCGGCACCCTGCCGGGTCGCTTCCACCTGCGCGAAGATGCTGGTCGAGGCGAACTTCGCGCTGACCTGCGGGAGGTAGCGAGCCAGATCCAGATCGCCGATCTGCAGCAGTGAGTCGACGTAGAAGATCAGGGTGTGCCGTGCGAGTTCGTCCGCGGAGGTCGGCTCGCCGTGGGCTTCCAGGTAGGAGTCGCTGGCGTAGAGCTCCAGCGTGTATTCGGTGAGCAGTTCGGTGAACACCTTCGCGGCCACCGGCTTTCCGACGGCAATGGCCAGGTCGAAGCCGGACTGGTACAGCCTGAGCTCGCGGGTCGCGGTGATCAGTTCGATGTTCAGGTTCGGGTGTTGCCGGCGCACCTCGGTCAGCGCGGGAACCACGAAGGCGACGCCGAAGCCGTCAGGGGCGGTGACCCGTATCGTCCCGGCCAGCAGGTCCGGGCGGGCGCCGCCGGCCGCCATCGCCGCTTGCTCGACCGCGTGCTGAATCGGTCGGGCGTGCTCGACGACGGCCCGGCCCGCTTCGGTCAACTCCCAACCGTCGGCGCCCCGCTCGACCAGACGGGCCCGCAGGACCTTCTCCAACGCCTTGATGCGCCGGGACACCGTCGTGTGGTCGACGCCCAGCGTCGTCGCCGCCGCCACCAGACGTCCGGAATTCGCCAACGCCACCAGATATCTCAGGTCGTCGGCGCTGACCGCCCGCACATCGATGTCGGCCAAGCTCGTCCTCGGTGTGAGTCATCCGCGCGCAAACGCGCACACGCTCCCCAGCAAAGCATGCTCGGCCGCGGGCTACCACCTGGTTCCAAGACCCGGGGCGCCGAAAACGACGCACGTGGGTGGGACGTCTCGTCCCAACCACGTGCGCCGGAAATGTGAGTGCGTTGGCCGGCGGTCAGCTCACCGTCGCCTTCGCCAGCTGCGCCTTGGCCTGCGCGTAGTCGATGCCGTAATAGGCCGCTGTCATGATCACCTTCATGTCGGCGAGCATCGGCATCCGCGGGTTGGCCGGCGCGCACTGGTCGCGATAGGCCCCCATGGCCAGCAGATCCAGTTCGGCGGTGAACACCTGCTCATCGACGCCCTGGGCCTGGAACGAGGCCGGGATGCCGACCATCGCGCGCAGCTGCTCCACCGCGGTCGCGTAGGACTCGACACCTTCGGCCGGGGTGGCGGCCGGCAGCCCGAGCATGGCCGCGATCTGCTGGAACCGCTCGGGAGCGACGTAGCTCTCGTACTTGGGCCAGCTGGTCAGCTTGGTCGGCATGGTGCCGTTGTACCGGATGACCTGCGGCAGCAGGGTCGCGTTCGTGCGGCCGTGCACCAGGTGGTACCGCCCGCCGATGGTGTGCGCCATGGCGTGCACGATGCCCAGGAACGCGTTGCCGAACGCCATGCCGGCGATGGTGCCCGCGTTGTGCATCTTCTCCCGGGCCTTGACCGTCGCGGGATCGGTCGGGTCGCCGTTCACCGAGGTGGCCAGGTTCGCAAAGATCAACCGGATCGCGTGGAGCGCCATGCCGTCGGTGAAGTCGTTGGCATAGACGGACACGAACGCCTCCGTGGCGTGGGTGAGCGCGTCGAAGCCGGAATCGGCGGCCAGTGAGGCCGGCATCTTGCCGGTCAACACCGGGTCGACGATCGCCACCGTCGGGGTGAGCGCGTAGTCGGCCAGCGGGTACTTCTTGCCATTGGTCGGGTCCGTGATGACCGCGAACGGCGTGACCTCGGCGCCGGTCCCGGAGGTGGTCGGCACGCAGACCAGCTTGGCCAGGTTGCCCAACCGCGGGAACCGGAAGGCGCGCTTGCGAACGTCGAAGAACTTCTCCTTCAGGTCGGCGAAGACGGTGTCCGGGTGCTCGTAGAGCAGCCACATCACCTTGGCCGCGTCCATCGGCGACCCGCCGCCGAGAGCGATGATCGTGTCCGGCTTGAAGTCCCGCATCAGGTCGGCGCCCTTGTAGACCGTCTGCACGCTGGGCTCGGGTTCGACCCCGTCGATGATCTGCAACGAGACGGCGTTCTGCCGGCGGCGCAGCACGTCGATGATCCGGTCGGCAAAACCGAGCTTGGTCATGGTGGTGTCGGTCACGATCGTGACCCGGTGCACGTCCGGCATGTCGATCAGGTACCGGATCGCGTTCGGTTCGAAGTACGTCTTGGCCGGCACCTTGAACCACTGCAGGTTGTTGTTGCGCCGGGCGACCCGCTTGATGTTGACCAGGTTGATCGCGGACACGTTGCCGGACACCGAGTTGTGCCCGTACGAGCCGCAGGACAGGGTCAGCGACGGGGCGAGCGCGTTGTAGACGTCACCGATGCCACCCATCGAGGTCGGCGAGTCCCGGATGATCCGCACCGCCTTGACCCGGCGGCCGAACTCGACCGCGAGGCCGTCGTCGCCGGTGTGGATGGCCGCGCTGTGGCCCAGCCCGTCCAGCTCCACCATCTGTTCGGCCAGCTCGATGCCGTGCCGGGCGTCGCGCGCGGCCAGCACCGCGAGCACGGGGCACAGCTTCTCCCGGGTCAGCGGCTGCCCGGGACCGACGAACGGCACCTCGACCAGGATGATCGAGGTCTCCTCGGGCACCTCGAAGCCGGCATTGCGAGCGATCCACTGCGGGCTCCGGCCAACCGCTTTGGCGTTGAGCTTTGCTCCGCTGCAGGCGGTTCCGTCGGCGCGCACGCCGAACAGGAACTCCTCCAGCAGCGCCTTCTCCTCGACGCTCGCCCGGTAGGCGTGCAGCCGGTCGAACTCGGCCATGGCCTGCTCGTAGATCGGTTCGTCCAGAATGACGGCCTGCTCCGAGGCGCAGATCATGCCGTTGTCGAACGACTTCGACACCACCACGTCATTGACCGCCCGCTGCAGCTTGGCGCTGCGCTCGATGAATGCAGGCACGTTGCCGGCGCCGACCCCGAGGGCGGGTTTGCCGCAGCTGTAGGCGGCCTTGACCATGGCGTTGCCACCAGTGGCCAGGATGGTGGCGACGTCCGGATGGTTCATCAGCTTGCCGGTGGCCTCGATCGAGGGGTGCTCGATCCACTGGATGCAGTGCGCGGGGGCACCGGCGGCGATCGCCGCGTCCCGGACGACCCGGGCGGCCTGGGCCGAGGACCGCTGCGCGTTCGGGTGGAACCCGAAGACGATCGGGTTGCGAGTCTTGAGGGCCAGCAGGCTCTTGAAAATGGTCGTCGACGTCGGATTGGTCACCGGGGTGATACCGGCCACGACGCCGACCGGCTCGGCAATCTCGGTGATCCCGGTGATCTCGTCGCTGCTGATGACGCCGACCGTGCGCAGGTACTTCATCGAGTTGGTGACATGCTCGCAAGCGAAGATGTTCTTGACCGCCTTGTCCTCGAACACGCCGCGGCCGGTCTCGGCGACGGCGGCCTGGGCGAGCTGGCCGTGCTGGTCCAGCGCGGCGACGGCGGCCTTCTTGACGATGTAGTCGATCTTCTCCTGGTCGAAGCCGGCGTACTCGTCCAGGGCCTGCAGACCGCGGGCGACCAGCATGTCGATCTCGTCGACCGGCGGCACCTTCTCAGCCGCCTCGGGGACCGACAGCTCGGTTCGCTCCCCCTGCTCGATGTCCTCGGGTCGAAGGACGGTGGGCGCAACCATGGTGTTCTCCCTGTGTCGGAACCGGTAGTAGCCCCACGGTAGAGGGCGATTCTATGGTCTGACCAAGGTCGAAGGTCCCGACCTGGGGCGATGGCCGACGGTGTTGTGCACCCAGGATGGTACTAGTACGATTAGCACCATGTTGTGGTCCGTCGATCTCTCGTCGCGCACCCCATTGGCGGCGCAGATAGCCGGGTGCGTCCGCCGCGCCGTCGCCGAGAAGGCACTCACCCACGGCGACCGGCTGCCACCCGCGGCCGAGTTGGGCGAGGCTCTGGGAGTGGATCGCAACACCGTGCTGGCGGCCTACCGGAACCTGCGGAACGAGGGGCTGGTGGAGTTCCGGCGCGGTCGTGGCGTTCGGGTGGCGGACGGCGCCGGCCGGCGGGCCGTCGTCCCCGATGCCGTCGCCCGACTGGTCGAGCTCGCCCGAGCCGAGGGCTACTCGCGGGCCGAATTGATCGCCCTGATCGAAAGGACGGCGTGATGACCACCCCGACAACGGTGTACACCTCCCGCGCCACCAACTGGCCCGTCCTGGCTGTCGGAGTCGGCCTGACGGTGCCGCTGCTGGCGACGGGACTGAGCTCCGCGGAGCCTGAGCTGCTCGGTCCGCTCGCGATGGTTGCCGCGATCGTCATCGGTGCCCTGATGAGCACCAGCCTGCGGGTCACCGCCGGCCCGGCCGGCGTCACGGTCCGGTCCGGCATGCTCGGCGTGCCCCGATGGACGTTTCCGATCGACCGGATCGCCCGTGTCGAACCCGCCGACCTGTCGGCCTGGACGATGTTCGGCGGCATCTGGTGGAGCCCCCGCGACGGCCTGCGCATCACCCAACGCACGGGTCCGTCCCTGCGGCTGCGGCTGACCAACGGACGCCGGGTGACCCTGACGGTCAACGAGCCGCAGCTCGCGGTGGCCGTGCTCAACGAGGCCCTGCGAGCCCGCGACAACCAGGGGCGTTCCTGATCCGACCCGGCCGGGCCGGATCTCAGAAGCCGGCGACCTGGGCCCGCCGATGGACCTCGCGGCCGCGGTTCTCGCGCAGCGCCAGGACCGGGCTGCCCGGCAATGATTCGTCCGCCTCGAACAGCCAGGTGACGATCTCCTCGTCCCGGTAGCCGTTGTCCCGCAGCAGGGTCACGGTCGCCGGGAGGCCCTTCAGGACCTGCCCGTCGAGGACGAACTCGGCCGGGATGCGCAGGATGCCGTCGCGACGGATGCCGATCAGCTGCCCGTCCCGGATCAGCTGATGCACCTTGGTCACCGGCAGGTGGAGCTGCTCCGCGACGGCGGGAACGGACGCCCAGGTGGGTTCGGTGGCGGTGGTCACGGGTGTCAGCCTGCCAGGCCCGCCGGCAGCTCGCGGCTCGGGCCCGGCCAGGCGAACAGGCGATCGTCGAGGTCCGGCACCACGGTGACGGCGGACCACTCGACGACCTGCAGCTCGTCGGTTCCGTAGGACTGCCGGACCAGCCGCCCGGTGTCCGGATCGAACAGGTGGCGGTATCCGGGCTCGTCGGGCCGGTCCAGGGCCCGCGGTCGCACTTGCTCGATCAGCATCCGCCCGCCCCATTCGACCCGGCGGACCGACACTGCCGGCACACCCGCCGTGCCGTCGGGCAACAGGTGGGTCCACCCGGTACCGGCGGCCGTCGGTCAGCACTCGATGGTCCGCCCGGATCAACGATCGACCCGATTCCCGTTCCAGCACATCTATTCTGGGCGGAAGTCATCCACATCGGCTGCATACCATTGGGTTCGGGTCTGCACCCAGCTTTCACCGCTGGTGGTCGACACCGGCTTCCCGCCGCGACATCAACGACCGCACGACCAGGCCGCCGGCGATCAGCGCCGCTCCGACCAGCTGCAGCACCCCGAGCACCGGCGAAAGGTACTGGTAGACATCCATCATCGCCGAGTATTCAGGCCTGTCGAACGGGCCGGCATTCGCCATCGCGAACCATCCCCAGGAGATCAGCATCCCGCCGGCGGCGAGGGCGATGCCCCACCAGAACAGCCCGGTCGCGCTCAGTTTCGGTGGCGCTGGCAGCGGCATGACATCGACCTCCCGATCAGGTGCCTCACATTTCCTTCGTGGGGTTGTTCGCTTCCGAGTGTTCCCGACGAGTAAAGGACCGTCAAACCTCTCGACCTGAATTTTCCGCCCCGACGGCCGCGACCGCACCGGGTTGATCGCGGACATGCGTCTGTACCTGGAACCGGTCGCACGCCATCGGCGGATATCCGCTGCCCGGCGGGCTGTTCAGCGACCGATCTGATCCAGCATGCGCTCGCGCAATCCGCCGGCCAACCCGGCGATCGTCAGCGCATCGAACAGTTCGCCCACGGTCCGGGCCAGCCGGACGCGCCGGATGGGTGCCATCCGCAGCCGGAGCAGGACCCGGGTCCGGACCACGCCGGCCACGTCGTCCGATCGAAGCACGATCGACCAGCTGACGGTCGCGGCGCCCCGCCGCGATCGGTAGACCAGGGTGTGGGGCGCGGCCACGCCGGCCACGGTGAACGTCTCGTGTGGTCCGCCGTAATCCGGGATCACCTGCCCGACGGCCGGAACCGTCCACCGCGGGTCGACGTGGCGCAGGGCCCGGCGGCCGCGCGGGAGCGCGCGTTCGACGGACCGGGGCAGGTACCAGCCTGCCCGCCGTTTGCCCAGCTGCGCGATCCAGGGCCAGACGGACTCCGGCGCGCCGGGGACGGTGAACGCCCGGTCCATCACGACGTCCGGCCGCGCCACGATGTCGTCACCCGGGCGGGATTCCGCCCGCTCGGCCGGCGCCGCCCGGACCGCGTCGAACCACCCCATCGGCCCATGATGCTGACCTGCGTCACACCGCCGCAACCGCGCCGGAACCGCGGACGTCGGTCATTGTGGACAACCAGTGAACAAATCAGAGGACGCCATCTTGCTGCTCGCCGAGCCCACCACCACGATCCCCGTGTTCGACCACACCCCCGACATCCGGCTGATCGTCACCGACATGGACGGCACGCTGTTGAACGACGAGAAGGCGCTGCACGCCGACTTCTGGCCGTTGATCGAGCAACTGCGCCGCCGCGGCATCCTGTTCTCGCCGGCCAGCGGGCGGCAGTACTACACCCTGGAGCGCGAGTTCGCCGACCTTGCCGACGGGATGGTGTTCATCGCCGAGAACGGGTCGATCGTCATGCGTGGCGGCCACGAGATTAGCTCCGACTGCCTCGACCGGGCGGACGCGTTGCGGGTGGTGCACACCCTGCGGGCCGCCGCGGCCGACGGGATCGACGGCGGCATCATCGTCTGCGGCAAGCAGTCGGCCTACATCGAGCGGTCCGACCCGGCCTTCTTCGATCAGGTCGACCAGTACTACGCGCGGCTGCAGGTCGTCGACGACCTCACCAAGGTGATCGACGACGACGTGCTCAAGATCGCGGTGTACGACTTCGGATCCGCCGAGCACGGCACGCTGCCCTACCTGTCCGACTTCACCGACGGCCACCAGGTGGTCGTGTCCAGCGAGCACTGGCTGGATGTCAACACCCGCACCGCGAACAAGGGCCGCGCCGTCAGCGCGCTGCAGAAGGCGCTGGGCATCACCCCGGCGCAGACCATGGTGTTCGGCGACTTCCTCAACGACCTGGAGATGATGGACACCGCCGACTACGCGTTCGCGATGCACAACGCCCACCCGCTGCTGCATGAGCGGGCCAAGTTTGTCGCCCCGTCCAACAACGACAACGGCGTCGTCCGCACCATCGCCTCGGTGCTGGACATACCGCTCGGCTGAGCGCCCGGGCGGCCGGAGGACCGGGCGCAGGCAATCTGGCGACGCAGGAGCCTGATTGGTCAGCGCGGTCCTACAGCGTGATCGCCTGGCCCGGGTACAGATCGTCGATCAGTGCGTTGGCGATCGAACCCGACGCGTTCTTCTCGTTGGTGGACAGGTTCACCAGCACGACGAACGTCGCGTCCTGGGCGGGCAGCCGCAGCATCGTGCCGCCGCCGCCGGTGATGTCCCCGTTGTGCCCGAGCAGGTCGTTCATGTTCAGCACACCCAGGCCGTAACCCACGTCGACCGGGACGCCGGTGAATGGGGTGGTGGCCAGCCGCTGCGCCTGCAGCCCGGGCGAGAGCAATGAGCCATCCGTGACCTCGCGCACGAACCGCGCGAGGTCGGGCACGGTCGACGTCGCCGCCCCGGCCGCCCAGGCGAAGGTTGGATTCAGGTCCGGGATCGCCGCCGCCTGCCCGCCGACCGGCTGGTAGCTGCCGATGCCCGGATCGGGCACCCCGGGCTGGTCGTCGGCCGGCATCCGCGTGCCGGTCAGGCCCAACGGCTCGGTGACCAGGGTGCGGACCACGTCACTGATCGGCTGCCCGGTGACGATCTCGGCGATCCGGCCCAGCAGCACGTAGTTCGAGTCGCAATAGGCGACCTTCTCCCCCGGCGCGAAGTCGGCCGGGTGCGAGCGGATCAGATCGAGAGTCTGGTCGATGGTCCACGGGGTCATCGGCGCGGTGGCGAACGTGTCGACCAGCTGCTGATCGGTGGAGAAGTTCCACACGCCGGACGACATCGACAGCAGCTGCCGGACGGTGATCCGGTCGCCGTTGGCGACCCCCGGGATGTACTTGGACAGTGGGTCGTCCAGGGACAGCTTGCCCTGGTCGACCAGCACCAGCACCGCGCTCGCGACGATCGGCTTGGTGATGCTGCCGATCCGGCCGTGCCCGGCCGGATCGATCGGTGCCTTGGTCTGGACGTCGGACACGCCCAGGGCGCTGATCCATTCCTGGTCCCCGACCGAGACGTACGCGATCGCTCCCGGCGTGGGCACACCGTCGACGGTCGCGGCGGCGAACGTCTGCTCGAAGCTCGCCTGCAGCCGGGCCCTGGTCTGCTCGTCGAGCTGGACCGCGGCCGGTGCCGAAGCGGACGTCGACGTCGCGGCGCCCGCCGGCGAGGACGTGACCGAGGACGCCGCCGGTGCCGGCGGGGTGCCGCCGCAGGCGGACAGCACGAGCAGCCCGGCCGCGGCCGGGGCAGTCCACCGGAGACCTGATCGACCGATCCAGCGCGACCGCGACCGACGGGGCATGGATCCTCCTTGACGACGGCGCGGACCGGCGAACCCTACGCCATCGACCCCGGCGGCCCTTCCCGCGGCAACGTTCCCGCTGAGATGTTCCCGCTGAGATGTTCCCGCTGAGACGTTCCCGCGGAAAAGTCTCCGCGGAGCCCGGGAGCATGCGGCGTTCCCGCGGAAACGCCCGGCGATGGGGTGCGGGCCGGCCCGGCGCGCCGGTCAGCGCGCGCCGGTCGCCACCAGGTGGCCGCCCAGCACCACCTGACGCACCCGCCCCAGCGGCGCCAGATCCGCCCCGAAGCGGCCCTCCACGGCGATCAGATCCGCGTCGAAGCCCGCCCGCAGCCACCCCTTGCGGGATCCGAGGCCGCAGGCGTGCGCGGCCAGCGAGGTTCCGGCGGCCAGCGCCTGGGGCACGGTCGCGCCGGCCGAGACCAGGAAGTCCAGGCCGCTGCGCATCTGCCCATGGGCCATGAAGTCGTTGATCCCGGCGTCCGAGCCGCCGACGAACCGGACGCCGGCGGCGTGCATCCGGCCCGTGGTCGCCCGGCGCAGCTCCAGCATCTGCTCCGGGGTCACGCCCAGCTGCGCCATCACCTTCTTGATGTTCGGCGGGGCGTGGTCGTACGAGGCCGGCGGGGGCGCCATCAGGGCCGCCCCGATCGGGATCTGCCGGGCCACCAGCACCGTCAGCAGCTCGGCCGGCACCCGCGGGCCCTGCGGGGTCAGGCAGCTGCAGTGTTCGAGCCCGTCCACGCCGGCGGCCACGGCGACCTCGACCGCGGCGAGCGCGTGTGCGTGCGCGGTCACCGGCAGGCCCGCGTCGTGGGCCAGATCGACAATCAGTCTCAGCTCGTCGAGCGTGAACTGCGGCCGCATCACGTCGGTGCCGGTGGTCGCCATGCCGCCGCTGGCCATCACCTTGACCACGTCGACCCGGCGCTCGACCCGCTCGGCCAGCGCCAGCTCGATCTCCGTGGGGCCGTCCACCTCACCGCCGAGGTACCAGCAATGCCCGCGCGGCGACGTCAGCGGCGGCCCGGACGCCAGGATGGTCGGCTCGGGCTGCGCCACCCCACGGGTGCGCTGCCGGTCGCGCCGGTCGACCACCACGAACCGCCGGTCCCCCAGGTCGCGCACCGTGGTCACGCCCGCCGCCAGGTGGGCGGCCAGCGCGCGGCTCACGACCGCGTCGATCTGCTGGTCCGAGTAGTCCTCGACCAGGTCCAACGCGTTGACCACGCTGTCGGTGACCAGGTGCACGTGGGTGTCGATGAGCCCGGGCAGCACGGTCACCTCACCCAGGTCGACCACGTCGATGCCGGTGCCGAATTCGGGATGCCCGGGCTCGAGCCCGGCGATGGTGCCGCCCTCGATCAGCACGGTCGCCGGACCGTCGATCAGAGACTCGCCGTCGAACAGCGCCGCGCAGCGCATTGCGATCATCCGACCTGCCTACTCCCGGCAAATCGGACGGTCAATGGAGAACGGTCGCGGGCCGGGATAATCGGCGACTGTGGACGTCTTCACCGGCCTGACGAGCGGCACCGTGCTCGACGGTCGGTACCGGCTGGGCGCGATGATCGCCCGGGGCGGCATGTCGACCGTCTACCGCGGCGTCGACACCCGCCTGGATCGCCCGGTCGCGGTCAAGGTGATGAGCCCGCAATACGTCGCCGACCCCACGTTCCTGAGCCGGTTCGAGCGGGAGGCGCGGCTCGCCGCCTCGCTGGGCCACCCCGGTGTGGTCGCCGTGTACGACCAGGGGCAGGACGGCGACCTGGTGTTCCTCGTCATGGAACTGGTCGACGGGGGAACCCTGCGGGACCTGATCCGTGAGCGCGGGCCGCTGCCGGTGCCGGTCGTGTGCGCCGTTCTCGACCCCCTGCTGGACGCACTGGGCGCGGCGCACGCCAGCGGCCTGGTTCATCGCGACGTGAAGCCGGAGAACGTGCTCATTTCGGCCCGCGGTGCCGTCAAGATCGCCGACTTCGGCCTGGTCCGCGCGGTCGGCTCGCACACCATGGCCACCGGTGACGTCATCCTCGGCACGGTTGCGTACCTGTCGCCCGAGCAGGTCGCCACCGGGGCCAGCGACCCCCGGACCGACGTGTACGCCGCGGGCATCGTGGCGTTCGAGATGCTCACCGGCCGCCCGCCGTTCGAGGGCGACAATCCCATGTCGGTTGCCTACCAGCACGTGCATTCCGACGTGCCGGCGCCATCGAGCCGCATCCCTGACGTGCCCGGACCGCTGGACGACCTGGTCGTCGCCGCCACCGCCCGCGATCCCGCCGACCGGCCGCGGGACGCCGTCGCGTTCCTGGCCGAGCTGCGCGACATCGCCTCGACGCTGGCCGTGCCGAAGGTCGCCGTGCCGGTCCCGCAGAACCGTCGTTCGGTCGCCGTGCCGCCGGTGCCCGTGCCGATCGACCCGCACCCGGACCAGACCGCGGCCCACCCGCCCGGGATCACCGGGAACCCGGGGCCGACCGGCACCCGGCTGCTGGGTGCCGGCCCCGCCGGGCCCGCCGATCCGCAGCGGACCGGCCCGCCGACCACGACGGTGCCGGCTCGGCCGCCCAAGCCGACCGACCCGACCCGGGCGCTGCGGCAACGGCGTCGGCGGCGGTGGCTCATCGCGCTGATCGTCGTGCTGTTGCTCGGCCTGCTCTCGGCCGCGGGTGGTTGGTGGCTCGGCGGCCGGTGGGCGGCCATTCCGGAGACGGCCGGGTTGACCCAGTCCCAGGCGGAGGCCGCCATCCGGGAGGCCGGCCTCGTGCCCCGCACCAGCACGGGGCACTCGGACACGGTCCCGGCCGGGCTGGTGGTGCAGACCGACCCGAACCCCGGCGTCGAGCAGTTGCGCGGGTCCGAGGTCGCCCTGGTGGTGTCCGCGGGCCGGCCGTCCGTGCCGGACATCAGGGCCGGCACCGATTCCGGGACGGCGGTCGCCACTGTCCGCGACGCCGATCTGACCGCGGTGGTGGGCACCGACCAGGAGTTCGACGACACCGTGCCGGTCGGCGCGGTGCTGCGCACCGACCCGGCGGCCGGCACCGAACTCGCGGTCAACGCGCCGGTCACGCTGATTCTGTCGGCCGGCCCGCGACCGATCGTGGTGCCGCAGGTGGTCGGCCGGCCGCAGCCGGACGCCCAGCGGATGCTGACCGACGCCGGCTTCACCATCGGCACGGTCACCAAGGCGTTCGACGCCCGGTCCGATCCCGGCACCGTCCTGCGGACATCGCCGACGGTCGGCAGCACCGCGGCGCGGGGCAGTGCGGTCGAGCTGACCGTCGCCGACTCCGTCACCGTGCCCGACGTGCGCGGCACGTCGACCAAGGACGCGACCGCCGCGATGCGGGACGCGGGGTTCTCGGTGACCGTCGGCGACCCGGCCTTCGACCCGAACATCGACGCCGGCGACATCCTGCGCACCGACCCGGGCCCGGGTACCCGGGTGGACCGAACCGGCGCCAAGGTGTTCCTGGTGCCGTCGAACGCGGTCACGGTGCCCGACCTCGGCGACCTGCGGGTCAAGGATGCGGAGAACAAGCTCGCCGATCTCGGTCTGCGGATCGACGTCACCTCGTTCTTCGGCAGCGACAACGGCAACGTCTGGGACCAGTCACCGGCGGCGGGCGTCCGGATCCAGCCGGGTGGCACGGTCAGCGTGTACGTGTTGCGCTGATCGGGATCGATTGGACCGGACGGAGTGGACCGGATTGGGGTAAGCCGGATGGAGTTGCGCACCGAGCGCACGATGATCCGCCCGTGGCGGCCGGACGAGGCCGACCGGCTGCACGACATCGTCGGTCGCCGGGAGGTCACCGCCTGGCTGGGCGACCCCGAGCCGTGGACCCCGGAGCAGGTGGCTGGGTTCATCGAGGCCAACCTGGACACCACGGCAATCCCGATCAAACGGGCGATCGTGCCGGTGGGCGCCGCCGTACCGGTCGGCACGATCATGGTCGAGCGGCTGCCCAACGGCGACCCGCACCTGGGCTGGTTCCTGCACCCGGACGCGCAGGGCCAGGGGTGGGCGACCGAGGCCGCCGCAGCGGTCCTCGCGTTCGCCGTCGGGTCCGGCGCGTCCCGGGTGTGGGCCGGCATGTGGCCGCACAACCGCGGGTCCGCGGGGATCTGCCGGCGCATCGGCATGGTCGACCTCGGCCGGCAGGAGGACCCCTGGTACGGCACGGCCGAGTACCCGCTGAGCCGGCAGTTCTGCGTCTGGCAACCGTCGGCCGAACATCCGCTGGACGTGCTGGCCCGGCTCAACGCCACGGTGACCCGACCGCACGCGACCGGGGAGCCGCCGGTCGGGGCGGACGGCTGGACCTACCCGGGGCCGCCCTGACCGCCCCGGCCCAACCGGGTCAGCCGCGCAGCATCTCGGCGACCAGGAACGCCAGTTCCAGCGACTGCTGCGTGTTCAGTCGAGGGTCGCAGGCGGTCTCATAGCGGCCGGCCAGGTCCGCGTCGGAGATCTCCTGCGCGCCGCCCAGACACTCGGTGACATCCTCGCCGGTCAGCTCCACGTGGATGCCGCCGGGGTGGGTGCCCAGCTCGTTGTGCACCTCGAAGAAGCCCTGCACCTCGTCGACGATGCGGTCGAAGTGCCGGGTCTTGTATCCGGTCGGCGACTCGTGGGTGTTGCCGTGCATCGGGTCGCACTGCCAGATCACCTGGTGCCCGGACGCCTGCACCTTCTCGATGATGGGCGGCAGCACGTCCCGGATCTTGGTGTTGCTCATCCGGGTGATCAGGGTCAGCCGGCCCGGCTGGTTCCGCGGGTCCAGCCGCTCGACGTACTCGACCGCCATCTCCGGGGTGGTGCTCGGACCGATCTTCAGACCGATCGGGTTGGACAGCAGCTGGGCAAAGGCGATGTGCGCA
The DNA here is from genome assembly GCA_044223435.1 of Nakamurella sp. Taxonomy (GTDB): domain Bacteria; phylum Actinomycetota; class Actinomycetes; order Mycobacteriales; family Nakamurellaceae; genus Nakamurella. The sequence goes on from JBGALY010000004.1 coordinate 161,750, forward strand.
CCGTCGAGCTGCCGGGTCCGCTCCCCCACCCACAGGAAGTGGCCGGACAGGTCGTACAGCCGGGCCTCGTCGTGGCTGGTGTCCAGGCGCAGCATGGCCCGCTCGTAGTCCAGCAACAGCGCCTCGTGCGAGGCGAAGATGTCGACCTGGTGCAGCGAGTGCGAGGTCACCCCGCAGGCGGTCATGAATCGCATGGCCCGGTCGATCTCCATGGCCACCCGCTCGTACCGCTCACCGGCGCGCGAGGTGAGCACGAACTCCTGGTTCCACTCGTGCACCCGGGCCAGATCACCCATACCGGTGGCGGTGACGGCCCGGACCAGGTTCATCGCCGCGGACGAGTTGGCGTAGGCGCGGACCATGCGGGACGGGTCGGGCACCCGCGCCTCGGGCGTGGTGGCCAGCGAGTTGATGATGTCGCCGCGGTACGACGGCAGGCCGAGCGCGTCGATGTTCGACGACCGCGGCTTGGCGTACTGCCCGGCGATCCGGGCGACCTTGACCACGGGCAGCGAGGCGCCATAGGTGAGCACGACGGCCATCTGCAGCAGGGTGCGGATGTTGCCGCGAATGTGCGGCTCGGTGTTGTCGACATAGGTCTCGGCGCAGTCGCCGCCCTGCAGCAGGAACGCCTCGCCGCGGGCGACCGCAGCCAGCTGGTCGTGCAGCTTGTCGACCTCGCCCGGCACCGTGACCGGCGGGACCGCCTCGAGCACGGCGCGGACCGCCAGCACCTGCTCGGGGTCGGGCCACTCCGGCTGCTGCGCGGCGGGCCGGGCCAGCGCGTCGTCCAACCGGTTGCGCAGCTCGGCGGGCAGCGGCGGCAGGCTCGGCAGGATGTCCGCCGGAATGTCGATGGTCCAGTTCACGCCGGACAGCCTAGTGCGCGCGGCCCCACCCCGGAGACGACAACGGCCGCCCGGCCCGGAGATCCGGGCGGGGCGGCCGAGTGGCGGTGTCGTCGATCAGACGGCCGGCACCAGGGCGACCAGCTTGTCGGTGGTCACGCGGTACTGGGCGAGCGCCTTCTCGGCGAAGTCGAAGCCGGCGGCGGTGACGTCCTGCGCCTTGGGCAGGTCGACGGGGAGCTCGACGGCGGGCAGCTCGACGGCCGGCTTCGGCAGCTCGGGCAGGGCCTTCACGAAAGCCTCGACGGCCTCGACGAACTGGTCCTGCAGCTTGGCGACGTTGGCCAGGTACTCGTCGGCAACCTTGGTGGCCTCGGCGACGTAATCGGTCATGGTGATCTCCTTGGGTGTGTGGTTCAACGTGATGTGCTTAGTCTGCCAAGCAGTGCGTGGTTTGTCAAGCATCCTTGCTTGGTGAGCCACGCAACATTGCGACCGGAACTTGCCGGTGCCGGCAATCCGCTGCACAACCGGGACGCCAACGGCCGAGGCGAGTGTCACTGACAGGTCATCGTCGATCACGTATCGTCGACGGACCGGGGTCGTGGGGAGTGCGGCCCTCCTGACGAGGGTCGGCGTCATGACCAATCCGCAGCCGCTTCCGGATTCCCCGCAAACCGCGGCGCCCTCACCCGGCACCGGCCCGTCGAGCCGGCCTCGCCGGCTCCTGCATGCAGTCCTCGCTTCGCCGGTCGCCGGCATGTCGCCGTGGATCCTGATGGCCTTGCTGTCCGGTCCCGGCACGTTCGACGATGCGGCCGCGGCCGCGCTCGGCCTGTCCCTGGCCCTGGTGATCCTCAACCACCAGCACGGCTCGTCGATCAAGCCGCTGGAAGTGTTCGACACCGTCTACTTCGCCGTGCTGGCGGCGCTGGCCTTCTTCGCGTCCGACGCCGTGGTCACCTGGCTGGAGCTGTGGGCCGGCGAGATGTCGAACATCGCGCTCGTGCTCTTCTCCCTCGGATCGATCGCCTTCCGATCGCCCTTCACGCTCCAGTACGCCCGCGAGACGGCGCCCAAGGAGTACTGGGATCAGCCGCTGTTCCTGCGCACCAACTACGTGATCACCTGGGTCTGGACCCTGGCGTTCCTGGTCGGCGCCATCTCCGGTTTCATCGGCGATGCCGTCCTGAACGATTCGAACAACTTCTGGACGGGCTGGATCGTCCAGATCGGGGCCATCGTGTTCGCCATTGCGTTCACCGAGTTCTATCCCGACTACGGGCCCAACAAGGCGATGCAGAAGGCCGGCCTGGAGACCGATCCCCCGCAGTCGATCGCCCGGCTGTTCGATTGGCTGCCCATCTTCGTGCTGATCACCGGGATCTCGGGGCTGGTGACCGAATCCGTCGGCACCACGGTGGGGGTCGTGCTGATCGTGGTCGGGGTCGGCGGTATCGCGTTCATGCGTCGGGTCTTCCCGGATGCGAGCGGGCGCGCCGACGCAACCGGCTGATCGGCCCGGGCCGCGGCCGGCCGGGTCAGCGAGTGCGCCGCCCGGCCGTGAGCACCTCCTGGGCGACCTTCCACCGGGCGTGGGCCAGCCGCGCGTCGGCCAGCGCGTCGTGCCGGTCGGTGCCCGGCCCGGGGATCGGCGGGCAGCCGGCGGCCTCCCAGTGCTGGCGGATCTCCCGGGTCAGCCGCGGCACGTCACGCGGCAGCTCGGGCATGGAGCCCCACAGTTGGGCCAGCACGACGTGGTCGTAGGCGGCGAACCAGGCCCACAACTCCACCGGCAGGCCCGGCGCCGTGAGGAAGGCGTACAGCTCGTCCCGGATCGCGGCGCGCGACCGCCAGGCCGGGTCGGCGGGCGACGGCAGCTTGTCCAGGACGTGCCCGCGCACCCAGGGGCTCGCCCGGGCCGGGTCGAACTCGGTGGACACCGCGTAGAACTCGCGCCCGTCCTGGGCGATCACCCCGATCGAGATCAGCTCGATCGTGCGGCCGTCCTCGATGAACTCGCAGTCGTAGAAGTACCGGGCAACCGGGCCGTGTCGGATGGGGACAGCCAAGTCCGGCTCAGCCGGCCTTCGTGCCCGGCAATCGGGTGACGGTGCCCGGCCCGCGACCCTCGACCCGGGAGACCGCGCCGTCCGTGGACCCGGCGGCCTTCAACGAGGCGAGGTCCTCCTTGACCTTGGCCGCGTACTTGTCGACGTACTGCTGCCCGGACAGTTCCATCAACCGGTACATGATCTCGTCCGTCATCGAGCGCTCGACGAACCGGTCACCGGCCATCCCCTCGTAGCGGGAGAAGTCGAGCGGCCGACCGACCACCATTTTGATCCGGCCCGGTCGCCAGATCTTCGAGCCGATCGGGTTCACCTTGTCGGTGCCGATCATGGCCACCGGGACGACCGGCACGTTCGCCTCGAGGGCCATCCGGGCGACGCCGGTCTTGCCCTTGTACAGCTTGGCGTCCGGTGAGCGCGTGCCCTCTGGATAGATCCCCAGGATGTGACCGGCCTTGAGCAGCCGGACCCCGGTGTCCAGCGAGGCGCGGGCGGCGGAGGCACCACTGCGGTCGATCGGCACCTGGCCGACTCCGCTGAAGAACCACCGCTTGAGGGTGCCCTTGACGCCCTTCTCGGTGAAGTACTCGCTCTTGGCCAGGTAGGTGACGCGACGCTTGATGTACAAGGGGGTGAAGAACGAGTCGGCCACCGAGATGTGGTTGCCGGCGAGGATGACTCCCCCTTCGGCCGGGATGTACTCCACGCCGGTGACCTTGCAGGGGAAGAGCAACCGGAGCCAGGGCCCCAGGAACACGTACTTCATGAGCTTGTAGACCACGCGCGCAGGCCCCTCGATGGCGGATTCGAGCCGGAATCGGACTGCGGACAACCGTACGCCGCCTGGCAAATCGGTGCCCGTACGGCGAGCGCCCGAGTCCGCGCGCGTCGGCTGGCCAAGCGCACCGGTCCCATCGGCAGGCATGATTGAACGGCAGCGGCGAGACCTCGGCCGCGTCACCATCGACACCGGGAGCCCCCGATGACCGCCAGCGCCTCGGACCGGGACTTCGCGCCGTTCCGGCACGACGGGTCCGACGTCGGGGTACTGCTGTGCCACGGTTTCCCCGGTGCCCCCGGGTCGATGCGCGAATGGGCCGACCGCCTGGCCGAGGCCGGGTACACGGTGCGGCTGCCGTTGCTGCCCGGCCACGGAACCAAGTGGGCGGACGCCAACCGGACCACGTTCGACGACTGGCTGGCCGAGGTGACCCGTGCCTTCCAGGAACTGCGGGCGGACTGCCGGGCGGTGGTGATCTGCGGGCTGTCGATGGGCGGCACGCTGACCTTGCGGCTGGCCGAGCTGTACCCGGCCGCGGTGGACGGCATCGTGCTGGTCAACCCGTCGGTGATGACCCTGCGATGGGACGCGAAGTGGCTCCTGCCATGGATGCACCGGGTGGTGCCCGCCTACCCCGGCATCATCGGCGACATCGCCCTGCCGGGCGTCACCGAGCCGGGCTACAAGTACATCCCGACGAAGGCCGCCTATTCGTTGTCCAGGGCCTGGCCGGTGGTCCGCGCCGACCTGCCCCGGATCACCGCCCCGGTGCTGCTGCTGCATTCCACCGTCGACCACATCGTGGAACCCGAGAACGCTCAGGTGGTGCGGGCCGAGATCGGCTCGACCGACGTCACCGATATCGAGCTCACCCGCAGCTACCACGTGGCCACCATGGACTATGACAAGGAACTGATCTTCACCTCGTCGATGGAGTTCATCGAAAAGGTCACCGCGAGCCTGCCGTGACCGTGGCCCCCGGAGACGACGACCGCCCCGACCGGCCGGAGACGGCCGGGTCGGCCGGCGACGACCCGGGCGGGCGTTCCTGGCGCAGCAACCCCAGCGACGACGACGTGGACGCGGCGTTCGCGGACATTGTGTCCGGCATGATCACCGACAGCGTTCGCCGGCACCCGTCGGGCGCCGCGCCGGCCCTGGCGGCCGATCCGGACCGGCCGGCCACACCCGATCCGGACCGGCCCGACCTCGACTCGCCCGATCGGGATCTGCCCGGTCTCGACGCGCCCGACACGGCGTCCGACCGGGCTCGGCGCCGCGAGTTGCGGCGGCTCGAGCGCGCCGCCGAACTGGCCGCCTACCAGGCCGGCGAGGAACAGGAAAAGGCCGAGCGGGACGCCGACCAGGAGCACTTCACCCCGCCCGACCCGCCCCCGCTGCCCCGGCCGAAGCTGCGGACGGTGGGCTCGGTGCTGATGATCCTGGCCGGCATCCTGCTGCTCGCCCGGCCGGGCATCCTGGCCGTGGCCCCCGACCTGGCGCTGGTCCTGGCCGTGCTGCTGATCGTCGGCGGCGCCGTGCTGCTGGTCACGGGCATCTGGCGCCGTCGGGGCGACGGCGGCGACGGCTGGGACGACGGCGCGGTCGTCTGAGCCCTCAGCGCGCGCCGACCGCCTCCGCGGCCAGCAGTCCCGCCCCGATGATCCCCGCCCGGTCGCCGAACCGGGCCAGTTCCACCCGCGGCAGCGGTCGGTGCCCGGCACCGGTGATCGCCTCGGCGAATTCGGAGACGGCCAGCGGCAGGAACATCCCGGCCGCTGCGGAGACCCCGCCGCCGATCACCACGACCTCGGGGTCGAGCACGTCGGTGACCAGCGCCAGCCCCGCGGCCAGCCAGTGCCCCAACTCGTCCATTGCGGCCAGCGCGACCGGGTCACCCTCGGTGGCCGCGACCGCGACCATGGTGCCGGTCACCGCCGCCGGATCGTCATGGCACAACCGCCGCAGCACGGGGGCATCGTGGTCGGCCATCCGCAGGCGGGCGGTCTGCGCCAGCGCCGTGCCCGAGCAGTACCGCTCCCAACATCCGCGCTTGCCGCACGGGCATGGCCGGCCGTCCGGCACGACGGTCAGATGACCCAGTTCGGGGGCAACTCCGTGGGCACCGCGGTAGATCTGCCCGTCGATCACCAATCCGGCCCCGATCCCGGTGCCCAACGCGATGAGCAGCGCGATGGACGCCCCCGCGGACACCCCCCGCCGGTATTCGGCCCAGGCGGCGGAATTCACGTCGTGGTCCATCACCACCGGCAACCCGACGCGTTCCGAGATCCGTTGCGGGACGGGCGCATCCCGCCAAGCCAGGTGCGGCGCGAACATCACCCGCTGCCGGTCGGCACTGACGAACCCGGCGACCGCGAGACCGACCGCGACGACCGGCTGGGTGGCCGCCAGCTTGGTGATCAGGTTCACCAGCAGGTCCTCGGTCTCACGCTCGGTGCGTGGGGTGGTGTCCCGCAGCGAGGTGCCGCGGATCGTGGTGCCGACGAGGACGCCCGCACGGACCGAGGTGCCGCCGATGTCGATCCCGATCGTCGCCGTCACCGGCTCACCTCTCCACTGACCCGATGGCCGCTCACAGGATGTCGATCCGCTCGAAACCACCGCGTCGAGCGGGCGGCGGCGCGGGCGGCGGGGGTTCCGCCGCCCCCCGTTGACCCGCCGCGTCCGCGGCCGGCGGGGCGTCCGGGATCATCGACCGGAGCGCCCGAACGATCAGCAGCGCACCGTCGACCAGCTTGGCCGTGGTCTCCGGTCGTTCACCCCGCACCATGGCCAGGAACCGGCACAGCGGGCAGGCGGTGCAGGAGGCGCCGGGCACCGATCCGCATTCCGGACACCGGCCGTCCGGGCCGAGGGGGCGACCGGACTCCGCCGACCCGGCCCGCTCACCGGCCGCCGGTTCGCCCGGTGGGGGCTTCGCCGCGCCCGGGGTCGCGGTGGACGCGGCTCCGGCCGGCGCGGGCTTGAGCGCGGTCAGCCGGTCGACGACGACGTCCAGCAGCAGCGCCGCCTCCACCGCGAGCGGGCCGACCGCCGGCTGCCCCGCCTCGGCACCGGGCCGGTGGGTGCCGTCGGGGCCCGGACCGTCCTCGCTCACCCGGCACCGGCCAGCGCCGCACCGGTCACCCCGGCGGCCAGCCCGGCTGGCCACAGTGCCGGATCGGCGGCAAAATCGATGACCAGCCGGCCGTCGGTGAAGCTGGCCCCCTCGGTGGTGCACCGCTGGAGCACTGACGGAAGCGCGATGCGCCGGCGGACGTCGCCGACCGTGACCACCAGATCGGTGCCCGACCGGGACAGCGCCAGGTCTCCGCGGTCGACCAGCGGCAGCGGTAACGACAACTGGTACCAGCCGTCCGCGCCGCTGACCTCCATGGCCGGGCCGGCGCCCACGGTCCCGAGGCCCGCGCCGACGGCGGCCAGTGGATCGGTCGATCCGATGCCGCCGCCGAACATGTCGGCGGCCAGATCGGCCAGCTGCGCGACCCCGATCGGTTCCTCGGGCTTGGTCAGCACCCGTCGGATCGGCAGGCCCTGGAACGACTCCTCGACCTGGGTCATGGCCTCCTGCTGGCCCTCACGCTGACGGCGCAGGAAGTCTCCCCCGACTCCGGGTGGCAGCAGCCGGTTGACGGTGACCGCCTCGACGGCGAAGCCGTGCAGCGACAGCGCGGTGAACAGCCGGCGGGCCTCGGCGACCACCATCCGCTCCGGCGTGAGCACCAAGCGGACCCCGGTGACGGTCGGATCGGCCAGCAGTGCCCGGGCGGCCATCAGCTCGGACAGCAGCTCGCCCAGCGCGTCCCGGACGGTGGCGTTGGGCGCGCCCGGCAGGCCGGTGATCGACGCCGCGATGGTCCGCAGGACACGTTGCGGAGTTCCGAGCAGCCGCGCCGCGTAGAAGCCGATCGTCTCGGGCAGCGCAAGCAGCCGCAACGTCTCCCCCGTCGGTGCGCAGTCCACGACGATCGCGTCATATTCGCCGGACGCGGCCAGCCGGCGCAGCTCCAGCAGCGCCACGATCTCCTCGGCGCCCGGCAGCACGACCAGTTCCTCGGCCTGCACCTCGGCCATGCCACGGGCCGACAGCACCCCGACCAGGTAGCTGCGGATGTGCCGCCAGCTCTGCTCGAACCGGCCGCGAGTGTCCACCTGGGCGGCCGACAGGTTGGGCAGACCGGCCACCGGCGTCGGGTCGCCGTGCACCCGGGTGCCCAGCACGTCGCCGATCGAGTGCGCGGGGTCGGTGGACACCAGCAGGGTCCGGGCACCCCCCGCGGCACAGGCAACGGCCGTGGCGGCCGAGATCGTGGTCTTGCCGACGCCGCCCTTGCCGGTGTGCAGGGCAATTCTCATCCGGCTTCGACCCGCTTTTTCAGCTCCTTGAGCGCGGTGTCCAGGATGACCCGCTCGGCCTTGCGGCGGAGCACCCCGATCATCGGCACGGACAGGTCCACCGCCAGCGTGTAGGTCACCTCGGTGCCCTTGGGTGTCGTCGTGAGCTTGTAGGAACCCTGCTGGGACTTCTGCAGCTGGCCGGACACCAGCGTCCAGGAGACGCCCAGGCCGTCGGCGTCCCACTGGTAGGCCAGCTCGTAGGTGTCCTTGAGCAGGCCGGCATCCATGCTGAACTTCACCTGCTGGGCGCGACCGTTCTCGCCCGGAACGGTCACGTCGACGCTCTTCACCGCACCCGCCCACTCGGGATAGGCGGCGAAGTCGGCGATCACGTCCATGATCGCCGCAGGTTCGGCAGCCATGGTGATCGACTGCGAAGAGGGAGTGGCCATGCCAGGAAGGCTACCCAGGTCGGAGGCGTTCGGCTGCAGCCGGCCGCACGAGGACCGGGTGTTTCCGGTCTCCTGCGAATCACCGGTCGGTGCGGGCGGTTTTCACCGCAGGACAACCTCGAAAGGCGTCGGGAATCGCTGGAAGTGCCCCACGTTGACGCATTCGGTGCGGCCCCGCCGCAGCCGTCGGGCGATGGGTTGGTGCACGTGGCCGTGCACGGACAGCTCCGGCCCGAACTCGTCGATCGCCTCCACCAGGCCGGGCCCGCACATCTCCAGCCGGCCCGGAACCACGTCGTAGCGCAGCAGCGGGACGGCCGGCGGCACGTGCGAGCACAGGATGTCGACCGGGCCCAGGGCGCGCACCGCGGCCCGGTAGTCCTCGTGCGACCGCATGAACGGACGCCACACCTGCGAGGGCCCGCCGAACACCGTGCCCGGTCGTCGGCTCGCTCCCCCGGCGACGAAACCCATTCGTCGGCCGACAATCTCGACCACCTGTCCGTCCAGGTAGGGCAACTGGCCACCGGCCACCTCGGCCCACAGCTCGGCGACGTCGACGTTGCCCAGGGTCAGCAGCGTGTCCGGCCCGACCGCGGCGACCACGTCCCGGTAGAGGGCGGCGACCACATCGGAGACGGTGCCCACCGGATCGGGGATGCTCGCCCACAGGGCCTCGTTGAGCTGCCGCAGCCGGGGGAAGTCGCCGGCCAGCCGCAGGTCGATGAACGGTTGGACCCGCGCCGCACCGAAGATCCGGCCGAGGATTCCCCCGGCCGGATCGTGGTAATCGACGTAGTCGATCAGGTCGCCGAGCACCACGAGCTGCTCGGCGCGCCGGGCGACCTCGCGCAGCCGGGCGACGTTGCCGTGCACATCGGAGACGAAGGACAGCCGCACCGGCTCACCTTAGGTTCCGCGATCCGCGGCACCGCGGCCGCGGTCAGCGGTTGACCGCGTGCCCGGTCGGGCTGGGGCCGGCCGCGGCCAGCGGAACGACCTTGATCGGCACGCCCGGCATGGACGCGTGCAGCACCTTGCCGTCGCCGACGTACATGCCGACGTGGCTCACCGGGGAGTAGTAGGTGACCAGGTCACCGGGCTGCAGCTGGTCCAGCGGGATGTCCCGCAGGCCCGCCTGGGCGCCGCTGTTCCGCGGGATCTCCACTCCGGCCTGTTGCCACGCCCACAGCATCAGGCCGGAGCAGTCGAAGGTGTCGGGGCCGACGGCGCCCCAGACGTAGGGCAGGCCCTGCCGGGACAGGGCGGCCTCCACGGCGATGCCCGCCTGCACGCTCGGCGCGTGCGCGGCGGCCCAGGCGGCGAACGCCGGCCCGGTGTCGCCGACCGGCGCGGCGTCGTCGGCGAGGCCGGCGCGATCGCGCTGGGCGGCCTGCTGGGCCTGCCGGGCGACGGAGGCGGAGTCCAGGTTGGCCGCCTCCTGGGCGGCGACCGCGGCGTCGATGTCGGAGGTCGAGAGCTGCGCGAACGCCAGCTGGTAGACGGCGATCTCGCCCTGCAGCTGGCTCTGCCCGGTATCCAGCGCGTCGCGGGCCGCCTGGGCCTCCGCGGTCGCCTGGTCGGCGGCCTGCTTGGCCACCCGGGCCTGGCCCTCGGCCGCCTGGGCCGCCGCGCGCGCGTCGGCGGCGGTCTGCCGGGCGGCGAGCGCGCCGCTGAGGGTCTGCTGCTGATCGGTGGCGATCTGGCTCAGCGATCCGGCCTGGTCGAGGTAGTCCGCCGGGCTGCTCGCGGTCAGCAGCACGGTCAGATCATCGGTGCGGGCACCCCGGAAGCTGGCGTTGGCGAACGCGTCGACCTTCGCCTGGAACTGGGCGACGACGGCATCCGCCGCCGCCACCTGCTGCTGTTCGACGGAGGTGCGGTCGGCAGCGGCGGCCAGCTCGGCCGCCGCGGCATCGGACCTGGCCTTCGCCGCATCCACCGCGGCCTGCGCGGTCAGCACCTGCTCGTTGTAGGACTCCGACCGGCGGGCGGCGTCGAGCCAGGCCTGCTTGGCCTCCTCGGCCGTGGCCGGCACGGCCACGGCCGGTGCCGGCGCCTCGGCGGGGGCCGGCTGCTCGGCCGGCGCGGGTTGCGCGGCCGGGGCCGGCACATCGGCCGCGACCGGCGACCGGACACCGGCGTCGGCGGCGGCCGGCAACGTCGCGACGGCGGACAGCACGGTCGCGGCAAGCAGGACACCCCCGGCCATCCGGTAGACCCGGGCGCGGCGCGGGGTACGGGAGCGGCCGGGCGGGCCGGCGCTGGGTCGTCGAGAGGGTGCGGAATGCAGCAGGTAGCCACGGTCGAACGTCACGGTTACGGCAAGCCCTTCTTCCTTGCCGCCGACCGAGTTAGCTGACGGGTTCGGGCCAGGAAGTAGCCCTACCCCGGCGGAGCGGTCGCACGCGTCGTGCGGCACCCCGCCCGGGATTCACCCCACACGGAAACCTGGGTCCCCGGTTCGATGCATCGGCATCGATTAGGCGGTGACCAGGAGGGGTGTCCGAGCGACATCCGCTGCTCAAGGTCACGAATAGATTACGGCATCAACACGGATGGCCGCTGCCCGAATGAGCATGACCAACCTCTCAATTCGGTCCGATAACGTTGTCACTTCACCGGTGTGACCAACGGAATGTGACAGGTATCACCGACTTGGGGTGGAACCAATCACCCTCTTGGGTGTCGTGCTCAGCCGGACAGCAGCGCGGCCAGTCGGTCGGCCGAGGTGTCCCAGTTCCAGGCCCGGGCCACCCAGTTCCGTCCGTTGGCCCCCATCGTCGCGGCGCGGACGGGATCGGCGAGCAGACCGGCGACCGCGGTGGCCACCTCGGCCACGTCGCGACCGTCCACGACGGTGCCCGTCCGGCCCTCCTGGACCGTCTCCGGGGCTCCGCCGGAGCGTCCCGCGACCACCGGCAGTCCGGTCGCGGCCGCCTCCAGGAACACCAGGCCGAGGCCCTCGACATCGAGCCCGAACCCCCGGGTCCGGCACGGCATGGCGAAGACGTCCGCGGCCGCGTAGTGGGCCGGCAGTTCGGCCCACGGCACGGCCCCGGCGAGCTGAACCTCCCGGCCCAGGCCGAGCCGATCGACGAGCGCGGCCAGCCGGGACCGCTCCGGTCCGTCACCGACGATGAGCATCCGGGCGCCGGGCAACGTCGTCCGAATCCTCGTGGCGGCCCGGATCAGCGCGTCCTGACCCTTGCGCGCGACCAGTCGGGACACCGATAGGACGAGCGGGGCGTCGCCCACGCCGTACCGCCGGCGGACGGCCAGCCGGGCCTGCGGATCAGGACGGTAGGTTTGGGTGAGCACGCCGGGTGGCAGGTACTCCAACGCCGCCATCGGGCCGAGCGCGCTCGAAATCCGGCGGCGGGCGTAGCGGCTGACGAAGGTCAGCACGTCGTTGGCCCGGCCGATTCGACGCAGGGCCATGCGGGCCCCGGGCAGCATCGACCAGCCCACCTCGTGGCCGTGCGTGCAGGCCACCGTCCGGACGACGCCCTCGGCCCGCAGCGCGGGAGTCAGCAGGCCCAGGGGCGCCGCGGCCCCGTACCAGACCGCACCGATCCGATGGTCGCGGATCAGCTCGGCCGCCCGGGAGCGGACCGCCCGCCCCGGCAACATCAGCGAGCCGGGGTGCCGGTAGACCGGAAAGGGCTGCCGCGCATCGAACTCCGCCGCACCCGGCCAGGCGGGCGCGTACACGACCAGCGATTCGGCCGGCAGCCGCTGGGCGAGCGCGTGCAGGTACGACTGGATACCACCGGACCGCGGCGGAAAGTCGTTGGTCACCAACAGCGTTCGCCGCACGAGTGGTGCACCCACGACCCTTCTGCGCGTCGTCGACCCCGGGGCGGGACGGCTCGGCCGGGCCGAGCCTATCCGCCCGTCGGCGAACGTCAGCCGGTGACGCGGTGACCGGTCGCGTTCGGGCCGGCCCCGCTCACGGTGGTGACGTACACGGGACGCGACTCGGTCGAGGCGTGCACGACCTGGCCGTTGCCGATGTACATCGCGACATGCGACACCGGCGAGTAGTAGGTGACCAGGTCACCGGGCTGGAGCTGGCTCAACGGAACCGACGGCAGGCCGGCCTGCCCGCCGGAGGTGCGCGGGATGCTCACCCCGGCCTGCGCCCAGGCCCAGGAGGTCAGGCCGGAGCAGTCGAACGCATTCGGACCGGCCGCGCCGTAGACGTAGGGCGAGCCCACCTTGGACAGCGCGGCGGAGACCGCGGCCGCCGCGGCGCCGCTACCGGCGGGCGCGCTCGGCGCCGGCTCGGCCGCACTGGACGCGGCGGCCAGGTCGGTGCGCGATTCGGAACGGCTGGCCGCCTCGGCCGGCGCGGCGGCGGCATTGGTCGTGGCGTTGGCCTGCTCCTGGGCGGCCTCCGCGGCGTCCCGCTCCTGCTGGGACAACGAGTCGTAAAGCGCCTTGTACCGGGCGGCCTCGGCATCCAGATCGGACTTGCGGGTGGTGACGTCGGCGGTCGCCTGCTGCGCGCTCGCGGCCGCGGCGTCCGCTTGCGCCTTGGCCTGCGCGGCCGCGGCGGCGGCGGTGTCGGCCTGGGCGGTGGCCTGGGCGGCGGTGTCCCGGGCGGCGATCGCCTCGTCGAGGGTCTGCTGGGAGTCGGCGGCGACCCGGTCCAGCGAGCTCATCTGGTCCAGGAAGTCCTCGGCCGACCCGGCGGTCAGGATGACCGACATGCCGTCCAGCCGGGCACCCCGGAAGCTGGCGTTGGCGAAGGCGTCGACCTTCGCCTGGTAGCCGGCCGCGGCCGCATCCGCCTGGGCGGCCTGGGCCCGGGCCGCTTCGACGGCCGCGGCAGTGGCGGTCGCCTGCTCGCCGGCGGCGGCCGCGGCGGTGGTCGCGGCGGCCTCGTTCTCCTGCGCGACCAGCAGTTCCTCGTTCAACGCACCCGCCCGGTGCGAGCTGTCCAGATAGGCCTGCTGGGCCTGATCCGCGGTGGTCGGATCGTTCGGGTCGGCGATCGCCGAACCGGTCCAGAGCATGCTGGCGGACAGCATGACGACCGCGCCGATGGCGATGCCACGGGTCCGTCGACGAAGACTGTGCGTCATGGCCGGCCGTGGCCGGGCGTGCAGGGTCGCCACAGCAGGCGTACCTTCCTCCTCGCCGCCTACCGGGTTAGCTGACGGATTCGGGCCAGGAAGTTAGCCCTACCCCAGGCCGATCGCAGGCGGCCTTCAGCCACGCGCGTCCGACCAGGGGATTCACCCCAGACAAACCTGGTTCCCCGGTTCGACTCACGCGCGTGCGGGCGCGATGTGCCGATTCGGCGGGACCCCGGGACCACCCGACTGGTGGATACGACCGAAGGTCTCGGACAGGTTACGAGACCCGACCCGAAAGAGTCCAGTCGAGATGGGAGAGTTGTGGAAAACACCGCCCAATCGCCTTGGTGAACCTGCACTCACACCCTTGCGACCTGCAGTGATACCGGTCCTCAGGACCCCGGACGGGGCCGTGACCGAAATGAGACCACTGTCACACCCGGTGATCGGCGCAGCCTGCTGGACACACCGCCGTCACCCCGCGGCACGATGACCCGACTGCCGGAGCGGCACCAACCGCAACGGCGGAACCAGGCCGGATTCGGCCAGGACGCCGATCGCCGACCGTTCGGCCTCGTCCCACTCGATACCCTCCGGCGTCGATCCCAACAGGACGGTGACCACGCATCCGCTGCAGTCCGGTCCCTTCACCGCACAATGATCGCAATCGATGTGCATGACGCGCTCCGTTCCCATCCGCGCCGGCCGTTCCGGCGTTATCTCGGCGGTTCGGTGCGGACGGTAGCGGCCGCGTCTGACAGTCGGGATTCCTCAACCCGAGGTGGCTGGCCGAGGCGAATCGGGACGGCGCAGGAGCGGGTGGGCCGAGTAGTCGGTCGGTACCGACTCGATGGGGTCGTCGGGCATTCCGGTTCGACGGGCGATCGCGCGCACGTAGCCCAGGGTGCGCCCCGCGTCGGCGGTCAGCGCAGCGATCTCGGCCCGGTTGTCCGGCGCGACGAATTGCTGCCAGTCGATCCAGCGGCGCCAGCCGTCGGCCATGGTGTCGGCGAGTTCCACCCGGACCAGCCCGCTACGGGTCCAGTGCCGGCGCCACCAGGCGGCCGAGTGCAGGCAGGCCAGGCTCGGCTCCCACCACCCGCGGAGCTGCTCCGGGACGTCCTCGATCTCCCGGACCAGTCCCGCCCCGGCGATCCCGATGAGCCCGTCCGGGCGGACGAAACGGGCCAGGTAGTTCAGGTACAGGTCGTCCGTGCCGTAGTAGACGAACGAGTCGATGCTGATCACCGCGTCGAAGAAGCCCTCGGCGAACGGCAGCGACCGCGCGTCCGCGCGCAGCGGGAAGACCGCGTCGGCGGCCCCGGCATCCCGGATCCGTCGCGCCCGCTCGTCCACGCCGAACCACAGATCCACCGACCACACCTGGACGCCGAACTCGCGATTGAGGAACACCGAGGAGGCGCCCCGTCCGCAGCCCAGATCCAACACTCGCAGGCCCGGCCGCAGGGCCATGTCCGCCGTCAACCATTCGGTCAGCCACAGCGAGTTCGCCCCACCGCTCACCGCGGCCGCGATCCAGTCCGGGTGGTAGCGGGCACTGCGCGGGAAACGACTGCCCGGCTCGGCCGGCGCGGCATCGACCATGAGCCGAGATCATCCGGTGCCGGCCGGTGGGCGATCAACGGGATTTTCGTGGGGCCCGAGCGGGCCCCACCGGTCGACGGTCAGCTCAGCCGGTCCCGGACCGCGCCGATGGCGACCAGGTGGTCCGCTGCGGGCGCCTCGGCGGCGCCCGGGGCGAGCATCCCCGGCCCACCCGCCAGCGCATCGCCCGCCCGGTGGGGCGCCAGGTTGACGTGAAAGTGGGCGACCCGTTCGCCGAACACGGACGCGTAGACCAGGTCCGCCCCCGACGCCGCCCGGAGTGCGCTCGTCACCTTCGCCAGGATCGGACCGAATGTTGCGGCCTCCGCCCCGTCGAGGTCGGTGACGTACGGGATGTGCCGCACCGGTTCCAGGTGGGCGAAGCCGACCACCGGACCGTGTCCGACCACCGACAGCCGCCACCGCCCGTCGGTCCACACCCGGGTGCGGCCGAAGAAACGGTCCGCGTCGTCCGGTCGGCAGAGCAGGCAGTCGGGGTGAGGATCGGGCCGGCCGGCCATCCGATTCATCCGCCGCTCAGCAGGGCCAGGAAGACCGACGACGGCGCGGACCGGGCCCCGGCCCGGACCGCGTGGTCGGCGACCCGCCGATCCGAGCTGACCACCACGACCGGCCGACCGGCCGGCTCCGCGCGGACCAGGTCCGCGATGACGTCGTCGGCCTGGATCCCGGGCGCCGAGAACAGCACCCGCACGCCTCTGGCGAACGGCCGGGTGGTGGTGACTGCGGCTCCGTCGAAGACCACCGTGACCTCGGACGACGTGCGCGCGGCCAGCGCCGTGAGCTGGCGGACCAGGCGTTCGCGCTGGTCGGCGAGGGACAGCTCGGCGAACCCGGTCTTGGACACGTTGTACCCGTCGACGATCAGGTGAGTGCCCGGCAGGCCGACCCAGGTCGCCAGCCGGACCGGATCCGCGGTGCGCCGATCCATCGACGGCTCCGCCATCTCGGCGACCACGACCTCGGCCGGCGCCGGGCCACCGCCGATCAGGTCCCACTCCCGACGCAGCCCGGAGGCCGCCGATTCGAGCACCTGCAGCAGCAGGTCGAGCCGCCGGTCGTCGGCGGCCCGCCGCTCGTCGGCGGACTCCCGCAGCTTGCGCACGCTCGCGGACGCGGCGTCGGCCCGACCAGCGGCGACCTCGGCCTGCTTGCGCCAGGCCTGGGCCTCGGCTCGAACGCGGTCCAGTTCCTCGGCCAGCTCCCGCTGGCGGCCGTGCGCCCGCTCCCGCTCCGCCGTGAGCTGATCCTGCAGCTCACGCAGCCGGGTCCCCTGTTCCCGTAACCGCTTCTTGAGCCGCTCCGCCTCGGCCCCGGAGTCGGCCGGCGGCGCCGCGGCCCGGGCGGCGAGCTGCTCCTCGGCCCGGGTCAGCCGGGCGGTCAGCAGCCGCAGCTCGTGCTCCAGTTCGCCGACCCGCAGCCGGGCATCGACCTGGCCCTGCACGTCGGTCGCCCGGGCCAGCAGTTCCGGGGCGTCCGGCGAGCGGAGCAGGACGGCCCGGGCGGCCGAGGTCGCCGGGTCGGACGGGATCGACCCATCGGCGGGTTGCCGGGCCACGTGCTCGGCGACCATGGCCCGGAAGACCTCGTCATGCTGGACGGCGTCGGCCAGGACGGCACCGGCCCGCTGCGCCCGTTTCGCCGGAGCGAACCGCGCCACCTTCTGCAGCGACGCGGACAGATCGCGGGGCGGCGCGCCGCCGACCACCTCGGCCGCCCAGGCGACGATCCGGGACCGGACCAACGAGGGCAGCTCGGCCAGCGACGGCCCGGGCGGTACGTCGGGGCGTGGCAGGTCTTCCCCGACGGTCGTCATCCCGCCATCCTGACACCCATCGTGGCGGGCGAGTCGCGGGCGAGTCGCACCCGGGACTGTCGTACCTACGTTCTACGGTCGGCGCATGTCGCTGTTCCTCGACGAAATTGTCGCGACCGACACCGGTTCCGCCCCCGACCCGGCGCCGGTGGTGACACCGGGCACGGGCGGCCAACGCAGTTTCGACGAGCTGGGTGAGCCGCTGCGCGAGGTGACGTTCGTGGTGGTCGACCTGGAGACGACCGGGGGGTCCGCGGCCACCGACGCGATCACCGAGATCGGTGCGGTGAAGGTGCGCGGGGGGCAGGTGCTCGGCGAGTTCGCCACCCTGGTCGACCCGGGTCGCAGCATCCCGCCGCAGATCACGATGCTCACCGGGATCACCGACGCCATGGTCTTCGACGCACCCCGGATCGATGGTGTGCTGCCGATGTTCCTGGAGTTCATCCGCGGCTCGGTGCTGGTGGCGCACAACGCCCGGTTCGACGTCGGTTTCCTGCGGGCGGCGTGCGCCCGCCAGCAGCTGCCCTGGCCGGGGCCGGCGGTCGTGGACACGGTGCGGCTGGCCCGGACGGTGCTGCCCCGCGCGGAGGCGCCGAGCGTCCGGTTGTCCGCCCTCGCCCAGCTGCTCGGGGCCCGGACGCGGCCGGACCACCGGGCGCTGCACGACGCCCGCGCCACGGTGGACGTGCTGCACGCGTTGTTCGAACGGCTCGGCTCCCTGGGCGTGCACAGCCTGTCCGAGCTGCACGACGCCACGCGGGACGTGGCGCCGCAGCGCCGGCGCAAGCGCTGGCTGTCCGACCACCTGCCGGCCGCGCCCGGGGTGTACCTGTTCCGCGGGCCGCACGAGGAGGTGCTGTACGTCGGCACCTCGCGCAACCTGCGTCAGCGGGTGCGTTCCTATTTCTCGGCCGCCGAGCAGCGGAGCCGGATCAACCAGATGGTCGGCCTGGCCGTCCGGGTGGACCACGTCGAATGCGCGCACGCGCTCGAGGCCCACATCCGGGAACAGCGGCTGATCGCCGCCCATCAGCCGCCGTACAACCGGCGGTCCCGCCGCCCGAACGCGGGATGCTGGGTGGCGTTGACCGACGAGCCCTTTCCCCGGTTGTCGATCGTTCGGACCCCACCGCGGCAGACCGCGGCCTGCCTCGGACCGTTCACCCATCGCGTCGCCGCCCAGGTCGCGGTCGAGGCCCTGCAGGAGGTCGTGGCCATCCGGCAGTGCACGTCGCGGATCCGCCGCCGCTCCCCCGACGGCACCCCCTGCGTGCTGGCCGAGCTGGGCCGGTGCGGGGCCCCCTGCGCCGGCGACCAGGACGAGGCGGCTTACGCCACGCTCGTCGAGCGGATTGCGGCATTGGTGGACGGCCGGTCCGACGAAGTCCTGGCGGCCCTGCGGGAGCGGCTGCTCGGGCTGTCCGCGGACGGCCGGTTCGACCAGGCCGCGGTGGCCCGGGATCGGCTGTCCGCATTGGCGGCGGCCACCGATCGACGGCAGCGGCTGGGTGCGCTGGCCGCGATCCGCGAGATGGTCGTCGCCCGGCCGGACGATCGGGGTGGCTGGGAGTTGACCGTGGTCCGGCACGGCCGGTTCGCGGCGGCCGCGCACGCCCGCCGCGGGGTCGACCCGATGCCGGTGGTGGAGGCGATGATCGCCTCCGCGGAGACCGTCCTGCCCGGCTCCGGGCCGCTGTTCGCGGCCTCAGCCGAGGAGACCGGCACACTGCTGCGCTGGATCGAGCGTCCGGGCAGCCGGCTGGTCCGCAGCACGGCGGCCTGGTCGAGTCCGGCGGCCGGTGCCGGGCGGTGGCGGCCGTTCATGCGGACCGCCGACATCGCCCGCAGCACCCGCAGTGCGCTGGGGGTCCGGGCGGTGGCGTCCGAGGCGTCATAGCATCGCGGCATGGTGACGGCGATCGTGCTCATCGATATCGAGGCGGACCGGATCCCCGAGGCGGCGCAGGAGATCGCCGACCTGCCGGGGGTCGATCAGGTGTATTCGTGCGCCGGCGACGTCGATGTCGTCGCGGTGGTGCGGACGGCCTCGCACGAGGCGATCGCCGAACTGGTGCCCGGCCACATCTCCAAGGTGCCGGGGGTGCTGCGCACCATCACGCACATCGCCTTCCGCGAGTACTCGAGCCGGGACGCCGACGATGCCTTCTCGATCGGCATGCAAGCCTGATTCAAGCCGGCTACAGCGGTCCTTCAGTCGGCTTTAAGTCCTCGCCGGTGGGATAAGCGGGTCAACACGGATCGACCCGCATCGGAGACCGACATGATCACCGCAGGCCCGCTGAGCACCCCCGACCTGGCCGCGACCGTTCGTGCGTCGATCCACGGCGACGTGGTCACCCCCGACGAACCGAGCTTTGCCGCCGCCACCTTCGGCGTGACCGGGGTCGCCCCCGAACTGGTCGTCGTCGCCGCCGACGCCGCCGACGTCGGGCGGGTGGCCGTGCTCGCCGGTCGGGCCGGACGCCGGGTCGTCGCCCAGATCGCCGGCCGGCCGACCGTCGTGGCCACGGAACGGACGATCCTGCTGATCACCCGGTTGCTGGCCACCGTGCGCGTCGACCCGGATCGGCGCACCGCCAGCATCGGCATCGGGGCGAGCTGGCGCCAGGTGTTGGATGCCGCCGAGCCGTTCGGCCTGACCGCACTGTCCGCCGCGGCCGACCCCGATGTCGCCGTTGGCCCACCCCGAACCTTCGCCTTCGCCGCCGACCGGATCCGGTCCTTCGACGTGGTCACGGCCACCGGCGAGCGGCGCCGGATCGGGCGGGACAACCCACACTTCTACGCATTGCGCCACGGCGAGACCGCGCCCGGCCTGGTCGTCGCGATGACCCTGGACCTGGTGCCGCAACCGTCGTTGACGGTGGTCGAGCTGACTTTCGCCGGGGCCGACGCCG
This sequence comes from Nakamurella sp., assembly GCA_044223435.1. Taxonomy (GTDB): domain Bacteria; phylum Actinomycetota; class Actinomycetes; order Mycobacteriales; family Nakamurellaceae; genus Nakamurella. The sequence goes on from JBGALY010000004.1 coordinate 181,712, forward strand.
AGCCGGTGCTCGCCGGCTGGCAGCGGTGGGCGGTGCGGCTGCCGCGGACGACGGTCACCGGCGTCGCCGTCGGCCCGGACGGCGAGACCCTGGTGATCCGGGTGGCCCAGGTCGGCCCGCCGCGCGGCTGGCCGGCGCTGCTGGCTTCCCTGCAATCGGCGGTCGGCGTGCCGCCGGTGCGGGTCGCGGCCGGCTCGGCGACGCCCGCCGGCGTGCTCCGCGGCGACCCGATCGCCGATCGGCTCGCGCTGGCCGCCTGAGCGCGCCGACGAGCGGGCGGCCGACGCCCGGTTCAGCCGGTCGCGGCCGTCAGTTCCCGCCCCAGCGCGACCCACCGATCCAGCACGCTCGCGGCCGCCCCGGAATCCAGCGCGTCCTGCGCTCGCTGCCGGCCGGCGGTCAGGTCGGCGACGAGATCTCCGGACAACCCGGCGTGCGCCGCCAACCCGGCGGCGGCATTGAGCACCACGGCGTCGCGCACCGCGGAATGCCGGCCCGCGAACAGGTCGCGGGCCACCTGCACGTTCACCGCCACGTCGCCGCCGCGCAGGGCGGCCGGATCGGCCGGCGAGATGCCCAGATCGGCCGGGTCAAGGGTGATCTGCTCGACCGCGCCCGACCGCACCCGCCACACCGTGGACGTGGTCGTGGTGGTCAGCTCGTCCAAACCGTCGTCGCCGCGGAACAGCAGCACATCGGCCCCCCGATCGGCGAAGACCTGGGCCATCACCGGGGCCATCACCGGGTTCCCACAGCCGATCGCCCCGGCCGCGGGCTGGGCGGGGTTGGTCAGCGGCCCGAGGAAGTTGAACACCGTCGGCACGCCGAGCTCGCGGCGGACCGCACCGGCGTGCCGGAACGACGGGTGGTAGACGGGGGCGAAACAGAACCCGATGCCGACCTCGGCCGTGGTCCGGGCCACCTGCGGCGCGGTCAGCGAAATCGCCACGCCCAGCCCCTCGAGCAGGTCGGCGGCGCCGCACTTGCTGGTCGCCGCCCGGTTCCCGTGCTTGACGACCGTGGCCCCGGCCCCGGCGATGACGACCGCGGCCATCGTGGAGATGTTCACGGTGTTCGCCCGGTCTCCGCCGGTACCCACGATGTCGACCGTCCGGCCCGGCACGTCGACGCGGACGGCGTGGCTGAGCATCGCCGACACCAGCCCGGTCACCTCGCCGGGCGTCTCACCCTTGGCCCGGAGCGCGACAGTGAACGCGGCCAGCTGGACATCGCTGGACTCGCCCGACATCACCCGGTCCATCACCCACTCGGTGTCGGTCCGGTCGAGATCCTGGCCGGCCAGCAGCCGGGTCAGCAGGCTCGACCAGGTCGGGCCGCTCACGGGGTCGGCGTGACCGAGGGCACCAGCCCCGCGGCGCGCCGGCGCAGGAGGCCGGCGACGCATTCGGCGGCGGTGACCGGGTCCAACGGGTAGACCAGGATCTCGTCCGCGCCACCCCAGGTGGCCAACCACCGATCGTCGGCCCGGCGGACCACCAGGATCACCGGCGGAACGACCTGGGCCTCCATGTGGATCTGCCGGCTCACCCCGATCCCGCCGGTCGGCTGTGCCTCGCCGTCCAGGATCAGCACGTCGGCCTCGCCGCCCTGGGTGGCCGTCATCACCTCGTGTACGGCCGAGCACTCGAGGTAGTCCACCCGTCCAACGTCCGGCGCCGGACGGCGGCCGATCGCCGTCATGATCCGCTCCCGGACCTCCGGGCGGTTGCTGTAGACCAGCAGCACGGGATTGCTCACCGGACCGATGCTAGTCGGCGGCCCCGGGGCCCGGTTCCCAGGCTTCTCCCACCCCCTACCGAGCTCGTCCCGATCGCGGCCGGCGATGCTGGACCGCGCTGCGACCCGCCGCTGGGAACCCCCCAAGGGCATGATCGGCAACCGCAGTCCATAATCCTCCTGTGACGACTGCGACCAGCCCCGCCGCCGGGCCCTCCGCATTCAGCGCACGCGTGCACACCCTGAACCGACCGAACATGGTCAGCGTCGGGGTGATCGTGTGGCTGGCCAGCGAGTTGATGTTCTTCGCCGGCCTGTTCGGCGTCTACTTCACCATCCGCGCGCAGTACGACGGCGAATTCCCGCCGGCGCCGACCGAGCTGGACATCGGCTACGCGCTGATCTTCACGATCATCCTGGTCGCGTCGTCGTTCACCTGCCAGTGGGGCGTGTTCGCGGCCGAACGCGGTGATGTGTTCGCCCTGCGCCGCTGGTACCTGCTGACCCTGGTGATGGGCACGATCTTCGTCCTCGGTCAGGCGAACGAGTACCACACGCTGGTCACCCACCACGACACCACCTTGGCGTCGTCGCCCTACGGCACCGCCTTCTACCTGACCACCGGATTCCACGGCTTGCACGTGATCGGTGGGCTCATCGCGTTCGTGCTGCTCATCGGTAAGACCAAGCTCTCGAAGTTCACCCCGGCGCAGGCCACCGGAGCCATCGTCGTGTCGTACTACTGGCACTTCGTCGACATCGTCTGGATCGGTCTGTTCGCCACGATCTACATCATTCGATGATCGGGCAGCGCATCCGGCGCTCGACCTTCTACAGTACTTAGAACCAACGGCAGTTCGGCAGTTCCTACTCGTCAAGCCCGCCGCCAAAACGAGCACGAGGTGTCCACCAGAAATGTCGGTCAACGACACACCGCCGGCCGCCGAGCCGCCACGACGGCGCGGACGAGCCGTCCCGCGACGCCGCACCAAGGGCATGCGCCGGATCACCGGCACCCTCGCCCTGCTGCTCGGGCTGACCGCGATGGGGTTCGCCTTCGCGGCGTTCACCGCGCAGGCCAAGGAGGCCACCACCGCGACGGTCGCGAGCAGCGACGCCGCGCAGGTGGAGCGGGGCGCCCAGATCTACCAGACCTCCTGCATCAGCTGCCACGGGGCGAACCTGCAGGGTGTGCTGGACCGGGGCCCGTCGCTGGTCGGTGTCGGTCAGGCCGCCGCGTACTTCCAGCTGGCCACCGGACGCATGCCGGCCGTGGAGAACCAGGCCCAGATGCCGCGCAAGGCGCCGTTCTTCTCGCCCGAGGAGATCGACGATCTGTCGGCGTTCATCCAGGCCAACGGCGGCGGCCCGGAGATCCCGACGAGCGGGCTGCGCGACGACGCCCAGGTGGCCAAGGGCGGTGAGCTGTTCCGGCTCAACTGCGCGTCGTGCCACAACTTCACCGGTCAGGGCGGCGCCCTGTCCCAGGGCAAGTACGCGCCGAACCTGGACCCGGCCACCGACTCGGAGATCTGGGGCGCCATGCTGTCCGGCCCGGAGAACATGCCGAAGTTCGGTGACGGTCAGCTGACCCCGGAGGAGAAGGCGGCGATCACCTCCTTCATTCAGAACAACAAGGCGACGATCGATCCGGGCGGCCTGCCGCTCGGTGGCTTCGGCCCCGCACCGGAAGGGTTGATCGCCTTCCTGGTCGGCATGGGTGCCATCGTGGCCGCAACGCTGTGGATGGGGGCTCGGGCATGACGACCGATCAGCACGCGGTGCCCAGCGATGCCGAGCTGGCCAAGATGTCGCGGGACGAGAAGGCCGCGGCCGGCCTGGCTCAGGATCACGTCGAGCTGGAAGAGTACGGCCCCGTCGCGGTGCCGGGCTCCCCGGCCGACAAGCGCAACGAGCGCAGCGTCGCCCTGTGGTTCCTGCTGGCCGCGTTGCTCGGCCTGCTGTTCGCCGTCGCGTTCATCTGGTGGCCGCACGAGTACGTGCCTGCCTACCAGGACGGACAGCTGGCCTACGCGCTCTACACCCCGATCATCGGCCTGACCATGGGTGGCGCCATCCTGTGCTTCGGCATCGGCGTGGTCCAGATGGCCCGCAAGATCTTCGCCCACGAGGTGGCGATCCAGGCCCGGCACGTCGGGATGTCCGCCGAGTTCGACCGGCAGACCCTCGGTGCGCAGGTCATGGACACCGTCGACAAGGCGGGCCTCAAGCGGCGCGGCATGATCAAGGGCTCGCTGGCCCTGGCCGGGGGTGCCCTCGGCCTGGTCGCCGCCATCCCGATCCTCGGTGCGCTGATCAAGAATCCGTGGGCCGAGCGGGCCGACTCCCCCCTCTGGGTCACCCCGTGGGCCCCGCTGGCCGACGGCACCAAGATCCGGCTCACCCAGATCGACGGGACCCCGGTGCGACCCGAGGACCTCGCGGCCGGCTCCATGGCCACCGTCTTCCCCGGTGTGCCGGGCGGCTCGAAGGCCTCGGACGCGGCGGTCATGCTCTTCCGGGTGCGGTCCGACTCGGTCATCCGCATCCGGGACGGGCAGCAGGGCTTCCAGTTCGGCGACTACTACGCCTACTCCAAGATCTGCACGCACGTCGGCTGCCCGGTGTCGCTGTACGAGCAGCAGACCGGCCGGGTGCTGTGCCCGTGCCACCAGTCCCAGTTCAATCTGTACGAGGGCATGTTCCCGGTGTTCGGTCCGGCCACCCGCCCGCTGCCGCAGCTCCCGATCGAGCTGGACGACGAGGGGTACTTCGTCGCCGCGCGGGACTTCATCGAGGCGGTCGGCCCCGGCTTCTGGGAGAACGGCAAGTTCCCGGCGTGGTACTCGGAGCCCAAGGAGGCAACGGGATGAGCAGACTCACCACTCCCCGCAAGGCGGCGGCCGGCGATTCGCACCTGCAGAAGGCGCTGGACAACGCCGACATCCGCTATCACGGTGCGCGCCCGCTGCGCACCCAGCTGAACAAGGTCTTCCCCAGCCACTGGTCGTTCATGCTGGGCGAGGCCGCGCTGTACTCCTTCGTCGTGCTGCTGCTCTCCGGCGTGTACCTGACGCTGTTCTTCGACCCGTCGATGGCCGAGACCGTTTACCAGGGCGTGTACGAGAAGCTGCGGGGCGTCCCGATGTCGATGGCGTACGCCTCGACGCTGGACATCTCGTTCGAGGTGCGCGGCGGCCTGCTGATTCGGCAGATCCACCACTGGGCCGCGCTGATCTTCCTGTTCTCGATGATGCTGCACATGATGCGCATCTTCTTCACCGGTGCGTTCCGCAAGCCGCGTGAGGTGAACTGGATCATCGGAGCGCTGTTGCTGATCCTGGGCATGGCCGAGGGCTTCCTGGGCTACTCGCTGCCGGACGACCTGCTCTCCGGCACCGGCCTGCGGGCGGTCAGCGCGTTCATCCTGTCCATCCCGGTGATCGGCACCTGGATGCACTGGGCCGTGTTCGGCGGCGACTACCCCGGCGAGATCATCATTCCGCGGTTCTACTCGCTGCACATCCTGCTGATCCCGGGCATCATCCTGGCGCTGATCGCGGCGCACGTCGCCCTCGTGTGGTTCCAGAAGCACACGCATTTCGCGGCCCCGAAGGCGACCGAGAACAACGTCATCGGCATCCGGATCCTGCCCAAGTTCGCGGCCAAGGGCGGCGGCTTCTTCGGCATCGTGTTCGGCGTGATCGCCGTCATGGGTGGCATCTTCCAGATCAACCCGATCTGGAACCTGGGGCCGTACAACCCCGCCCAGGTGTCGGCGGGTGTGCAGCCCGACTTCTACATGGGCTTCCTCGACGGCATGGTCCGAATATGGCCCAACTGGGAAGTCCGTAACCTCTTCGGCCACTACATGATCCCAGCGGTGTTCTTCCCGTCGATCCTGGCCGCGACGATCCTGATGATCCTGGTGATCGCCTACCCGTTCATCGAGAAGGCATTCACCAAGGACGACGCGATGCACAACATCCTGCAGCGGCCGCGCGACGTTCCCGTCCGCACCGCGCTGGGCGTCGCCTTCATCACCTTCTACCTGGTCAACCTGATCAACGGCGCGAACGACCTGTTCGCGTTCAAGCTGGACATCTCGTTGAACGTGATGACCTGGGTCGGGCGGGTGCTGTCCATCATCGGTCCGGTCATCGCGTACGTGGTCACCTACAAGCTGTGCCTGGGGCTGCAGCATTCCGACCGGGCGGTGCTCGAGCACGGCATCGAGACCGGCATCCTGCGCCGGCTGCCGAGCGGCGAGTTCGTCGAGATTCACCAGCCGCTGGGCCCGGTCGACGACCACGGACACCCGGTGCCCCTCGCCTATCAGGGTGCCCCGGTGCCGAAGAAGATGAACCAGCTCGGCTCCGCCGGCGCCGCCGTCCCGGGCTGGGTGCGGCCGATCGACACGACCGGCGTGATCCACTACGCCGACGAGGAGATCGAGGAAATGCGCAAGGACGAGTTGGAGTCGCGCCCGCAGCACTGATCCGCCCTCGAAGGCCCCGCCCGCGTCAGCGGTCGGGGCCTTCGTCGTTCGTCGGAGAATCGACCCGAACCGGTCCCCCGGGATCTGTCCCCGGCCCGGTCACCCGGCGGCCCGGGCGTTTCCGCGGGAACGTCGGGTTGCCGGCCGGTGCGCTGGCCCGACGCGAGCGTGACCGTCCCGGCGACCCGGACGGGCCTAGCTGTTGCATCCAGGGACATTGGTGACATGCCGGGCCTGCCGAATGCGGGCATGAGGGAGGGTCCCCTTGGTGCGGTGTGAAGCGACCAAGCAAACGCACCCGAACCAGGAGGACCCTCGTGGCCCACCGTAACGCCCCGCTGACCCCCGAAGGACGCCGACGCCTGTGCCAGCGGGTCGACGGCGGCCGTCCGATCTGTCACGTCGCCGCCGAGGCCGGCGTGGCCCGGCAGACCCTTGCGAAATGGCACGCCCGCTGGCAGGCCGATGGCGAGGGCGGCCTGCAAGACCGGTCGTCGCGCCCGGTGTCGTCGCCTCGGCAGGTCGACGCCCAGGTCGAAGACGTCGTGGAGTTCCTGCGGCGGAACATGAAACTCGGGCCGGTGATGCTGGTCGCCGAGCTGCGCGAGTTCGGGATCGCGCTGGCGCCGTCCACGATCCACCGGGTGCTGATACGCCGCGGCATTTCTCGGCTGCGGGACCTGGACGTGACCGGCGAGCAGATGCGGCAACCACCGCGGCGGTACGAGCACCCGGCGCCCGGCGATCTGGTCCACGTCGATGTGAAGAAGATCGGTCGCATCCCCGACGGCGGCGGCTGGAGGGTCCACGGCAAGGGCAACGACGCCCACCGCGCCTCCCAGCGCGGTCAGCGACCCGGCTACGCATTCCTGCACACCGCGATCGATGACCGGTCCCGGCTGGCCTACACCGAGGAACTGGCCGACGAGAAGTCGGTCACCGCCGCGGCTTTCTGGGCCCGAGCGGTCGAGTTCTTCGCTGCTCACGGCATCGAGACGATCCACCGGGCGCTCACCGACAACGGGTCCTGCTACCGCGGCAAGGCCTTCAACGCCGCTCTGGGAGCCACGGTCCACAAGTTCACTCGGCCCTACCGGCGTCCACCGCACGCCGGCTGTCACCAACCTGTCCGGGTTCAACACCTAGCCGACCGAGGCGCGGCGGATGTGCGACGGGCGACGAAGAACGACCCGGCCCCCATCGGGGCCGGGCCGTTTCTACTGCGAGCGGATCAGTGGTGCGCCGGGCGGCGGTGGTACTCGTAGACCAGGCCGCAGACGACCCACATGAGGAACCCGACGCCGATGACCATCAGCCAGACCAGCAGGTAGGCGGTGGCCACCGCGACCAGCGCGACGCACGCGGCCAGGAAGAACGGGTAGTAGGAGCCGGGCGAGAAGAACCCCAGGTCGCCCGCGCCGTCGGCGATCTCCGCGTCGTCGTCGTCCTCCGGACGCGCCGCGTCGAGCCGGCGCGACACGAACAGCAGGAAGGTGCCGATGATCAGTGTCAGACCCGTGGTGAGCACCAGGGCGGTGATGCCGACAACCTCGTGCGGCGCCAGGAACCCGTACACGACGGCCGCCAGGGCGAAGAACCCGGTGAGGCCGATGAAAAGCCAGGTCTCCACCTTCAGACCGCCCTTGGCGGCCTCCGGCTTGTCGGTCTGGGTCGAATGAGCGGCGTTCATCAGTTGCCCCCCGGGACGGGCTCGTCGGCACCCTTGGCGGTCCGGTCCGTGTTCATCGGCGCGGTGGTGGTCGCCAGCGGCGCGCACAAATCGCCGCAGGAGCTGATCTTGTCACCGGTGGCCGTCAACGCCTCGGCCGCGGTGTACGGGGCGCCGGTCTGCGGGTTGAGGGTCTGCCGGAAGTCCAGGTACGTGTCGTAGACGTCCTGCGGCACACCCCGGACCTCGAAGTTCATCGAGCCGTGGTAGGTGCCGCACAGCTCGGCACACCGGCCGACGAAGGCGCCGGTCTGGGTGATGGTGTTCTGGAATTTGTTGTCCGTCTGGTTCTGCTCGGGGTTGGGGAACACGTCCCGCTTGAACAGGAAATCGATCGTCCAGAAGGAGTGGATGACGTCCTTGGAGCGCAGGTCGTACTGGATGACCTGGTTGACCGGCAGGACCAGGATCGGGATCTCCTCGCTGGTGCCGACGGTGTGCACCTCGCCGCCGCCGGGGACCTGGGTGCCCGGATAGCCGAAGTCCCAGTTCCACTTGAACGCGACGACGTCCACGGTCACGTCCGGATCCGGCTGCTTCTCGAGCGCCACGTTCTCGGTGGTGACGGTGAAGTAGAACAGCACGAACACCATGAGGAACGGGACCGCGGTGTACACCAACTCCAGGGGCAGGTTCTCCTTGGTCTGCTTGGGGTACTGGGGCCCGTTCTTGCGCTTGTGGTACACGATGAAGGCCCAGAACATCAGGCCCCACACGATCACACCGACGATCAGCGCGGCCAGCGTGGCGCCCTGCCAGAACTCGCGCATGCGCTCGGCCTGCGGCGTGACGCCCATCGGCCAGCCCCAGGTCGGCAGGTCACTGATCGAGCAGCCGCTGACCAGCACCGAAACCACGCCGAGCAGTCCGGCGAGGAAGATCCGCCGTTGCGCGCGGGACCGTGTCACGTGCGTCCTTCCTCTCAACCATGTGTGTTTCAGCTGGGAGATTACCGTCCCGCCCTGGGTTCCACTCGGCCGGGGACCCTGCGAGTTCTACGGAACGTCGAGTGGCGGCGCGCGGGTGACCGGTCGCACCGCGGCCCGGTCGCGGACGGGATACTGGCCGGGTGTGTGGACTGATGGCTTTCGTCTCCGGTTCCGGCCACGCGGCCAGCCGGGTCGACGCGGTGGACGCCGGGATGCGCTGCGCCCGGCATCGCGGACCCGACGAGCAGGGCACCTGGAACGACGACGACGTGGTGTTCGGATTCAACCGGCTCTCGATCATCGACCTGGAGCACTCGCACCAGCCACTGCGCTGGGGGCCGCCGGACAAACCGAACCGGTACGCACTGGTCTTCAACGGGGAGATCTACAACTACCTGGAACTACGCGACGAGTTGACCGCCGAGTTCGGCGCCCGCTTCGCCACCCAGGGCGACGGTGAGGCGATCGTCGCCGCGTATCACTACTGGGGCCAGGTGGCCGTCGCCCGGCTGCGCGGCATGTTCGCCTTCCTCATCTGGGACAGCGAGGAACGGGTGCTGTTCGGCGCCCGCGACCCGTTCGGCATCAAGCCGCTGTTCGTGGCCCAGCTGCCGGACGGCGTCGCGTTCTCGTCCGAGGCCAAGGGGCTGCGGGAGCTGACCGGGCAGGCCCGGGTCAACGTGCCCGCCCTGCAGCATTACTTGGTGCTGCAGTACGTGCCCGAACCGGCGACGATGGACCCCTCGATCCGCAAGATCGAATCCGGCACCCACGTCACGGTCCGCCCGGGCCGACCGATGAGCATCAAGCGCTACTTCCACCCGCAATTCACGCCGCGGCCGGCGATCTCGGACGCCGAGCGGACCGCGCTCTACCAGCGGATCGCCGACGTCATGGACGACTCGGTGGCCAAGCACATGCGGGCCGACGTCACGGTCGGCGCCTTCCTGTCCGGCGGCATCGATTCCACGGCAATTGCCGCGCTGGCCAAGCGGTACAACCCCGACCTGCTCACCTTCACCACCGGGTTCGAGCGGGAGGGCTTCTCCGAGGTGGATGTCGCCGCCGAATCGGCTGCGGCGATCGGCGTGCAGCACATCGTCCGCACGGTCTCCGAGCAGGAGCTGACCGCCACGCTGCCGCTGATCGTCTGGTACCTGGACGATCCGGTCGCCGACCCGGCCCTGGTCCCCCTGTACTTCGTGGCCAACGAGGCCCGCAAGCACGTCAAGGTGGTGCTGTCCGGCGAGGGCGCCGACGAGCTGTTCGGCGGTTACAACATCTACCGGGAGCCGATGAGCCTGAGCCGGCTCACCGGTCTGCCCGGCGGGCTGCGCCGGGGCCTCGCGGCAGTGGGCCGGGCGATGCCGGACGGGTTCCGCGGGCAGGACCTGCTACGCCGGGCCTCCCTGGACCTGGAGGACCGCTATTACGGCAACGCCCGCATCTTCCGCGAGGAGCACCTGTCCGGCGGGCTGCTGCGCACCTACGACCCGGCCCGCTCGTTCCGCGACATCACCGACCCCGTCTATGCCCTGACCCGGGATGTCGACCCGATCGCCCGGATGCAGCATGTCGACCTGTTCACCTGGCTGCGCGGCGACATCCTGGTCAAGGCGGACAAGATGACCATGGCCAACTCGCTGGAGCTGCGGGTGCCGTTCCTGGACAAGGAGGTGTTCGACGTCGCCCGGACGGTCCCGGCGGACCAGAAGGTCACCAAGCAGACCACGAAGCTGGCGCTGCGCCGGGCCATGGAGCTGGTCGTGCCGCCGCACGTGCTGCACCGCCGCAAGCTCGGCTTCCCGGTGCCGATCCGGCACTACCTGGCCGAGGGCTCGTACGACTGGGCCCGGGACGTCATCACCTCCTCGCACACCGACGAGTACCTGGACCCGGCCGCGGTGCTGGCCATGCTGGACGCCCACCGGGCCGGCGAGGTCGACCACTCCCGCCGGCTCTGGACGATCCTGGTGTTCATGATCTGGCACGGCATCTTCGTGACCGGCCAGATCACCCCGCAGATCCCCGAGCCGGTCTACCCGGTCCGGCTGTAGCTCAGGAGGCGATGCGCGACTCGCCCCGCAGTCGCACCGTGACCAGGCGACCCGCCCGGCGAGCGGCCTCATGCGACCGGACGAGTTGCTCGCGCGCCAGCTCGCGCAGGCCGGCCATCGCCGGCGTGACCTCGGCCAGGGTCAGTTCGGTCTCGATCACCTCGAGGTCCAGGCCCCACAGCTCCCCCAGCATCCGGCGCATCCAGGCCGTCGCGTGGTCCCACCCCTCGCGCGGCGTCCCCGGGCCGTAGCCACCGCCGCGGGCGGTGACCAGAACGGCCGGCCGGCCGGCCAGCGTCGAGCTGCCCGGGACGAACCGGGGGTCGGTGGCGACCACGTCGAACCAGGTCTTGAAGTGCTGCGAGACGCCGAAGTTGTACATCGGCACCGCGAAGATCAGCGCATCGGCGTCCGTGAGCTCGTCGGCCAGCTCGGCCGCCCGGCCGACCGCCAGGCGCTGCTCCGGCGTGCGCGCGTCGTCGGGCGTGAACCCGGCGAACGCCGACGTGGCCCACAGCGCACCCGGGATCGGATCGAGGGCGACGTCGCGCCGCACCACCCGGGTGGGGCTCAAGCCCCCCGCCATCGCGGCCTCGATCGAGTCGGCGACCGCGCGGGTCACCGATCCCTCGCGGCGGATGCTGGCGTCGAGGCGGAACAGTGTGCTCATTGCGGCCGTCCTTGGGGTTCCGGAAGTAGTCGATGCTGACGATAGTCGTTCTACACGACTATCGCTAGATCCGCACATTCCGGGACGGGGGTGAACGCGCCGATATGCTGGACGCATGACCGAGGCGGCCGGCGCCACGCCCATCGACCTGGGTCACGCTCTCGCCACGGTCCTGCGCGGCTACCTGGACGGCGCTCGATCCGCCCTGGCCGGGCTGCCCGGCGGACCGCGTGGCTTTCAAGTGCTCTCGATCGCCGGCACCGCCGACTGCCCCAATCAGGCCGGGATCGCCAAGGACATGGGGCTGGACCGCACGGTCATGACGCATCTGATCGACGAGTTGGAGTCGGCGGGACTGGTGGAGCGTCGACCCGATCCGGCGGACCGTCGCGCCCGGCAGGTCGTGCTCACCGCCGCGGGGCGGACCGCGCACGGGGTCGCCGCATCCGCGATGGCGGACGTCGAGACGTCGGTGCTCGCCGCCCTGTCCGAGGCCGAGGCCGGGCAGTTCCGCACGCTGCTGCACAAGCTGGCCGGGCGGGCCGGGTCGCCGGCTGCCGGCGACGCGTGTGCCGACGAGGCCGACGGCTACGCGATCGTCGCGTCCTGCGTCGAATGACCGCGCCCGGCGCGGGCTACCAGGCCAGCGCGCCGGCGATGTCGGCGGCCGCGTCCTCGCCGTACGCGTCGGCCAGCCGGACCCGGGCCACGTCGCGGTCCAGCAGGTACTCCTGGGTGCCGACCGTCTCCAGGGTCAGCGTGGCCATCAGCGAGCCCAGCTGCGCCGATCGCTCGAACGTCAGCGCCCGCGCGCGGCCGGCCAGGAACCCGGCCCGGAACGCGTCGCCGACACCGGTCGGGTCGGTCTTGGACTTCTCCGGCAGGGCCGAGACGGTCAGCCGGCTGCCGTCGGATGGACTTGAGCAGACCGAGTTCGTAGTCGTTCGTGAGGAGCAGATCGGCACCCCGGACCAGCTCGACGACATCGTCGCCGTCCATCCGGGCCAGTTGCTGCGACGGGTCGGCGGCGAACCGATAGCCCCGCTCGCGACACTCCTGCGAGTGCCGGACCATGCCGGCCGGATCGTCCGCGGAGATGACGACCAGATCCAGGCCGCCGTAGGCGGCGGCGATCGGCGCCAGCTCGATCTCCCGGGCCCGAGCCATCGCGCCGGCGTAGAACGAGGCGATCTGATTCATGTCGTCGTCGGTGGTGCAGACGAAGCGCGCGGTCTGCACGTCGTCGCACAGGTGCACCTTGGACGTGTCGACGCCGTGCCGCGACAGCCAGGAGGCGTAGTCACCGAAATCGGCGCCGGCGGCGCCGACCAGCACCGGATTCAGGCCGAGGACGGCCATCCCGAAGCAGATGTTGGGGGCGACGCCGCCGCGGCGCACCACCAGGTCGTCCACCAGGAACGACAACGACACCCGGTGCAGCTGGTCGGGCAGCAGCGACTCGGCGAACCGGCCCGGGAAATGCATCAGGTGGTCGGTGGCGATGGATCCGCAGACGGCGATCGGCATGCAGCAGCTCCAGGCAGCGAGGGCGGTGGTGTCGGGGACGTCCGGACAGCCGAAAACCCCCGGCGACAGCCGGGGGTTTTCGACGGGTCAACCGGTGATCAGTGGAACGAATCGCCGCAGGCGCAGGAGTTCTGCGCGTTCGGGTTGTCGATGGTGAAGCCCTGCTTCTCGATGGTGTCGACGAAATCGATCGTCGCCCCATCCAGGTACGGCTTTGACATCCGGTCGACGGCCAGTCCGATGCCGCCGAACTCGACGAGCGCGTCCCCGTCGAGGGTGCGGTCGTCGAAGAACAGCTCGTACCGCAGGCCGGAGCAACCACCCGGCTGCACGGCGATCCGCAGCACCATGTCCGCGGTGCCGTCCCGATCCAACAGCTCCTTGGCCTTGGCCGCGGCCGCGTCGGACAGCGTCACGCCGTGCGCGGCCTTGGCCACGCCGGCGGTGGTGTCAGCAACGGTCATCTTCGCAACTCCCCTGGGGCTTGAGGACTGCCTGTGCGGACGCGATGATGCGGACGCGGTGCAGTCGCAGTGTCGATGATGCCACGCCGGGTTCGGCATCCGGGAGGTTCCCGCCACCGACGTGACCAAAAACCCTCTTCCGCCTGGCCATCCGACTAGGCTGGGCCGGTGAGTTTCCTGCGTCGCAAACCCGCCGAACCCACGGTCGAGGCCCCTGCCGTACCCGACCCGGTCGAGGAGACCAGGAGCGACGGGAAGAAGGGTCGCCCGACGCCCAAGCGACGCGAGGCGGAAGGACGCAGCCGGGGTCCGGTGGCGCCGCCGCCGAAGACGCAGCGCGAGGCGATGAAGCGGTCCAAGCAGCAGCGCTCCGCCATGACCAAGGACGAGCGGCGAGCGGCGTCCCGGGTCAACCGGGAGCGCATGATGGCCGGCGACGAGAAGTACCTGCTCCCCCGCGATCGCGGCAAGGTGCGCGCCTACGTCCGCGACCTGGTGGACGCCCGCCGCAACGTCGCCGGCATCCTGCTGCCGATCGCCGCGCTGTCGTTCGTCATCCTGCTCGTCCCGCTCCAGGTGGTTCAGGCCTACGGACCGTTGGTGCTGCTGGTGGCGATCGCCGCCGCAGTCATCGACTCCATCATCTTCGGCAACCAGATCTCCAGGAAGGTGAAGGCCAAGTTCCCCAACGGGGACAGCTCGGGCCAGTCCACCCGGGGTTCGTCCCTGGGCTTCTACGCCTTCAACCGGGCTTGCCTGATCCGCCGCTGGCGCGCACCGCGCCCGCGGGTCGAGATCGGCGAGAAGATCGACTAGGAAACCGCTTACGTGGTGGACGATCTACAGCGCGCGGCGGCGCAGAATGCGGACGCGGTGCTGCGGCGCTTCTTCGACCCGGCCGGACGGCTCAAGAACCTGCCCGCCAAACAGTCCCGGCAGCTGGCCGTCTTCGACCTGATCGCGCAGCGGTTCGTGCCCGGGGTCCGGTACACCGAGATCGAGGTGAACCACGAGCTCATGCAGGTCTTCGACGACTACGTGAGCCTGCGCCGCGGTCTGGTCGACTTCGGCCTGCTGGACCGGGCCGACGGGCAGTACTGGCGCAGCGGCGGCACCGTCCCGGTCGACGCCGCGTCGGTTCCCCGGCCGGGCCCGGCGGAACGGCCGGGCGTCCCCGCGACCGCTCCGTCCGCCCGCGGGGCGGCCCGCCGCGAAGCCATCATGGCGGCCGCTGCGCAGTTGTTCGCCGACCGTGGCTACGCGGCGGTCGGCATGGACGACATCGGTGCCGCCGCCGGCGTCACCGGGCCGGCCATCTACCGGCACTTCGGGGCCAAGGCGTCCGTGCTGACCGCGGTGTTCGATCGGGTGATCGACGCGGTCGCCTACGACCGGGTCGAGGTGTCGGCCGAGCCGGATGCGCCGGAGTCGGACGCCGCCCGGCTCCGCGAGCTGATCGTCAAGTACGCGGAGGCGGTCTGTGGCCGGCGGCGGCTGATGGCCGTCTTCGTCCGCGAGGTGCACCATCTGCCGGCCGAGGACCGGACCCTGCTGGACGAGCGTCAGCGGGTCCTCGTCCGCAAGTGGCGCACCCTGCTCGGGCACGCCCATCCCGATTGGGACGTGGAACAGGTCAGAACCGCGGTGCACGGCGCCTTCGGCATGCTCAACGCGGTCGGCACCTTCGAGTCGCCGCTGCCGGACGCCGAGCTCGCCCGGCAGATGAGCGAGCTGGCCATCAACGCGCTGCAACTCCGTTCGCCGGCGCAGGCCGGGTAGGCGCCCCCGGTTCGGCCAGGTCGAACTCGGCGAACTCGGCGACCGGTTCGAAGCCGAGCGATCGGTACATGTCGTTGGCGGGCCGGTAGTCCTCGTCGGTGAACAGGGTGACCTCCGTCGCACCCGCCGCCGACGCCGAGTGAATCGCGGCCACCGTCGCGGCCGCGCCGAACCGCCGCCGGCGGTGTTCCGGCGGCGTGTAGACCGGGGCGATGCGGCAGCCGCCGTCCGCCCGCATTGCGGACCGACCGGCCACCGACACCGCAGTTCCGTCGAGCCACCACAGTGTGTAGACGGAGCCGCGGCGGACCGCCTGCCGCACGTACTCGCAGTCGGCCGCGTGCCCTCCTCGGGCCACGCCGGTTTCCACCTCGAACCGGCGGAGCCACGCGGCCAGCAGGGCGACCTGGGTCGGGTCGTCATCCACGAGTGGCCGCGGTCGTCCCGGCACCGCAGGGGTCTCGACGAGCCGGGCCAGCCGGTAGTACAGCGACCACATCCGCGGTTGCACCATCGCGCCCGTCCGCTCCTGCCACGCCGCGGCGAGAGCACGGACCACCTCACGGCGCCCATGCAATCCGACGATGCGCTCCCCCGTGGCGGCCAGCGCCCCGGCGAGCATGTCCATCGTCCCCGCCCGGCTCCCCAGCGCCGGGTCCGCCACGATCAGCAGCGGATACGACGGGATGCGCAGCACGGCCGCCGCCGGCCCGTCCACGTCCCGAACGCAGGCCAGGAGTGGAGCCGCTCCGGGCGGCGCCGGGTCGGCCAGCTGACCGGCCAGGACGGCGGACAGCATGGTCGCCCCGATCGGATCCCGGCCTACCAGCGACTCGATCGCGCCGCCGAATCGCCGGGCGTCATCGAAGACCTCGAACTCGGCCATGACCGACTGTAGGCGGCCGGCAACACTCCGGTCAGCCGAATTTCCGCCCGCCCGAGGGACCGGTCCTCGTCGGTCCTAGAGCGACAGGTACCGCCGCAGCTCCTGCGGGGTGACCTGGCGGCGGTAGGCCTCCCACTCGGACCGCTTGTTGCGCAGGAAGAAGTCGAAGACATGCTCGCCGAGCGCCTCGGCGACCAGTTCGGACCCCTCCATGACCGACAGTGCCGACTCCAGCGACGTCGGCAACTTCTGGTAGCCCATCGCCCGCCGCTCCACCTCGGACAGCGACCACACGTTGTCCTCGGCCGGCGGCGGCAGTTCGTAGCCCTCGCGGATGCCCTTGAGGCCGGCCGCGATGACCACCGTGTACATCAGGTACGGGTTGCAGGCGGAGTCGGGCAGGCGGAACTCCAGGCGCTGGCTGGACGACTTGCCCGGCGAGTAGTTGGGCACCCGGACCAGGGCCGATCGGTTCGCGGTGCCCCACGACGCCGTGGTCGGCGCCTCGTCCCCGACGACGAGCCGCTTGTAGGAGTTCACCCACTGGCAGGACACCGCGGTGATCTCCCGGGCGTGCCGGATGACGCCGGCCAGGAACGCCTTGCCGGTGTCGGAGAGCTGGTACTCGTCGTCGGGGTCGTGGAAGGCGTTGCGCTCACCGTCGAACAGCGAGAAGTGGGTGTGCATCGCCGAGCCGGGCTGCTCCACGTACGGCTTGGGCATGAACGAGGCCCGCACGCCCTGGGTGATGGCCACCTCCTTGACCACGTACCGGAACGACATGACGTTGTCGGCCATCGTCAGCGCGTCCGCGTACCGCAGGTCGATCTCCTGCTGGCCGGGCGCCCCCTCGTGGTGGCTGAACTCGACCGAGATGCCCATCGCCTCGAGGGTCTCGATCGCCCGGCGCCGGAAGTGCGGGGCGGCGTCGTGCGAGGACTGGTCGAAGAAGCCGCCCTGGTCGGCCGGCTCCGGCGGGCTGCCGTCGTCGGGCAGGCTCTTGAGCAGGAAGAACTCGATCTCCGGGTGCACGTAGCAGGTGAAGCCCAGCGAGGCGGCGTCGCCCATCGCCCGGCGCAGCACGTGCCGCGGGTCGGCCCAGGACGGCGACCCGTCCGGCATGGTGATGTCGCAGAACATCCGGGCCGAGTAGACCCGGCCGCCGTCGGCCTCCCACGGCAGCACCTGGAAGGTCGACGGGTCCGGTCGGGCCACCATGTCCGACTCGAAGACGCGGGCGAATCCCTCGATCGCCGAGCCGTCGAAGCCGATGCCCTCGTTGAACGCGCCCTCCAGTTCGGCCGGGGCCACCGCGACGTTCTTGAGGAAGCCAAGTACGTCGGTGAACCAGAGCCGGACGAAGCGGATGTCCCGCTCTTCCAGGGTGCGCAGGACGAACTGCTGCTGCCGATCCATGACGCACACCTTATGTAGCCGATGCGTCGGTGATGTTGCCGCACCACCGGTCGGGCTGAGGGATGACGTACGGTAACCGAATGTCAGCCAGACACCGGCGGCCGGACGAGGACGGGCCGACCGACCCGGCGTCCGGCCCGGTGATCGGATCCGACCGGGTGGAGTTCCGGCTGGCCGACGCCGAGCGCGCTCTCGACGGCGTTCGGTTGCAGGTCGACTGGCTGCTCGGGGAGACCGACCCCGAGTTCGGCTGGTCCGACGGCCGTTGGACGCTCGAGCTGCTGCGCCCGGCCGCCTGGCGGCTGGAATACCAGTTCACGGTGCGGCGGGACGGCGACGCCGTGTGGACCACCGACCCGGCCAACCCCCGGCACGTGCCCAACCCGTTCGGCGAGAAGTCCGAGATCCGCTTCCCCGACTATCGCGAGCCGTCCTGGCTGCTCACCCCGGCCGACGGGCCGATCAGCGAGATCGTGACGCCGGGCGGGCGGTTGGCCCGGCCCGTCCCCGTGCGGCTCTGGTCGCCCGCCGGCCTGGCCTCCGATCAGGCGGCGCCGCTGGTGCTCGTGCACGACGGGTCCGACATGGCGCGACGCGGCAACCTGCTGTCCTGGGCGGCCCAGCACTCCCGGACCCAACCGATCAGAGTGGCGTTGCTCGACCCGCCCGACGGGCTGCGCGACGAGTGGTATTCGGCCGACCCCGATTACAGCGCCCACCTGGCGGAGGTGGTGCTGCCGGCGCTGACCGCGCGGGTGCTGACCGGCCCGGTGATCGGCCTCGGGGCCAGCCTGGGCGCGCTGGCCATGCTCGTCCTGCAGCGGCGGCACCCCGGGTCGATCTCCGGCCTGGCGCTGCAGTCCGGGTCGTTCTTCACCCCGGCCCTGGACCCGCAGGAGAGCGGTTACGGCCGCTTCGACCGGGTGTGCGCCGCGGTCCGGCAGATCGGCACCGGCCCGGACCGGTCGATCGATGCGCCGCCGCGCACCGTGCCGACGCTGATCACCTGCGGGGCCATCGAGGAGAACCGCTTCAACAACGAGGCCATGGTCGCCGCGCTGCGGGCGCAGGGCTATCCGGTGACCTTCCGGCTGGTCCCGGACGCGCACACCATGATCGGCTGGCGCGACGCCTGGTATCCGGCCCTGGACGAACTGATCTCCGGCCTGCGCTGACCGCCATCGAGCCGACCCGGGTGACGGTCCCCGGCCCGGCGCGGACGCCGACGGCGCCCACCGGCTGGGTTAGCTCCGGCGGCGGCCACCCGCCGGGCCGGGTCCGATGGCGGCCGCGCGGGCGCGGCCCACTAGGTTCTCGGCCATGACCCAGACCGAGTACCACCGGTTGGACGCCCCCTCGCTCGGCGGGTCGGCCGAGATCGCCGTGCACGGGCACTGGGGCAGGCCGGTGATCTGGTTCCCCAGCGAGGCGGGCGACCCCTGGGACTTCGAGGCCAACGGCATGCTGGACGCCGTCCGCCCGGCGATCGACGACGGCCGGATCACGGTGTTCTGCGTCCCCTCGTTCGACCGTGATTCCTGGTCGGCGGCGTGGATGCCGCTGGGCGACCGGGCCCGCAACCACCGCCGGTACGAGGACTGGATCATCTGGCAGGTGGTGCCGTTCATCCGGGACCGGATGGGCGGGCGCGACGATGTCGCCGTCGCCGGCCCGTCCATGGGCGCCTTCCACGCCGTCCTGTTCGCGCTGCGGCACCCGCACGTCTTCGGGCGGGCGGTCGCGCTGTCCGGCAACTACGACCCGTGGACCTGGCGGGCCTGGGGCCCGTCCGACGACGACACCTACTTCACCAGCCCGCTGCAGTTCCTGCCCGGCACCCACGGCGGGCACCTGGACTACCTGCGGTCCCGGCTCGCGCTCACCCTGGTCGTCGGCAGCGGCCAGTGGGAGGACACCACCGGCGCGAACGCCTCGACCCGGGCCCTGGCCCACGTGCTGGCCGAGAAGCAGATCCCGCACGAGCTGTTCGTCTGGGGTCACGAATGGCCGCACGACTGGCCCAGCTGGCGGGCCCAGGCGGCCATCTACCTGCCCGCGTTGGGCTGAGGACGCCATGAGAGCCGACCTGCTGGCCGATTTCGTCCGCGCCGACCGCGTCCGCGGCCTGGGCAGTTACGGCATCCAGGTGCAGCGGGACGGCTCGGCGCCGCTCGCGCACCGCTTCCGGTCGGACGACCGGGTCAACCTGTACTCGGTGTCCAAGGGCTTCACCGCGGTTGCGCTCGGGCTGGCCGAGGCCGAGGGCCGGTTGAGCCTGGACGACCCGCTGCTCGGCCACTTCCCCGAGCTGGTCCCGGTGGCCGCGGACGGCGTCGACCGGATCACCCTGCGGCAGCTGCTGACCATGACCAGCGGCACCAGCCACGTGTGGTTCGCCGACCAGCCGGTCCTCGCGCCGGACCTGCTCGCCGAGATCGTCGCCGCGCCGCTGGTCGCCGAGCCCGGGACCCGGTTCAACTACACCGGCTCCGGCCCGTACGCGGCGGCCCGGGTGCTGGCCCGGGCGACCGGGGCGAACGTGCGGGACTACCTGATGCCCCGGCTGTTCACCCCGCTGGACCTGCCCAACCCGCAGTGGCACCGCTGTCCGCTGGGCTACCCGACGGCCGAGAGCGACCTGCTGCTGCGCACCGCGGAGCTGGGCCGGTTCGCGCTGCTGCTGGTGCGGGAGGGCACCTGGACCGACGGGCGGCAGCTGATCCCGGCCGGCTTCGTCCGGCGGATGGCCACCGACGTCGTGGACTGCTCGACCGGGCCGGCCCGGCCGTCCGGCGATCCGGACGACCGCACCTACGGTCTGGGCGTCTGGCCGCACCGGGACGGCCGGTACCAGCTGCACGGCCGGTACGGGCAGTTCGCGATCATCGACCCGATCCGGCGGGCCGCGGTCACCTGCACCGCGCACACCGAACACGAGGACGACCTGATGGCCGCCCTGCACGCCCTGGTGCTGGACCGGGTCGAATGAGACACGCCCGGTCCGCTGCGTTGCCGACCCCGTCGCCGCCGGTCAAGATCACCCCATGACGGGTGACTCCACGACGCATTTGATCGGCCTGCTGCTGGGCACCGAGAACGACTGGCCGCGGGCGTTCCAGACGCTGACCCGGAAACTCGACCCGGTCGGCTACCGCGGGGTGGACCATCACGTGGACACCGAGCGGATCACCATCGAGCCGTTCGACCTGCGCGCCCCGGTGCGGTACGACGTCGTCATCGACCGGCTCGCCTGGTGGTACTACCACCCCCGGGAATGGTTGAAGAAGGCCGCCCTGGTCAACGACACCTACCTGCTGAACAACCCGTTCACCTTCCAGGCGATGGAGAAGCACTCGGCGTACTGCGCGATGATCCGGCTCGGCTTCGACATCCCGGAGACCTGGCTGGTGCCGTACAAGAACCCGGTCGACCACGAGAAGTGGGCCTACACCGCGGAGCGGTACAACCTGCCGTTCGACCTCGACACGGTGGCCGACCGGGTCGGCTACCCGATGTACATGAAGCCGTTCGACGGCGGGGCCTGGCGGGGTGTCTCCCGGATCGACGACCAGGACGCGTTGCACCGGGCGTACGACGAATCCGGGCAGATGCTGATGCACCTGCAGGCCGCCGCGGCCTACGACTCGTTCGCCCGGTCGCTGACCATCGGGCCGGAGACCAAGATCATGCGGTTCCGGCCCGAACTGCCCATGCACGACCGGTACGAGGTCTCGCACAACTTCCTCCCGCCCGAGGCGGGGATGGAGATCCTGACCCTGTCCCGGACGATCAACGCGTTCTTCCGCTGGGAGTTCAACTCCTGCGAGGCGCTGGTCACCGGGACCACGGTCAAGCCGATCGACTACGCGAACGCCTGCCCGGACATCGCCATCACGTCCCTGCACTACTACTTCCCGTGGGCGATCACCCAACTGGTGTCGTGGTCGGTGTTCTGCGCGGTCACCGGCCGGAAGCCGCGGGTCGACACCAATTCCCGCGCCTGGTACGACATCGCCGACGATCCGTCGCTGAGCTGGGCGGACAAGCTCGGCCGGTACGCGCTGATGTCCGACCAGTACTTCGAGGCCGACCGGTACCGGGAGTTCTGTTCGACCTCGCTCGCGTCCCTTCCGCAGATCGTCTACGACTGGATCACCTCGGCCGAGTTCGACGCCCTGCTGGTCGAGACGGTGCGCGCGACCTACCCGCCGCACGAGCACGACCGGTTCCTGGCCCACTTCCGCGGGCTGCTCGGGCTATGGGTGGCCGACCAGCGCTAGTGGCCGCCAGGGGTGGTGTCACCACACAGCAGGAGGTCAGCAGGTCTTGCCCTCGGCCGGCAGCGTCAGGTCGATCAGGTAGTCGGTGCCGATCTGATCGGCGCACTGATTGCCGGCGTTGAGGTACGCGGTGTGGTTGGTGCCGTCCACGGTGAGCAGCCGGGCGGCCAGCGTCTCGGCGAGGTTGACCCCGGCCTGGTACGGCGTCGCCGGGTCGTGGGTGGTCGAGATGACCAGCACCTGGGGCAACCCGGGGGGGACGTCCGGCACCGGCTCCAACGGCGTGACCGGCACCGGCCAGTAGTCGCACGGGTCCTTGACCGCGGCCGGCGGATCGCCGCTGGCCAGGAACGGCGCCGCGGCCGCCACCTTCTCCGCGAGCTGCTGCGCCTGGGCCGGGTCGACCGAGCGCGACCCGTCGATGCATCCGATGCCCAGGAACGCATCCTGGATGTTGCTGTAGTGCCCCCCGGAGTCCCGGCCGAGGTAGGAGTCGGCCAGCCCCATCAGGCCCGAACCGTCGCCGGCGGCCAGGGCGGTCAGCGCGTCGGTCAACTGATCCCAGAGCGCGTCGCTGTACAGCGCGGTGAAGGTGCCGGTGGTCGCGTCGTTGAAGGTGAGCACCCGCCCGTCGGCCAGCGGCAGCGGCTTGTCCAGCAGCGGCCGGACGAGCGCCTGGTAGGCCGCGGTGGCGGCGCCCGGGTCGGTGCCCAGCGGGCAGGCGGCCTTCTCGGCGCACGCGGCGGCGAAGTCCTCGAAGGCCTGCTGGAAGCCCTCCGCCTGGCCCAGCGACGACGCGACCGGGTCCTCGTTCGGATCGATCGCGCCGTCCAGGATCATCGCCCGGACGTTGCCGGGGAACTGCCTGGCGTACTCGGTTCCGATCGACGTGCCGTACGACCAGCCGATGTAGCTCAGCCCGCGGTCGCCCAGCGCCGCGCGCAGCACATCCATGTCCTTGGCCACGGTGCCGGTTCCGACGTTGGCCAGAAAGGCGTTGCCGTCGACGCCCTCCGGCGGCCCGGACAGCGCGGCGCACCCTTGGGCCAGCTGTTGGGCCAGCGCGTCGGCCGCAGCCACCTCCTCCGGGGTGCGGGTGCGTACGGTGGTGGCCCGGGTGACATCGCGCTGCTCGTCGGTCTGGCAGCGGATCTCGGGACTGGAGAAGCCCACCCCGCGCGGGTCGAATCCGACCACGTCGAACCGCTTGTTCAGGGCGCTGGCCAGGCCGAACCCGCCCAGATACGCGGCGTTCTCGACGCCGGATCCGCCCGGGCCGCCCGGATTGGTGACCACCGACCCGATGCGGCCGGCCCGGTCGGTGGCCTGCTTGCGCAGCACCTTGAGCGTGATCGTCGGTCCGGTCGGATCGGCGTAGGACAGGGGCACGATCAGGTCGGCGCACTGCAGGGACGCCGAGCGGTAGATCTTGGTGTCGTCCGAGGTGGCCAGATCGGCGCAGGAGCCCCAGTCCAGCTGCTGGTCGTAGAACTTTTCCAGGCCGGCGGGCACCGGCGCGTTCCCGGTCGGGCCGGCGGTCGCCGAGCCGGCACCGGAGGCGGACGGCGCCGTCGTCGCCGCCGTGGATGCCCGTGACGTGTCGATGGTTGCGGTACCGATGGCCGCGTTGCCGCCGACGGACGAGGAACAGGCGGCGAGCAGCGCACCGGCCATGACCAGGGCGCCCAGCACCGACGCCCGAACTCGGGGATTCACCCGACGATCATGCCATCGGGACCGGGTGGCCCGGATCGGCCGATGCCGGCGGGCCGCCGCCGCTACTTGTCGCGCCAGGCCGCGTCCTCGGCATCCTTGCGCTGCTCACGTTCCCGGATGATCTCCAGCGCGTTCGCCGCCTCCTCGGCAGTGGCGAACGGACCGAGCAACTCCTTGGCCTTGCTCACGCCCTCGGGCTCGACCTGGCCGGTCTTGATGTTGTAGTAGAAGCCCTTGCTCTGACCGATCTCATCTCCCATACCGAGCAGCCTGCCACGACCGGTCGCGGGCCGCCGGAACCGGGTCGCGCCGGCCCGGGTCACGCCGGCTCGACCACGAACCGGTTCGTCCTCGGGTCGGCCGAGACCAGCCGCACGGCGATCACCGATCCCTCCACCAGCCCGTCCGGTGGGCAGTGCGCCCGCACCGGCGGCTCGTGCAGGATGACGATCGCCCGGTTCCTGGCCGGTTCCAGTTGCAGCACGGTCGCCGGGAATGTCTCCCCCTCGCGACCGTGCAGGACGAACACGGACACCGCGCCGGCGCAGGCCTTGGCCAGCTCCGCGGCCTTCCGGTCGGCCGCGGTCATCGTCGCGGGCAGGTCGGGCAGGGCCGCTCGGGCCCAGTCCGGCACCGGCCGGCCCGCGTGCAGGGCCAGGCACACCTCGGTGGCGTACCGGTCGGCCAGCCGGCGCAGCGGCGCCGTCACGTGCGCGTACGGCCCGCCGACCCCGCCGTGCTCGCGCTGCGCCGGCGCCGTCCCGTCGAATGCGGTGTACCCGGCGCCGCGCAGCAGCCGGACGGCGTCCTCCAGGAACGCGGCGTCGCGGGGCCGGTCCCCGTCCAGGCCCGCGAGGACCTCGGACACCGGCATCGACTCCGGCCACGGGATGCCCAGCGCCGCCGTCGCCCGGCGCAACAGCTCGACCTGCTCGGCCGCCGGCGGCGGCAGGGTGCGCAGCAGACCGACCCCACCGTCCAGCATGATCCGGGCCGCGCAGATCCCGGTCAGCAGGCTGATCTCGGCGTTGTGCCGTTCGATCGCCAGCACGGCGCGGCGCTCGAGCGTCCAGCGCCCGTCCGGCGCGCGCACCACCTCGGTGTCCGGGATGTCCAGGCTGATCGCGCCGCGCCGCCGGGCCAGCACCTGGCGCAGCGCACCGATCTCGGGCAGCAGCGCGATCGATGGGTGCAGCCGGCCGGCGTCCGCGTCGAGCTGGGCGGACGGGTAGTCCAGCTGGGCCACGGAGCGGACCACAGAGCGGCGGACGTCCACCTCCACGGGTTCGCCGGCGGCGTCGAGCGCGATGGTCCAGACGACGGCGGGCCGGGACACGTCGGGCAGCAGGCTCGCCGCGCCTTCGGACAGCTCGACCGGGTGCAGCGGCGTGGAGCGATCCGGGCTGTACAGGGTCGCGCCGCGACGCCAGGTCTCCTCGGCCAGCGGCCCGGCCGGCGGCACGAAGCCGGCGACGTCCGCGATCGCGTACCGCACGAGGTACCCGCCCTCGACCTCCCGCCGCGACAGGTGCACGGCCTGGTCCAGGTCGCGCGAGCCGGGCGGGTCGAGCGTCACGAACGGCACGTCGAGCGGCTCCCGGGTGGGGACGGCCGCGCCGTTGCCGGCCGCCGGATCGCTGATCGCGGCCGCCCGGGCCTGGTCCACGGCCGCGGCCGGATAGCCGTCCGGAATGCCCAGTTCGCCACGGATCGCGTCGAAGTCGATGGCCTTCGGCGGGGCCACGATCGTCCGGGCCAGCATCGGCTCAGGCTAGCCGCCGGCCCAGCACGCCGTCGGCCCGGGCGACCGACGGTGCCCCGGGTCGACCGAGCACGTCCAGCCGGAAGTCCTCCTCGAGGTGGGTGGCCACCGCGGTCAACCCCGACTCGGCGATCAACGCCCGGTGCACCTCGTCACCGGTCAGTGGGTAGCCGGCGGCCGGATGCCGCCAATGACAGGCCACCACGAAGCCGTCCGTCGCCAACGATCCGACGGTCCGGTCGATGACCTTCGACAGGTCGCCGCGGTCGAGGTAGTAGCCGATCTCGGACAGCACGACGAGATCGAACTCGCCGGCCGGCCACTGCCGAGGGAGGGCCAGCTGCCGCACGTCGACCTGCGGATCCGCGGCGAACCGGCGACCGAGCGCGGCGAGCGGCTCGGCGGCGATGTCGGTGGCCAACAACCGATCGCACCGGGGGGCGAGCAACTCGGTCAGCAGGCCGATGGCGCAGCCCGGTTCGAACGCCGAACGGAACCGGGCCCGGGGCAGGACCGCCATCGTGAGGGCGCGCTTGCGTTGCTCGTACCACGAGCGGCCCAGCCCCCAGGGATCGTCGGAGTCCCGGTAGAGGGCATCGAAATAGCCCACCGGCAGGGTGCGCCGCCGCGCGAGCATGTCGCCGGCCCCGGAGGTCGTCATCCGCGCACTGTGCCCCGGCCGGTCGGCGGGCAAACGAACGGCCATTTCCACATCTGCGCAGCCTCATTGTTCAACATTCATGAACCGTCGTCCCGCTGGATAATCCGAAGAAATTTGATCGCTGTTTTTGCAGTTCAGAGGGCATCTGGAGCCAGTGTTCCGGAATTCGTCGGCGAATGTGGCGTGACGAGGGACCGACCGGACCGTCCCATCCAGCAAGGACACACCCCGTGCCCTCGACGAGAAAGGAGGTTGTCATTGGAACGAGTCGAATGAGCGTTTTATCCGATCACGGAAGGAAATGACGATGATGAAGAAGATGTTGACCGTGCTGGTCGGCCTGGCCTTCGCGGCTCTGGTGTCGATCGGTCTCGCCGGCCCGGCCACCGCCCAGCAGACCTCGGACCAGGCGATCGGCGACCAGACCGTCGTGCCGGTGACCGGCACCCTGGCCGACGGGTCCGGAGCCGTCGCGGGCACCTTCGACGTGCAGCAGTTCACCACCGAAAACGGGGTGTTGAAGGCGGTCGGCGCGTTCACCGGTTCGGTCACCGACAGCGCCGGAACGACCAGTCAGGGCACGCAGCGCCTGGCCGTCCCGGTCGACCTGGCCCAGAGCGCCGGCTCCTGCCAGATCCTGGATCTGGTCCTCGGACCGCTGGACCTGGACCTGCTCGGCCTGCAGGTGCATCTGGACACCGTGCATCTGAACATCACCGCGCAATCCGGGCCGGGCAACCTCGTCGGCAACCTCCTGTGCGCGGTCGCCGGGCTGCTCGACGGACCGTTGTCCCTGACCGCTGTCCTGGGCCAGATCGTCACGCTGTTGAACCAGCTCCTGGGCGTCCTGCGCTGACCGAC